>CAYQPR010000001.1:0-101663 GCA_964419925.1 Candidatus Woesearchaeota archaeon
CTTAGAAAATAATGCGAGCAAGACACAAGACCAATGGGCGGAATATTCAAACAATTCAATTAAAAATAATGGTTTTTATGTAGGAAATGCACAATTATATCATTCTTTATTCAGCTCTTTATTCAGGAATAAAGATTCAAGTTATAAAAATGATATTGAAAAAGCAAGAGATTTTTTACAAAAATCATTCAATGATTATTGGTTGATGACGTTGACAAGAATTAATTATAAGAAAAGTGGAAAGGATGAAGTCATTCATGATTATAATCTTCCAACGCAATTTTCTATTTTAGAAGATATTGTTGGAGCAAAGGGATTTGTAACTCAAACAAATCCTCAAAAGGAATTAAAATCAATTTTAGATTCTAATGACGTTAATGAGACTAATTCAGTTTATAATTGGATTACAAATAAAAATTTATACTTGTTTAGAGTAAATGGTAAACCAAAGAAAGATGATGCTCGTGTTGTGAGGCTCGACTCTGGCTCGGATTGGGCTGGGCTCGACTGCAACTGGAATCCTGGTGGCTCGAATCGGGCTCTCGGGGTGCGTCGTGCAAAAATTTTTCCATAGGAAATAATTAGCTTTTTTTAATATATTTATATGCCGAATAAGTTGCTGTAACCCCTTCCGCTACTCCAGTAATTGCTTGTTTAAACTCTTTATTTGCTACATCACCAGCAGCAAAAACTCCAGAAATATTTGTTTCAGAATTTTGGTGATTAATTATAATCTCGTTTTTTTCATTAACTTTAACTTTTAATTTCTTAGCAAGTTCTGATAATGGATCACTTCCGATTGCACCAAAAACACCTTCAACTTGTAAACTATTTTTTCCTTTGTATTTATTATCTAAAATTATTTCATTAACAAATTGTTTACCTTTAATTTCAATAATATTTGTTTTTAAAATAACTTCAATTTTTTTATTTTTTTTAATTCGTTCTCCATTTATTGGTTCTGGTCTTATTTTTTCTCCTCTATAAATGAGGTAAACTTTTTTTGCATATTCTGATAGTAATAGTGCTTCTTTTGCCGCTGAATCACTTCCGCCAACAACTACAACAATTTTATTTTTAAACATTGTTGCATCACATAATGCGCAATAATGTACTCCTCTGCTTTCGTATTCTAAAGCGCCTTTCATTGTAAGTTTTCTCCATTTTGTTCCTGTTGCAAAAATTATTGTTTTTGATAAATATTCTTTTTTTATTTTTGTTAAAATTTTAAATAAATTTTTTTCTTTTTTTATATCAATAACTAGATCTTCTCTAATTTCAACATTATTTTTATAATCTAAAGCATGCTCTTTCATTTTTTGAGCTAATTCACTTCCAGTTAATCTAATAAAACCAGGGTAATTTTCTACAACTTCTGTTAAAGTTATTATTCCTCCAATAGGTAATTCATTTGAAGAGTTCATCCCAAGAACTAATGTTTTCAGATTTAATCTTCCAGAATACATTGCTGAAGCTAATCCAGTTACACCCGCACCAATTATAATGACATCATAAATCATATTTCTATTAAAATAAAGTTTTATTTAAAGGTTATCTTTATTGATTCTATAAATATCAGCTATTAATGAAGACATTTTTTTAGATTTTATCATAAAACCCCATAATTACCCTTCTCAAACGAGTATAACATCATACAGCTCACACATATATACTCATAGAGTTATACTTTTAGAACAATGGAAACAAAAATTAATAAAAGACCTTTTGCAGGATGGCTAGTTTGGTCATTAGTAGGATTAGGTTTAATATTAATAGCAATAGTAGCATTTGCAAGCCCTTATTCAATTGAAGGAGCAGTTACAACTTCCTTTGATGAGATTACAAAAACAAATTTTTCTACAGAAGTTATGCCGAAGGATTCTAAGTCTATTTTTATAGTAAACACTTTTCCATTAAATTTTGCTGAAGATCAAGATATTCTTAATAATATTATTATAACTTTTAGCGAATCAATGGACATTGAAACGGTCAATCAATACACTTTTATGGTAAAAGGCTCAAATGAAGAACTTATAGAAGGACTTATTACTTCTGATGCAATAAAAAAAGTTTTTATATTTAATCCACTAGACGAACTTGATTTTAATACACAATACACCATTACAATTACTACAGGGGTTAAAGGTTTATCCGGTAATGTTTTAACAAAGAATTTTTTAATGAGTTTTACAACTAAATACAACTCCGGCGGTAGCTCTGGCGGTGGTAGTGGTTCTTCTGGTGGAGGGGGTGGAAGTAGTGATGGTGGAACCGGTGGAGATACGAATCCGCCAGCAGAGTCATTAATTTTAACTACAATTTTATTAACTCCTACCTCAGCAAATGTTTCCGTTGGATCAACAAAACAGTTGAACGCTACAGGTATGGATCAGAATGGAAATATAATTGTTACAACGATTAATTATAGTTCAAGTAATTTAACTGTTGCAAGTGTAAGTTCTACTGGAATGGTTAATGCATTGGCCATTGGAACCACAACTATAACTGCTAGAAATGGAACTATAAATGATACTTCAATAATTGAGGTAACGGAAATCGTTTCTGAATCATGTCCTTTAGTAAATGTAAATCTTGGAACAGCAGGCGATTTTGTTATTTTAACAAAAACTGGAATTTCAACAACTGGAACTACTTCAATTGTTGGAGACTTAGGAGTTAGTCCAATTGATAGCACCGCGATTACTGGATTTGGATTGATTGCTGATCCTTCAAATACATTTTCAACATCATCTTTAGTTACTGGAAAAGTTTATGCAGCGGATTATACCTCTCCAACACCTACTGTTTTGACTACAGCAATAGGAGATCTTGAACTTGCATACGATACTGCTAATGGGTTATCAGCCTGTTTTAATGAAGTTGGAGCCGGAAACATTGGAGGATTAACACTTAGTTCTGGTGTGTATAAATGGAGCACTAGTGTAATAATTCCTACAGATGTTACAATCTCTGGAAACTCTACTGATGTATGGGTATTTCAAATAGCCGGAACACTTGATCTTGCTTCTGCTACACAGGTTAAATTAATCGGAGGGGCTCAAGCAAAGAATATTTTTTGGGTAGTTGCCGATACAACAACTCTTGGAACAACTTCCGTTTTTAATGGAAATATATTAGATCAGACAAACATTAATTTATTAACTGGTGCGACTTTAAATGGAAGGGCATTAGCAAAAACTGCAGTTACATTAGATTCAAATGATATAACAAAATCAATTTAAAACATGAAAAATAAAATAAATGGAAAGGGTGTAGGCGGTTGGTTAGGTTGGGCAATTATATTTTTGATTATAGCCTTGGTTGCAGGAATATTTGGATTTGGATTCATTTCCGGACTTTCATTTACAATTGCAAAGTGGTTTGCAATGATATTTGTAATCTTGTTTATAATTTCAATTATTGCTCATACAATAAAAAGGGCTTAATGTAAATAAATTATTTGGATAACACAAACACTTCTAAAAGCATAGTTTTATATACCACCATTTTTTTGTAATTATCAGTATACAAAGGACTACTTCTAGTAATCTTAGTATAACTAATTAAAACAAGGAGAATAACGAAAATGGGATTCCAAGGCGGAGGTTTCAGAGGAAACAACTTCGGACCAAGAGAAATGCATAAGGCAACTTGTGGAGACTGTGGTCAAGAATGTGAAGTACCTTTCAAACCAAGAGAAGGTAAACCAGTTTATTGTAGAGACTGTTACCAAAAACACAAAAAATATTAATTTTGTAATAGAAGTTAATGACTAATTTCTTTTTTTTCTTTTTTTCAAAAATAAATATTAAATAAATATCCAACTAAATATCCTGCTAATGCAGCTAACATTCCTATTGTTAACATTTCTAAACCTGATTTTAATTCATTTCCAACGGTTAATTTTGCTTTTATACTTCCTGTAATAAATAGAGATAATGTAGCTAAAACTATTGCAGTGATTATACTATAATTAACAGGTAAGAAGAAAAATGGGAATAAAGGAATTATACTTCCAATTATTGCACTTAAACCAACAATCCATGCACTTTTTTTAGGATTTTCATAATCATTCTTAGAAATTCCCAACTCTTCAATCATCATCGTCTGTAACCATATTTTTTTATTAGAAATAATCTTTTTTACAATATCATTTAATAATTTTCCACGAAATCCTTTTTTATAATAAATTTCATAAACTCCTTTTTTTTCGATTTTTGGTATTTCATTAATCTCTTTTTTTTCTTGATTTAATTGTGACAAATAATAAGATTTAGCCGCTTTTGTTGAAGTATATGCAACTGCTGCCATAGATATTGATTCTGCGAAAGTTGCTGCTAATCCGGCTACGATTACTATTCTTGTTTCATATGTTGCAGCCGCTACACCTAAAATAACTCCAAGAACGTTAACCAAACCATCTTGACCACCTAGAATAATATCTTTTAAATTAGAACCTTTTGTATTATGAACCTCTTTCATGATTTTGAATTAATTTTTAGATATATAAAATTATTCATTAACAATGTTTTCTATTTTTTTACTCGGACATTTTTCAATAATCTCTAAAGAGAATTTATCATTAGACCATATAAAAATTCCATCTTCTGCTCCAACGCATTGTTTTTTTGTTAATAAACAATGATAAGAAATTGGATTTCCAATCACAGGAAACCCATCATAATCTGGCATTTCACTTATCTTTTTTAAACTAATTTCTTGCAAATTTCCACAATAATTTTTGAAGCTCATTTTATTTAACCAAAAGAATGTCCACAGCCACAAGTTGATTTTGCGTTTGGATTATGAATTTTAAATCCGGCTCCTTGCAAAGAATCAACATAATCTAATTTTGCTCCTTTTAATAAATCAAAACTTTTTTCATCTATTATAATTTTAACATTTTTTTCATTTATTATTCTATCTTCTTTATTTGTTTTATTTTCTGTAGTAATATTATACATATAACCAGCACATCCACCAGGAATAACTTCTATTCTTAAGCCAATGTATTTTTTATTTTTACTTAAAACTTCTTTAACTTTTTCATAAGCTTTTTCTGTGATTTTAAATTCATTATTGTCATTTAGCTTTTCATTTTCAACAACTTTATTCATTTCTTCAATAACCTCATTTACCTCTTCATCACTCATTCCATGCCCTTTCATTCCTTGCTCTAATGTTTCAAAGTAAGAAACATGACATCCAATGCAATGAACTCCAGTCATCAATAAAGTTTCAATTGTACTAGGATATTTTTCAATAACTTCTGAGATCAACATTTCTTTACTTATCGCTTTTTGTAATTCTTGTTTCATATTTTTCATCCAATTTTAAAGGTTTATAATCTTTTCTCTAAATAATAAATAACTTGATAAAATTATTAGAATTAAACTAAAATAATGTCCTAATGTTAATCCAAACCAAGTAGGATCTTCTCTAAAGAAATCTAAAATAAATCTAGTAATTCCAAATAGAAAGATTCCCATAAAAAACATATAACCTTCTTTATTTTCTTTTTTGTTTAATTTTAATAAAATAAAAAATGAAATTAAATGTGCAAATGAAGAATAGATCTGGTAAGGGTGTCTACATCCTTCTACAGTTGCAAAATTAAAACACCATGGAAAATTACTTATTGTTCCATAAATTTCAGAATTTAATAAATTTCCAATTCTTCCTAAAGCTAGAGCTAAAGTTGTTGGAATTATTATATTATCGGCTAAGTTTAATAATCTAATTTTATTTTTTTTTGTAAATAAATAAGCTGAAACTAAGGCACCAAATAATCCTCCATGAAAGCTTAACCCTCCTTTCCAAATCATAAAAATTTCAAATAAATGATTAAAATAATATTTTGGGTTCCAAAATAAAACTTCAAATAATCTTGATCCCAATATAACTCCAATTATTAAATAAAATAGTAAATCGTAAATCTGATCTTTATTTAATTCTAATTTTCCTTTTTTCCTTAAATGATCTAGGTAAAAAAAAGTTATTATAAAACCTAAAACATAAATGATTCCATAATATTTTACTTCAAATATCCCAATTTTTAAAAGTACGGGATCAATATTAAAATTAATCATGTTTAGTAAACATCTAACTCTATCTTTTTAACTCTTTCTTTAATAAAATTATCTTTTAAAAACTGTTTGTTGAAAGCATTAATTGTTTTGTATTTTCTTTTTATTTTTGTATAAGCTCTTTCATTATCAAAGTAAACTTTTTTCCATTTTTTCTTGAAATTTTTTACGTTTTCTATATCTTTTTTAAATGGACCATAATGTAAAATTTTATCAGACAATTTTTCATCTTTTACAATATAATATAATAATGCTTCTTCTTTCCATTGCCATTTTCCTTCTAAAACTTTATAACCCTCTTCTGAAATTTTATTTTTAATATAATTAAAAACTTTTAAAATTTTACTTCCAACAACATCAGGTTTTCCATCTAACGCTTTTATTGTAAACATAACCAATTTATTTTTATTCTTTTTTTCTTTTAATTTTTTTATATTAAACTCTTTCAATTCAAAAAATTCATTGCTAGGGTTTCTCAAATAAGATTTACATGTCTCAATAAATTCTAAATATTTTTCTTCTGATAGTGCAGTTCCAGCGTTTCTTTCTGGTTGAACTGGATCAATTAATATTAAATTAGTTATTTTATCTTTATTTAGATTTTTTAGTATTTCTTCTTTACTTTTGTAATGATTACTCATATCGATTATAGTGGTTTGTTTCCATCTACTTGCCGCTTTTATTAGATTTTGGAAACTTCCATAATTTATAACCAGTAATTCTGTTATGTATCCAGAAAAACCTTTGATGTAAGACTCTGCACCATATAAATTATTTGCCTTTAAGAACGCTTTTGCTAGTCTAATTTGTTCTGGATTTTTATTAAATTCTTTGACAAACTTAGCATGCAATGGACTTACATCTGTAATGTTTAAATGTTTTGAAGAATGGTTTATGCTTATTACAGGAATTAATTCAAATAAAAATTTTCCTTGCTTAATCTGTAAATAATCTCTTGAGCCGTGTAAAACTTCATATTTAATATTTTTTAATCTATTTTGTAATTCTTTGCTTATATCTTTATTTTTATACATTTTATAAGGAAATTTAACAAAAACGTCAATATCATAGTCCCCAGATAACCATGTATCTTTTGCCATGCTACCGCCAATTTCTGGAATCGCATCTTTTAGTTTCAATTTTTTAAAAAAATTTTTAATTAGAGAATCAACCTGTTCACGTTCTTTTTTGCTCGGTGTTATTTTATTAATAACTTCTTGCATAAATAAAACATCTTCTTTTAATATAAAAACCTTTTTAAAATATTTATACACATTTATACGTATAAAATAATCCTTTATCTCTTCTTTTTTATAACTAAACTTTTCGTTAAAACTGAATTTGGGATGTAAACGATTTCATGATTTTTTGTTTTTATTTTAGTTTCAAATAAGGTTACACTTAGAACTTCCCCTTCAATATGATTAACTTCTATTATTTCTCCCGGATTTATACTTCTTTTTTGATACAAAAATAATCCCGCAATTAGATTTGGAACAAAATCTTTTAATGATAATATCATAAATATTATTAAAATAATTAGGATAATAATTAAAACGGCATTTAATACAAAACTTTTTAGACCTAACTGACCTAATGCTAAAACTACTGCTATAAAATATGAGGCATATTTAACTGTAGAACTGATTAGTTGTGCTAATGGAATTTTTATTCTTGCTTGTTCTTTTAGAATCCGATCTAATTCTAATTCATTTAATATTTTTCTTGTTAAATTGCTTAAGAATCTTCCAATGATTAGTCCAATTAATAAAATTACGATTGCAGCAACTAGATTGATTGCAGTTGAATTTAATTTTGTTACGTTTGAAGAAGTCTCTGCAAACTGGGCAAGTTTTTCATTTACCATATTATTATTCTATTCTGGTAAGTTTTTAAAGATTGCTTTATTTCTAATTATTCTTTAATATCAAAATGATTTTGTTTAATCATATTTTTTTAGAATTATCATTATATTCTTGATAAATAAATTTTTCATCATTAAATTTACTTATGGCGAAGTATTATTATCTTCTGAAGAAGCTTCTACAATTCTATTATCTAAAGAATCTAACTGGGTTTGATATTTTACAACGCTATCAATTAAACTTTGATTTAAACTATCTTTTGTTTTTGAAATTTGTGATGAAAATGATTCTTTTTTTGTAAATACTTCATTTCTTTTTTGTTTTAATTCATCTATTAAAGGATTGTATGTTAAAGCACTGTAAGCAATAAGTCCTCCTAAAGCAATAACCAATGCATAACTTGCATTTTTGGTAAATGATAATCTTTCTTGAATCTCTTTTTTCGAGATATTACTAGATTCATAATCGATATATTCTCGTTCTTTAAAAAAATTATCATCTTCCATAAAACTAGCAAGCTCAACTTATATATAAACCTTTCTATTTGTGACTACTTAATAATAACTAATTACAAGCTTAGAAAAATTTATAAAACTCTCATTTTATAAAGTGATTCAATTATAGAAAAGATATCTAGGGGGTATTTAAAATGGCACAACAATCCGTTCAACCAATTTTTATTTTACAAGAAGGAACACAAAGAAGCACTGGAAAAGATGCTCAAAAGAATAACATAATGGCCGCTAAGGCTGTTGCTGAAACCGTTAGAACTACTTTAGGGCCTAAGGGAATGGATAAGATGTTAGTAAACTCTTTAGGTGATGTTGTCATTACAAATGATGGTGTTACAATTTTACAAGAAATGCAGATAGAACATCCTGCTGCTAAGATGCTAGTTGAAATTGCAAAAACTCAAGAAAATGAGGTTGGAGATGGAACTACAACTGTTGTTGTATTGGCAGGAGAATTATTAAAACAAGCTGAAAAATTGATTGATGATAATGTTCATCCTACAGTTATAGCAAGAGGCTATAGATTAGCTGCTGAAAAGGCTCAAGAAATTTTAAATGAAATCGCTGAAAAAATTACAGAAAAAGATGAAAAAATATTAAGGAGTATTTCTATGACTGCAATGACTGGAAAAGGTGCCGAGGGTAATAAAGAACTTCTTGCCGAGTTATGTGTTAAAGCAGTTAAGCAAATTAGAGATGATGATGGAAACCTTGATTTAGATAATGTTAAAATTGAAAAGAAACAAGGCAATGGTGTTGAAGATACTGAATTAATTCAGGGAATATTGATTGATAAAGAAAAAGTTCATTCTGGAATGCCTCGAATGATTAAGAATGCTAAAATTGCATTACTAGATTGTGCTTTAGAAATTAAAAATCCTGAAACTGATACAAAAGTTCAAATTTCTACACCTGAACAATTACAATCTTTTTTAGATCAAGAAGAAAAAATTATTAGAAATATGGCAGATAAAGTTATTAGAAGTAAAGCTAATGTTGTTATATGTCAAAAAGGAATAGATGATGTTGCTCAGCATTATTTAGCTAAGGCCGGGATTTATGCTGCAAGAAGAGTTAAAAAAAGTGATATGGATAAACTTGCAAGAGCAACTGGCGCAAGAGTTGTAAGCAATTTAAATGATTTACATGATGAAGATTTAGGATACTCTGGTGTTGTTGAAGAAGTAAAGGTTGGGGATGAAATGATGACATTCATTAAAGAATGTAAAAATCCAAAGTCAGTTACAATATTAGTTAGAGGTGGGAGTAACCACGTTATTGATGAGATTGAAAGAGCCATAAAAGATTCTTTAGGAGATATTTCAGCTGCATTGAAATCTGGAAAGGTTGTTGCAGGTGCTGGAAGTATTGAGATTGAATTAAGTAAACATCTAAGACAATATGCTCACAAACTAAGCGGAAAAGAACAATTAGCTGTTTTAGCTTTTGCAGATTCTTTAGAAATAATTCCAAGAACGTTAGCTGAAAATGCAGGTTTAGATCCAATAGACATGTTAACAGATTTAAAATCTAAACACGATGATAAAAATGGAAAATGGTTTGGAATTGATGTTATGAAAGGCAAATTAATGGATGCTTGGAATGCAGGAGTTATAGAACCTTTGAAAATTAAAACACAAGCTGTAAAATCTGCGTCAGAAGTTTCTGAATTAATTTTGAGAATAGATGATGTTATAGCTGCTTCGAGTAATAAAGGTAGTTCGATGCCTCAAATGCCTCCTGGCGGTTATGGTGGAATGGAGTAACTACTTTAGTGTAGTATAAAATAGAAAGGTTTAAAAACTCCTGAAATTTCTTTTTTTTATGAAATTAATTACTTTAAGCAAATCTGAAAGAGAAAAGTTTTATAGAAATAGAGATAAAATTATTTCAAAGATTCCAACTTATCTTGAGGGTGAAGTTTTAAAAGATTTATCTGACGAGATTTCAATGGGTCTTTTTAGAGATATACAAGCTCAGAGAATTCCACCAAATGTTAAAGTCCCTTCAAGGAAAAAACCTTTTGAATACTTAAAAACAGTTTATCAAAATACAAACAGTTTAAAGATCCCCTTAGTATCTTTTTTCTCTCCAGGAAGTTGGACTTCAAGCGGAGGTTCTTTTAAATTAGCAGAAGAATCAGGTTATGATTTAACTGAAATTCTTTTAGACAAAGAAAAACAAAACGGTAAGTCTGTTTTGATTGAAATTGGAGCAGGTTATGCAGGATTTAAATCTGAAACTCCTCAAGGAATATCTAAATTAGTTAATAAAGCTGAGTCTAAAATGGGAAATACAATTTTTGCTAATTTTACAAACTTAAGCAATTGGCATGAAGGATTGCCTAATGGTGTTAAAGAATTTCCAGGATATGTTGCAAGAGATATATTCTCTTTGGTTCTAGAAAATAAACTCGATACACCTGATGTGATTTACTCTCAATGTGCAGCTTATTTTGAACCTTTTATTGGACTGTTTGTTCAAGGCTCAAGTGAAATACTTAATGAGGATGGATTACTTATATTTAACGCACCTAAAGGTTATGTAGAGAAAATCTTAAGTCATACAAAAAAATTAACTTTAGAAAATAAAATTAAATTAAAAGGTTCGAATGATGGTGATTTATATGTATTTAGGAAGAGTTTTCATAAAAACTAAAACTTTAAATACTAAATTATTAACTCTAATCTAGGTGATGTTAATGGAAAAAAAGAGTATTTCTAAAGTTTCAAAAGATTTAGTTGATTTGAATACTGAATTGCACGATAAAAATATTGGGTTACATAATAAGAACGTTGATTTGTTATCTGCAATGAATAATTCAACAAAAAAATTTAATAAACTTATCAATAAAAATAAGGGCAATATGGTGAAGAAAGAAAAAAAGGTGAGAACTTCCAAGGTTCCAAAAGAGTTGATTGATTTAAATTTTGAACTTCAAAATAAAAATATTGACCTTTTATCTGCAATGAACAATTTGACTAAAAGGGTTGATAAACTAGTTGGAATTTTTGAAGAAGCGGCTAAAAATGTTACAATGGTAGAGGAAGACCCTAGGATGAAAGAGCTTACGGATAAGTTAGGGAGTCTTATTGAACAAAATAAAACTTTAGCCAATGGTATGTTATTGCTTGAGAAATATGTAAGGACTAAAACTTTAGAAAATCCGTTTAAAAAAATATGAGTATTAAGTTTATTCTTGATAACAATTTGAGGACTAATGATTTAGAGGAATTAAATAAGATTACTGAGAGTTTGAAAAGAAAACCAATAAAACACGATCATAAGTCTATTTTTTTGAGAAATTTCACGTTATCCATCATAAACAATTTTAAACAAAGTTATCATCCTGAAATAAAAAATCTTGAAATTGAACCAATTGTTAGTAAAGTTAATCCTAATCAATTAAATGTTCCTAAGAAAATTGATTTTCCTTTAGAATTATTCCTTGAAGCTCCAGATAAATTTGCAATTCCAAGAGAATTGTTAAAAGAAACACCAAGCAAAGATTTGGTTGTTAATGCACCTTCTAAAGAATTATTTGAAGAAGCACCTGAAAATTAATTATTTCTCAAACTCTTTATCGAGGAGGGCTTCAAGTGTTCTTGATAAATTCAATGGGTAATTTTCAAATATAAATATTCCTTTATGTTTCCAATCTAATGAATGATATTGACCCTCATAAAATGTTTTTGATCTTTCTCCGTGGTATATTATTGTTGAGTCAATGGCATCATTTGAAACATTCTTTTTTGTATAATTTTTTTCAAAGTAAACTTCTTTACCATTGAGGTTTCCTTTGATATCTGATTCACCCAGGCAATCTTTGCAAGTCCCAGTAAATTTTATTGAATTTTTTTCTTGATGTGCTTCTTTAAGGTTTATTTTAAAAAAACCTTTCATTCCTTGTTCTGTAAGCCAGTATCCAATGTAATCTGGTTTAACTATCATGTTTATACAACTCCAAAAATTTATTTAAAACACTGAAATTTCTCATTAATTCATAAGCTAACGGTGTAGAATTTGTTTTAATATCTATAAACACTTTTCGATCACCATTAAATTGTTGACTTAAATTAACTTTCATTTCTAAATTTTTTCCTTGATTTTCTATTTTTAGAATGTTTAGTGTTTCGAGAAAAGATTTTAATTCTTTTTCTTGATTAAAATGGATTACTTCTGTTGGACCGTCAATATGATAAATGTTAACTCCGACATAATTGATGTTTTTAATTAACTTTTCTTCAATTCCAAAATATTCTCCTAAAGTTCTTTTGAGCATATTAATAAGTTTACAGAAAAATTAATAAACCTTTTTAAAGCCAGTCAACGTTTACTTGTTCTATTCTAAAATTGGGATTAATATCAATTTTATTTAAATCTAAATTATCATAAAATTTTTTATTTGATTTATATTGTAATAAACCTGTATAAGCAATCATCGCTGCTTGATCTCCGGAATATTTTATCGGAACATAATAAAATTTTGCGTTTCTTTCTTTACACATAATTTCTAACATTTCAATTAGTCTTTTGTTTGCAGCAACTCCACCAATTAATAACGCTTCTTTTTTATTTAAGTGAGCCATTGCTCTTTCTGTAACTTCTGTAAGCATTGCAAACATTGTCTCTTGTAAACTATAACATAAATCTTCTTTCTTTACTCCATTTTTGTATAATTGAACCGCTTTTGTAATTATTCCTGAAAAACTTAAATCCATTCCTTTTACAACATAAGGTAATTCAATGTATTTTCCATTTTTTGCTAATTCTTCTATTTTTGGACCTGCTGGAAAACCTAATCCAATTTCTCTTCCGAATTTATCTAACATATTTCCTATTCCAACATCTAATGTTTCTCCAAAGACTCTATATTTTTTATTTTCATATGCAATTATTTGTGTATTTGCACCAGTAGCTAAAATTGAAACAGGATCTTTTGCTTTCGTTAGTAATTTTCCAATTTCAATATGAGAAATTAAATGATTTACAGGAACTAAAACAATTTTATTTTCTTTTGATAATTTTTTTGCAAATTCTAATCCTGTTAATAAACACGGAGCTAAACCAGGGCCAGTTGTTAATGAAATAATATTTACTCGATCTATTTTTATTTTTGATTCATCTAAACATTCTTGCAGTAGTTTTTCTCTTACTTTTTTATGATGCTCTGCTGCTTCAGAAGGAATAATTCCCCCTTGTTCTCTTTTGTACATGTCTCGTTTTTCAGATAATATTTTTTCATCTTTAACTATACTTACAGAGAAAGTATGTGCTGAACTTTCAATTCCGAAGGAAATCATAAATTAGATCTCCTGTACTAGAATATACCATTTTTTATTATTGGAGGTATATTCTTCTATAACTTTCAATCCAAGATTTTTTGTTGCACAATTATAAGATCTTTGATTTTGGTTTGATATCTCTGTTACAAGTAAGTCATATTTATTTTTCAACATTTCTAAGAATTTTTTATGCATTTTGCTTGCTATTCCAAGTCTTTTATAGTCTTTATCAATGCAAATTTGTCCTGCAATTATTGGATTGTAATCTTCTATTTTTTTATTTTTATATTGTAATTTTAAAATTTTTTTAATAAACGGTTTTAGTAACAAGATATCGTTGGCTAGATTTATTTCTAACGGGAATTCATATCCTATAATTTTAGAATTAATCTCTGCTACTATTATTCCGATTCGGTTTATTTTAATTAGTGTTTCTAAATCTGTTTCAACACTAACAAATCCTTCTTTTTTCTTTTCTTCTTCACTTAAATTGCTGAAATGATTTTGTTCTTGCAATTTTTTTATTTCCATTAAATCTATTTCTTTAGCTCTTCTAATTTTTATATTCATCCTTAATCGTTAGTTTTTTAAATTTAAAAATGCTTCGAGTTTTTATGGGAGAAGATTTTGAGAACAAATTTTTGAAATATATCAAAGATAATAATTTAAAATCAGAACAAATTTTTTTTGATAATCTGGTTGATCATAAAGAAAATGTTCTAAAAACTATAAAAGAAAAAGATATTGATTTTAAAGACATTGTTAAGACAATTGTTTTTATTAATTTAGATGAAACTTTAGAATATGGAAATGGGGTTATTGCAATTGTTTCAGCAGAATTAAGAGTAAACAAAGAGAAGTTAAAAGAAATTTGTAAAAAAAGAATAAAAATTGCTTCTTCAGATCAGGTTTTAATTTTAACATCATATCCGGCCGGTGGAGTTCCTCCATTTGGATTTAAAGGGGATTTTTATATTGATAAAACTTTGTTGAGAAAAGATATTGTTTATGCTGGTGGTGGGAGCTTGAGAACTTTAGTTAAAACAAGTATTAAAGAGATTCTTAAGTCAAATAATGCTAAACATGTTAACATTTTATAATGGTAACAATTAGAAAGATTTATAAATTAAATATTTTCCTAGTTGATTATGAATAAGAGCAGACTTACAATGCCCGAACTTAGGAATTATCTTAATCCTGAATGGGTTTTTTCGGATAAAGCAATCGTTGTTCCATCCCAGAATTATTTTGGAGTATTAAACGACCTTCCTAATTTTTCAGAGTCAACTTTATATGAAAAACTTGTTTTGCTTCATTTTGGTGAAGAAGATGGAAAAAAATATTTACAAAGGAGTAAAATCTCTAATTCATCAAAAAATTATTTGAACTCGTTAAATCATCCTCTAACTCTTGAAAACGTTTTAAATTCACCTCTTTATTTAAAATATTCAAAATATTTTCAAAATGAAAAAATTAATTTTGAAGATGAGGAAATATTTTCAAGAAAATTAATTGAGGCTTTTGGTGGTTTTGATGATTCATTTAAATTGCTCGGTTTAAATGGCTTACAGGATATTGATAAAAACTCACTTTTAAGAAAACTTAACAGTTCTATGAACCTAGGTTCAAAACTAGTTTTACTCGAGACAATGGGTAATGTATTAAGAAAACAAAATGATCGAGCTTATCTTGAATTAAATAAATCCATAATTTTAGATCAAGAGAATTATTCCTCTTTTTTAGACTATATGAAATCGGTTAAAAAAATATTTGATGAAAATATGTTAGTTTTAAGGGGAGACGGTCCAATTAGAGAGTATCGTAATAAATTAATAAATATGCATAAAACCGAGACAGAAAAAGGATATAAAAATTATATTGGAACTAGATTATATGAAACATTTTTGTTTGATCATGAACGCTCTGCTAAACTAATCGAATTAAAGATGAAAAGATTTGAGGAATTATTAAAAGTTGATAAAAATATCGCTTTAATGTTTATTAAATTTAATCCATCGCAGTTTATTGCTTTGGAAAATTTAACGAGCGAAGAACCTGAGTCAAATCCTAGCGAAGTAATGAATAAATTATTGAAATCAGAACATAGAGAGAAATATTGGCAAGAAGATAATAAACTATATCAAAGTATTTTAGATTTATTCGAAACAGAAGAAAACTTAAACATAATTCAATTTAAACCTCGTTACTCTACCGAACTAAATGGCCCAAATATTGAACTAAAACACGTTAAGGAAAGGTTAACAAGGTCTATAATTCATAATCATCCTAAATATTTTAGCGAAGATAATCTTGTTCGAATTGATTATTTTGTTGATGATATTTCGGATAAGATTCCATTAAGCAAATTAAAAGATTTATCTAGATCATTTAATGAATTTGATTTAACCAATCGGATTAAGGATATAAATGTAAATAAAAATGAACTAAGGTTTAGAAACTTTTTTGATGATATCATGATAAAGTATGTAATTAAACAACAAACTCTCAGAGGCAATGATTTAGAGCACTTATGGAAACATAGTTTAAACGAAAAGTTATGATTCTCGTTGATTAAAGCAAAAACTTTATAAATACATAAAATTCAAAACTTGTTAGGGGTTAAAATAGAATTTATAATCATAGAATAAAGGAGATAATCAAAAATGGCAAAAACAAAACCACATTTAAATTTAATATTTGTAGGTCATGTAGACCACGGTAAAAGTACTACA
Organism: Candidatus Woesearchaeota archaeon; assembly: GCA_964419925.1. Lineage (GTDB taxonomy): Archaea > Nanobdellota > Nanobdellia > SCGC-AAA011-G17 > GW2011-AR20 > JBBSXG01. The sequence goes on from CAYQPR010000001.1 coordinate 16,481, forward strand.
GTAGGTAGGTTATTATACGATGCTGGAGTTATTGATGAGCAAACATTAAGAAAATTAAGGGAAAAAGCTCAAGAATTAGGAAAAGCTGGTTTTGAATTTGCTTTTGTTATGGATCAGTTAAAAGAAGAAAGAGAAAGAGGAGTTACAATTGATCTTGCTCACAAGAAATTTTCTACACAAAAATATGATTTTACAATTATAGATGCACCTGGGCATAAGGATTTTATTAAAAATATGATTACAGGAGCTTCACAAGCGGACTGTGGTGTTTTGGTTGTTGCTGCTTCAGATGGTGTTATGGCTCAAACTAAAGAACATATTTGGTTATGTAAAACTTTAGGAGTTGGACAATTAGCCGTAGCGGTTAACAAAATGGATGTTGTCAATTTTGATCAAAAGAAATTTAATGATGTTAAAGAAGAGATTAGTAAAGTTTTGAAGATGGTCGGATATAAACCTGATCAGACTAACTTTATACCTTTAAGTTCATTAAAAGGTGAAAATGTTATTAAAAAGTCTGCACAAATGCCTTGGTATACTGGACCATGTTTATTAGAACAATTAGATTTGTTCAAAGAACCTGAAAAACCAACAAACTTACCATTGAGACTTCCATTGCAGGATGTTTACAACATTACTGGAATTGGAACGGTACCTGTAGGAAAAGTTGAAACTGGAATTATGAAAATTGGGGACAAGGTTATTGTCGTTCCAGCAAGAGAAGGTAAAGGTGTCATTGGGGAAGTAAGAAGCATTGAAATGCATCACGAACAAATTCAGCAAGCTGAACCTGGAGATAATATTGGGTTTAGTGTTAGAGGAATTCAAAAGAAAGATATTGCAAGAGGAGATGTTTTAGGACATGTCGATAATCCTCCAACAGTTGTTTCTGAATTCACAGCACAAATTGTTGTATTAAATCACCCAACTGTTATGACTGTAGGATATACACCTGTATTTCACATACATACTTCACAAGTAGCATGTGCAATTACAGAGTTAGTAAGAAAATTAGATCCTGCAACTGGACAAGTATTACAAGAAAAACCAGATATGTTAAAAAATGGAGATGCTGCAATAATTAAAGTTAAACCAGCAAAACCATTAGTAATTGAAAAACAATCTGAAGTTCCTCATATGGCAAGATTTGCTATTAGGGATGCTGGAAATACAGTTGCTGCAGGAATGTGCATAGATTACGTGAAGAAGCAACTTTAATTCTTCTTTTTTCAATAAATTTTTAAGTCTTTTTATATTCTTTTTTGAAAATGAAATCGGAAATTTTAAGATATAGCTCAATTGAGTTTTATGGGCTGATAGAGAGGGTATGTTTAGATGGTGTTAGAATAAGTTCTACTGATGCAGCAAGAGAGTTGAAATTGAGTCTTTCTCAACTGTTTAAATTATCTGAGGAACTTTCAATAAAACCGATTCAAAAAGGAGCTAGGGTTAGACACCAATTTAATCAAATAGAATTAAATAAAATATCTTCTTTTATTAATCTAATTGAGAAGGGTATTGAAAGAAAAAAAGCTTTAGATCTTTCAATTAGTTTGGGAGAATACTTCTCATCGATTTATAATGAAAAATATAAAGGAGATTTTGAATACCAACTTGAAGTAAATTATATCGAAGGTGATTCTGTTTTGGAAACTAAAATTAAGCGGATTGTTGATAGCATTAAAATGATGGACGATTTTAAAGCTGGACTTGGGTTTTATGAAAGATTAAGTTTATTGAGTAATTATCTTGAGGAAGAGATAAAAAACGAATCTGTGAAACTGATGGTTACTCCATTTTATAAGAAGACGAATGAATTACTTTTATTCGAGGATTTAAAAAAGGAAGGTCTTCTTTGAACATTTTTATGTTTCAATAATTTTATAAACCCATAATTTACACAAGATTATGCCAAGAACAAGAATAAGTTTAGCAAGCAGTAAAATTTTTGATGTTAACGAAATAATTACATCTATTTTGGATATTGCAGATAAAACAAAAACAAAAGTTTATGGTCCAATTCCTTTGCCAACTAAACGATTAAAATTAACGACAAGAAAATGTCCTTGTGGAAGGGGAACCGCTACATGGGATAGATTTGAAATGCGTGTTCATAAAAGGTTAATTGATTTAGATGCAAATGATCGTGCTTTAAGATTAATTATGAGGGTTCCGATTCCAGAAAGTGTAATGATTTCTATAGAAGTTATTGAATAAATAATTTTATAAGTTAGTTATGTATCTTTTTTTTAAAGCCAAGGTGGCACAACCTGGTACTGCACAAGATTTTAAAATGTGAACCTGGAATTAGGTAGAGAGCTTGACCCGCAAGGGTTTCGGGGTTCAAATCCCTGCCTTGGCGTTAATTTTATAAACTTAGAAATTATAAATAAGATATGGCAAGTGAAATTAAACAAGTAATGGAAAAATTGGATACTATTAAATCAGAATTAGATTTTATTAAAAAACATATGGTTGACGCAGATACAATCTTAACATCAAAAGAAGAAGAAAGATTAGAGGAAAGTTTAGAAAATTTAAAAGAGGGTAGAACAACCTCTTTAGAAGAATTTGAGAAAGAAATGAAAAATGTTAAAAATTGAGTTAGGTAATCCTGCAAAAAGATTCTTAAAAAAGTGTGATAAAAATTTATACGAAAGATTAGTTTCAGAAATAAAATCACTCTCTAATAATCCATTTCCACAAGACGTTAAAAGATAGTTGGAAAGAAAAAAAAAGTTTTTAGGGTTGGGTTGGTGACTATAGAATTACATACGTTGTTGTTTATGAACAAAATTTAATCTTGATTGCAGATATTGATAAAAGGTCTCGAATATATGACTAAATCTTTCTGACTTTTTATTTCTAACAAACATTTGGATGTGTTAAATAATACTTTTGATGATAAGATTCTGCTGGATAAAACTTACTTGCTTTTTTTACTTCGGTTACAATTTTATTCTTATATTTTTTTTGAATATTTTTTATTGATTTTAATGCAATTTCTTTTTGTTTTTCGTTATGATAAAAAATTGCACTTTTGTATTGGTTCCCAATATCAAATCCTTGTTTATCTTTAGTTGTTGGATTATGAATATCCCAAAAGATTTTAATTAATTTTTCATAAGAAATAATTTTAGGATTGAATTCAATTAATATTGATTCAGCATGTTCTGTTGAACCAGAACAAACGTTTTCATAACTTGGGTTTTTTAAGTTTCCATCGGTGTATCCAACGCTCGTTTTTACTACACCCTTAATTTTATCAAATTTAGCTTGTACGCCCCAAAAACATCCTGCTGCAAATGTTGCCTTTTCTAATTTCATACACTTCTAAACTTTGAAATTTGTTTTAATATTGCTTGATTGATAAAATCTTCTTCGTCTGCAAACATCTTTGTTTTTTGAACAATCTCTTTAATCGCTTGCATTAACTGAATGTTTATTGTTATTGTATTATTCATTTAATTCACCTCTTAAAATTTTTAAAAGTATAAGTTTATATATTTTTAGTTCGGTTAAAATATCGGAAACGAAAGGTTTATATACTACCATAACCACTGAAAAGTAACAATAATTTAACTAAAATGAAAGAAAAAATAAAAATTTTCAAATCAGCTGAAGAAGCTAAAAATCTAGACGCGGATCTAGTTGGGAGTCTAAGAATACAGGATGGAAATGATCCTCTTGAAAGAATATTATATATGTTTATGGGGAAGTTTACACCAACTCAAAGATTAAATAAGGTTATTAAAAATGAAGGTGAAATTATTGGGGCAGATTACGCAGTAGTAATCGATAAATATAACACAATTTTTAATAATTCAGGTTATCTTCAAAATATGGAAGATTGCGATCAATTATTAAGTTTAAATGTAAAATTTTATAAAGAAAAAATCAATAATCAAAAAATAATGGGGGAACTTTAAAATAACAAAATGGCAAAACCAACAAGAGAATATTTAGATGGATTAAAAATATTACAAGAAATGAATTTAGTTGATAATGTTAGTAAGGATTATCTTAGATATAAATCTGGTTTAATAAAGAAAAATCCAGACGGAAGTCCTGTAACAGATTCACAATATCTTTCATCTTTAGGAAAGGTAATCAACCCTGGTGACCCTTCAATGTTTTTGAATGAAACTCAAGCTGCAATTGAAGATCAAGTTGTGAACTATCAAGATACTAGAAAAGGTAGTGTAGATGACACTTTTAAAAAATATAAAGAACAGTTATTTGAAGATTATGCTAGTCAAGTAAATGGAGGTTTAGCAAAAGCTTCTAAAAAAATAAAATCTGAACTTGAAAAGAAATTAAAAGGAGTTCCTGCTGATAAAAAGAAGGAAGCATTAAAATATGATCTAGAAAACAATCTTTATCAAATCTTAGGTTCTCAAGTTAAGGATTTAGATCTAAGTGAAGAATATATTAAAAAGAAAGATGCAAATAAAGACTTAGTCGAAGCAGTTAATGGCTTAAAAGAATTAGATGCTTTAGAAGACTCTGAAAGACCAAATGCAGTAGCTGATCAAATGATTGAAAAATATCAACTTGGAGACAATTATAAAAACTTCAGACGTGATTGGAATGGAATGTACGATCAAATGAGAAGCAATTACATAAAAATAATCGGAAAACAGTTATTAAAAGAGGATGGCGGAGAGTATGCAATTAATCGCAAATTACTTAAAGAAGCATATGGTAACTCTGAATCTGTCAAAAAAATGACGCCGGTTATAGGGGCAAAATATAAATAAGCCTCTTAATTTTTTATTTTTTTTAAAATGACTAATCAAAATTATGGATTTGGTTTGAAAGAGAAACAAAAGAATGATGGAATTTGGGCCGATTATTTGGATAAATTTGTTCGAGTTTGTGGTCCACAAGGAAATCTAGTTGTTATCGGAAAATTATTAGAAACTAATTTTGATAGAGGTATGTTTTTTCCTTATTCGACTTCTAGAGGCACTTCTTTAGAAGATAACTATGTTTTAATTGATCAAGGAGATCCAAGAACAATTAGGAGTGAGATTATTTCAGATATGGAAGTAATTCCACAAGACTATTTTGATAAAATATTAAATGATAATCAGAAAATTAATGAAATTAAACAAAAAAAACTTAAATTAGATAATCTTGAGACAGAAATAAAAATTATTGAGCTAGAAAATAGATTAGAATTATTAAAAAATGGCAAACAATAAACCTTCAAATAGAGAAATACTTTTTGAGAATTTAAATCTTAAAGGTGTCAGTAATCCCGCAATCTTATTAATAGATTCTGTTTCGGACAATTTAGTTGAATTATCAAATGTTTGTGATTCTTGCTCATTAATCTCTGAAGAAACGGTTTTACCTAAAGTTTCTCAATTATATCAATCTTTAAATCAATTAAGAAGTTTAACAAAGAAACATAAAGAAGTTTTTGAATATGTTTTTGTTAACGTTGAAAACAAGCTATCACAATATTCTGGTTTTTATAATGATAAATTTAAAAAAATTTCTAAAGAATATTTATTCTAAGTCTCTAACTATTTTTGCCATTCTACCAATAAACTCATCCGCTCTATTCATATAAATTTCAATATTTTTTCCAGTAACTCTTTTTACTTCTCCATGAGTAATATGGTGAGCTAATGCAAAAATTTCTTCATACCAATCAATATATTTTGTTTCTAACATCCCTTTTTTTACGAATGTGACTCTTAGTAAAGATGAAATGTGTTCTGGACTTGGAGGAACTTGTTTTGCCATCATTAAAGCGGCATGTGCACTATCAACCATACTCCAATAAACCGCATCTATTGTTCCAAGTAAAAACATATTTGCTCTGCTTAAATGGTTTGGGGCTCTCGTTAAAGCATTATAAATTGCTTCTGGAGTTGGTTTTATTTTTCCCCTTGCTAATAAAACTTTTAATGGTTCAAAAAAACCGCCAAAATCTATTAATGCAACACCATATCTTATAACATTTATTACAACTGGTTCTCCGACCAAAGCTTCATTCCAAAATGTTGTTAAGGTTACAGTATTAAGGTGGAGTTTTTTTGGATATTTTATCGATGAAGATAATTTAGCTAATTCTTCTCGGTACCATGCAATTAATTCTTGAGTCCATTGAACTGTTGCATCATCAACAATAATAATTATATCAATATCTGATTTCTTAACTTGGGTATTTTTTGCCGTACTTCCGAAGAGAACTATTGATTTAACAACTTCTCTGAATTTATCATAAATCTTTGCTGCAAAATCATATGCAATTTCGTAATCATCTTTAAACTCTTTTTGCTTTAACATCATATAACCTCTTTTTATTTGTTTAAATTTTCTAAGTATTTAAAGATTTGTTTAGATTATTAATTATTATAAAATGGTAACAAAACGAAAGGTTTATATATGGGTTATACTTACTAAAAAGTAACAAATTATACATAAAATGCAAAACACATTTACAATAACAAAAAAAATTGCAAAACATGGAAAACAAAATGTCATAGTTATTCCTAGTTTTTTACAGAATGAATTAAAACCAAGAACAATTGTTGAAGTTAGAATTAATGTAATAAGGGAGTATGAAGATGAACAGACTTGAAAAATTATCAAAACCTAGTCTTTATAGAAATTCAAAAGAAATTAGTTTAGGCGGGATTCCTTATAGTATGAGGGATATTTTAATTAGTGCACCTTTGATTGCTGAATTAAACGAGTATTTGGTTGGAGAAACCGGGGAAGGAAAGACGCAATTAGCAAATGAGATTATAGGTTATTTTGGAAAAAAGCAATCTTGTATTATGGAAGGGAGACCTGATTTTAATCCAAATGAATTATTGAAAAGTTTAAATTTAGGAAAGCTAAAAGAGGTTAAGTCGGATAAAGAGTTGATTGAATTAACTGAAAATGTTAATAAACTGTTTTATTATGTTGATGAGTTAAATAGATGTCCTCCAATTGTAATGAACTACTTTTTTAATTTCTTTGATGGAAAATTAATTCATAATGGGGAAGTTTTAAAATTAGGAAAGAAAGATTACTCCTTAGGATTTGCTTCTGGAAACATTGGAGATGGTGCTTATGTCGGCGTTTCAGACACAGATAGAGCATTAAAAGATAGGATGCATATGATTATTAAACTTGATGATCCAGAATTTTGTACAACTGAAGAAGATGATCAGAAGATATTTAGTGGAAATAAAGGTTCAAAAGCTAGATTACCTGCTTCTGGAACCGAGTGTTTAGATAATATTTTTTCTTTGCATGATGATTTTGGTAAAAAAGAAGTTCCATTAATATTAAGTGTTTTAGGAGTTTATTTTCACAAAGGATTAGATTATTTAGAAAACACAAAAAGACACAGCAAAAGAGCAATAGTCGATACTTGGCCTAATGCTAAGGATATTAAAACTGATACTGATGAAGGATTAATATTACCTTTCTCTAAAAGGGCCGTATTAAGTTCAATTGCATTAACGTCTGCTTTAGAAATGATTGCAAATGAAAATGGAAATAAAGTTGAAAATAGTACCAATTTATTTTTAGATGCTTTAAAATTCACAATTCCTTATTCAGGAGTTTTGTCTAGAGACTATGTTAAATTACAATGTGATGGAGATGTTTATTCAGCTTTTGATAGTATTATGGAAAAAATTAAAGAAGATATCAACAGCAAAAAAATTGACTTAGAGACTGCAATTGCTTATGCGGGGGAATATGGAACTTTAGATGAGTCTTCTTTGAATAGAATTAGTCCAATTAATTCGGAAGGAAAATGGAAACCCGTTAGAAGAGCAATTGAAGGAATTGCTAAAAATCCAAGATTAAAAAAAGAAGATTTTAATGAATTAAAAACAAAATATAAATCTCCTAACTAAAATGAAGAACCTAATTGTAAATGGAACTAGAACTGCAAGAGAGATTATAATAGAAGATTTAATTAGAAAGGAAGAAGAAGCTATTAGAAATAAGAATAATCCTGTTGTAATTCCACCAGTAAATTCACCAGTTTTTACACCAACTAGTTCAGGAATAAATAATCCTAAATCATACTTAATTCTTCCAGGAAAACAGCATGGAGATTATTCTTACCCCGATTTGTTAGTCCAGACAACTAGATTAGGATATGATCCTGAAGTTGAGAACATAGCTAAAAAACTTAATCTAACTTTAAGTGATACAGGAACAGAAAATAATGGATCTGGTTTCATAGGAAACATTAATTGGAGTACTGCTTTAAAATTAAACTTAAGTTTAGATAGCTTTACTTTAAACCCAAGACAATACTTAGACTTTTTAGCATTGTTAAAATCTGGAAATGCTTTTTATGCGGATGGAAAAAAAGCAGATAAAAACGTTTTAGATAATATTTTAGATGAAATTATAACAAAGAGGAATCCTTACAGAGCGGAATGGCTAGATGCTGATTTCAAAGTTAAAAATGATAAATTGTATGTTAATTATAATCATAAGTTAGTTGGAAATGATTTAGTTCCACAAAAATCAGAATTGCTTGAAGAATGTTTAATGGAAGATAAAACACCAGGAATTGACTTAGATAATTTATTGATAAATTCAACTAAACAGGGACTTCCTAAAGAGAATGTTTCAAGTGGAAGTTTGTATTATTGGTATCCAAGAAGCGATAATAATTCTGTCGCGAGGTTCGTTGCTGATTCGAATAGGACTTGGCTTTACTGCAGCAGGAATCCCTCTTACTCGGATGTGGGCCTTGGGGTGCGTCGTGCAAAAATTTTTCCATAGGAAATGAAGGTTAACATAAAGTTTATTAAGTAATCATTGATAATTAATTTGTCTTGATTGCCTACTTGAGATTTACCCAATAAATCGATGATTGTTGACAAACTAGACCACATGCACATTAAAGATGGCTTCGTCTCTGAATGGGCAATAGCTATAAAATACAGCAATGATAATTGGTAATAATGATAAAACCTTGGGAAAGTTTTTGAATGAATATTAAAATTGCAGTGCAATTTGGTTAATGTGCTACTAACTGTCGCGAGGTTCAATGCTAATTCGAATAGGACTAGGCTTAACTGCAACAGGAATCCCTCTAACTCGAAATCTTTAGATAAAAAGACGAGATTGAGGGCCTTGGAATGGTCTAGTAAATCAAGATTCAAAATGATTACTTATAATGATTTATACTCAAAAATTTGTTCTTATGAAAATTTGTATTTAGCTTATGAAAAAGCAAGAAAAGGAAAAACTTTTATGCCTTATGTGAAAGAATTTGAGAAAGATTTAGAGTTTAATTTAAGGTTTTTACAATTTGAATTAATAAATAAAATTTACAAACCAAAAAAATTAAAATTGTTTGTTATTCATGATCCAAAAACAAGGAGAATATGCAAATCTGCTTTTAGAGACCGAATTGTTCATCATGCAATTGTAAATATTTTAAACCCAATTTACGAAAAAATATTTATTTATGATTCTTATGCAAGCAGAAAAAATAAAGGTCAGCATAAAGCTTTAGAAAGGTTTTACTATTTTTTAAGGAAAGTAACTTCAAATGGTAGAAAATTAAATGGAATTAAAGATAGTAATTATATTTGCGGTTATTGTTTTAAAATAGATATTAAAAAATATTTTGACAATGTTTCTCATGAGATTTTGATTAATATTTTGAAGAAGAAAATTAAGGATGAAAATGTGATTTGGTTAATTAAACAAATTATTTACAACAATTTAAACAAAATTAAAAATAAGTCAATGCCTCTAGGAAATTATACTTCTCAATTTTTTGCAAATGTTTATTTAAATGAGTTAGATTATTATATCAAACATGAATTAAAAGCAAAATACTACATTAGATATGTTGATGATTTTATAATTCTAAGTAAAAATAAAGAAACATTAAAATTTTACGAAGGAAAAATAAATATTTTTCTTAAAAATAATATCAACTTAGAAATGCATGAAGATAAATCTAAAATAATTTCATTACACAAAGGAATTAAATTTTTGGGTTTTAGAAATTTTTATTATTTTAAATTGTTAAAGAAAAGCAATATAATTCAAATTAAAAAAAGTTTAATCGAATGGGATAAACTACTTAAAGAAAACAAAATAACCATAGAAAAATTAAAGGCTAAAATAAATGGATGGAAAGAACATGCTTCTCATGGAAATAGTTTTAATTTAGTCAAAAGATTAAATTTCTTAAATCAATAAATTTTAATCCATTGGTGCTCCACTAAATCTTGATCTATCTTGTGAAATTGGTCCTCCCAAATCTACAGGAAGATTTGAAAATCCTGCACCATACATTTCAAAATGTTTTCCAGGCAAAATTTGCCCATATCCTAAACCATAAGGAGCTTCAGTCTCCCATATATTTTTCCAATAAGGACTCACTTGATTTTGATATAACCCCGAATTAAAATATTCTAATGTGTATGGATGAGGGTTTTCTTTGAATTGTCCAACAAAAGATCCTGCTTCTACAATAACATGACCTTTCCTATATTCTAGCCCTTTTTTTTTCATTTCTTTTGCAATTTCTGCTAATTCTTCCTTTATTGGGGCATTTCCCATTCCTGGAGGAAGGTGTGCATCATTAAATCCGAAATTATCTGTAATATGAACTTGTTTAACATATGGTGCTATTTTTTTTGTTTCGGCTATAACATCTTTTTCACTATAACCTTGTTTTCTTAAAAAGTTTATATGACCTACATCCCATGTAACTCCAATTAATTTTTCAGCTGTTTTTTTTGCATCTTCTTTATCAATCCCTTTTTCATTTACTAATTTTTCAGCAAATTTTTTTCTGCTTTCTTCAACAGTTTCTCCCAAATCTTTTGCACTTCCAATTAATCCTTCTGGAAGATAATTTTCAAGGAGCATTAAAGGAGTATTATCTTTATATTTTTTCCAAGACTCAAATAAAACATTTGAAACGGTTTCAACAGTTTTTTCTTTTGCCAAATCATTTGCACGGATAAATTTTTGAGGAGCAGGCAGACGATTGAGATTTCCTTGAAGTTCCCTATATTGCTGATCCCTCATCACATCAATTTGATTTTCTAGTTCTCTTGCTTTTTCTTTATATAACTCTTGGGCATCTTCTTTATTTAGATTTATATTTTTTATAAAATTTATTATTCTTTTTTGACCTTCTCCAGACATCTTTTTTACTTCTTTATCAATTTCTTTATAGTTCTCAGACATATTTTTTATATTATAATCAATATCAAACCCCTGTTTTTTTAATTCTTTTTTTTCGTTTTTATCGATATATTTTAAATCATTATAAACTTCATTTAATCCAGTATAGATATGTTGGTCTAATTCTTTAATATGGTCATCCCATAGTTGAGCGTTTTTCATTAATTGTTCTCTTTTAATATTTTCATCACGAGATAAAACTCCTTTTTGATGGCCATATTCTAAAGGATTAAGTTCATTTAGGACCCTTACTTTTCTATCCTCTATTTCATTTTTTTGTTGCTGTAGTTGAAATATTTTTAATTTTTCTTGATCCCATTGTGTTTGATTTTGACTATGTAATCTTTCATCTGGTGTCCATAGTTTTGGTCCGCCAGGGTATTGTTTTAATTCTAATTTTAATGGGGCTAACTGTCCAGTTTCTTGATCAACTGCAAGCATCATCCTTTTTATTTCATACTCATTTTTATTTGTTTCAGAATTATAAGTCTCTCGGAATGTTCTTGATGCTAATTCCGGATTTTTTTCTTTCAATTTTTCAGCTTCTGATTTGTATTGAGAATATTCTTTTTCATTTATCTTCTCCCAATGTTCGCCAGGTAATCCCGTATTAATATGAAAATTTATTGGGGTGTTTCCTTTTGAATCTGCTTCATGTGCCATATCCATGTAATAGTCTATTTTTTTTTCGGTTAACTTTCGATTATCATCATCCCATCTCGATCCACCTTCTCCAGAAGAAAAACCTGCTAAATCTACAATTGGACCATGTATTGTTGCTTTTGCCCCAGTTAATTTCATCATTCTATCAATTTCTTTGAAATGTTGTTTTGGCATTTGTTCAAATAATCTTTCATCAATTAAAGCTAAATCAACACCTAGAACTCCTGCATTTAATCTTGATGTTGCTTCTGCAATCTGATTAGCTGTTTGAGGACTAGTTGGAGCTCCAAGTGCATAATTTGGAACGTAAGTTGAATCAAACACTCCTTCATATTTTGATTTAAATGGACTTATCATCTTAGTTTTGGAATATATTTTATATCTTTATTTTTAAATCTCATATCATATAAAACTTGTTTTTCTGCATTAATCTTTTCTTCTACAGAGGCATTTGGAATAAATCTTTCAATTGTATCTCTTATTTCCTCTCGTTGAACATCATTGATTACTTGTCCAATATTAAAATCCATCTCTTTTACTAATATTTCTTCTACAAGTTTTGTATTAACTTGGTTTTGTAATGAAACATTTTGATAATCTGAAAGCCTTGCTGAATTTTGATATGAAGATAATTTACTTATTGTATTATAATTTGATGAAGTCGTGTTATATTTTACTTCTCTATTTTCATCTGCTATTTGCTCTTGTCTTATAATTGGTTTTTCTTTTGTTATTTGTCTTTCGTTTTGTTCGATATCAATTTCAAAATCTTTTCTTTCAATTTCTTTTCTTCTTGAAATCGGAACAATTATCTCTTCAATTTTTTCTTCTAAATCTTCATCTAATTTTTTGGCTAAACTTTTAATATCTTCAATTAATTTTTTATCTTTCAAAGCAATGATTAATTTGTTTAAATAATCTTTTTTATCATTATCATTCTTTATTTTTTCTAATTCTTTTAAAATATTTTTAATATTCATAAACATTACCAAGCCATCATTCCATGACTTTTTTTGTAAATATCATATAATGTATAAGCGAACCCTTCTGCTTTTTGTTTTGCCTTATCTTTTATCATTTTATTATAAAATTCTGAATTTGCCGAGGCTTTGAAGTTGAATACATTTTTGACATTACCTAATGCTTTAAAACTTTCTCCAAATCCTCCAAACACCCCTTTCATTGGATTTTCCCACGCGATTTTCTCTACCTTTCCAGACTCTAATAATTTTATCTGTTTATTTATTTCTTTAACAGCATTTCTATCATCTATTTTTTTTACAAGATTTTTTAAATAATTTAATTTCTCATCAACATCTGGCTCCTTATTTAAATATTTATCAATATCTTCTTCAATTTCTTTTAAACTTACATCAACCATTTCCTCTATTAACTCTAAATCCTCTTTTTGTTTTAACTTTTCTAGTTCTTTGAGTTGTTTTTCAGTAAAACAATAAGGCCTGATATAAATATCTGTTCTTCCACCATGAACGTATACGGTTCCTTGTTGAGTTTGTGTTGCTCTTGGAACGGTTCTAAAAATCATTTCAACTTCAACACACGAATAATATTTTTCACTGAACTCAAGATTTGCAAATTTTGGATTTACACTTTCTGGTTTTAGTTCTTTTTTTCCAAATAGCTCTAGTCTTATTTCCATATTGTTAAAAATATTAACAATATTTGGATTATCCATTCCTGATTTTGTAAAGAAATTTGTCATGTTTAGTTTTTTAGCTGCTAAGAGGTAAGGTTTTACCCATGACATATAATGTTTTAAAGAATTTACTTGTGATTTTAAATATGATTTTTCAATATTATAACGCTTTCTTAATTCTTTTTCACTATAACCTTTCCATTTTAAGTATTCATTTAATCTAGATTTTAGAATTCTTTTTACTCTTTCATTAAGATCTAATTTTTCCACATCTTGCTCATCTTTTGCATAAAGAAATGCATCTCTTAATGTGACAAACTGTAATTGAGAGGCTAACATGTTAATGCTTCCTCTCCCTCTTTTAACATCTACTTGATCCATCCAAATAACCCTTAAACCTATTTCTGCAGCATCTTTTTTATCTTCATTGTTTGATTTTAAATCATCATAAGTTTCTAGCCTGATATCAAACTCTCTTAAATCGTATATTAAATTAATGATGCTTCTAATGACGGTATTTATTGTTCCCATCATTTTCATTGCTTGTTCCTGCATTCTTGTTGCTTTAGTTCCTAAGTCTGAAAAGAACCCAGAACCTACTGCAGCTTCATACTCATCTTTATTTTTATTAACTTCCGTTATTCCTAATCCACTTGGTTCAGGATCTTGCATAAAATCTAATATCCAGAAATATAATGGTTCAATTCCTTCACTTATTGAATCATACACTAATGTGTATTGTGTATCTTTAGAAAGACCTTTGCCTTTAATTTTTTCTATTTCCTCTTTAACTGATCTTTCTTTTTCAAAAAGTTGATTCATCTTTCCTCTTTTTTATATGGAAAGATATAAATATCCGTTTATTTAAAGGTTTTGTTATGCTTTTAATTTTATTATTGATTATTTTGGATCAAATAACAAAATATTTTTTTGGAAATATTCATAATTACGGGGCAGCTTTTTCCATATTGCAAGGATATACTATTTTTTTGATTAGTTTTAGTTTTATTGCATTAATTATCTGTGTTTATTATTTTCTTAAAGAAAAAGATAAAAAAATTAAATTTGCATTAATGTTTTTAATTTCAGGAATTACTGGAAATTTAATTGATAGGGTTTATTTTGGGTATGTTCGAGATTTTATTGATTTGAAAATCTGGCCAGTTTTTAATTTAGCTGATTCTTTTAATGTAATTGGTGTTTTTTTGATTATTTATTTTAGTTTTAAAAAGAAATAATTACCATTTATATTTAACTAATTTTTCTTTTGAGAAACATGTTTCATCATGACCATATTTATTTACTAAACCCCATAATAAAATTTCTCTTTCAGCTTGATTTGTTGATCTTTTAACAGATTTCCCTTTTTCTTTGTATTGAACAATAACTTGCTTTGATATTTTATTATAAAAATCAACCATTCTTTGAGACGGAATTACGAAAGGACACATTTCTAATGGAACTTTGTTTTTATTTATTTTTAGTTCTTGTTCTATTAATTCAAAGTATGCCATTCCAACATGAAAATCCATAAATACTTCTCGATGTGTAAATCTTGTGCTTATTCTTGTTGATCTCAATTTACAAGTATGGTCTGCATCAATATCATATATTATTGCATATTTTTCTTGATTATTCTCTAATGGAACCGATTTTAATGTTACGAGATATGGTTTGGAATCTATGCTTTCAGAAGGAACCTCAGTGATAATGTCTGCACCAATAGGAACCCCTTCTTTTATTAAATCATAATCTAAAATTTTTATTAGTTCGCTATCTTTTTGAGATGAATGAAAATAGCCTTTTGCTGCTTTAACACAAGAAACTAAATTAAACCTTCTATGTCTTCTGTCCCTAATCCCCCAGAAACCATATCCAGAAATTCCAAATTCGTCTAAGTTTAAATTATCAAATTTTTCTTTCCTTAGATCTAAAATTCTTTTTTGATTCTTTTTTGCTTTTTCTAAAGTAAGGTCGTTGTTATTTAATTCAATTAAAGGACCCCTTTTTAAATATCTTTGAGGTAACTCTCCTCTTTCTGATTCTGAAGTATATGGAATACCTTCTTCCGATGTTAATGGGATAATATTTTTATCTATAACATAATATTGATTAGGTTGAAGTTTTTCTATTATATTAACCAAATTACCTGGCTTGATTATTCTTATATTTCCTTTTGAAATTGTTTCTGCACTTGGTTCTTTGAAAAATTCTTTCTTTCCCATAGAAATTGAAGAATAAGAAAATTTAAAAAATGATTTAATTTTGCAGATTATTCAAAGTAATCATTGTCTGCGTTTTATCAATCCCGTTAATGTTTCTTAATTTTTTAATAATAAAATTATTTAATTCTTCAATACTAGAAGTTCTCACTTTAATTAAAATATCTGTAACGCCCGTAACTATATTTACTTCTTCTACATCTTCTAACATTTTTATTTTTTGAGCAACTTCTTCTTGTTTAATTTTAGTTCCGTCTGGAAGTAGATAATTAACGGTGACTAAGATAAATCCCAAGATTGGTTTTTCTAATTTATTATAATCTAACCTTAATGTATATCCTTTTATTATTCCTAAATTTCCTAACTTCTTAATTCTATTATGAACAGTTGTTATTGGAATATTTGTTTTTTTATAAATCTGAGAAGTAGTTAATTTACTGTTTTCTTTTAATATTTCAAGTATTTTTAAATCTTTTTTATCTAATTTCATTTTCAATTAACTCTTTTGTGTTAAAAACTTTAATTTTATTTTGTTCTTTTAATTTTTTATCGTTACTCCATATCGGACAGCTTAATTTTAGGGCTAAAGCAAAATAATGAATATCATTAATATCTGGACATATTTTTTTAGCAGTTTCCATTTGGTCATAAAATTCATCTTTTAGAATAATTTCTATATTTGAATTCTGCATGATTTCTCTAAAAACTTCTTCTTTATTCTCATTTAATTCTTTAAGAATAAATTCTGGGATAAAAAATGAATGATCGCTGAATAAGATTATTTTTCTTGTAGCTCCTTCTTTAATCAATGCAGAGAACAATACATTTGCATCAATTATTAATCGCATTTATTCCACACCCAAGTATTTTTTTGCAACTGCTTTATTTACTTTCCTCCCTAATTCCAAGGCGTCTTCTTCTGTAAGTTTACTTTTAGATAAAATTTTATCTATTTTTTCTAAAACTATTAGTTTTTCTTTAAACGCCTTTCTTGCTATGGCACTCCAATTAAATTCAGGGTGTTTATCCATTTCTTTTTTTAGTTCTTCTGGAACCGCTAGTGTGATGCTTACCATTTGATTTACCTCCATAAATTATGTTTATTATGTTCAATACGTTTAAATATTTAAATCTTTTGTTTTTTTAGTAATTTAAACATAAAATGGAATATATTTCCATTATTTATAAGTATTTCGGTTATTTTAAAATATCTTTTCATTATTTTAGGAATATCTTTTTATATAAGTATCATTCTATAGTAGTATGTTTCATAGTTCAACATAAGATTGAATATGAAAGGAGAAAATAAAATGATTACATATCAAATAAAAGAAAAATATCAAGACTTAGAAAGAAAACTAAAAGAAAAAATTACGGAAAAAGTAAAACCAATTCAATTTGTTATTGGTCCAGATAGATTTGTTTATCCTTTAGAAACAAAATTTTCGGACTTTGACAAAAGGTATTACGGGAGATAGAAATGAAAGACGAAAAAATAAAATCTCTTGAAGAATTAAGAGCTTTACACCCATATAGGAGAAAATCTGATGGTAAATATGATTACTTACAAACTAAAGCATTAGAAACAGAACTAGGAGATGAGATAGAACATTGTATTGGTCTGCCAAAGTTAATTTTGAAGTTGATTCTTGGAGATATCTCTGAAGAGAAATATCTAGAAGAAAGATTAACCCAAGATTCATTAAAATTAAAAAAATTTTGGTTGGCTAGATCTGAATATGAATCAACTAGAGATTATGTTTATTATCGAACTAGTGGAAGATCAGATGATATGGGCGGTATTGCTTACGGGGCTAGATCGGATGCTGAAGTAGCAGAATTTAAAAAGAAATGTCAAGAAATGGCACGATTCTATCAAAAGATGGCTAGTTTAGTGGGGGACGAGTAAAATGACGCAATCACAACTAGAACAAACTTTGCAAGTATTGGAAAGAGAAGGAAAAGAGTTTGGAAAATGGGAAACTGAAGACAAAAAACCATGGATTAGATGGAAAAGTAAAACATCAAGATATGACCTTTTTTTCGATGAATCTGGAGAAGTTGAAAGCATTGAGATTCATAAGTATGGAAGACATTATCCTCTCGTTGTTGCTCAGTTTGGAAAGAAAACTAAAGCAAGAATTTATGGTCCGATAGGTTATGGTGCTTCAAGGATAGGGTTATTAGAAAAATATCTTGGATTTGGTTTTAATGATGAATAAATAATAACTTATTAGTGATAACAAATAGAAAGGTTTATATATCCTGAATTTATTTAATTCAAAATGGAAAAACATTACATTCCTAAACTTTTGAAAACTGGGAGTTTAAATTCATACATTATTTCTCAAGTAGCTAGTAATATCGAAGATTATATTAATTCAGAGTTTACAAAACCATTATCAATCAACTATAAAACATATGGTTTGTTAACATCTATTGAAGAAGAGAATATTTCTAATATAAACTCAATAAACAATGTAGCCAAGGCATTATGGAATAAACAGTTAAAGAGTCAAAATAGGATCATTATACAAAGAGATTCTTTTGGAGATGAAGATGAGGTTGTAGTTGGTATCGGTGATAGAGGTAATTTTTTTAAATATGTTGAAGATTATTTGAAAGATGCAAAGCGTGTTTTTGATTTAGCCGTAATTGCTAAAGAATATCCTATAAACCCTCTTGATTTAGAAAGTTTAAAAATAGCCGAGGAACAAATTGGATTTTTTGAAAAAAATAGTTTAGAGGAGATTCTTTTAAAAAAAATAATTCCAACAATAAAACAAGATAGAAAAGATTTAATTTATACCTCAAAGTTATATTTGAAACTTGCAAGAAACTTTTCTAATGATGTTAATTTAGCAATTGAACTTGCGGAAAGATTACCCTTTAAACTTTTAAGTTACGCATTTCAAGAAGTAGAGTTTATCTCAAAAAATGGTGAAAGAATCTTAAATCATTTAAAATCAAATGGAATTAATGATTCGAATCACCCTTTATATGGAAAAGAATTAAAAGAACTATCTGAAAATGATAAGATTGATCTTTTAATTTATAATTCAAATAAAAAATTTGAGAAAAATAAAAAATTAAGAGAAGAGTCTCAAATATTATTTAAATCTCAAAAACCAGTTGTATATCTTTGTGAGAATTATCGAAAAGATATTCCAGATACGGTTGGGCACAAAATGGGAAGACCAAATCTTGCCGGATTAGAAAAAGATTTTAACTAAATAAAATTACTTGACTAGTTTATATTTAATGGATATGCAATTGCAGTAACAAGATATAATGGGTCTGTTGTTCTTTCTTTAACTAAACCTATCTTATTTTCTTTTAGTATATATTTGTGATCATTTATTTTTTTAAGTAATCCATTTATTTTGCTACTTCTAGAAGCAATCCCCACTTTTTTTGATAAAGAATCATCTATGAATCTAGTAACCAACTCTTTTTCTTTATTTTGTAAAAATTCTTTTCTAAAAACATAAGAAAGAATATTTTTAACAAATGGATTATAATTTCCTTCTTCAATATGTATACTTGTTATTGTTCTTGAGTTTAATTCATTTATCTCTCTTAATCTTTGTTTAATTAAACTGGTTAATTGATTTTTTTCATCTCCGGATATTTTTTTGTTTGAATATTTTTTATTTAATTCTGTTTCACAATCTTCTATCAATCTTCTATAAGCTATTCTCATGTTTGACAACTCTTTAACAATTGTTTCAGTACTGTAAGTTTCTATTTCTTCGAATATTTTATTAATTCCGAATGCATAATGAAAGGATTTTTGTAGAACTCTTTCAAGTTTTTCTTTTGGAGAATCTTCTTTTAGGATCAAGTACCCTATAACCTCTTTTGAGCATATTTGGCAGAAGTTTGTATCCACAATTAATTTTTCGCAACCATTTATTCTTTCCTTTATATTGTTGATAAAATGATCGACATTTATTTCAAGAATTCCTTTTAAATGAGTTTCTGCTCTAGGAAAATTATTTTCTATTCCGTTAAGTCCAATTTCTTTAATGGTTGTTTGATCCATCTTTCTTTTGGAACATAGTTAAGTATTTCATTGTCTTTATATTTTCCTGTTCCGAGGAAGTTATCTTTATGCTTAACTATGACAAAACCATTATAAATCTTGTCACAAGGAATGTCCTCTCCAGACATCCAAATCTTTACTTCTTCTTTTGATATCTCATGAATATTCTTTCTTGCATTTTTGCCGAAAATCTGACTTCCTTCAATGGTTAATCTTAATTCTTTGTCATCTTTTCCAATGTATAAACCTAATTCGTTTATCCTTAATTTTTCAAGGTTTACTTTGCTTAGATCTTTGGTTATTAAAAACATTTTTCCATCTTTATTTTGAACCATATCTTCTTCAAGAATTATCTCTTTGATATCAAATTGTTCTTTTATTTTATTTAAAATGTTTTCTTTCTCTTTTTTATTTAAGAATTTATATTCCATCTCAATTTAGATTAATTGTTTTTAACCTTAAGTTATCTTTTTCTGCAATAATTTTAAGAATTTTTTCATTACTAATCAGCCTAATGATATTTTCAGGATCATTAGAAGTAATAATTCCATTAATTTTTATTACTCTTTTCTCAAGCTCATTTTTCACTTCATTAAAATATCTTCCATCAAACATGATATGTGGATTTTCTAAAGAATCATAAACGATATGCATAAAATAATCATCTCTCTTTTGGAAACCATCACTCGCTAATTCTTCTTTGATTAATTCATTAAGTTTTATATCTAAATAACCCTCAAGGTGACAATTTTTTGAAAGTAATACTAATGCATAGCTACTCATTTTCGTTCAACAATAATCTCTTCTAATGGATTATAATTTAAATTAATTTTTTCTAAATCTTTTTTATTATACTCTTTATTTTTGCTATAACTTTGACAGCCATCGCTTTCGGATAACGCTAATAATCCAGTTAAACCTGCAACTATAAAAAAATAATTTAATCCTCTTCCTCTAATTGAATCATATTTCATCTTAAGCTACCTTCTCATCTAAACTTTTTTTAGATTTTACTTCTTTTTCTATATCTACACCTAACTCTTTTAAGGCTTTCATATGTGCTTGAATCAAAGTGTTTACAATTGTTAAAATTCTTTCAAATTCTTGTTTTTCTTTAATTAATGTTGTTAAACTTCCTTTATGAAATCCTACTTGTTCTGAATTTGTCATTTAATTTTCCTCCATTGACTCCCTTAATCGTTCTATTTCTATCCCTTCTTTAAATATCCTTTTTGTTTGTTCATATGCTATATTAATTAAGGTTTTATATTCTCTTTGATCTTTATGATTATGAATCTCATTAAACAAATCAACTAATTTATCTAAACTTTTAATTCGACTATTTACTTCTTTAGAAATGTCATTTGGTTTGAATTGAGGATATTTTTCAAAATATTTTTTCACTGGCGAAACTATAAACTTTTTTATTTCTCTTTCTGGATTTTTTCTATCCGTGTCTAACATTATTCCTATAGCACAAAAGGTATTAATATAATCTTGGTAAAACTCATGATCTCCTTCTTTTAGGATTCCATTTAAATAATATGATTCTTCTACCATTTTAATTACCACTAGAAAGTCACAAATATTGTTTATAAACCTTTCTATTTATTAAAAAATTATTTTATTGGGTATCTTCTTGAGACTTATCTATCGAAATACTATTTTTTGTTATAAAATATAAATTATTTGTTAAACCAATTATTTTAGAATTAGATAATTCGCATGTTTTTTTTAATTCATTTAAAACCTCTTTAAGATCTTCTCTGTTGCCTACGAACCTATGCATTTTAACCAATGCAATTGATTTCTCTTTTATTATGTGTTCTGTTATTGAACTCATCTCACTTTTTTTAACAATATCAAATATTTTTAAAATATAATCTGGCTTTATCTCTTGAGCTTCTTCTGATTTTATTTCCCTTTCTTCAGAAATCTCATTCTCAAAAAATAAATCTTTAAACCATGACATTTTAAAGCTTCCTTGATTTTATTGTATTTGTCATATTATCTATTCTAATCATTGTTGTTTGAGGAATTTGATAATTTTTTTCTTTTGCTTTTTCAACTTCTTTTAAGAAACTTTGCTCTGCATTTTTTAAATCATAATACAAATTGAAATAACTATTACTTCCAGTTTTCATCTTTTTTCTTATTTCTTCAATTTTTTGCATAGAGTTCTCAATGCTTCTTTGAGGTAAGTTAACAATCTTAACTTCTTCAACTTTTTTAACTTCTTTTCTTTGATAAATTTCAGGAGTAGGTCTATTTTCTTGAGATTTTAACCTTTTTAATACGTCAACTGTTCTTTCCCTTTCATACATATTATACCTCTTTTATGCGTAAAATCTACCAATTTGTTCTGATGAGAAATTCTCTTTTATGAATTGAACCATCATTTTATTATCTGCCAACTCATAAATTCTCAATGCACTACCCATTAGCCCTGCTTTAAGTAATACATCTCCCAAGTTAGACAACTTATCTTTGTTTTGACCCAATTCATATGCTCTTGCTGCATATCCATATCTATTTTCATTCAAACATTTATCACCTAATCTAATTAGTTTATCACGATTATTAAGTATTGCAAAAACTTCTATTGCTACATCAACTTTTTCCTTTTCTAAACAAACTTCTCCTAGTTTGATTAATCTAGGTTCATCTTTTAATATTGCAAATGCTCTTAAAGAATCTGAAAGATGACCTTCAACGAGGCATTTTTCTCCACATGAAATTAATTTTGTTTTATCTTCTGAAAAGTTATATGCTAAATTATAAATTTCTATTGCTTCGTTAAACTGACCACGAGATGCAAATTCATTTCCTATCTCATTTATTTTTAATATATTTTTTGTTAGAACATAAGCCTTTACTGCTTGAGTAAAATCCCCCCTCTTGAAAAATTCATCACCGGCGGCGTTTAATAATCCTTTTCTAGTGTTATCATCAAACATATCTAAATTAACATTATCGATTCCTTTTTTTACAATACTAGGAACGATTTTAGCGTATGAACCTGTTTGTTCATTTTCTTCAACCAATTTTTTTATATTCTTTGTTACATTATCTACCATAGAATTACGAAAACGAAGGTTATATATAAAGATTTTGTTTTATTTAAATATATTTTTTAAAAAATAGATAAATTTATATATCACTAGTTAAGTTTTCTTGAAAAATCTTTTAAGGAGGCAAAAATGCTTAACGAAAAATTATTTGCTAAATGGGATGAAGCGGACGAAGAAGAGGACGAAAAAAAAGACGATTTTGAAGACGAAGAAGACGAAGAGTGGTAATTTTTCTTAATTTCTTTTTTTAATTAAGTCTACTCTTAAAAAGGAAAAGGTATTTATATTTATTTGTTTATTAAATAAGTATGGTAACGGTAAATGTTTTGGTATTATGTAAGTCATGCAAAGCTAAAGTTCCCGTCGGTGATTTGAAACAGGGAAAGGATGGAAAGTATATTTGTAGTACTTGTTATGAGCATGGTTATGTTTCTAATGTCATGCAGAATGTTTCTCCAGATAAATTAAAAAAGTTACAGGAGAAACCTCAACAACAAGTTAGTAACATTCAAGATGATAGGGTTTCTTATTTTTGCAATAATTGTAAGTTTAGTTTTACAAGACCATCCACGTCAGGTTATAGAGGATGTCCTTATTGTAATAAAGAGCATACGGTTCAGAAAAGAGAAAGTGCTCAAGATTTATTAAAAAATGTTGATGATTTTTTTAATGTTTAAAATGACACTTGAAAATATTTTTTTAAATCCTGTATTTTTGTTTTTGATATTTTGGAGTTTAGTTTGGAAATATATCGCTTTATGGAAATGTGGAAGAAATAATCAATTAGGTTGGTTTATTGTTTTATGTGTTATTAATACTGCCGGAATTTTAGAAATTGTCTATTTATTATTTTTTAGAAAAAATATGAATAAGAAAATTGGACCTTTTAAAAAAAGTTCTATAAAAAAGAAAAAGTGAATCTTTAAATAATCATTAATTAGTTTATTTTCATGAAAGATTTAATTCTTAAGTATGCTTTGAAGAATGCTTCTGAATATAACGGAAGAGCAAATTTTGGTTCTGTTTTAGGAAAAGTTTTATCTGAAAATCCCAAATTAAAAGAAAATATTAAAGAATTATCTAAAGAAATTAATGAAATTATTAAAAAAGTTAATTCCATGAAATTTGATGAAATAAATAAAAATTTAAATAAATATTCTTTTGAAGAGAAAAAAGAAGAAGTAAAGGGACTTCAGGAACTTTCAAACGTTAGTAATAAAATGGTTTTTAGACTTGCACCATATCCTTCTGGAGCTTTACACATTGGAAATGCTAAAACATATTTGTTAAACGCATTGTACGCTGAAAAGTATAAAGGAAAAATACTTCTTATAATTGATGATACGATTGGAAGTGAGAAGAAACAGATTGTTGGAGAAGCATATAAATTAATTCCTGATGCATTCGAATGGCTTAATGTTAAATACCAGAAACCAATAATATACAAATCTAATCGATTAAAAATTTACTACAAATATGCTGAAGAATTAATAAAAAAAGGTTTTGCGTATGTTTGTTATTGTAATTCTGAATTGTTAAGAGAAAATAGAGCAAATGGAGTTGAATGTGAGCACAGAAATAAGAGTTCTGGGGAAGTTTTAAAAGAATGGAAGAATATGTTTAAATTAAAAGAAGGGGAAGCTTCTTTGAGAATAAAAACTTCAATGCAAGATAAGAATCCTGCTTTTCGTGATAGGGTATTATTTAGAATTTCTGAGAGAAAACATCCAAGGGTTGGAAATAAATATAAGATTTGGCCGATGTTAGAATTTTCTTGGGCAATTGATGATCATCTGCTTGGAATTACACATGTTATTAGAGGAAAGGATTTAATGATGGAAAGTGAAATGGAGAGATTTATTTGGGATATTTTTTATTGGGATAAACCTGAATTAATACACGCCGGGTTAGTTAGAATCGATGGGATAGAAGGTGTTAAATTATCAAAATCAAAAGCCCAGGATGATGTTAAATCTGGAAAATTTTCTGGATGGGACGATCCGAGAACATTTAGTGTTCAATCTTTGAGAAGACGCGGAATTTTACCAGAGTCTGTAAAGAAGTTTATAAAAGAAATTGGTCTAAATGAGAATGATATTCGGGTTCCGATAGAAAACTTATATTCAATAAATAGAAAATTAATTGATGATAAAACAAAAAGATATTTTGCTGTTTTTAATCCTAAAAAAATTAAAATAAAAAATGCACCTAAATTAAAGATTAAAGCACCTTTACACCCAAAATTAAAAAAAGGTTTTAGAAGCTTAGATACTTTTGATGAATTTTATATTCAAGATGATTTAGAAAAAAATGTTAACTATCGATTTATGCATTTATTTAATTTTAAAAATAATGAATTTGTTTCTCAAGAGCATGATAAAGAATTAAATGCTAAGATGTTACATTGGCTTCCAGTTTCTAAAGATTTAGTTAAAATAAAAATTTTAATGGAGAATGGAGAATATTTAGAAGGTTATGGTGAAAAAGATTTGACTAAAGTTAAGTTGAATGAGGTTGTTCAATTTGAGAGAAACTTTTTTGCTAAGCTAGATGAGAAAAAAAATAATGAATTAACCTTTTGGTTTACGCATAAATAATTCTCTTACTTCAAAGTAAAAACTTTCCAAAAACTTTATAAATAGTATATTTACCAATTAAATTGAAGGAAATAAAATGGCAGAGGTAAACAAAGAAATGCAAGAGAAAGCCTATGAAGCTGTTGAAGTAGCTAGGAAGACAGGCAAATTAAAAAAAGGTGTGAACGAAGTTACTAAGGTTGTTGAGAGAGGTCAAGCTAAATTAGTTGTTATTGCTAAAGATGTTAGTCCTCCTGAAATAATCATGCATCTACCTGTTTTGTGCGAAGAAAAAGAAATTCCTTACGTTTATGTTTCTAGCAGACAGGAACTAGGAAGTTCTGCAGGGTTAAATGTTTCTACTGTTGCTATTGCAATTATTAATGAGGGAGATGGAACACATTTGGTTAGAGAGCTAAAAGAAGCCTCTAAACAGAAATAATTCTGAATATGGGAAATCCAAAAGGTAATAATCAGAAGGTTAAGGATACAAAGAATGAGTCTCCTGCGCCTAAAGTTGTTTTGAGTCAATCATCTTCTGGAAATCTTTTTTCATTGGCTTGGCCATCAACAGTTGAAGAAATTGTTGGACGAACTGGAACAAGAGGAGAGGTTACTCAAGTAAGGTGTAAGGTTTTGGGTGGAAGAGATCAAGGAAAAATAATAAGAAGGAATGTTAAAGGTCCCATCAGAATTGGAGATACATTAATGTTAAGAGAAACTGAGATTGAAGCAAGAAAATTAATGAGGGGAAGAAAGTAAAATGGTTAATTGTACTTTTTGTGGATATAATATTGAAAAAGGTACTGGAAAAATTTTTGTTAACGTTAGTGGAAAGATAATCTATTTTTGTTCTAGAAAATGTGAAAAAAATATGTTAAAATTAAAGAGAACTGCTTCAAAATTAAAGTGGACAAAATTCTACGAAAAAGGTAGATTAAAAAAATCAGTTAAAGAATAAAATTATTTTTTTAAAATTAAAGTCGAGGTTATACCAACTTCTTTTAATCTTTTTATATTTTTTTGCATAATATTCTCTAGGGAATTGTTATCTTTCGAAACAATTTCAGCCACTAAATCGTATTCTCCCTGCACTCTCTCAATATTTCTAATGTTTTTTATTTTTGACAACTTATATATCACTTCCTCGATTTTTCCCGATTTTGCAGCCACTAAAATGTATGCTTGCTCCATTATAAAATTTTTTTAAATTGAACATTATTTATCCCTCATCATATCCCTGCATCCATGCGCCTTGCCAATCCTCAAGTTCATCATCATCAACTTGTTTGTCTCTTGCTTCTTCACTGTATACATCTCCATCATCCATCTTTTCAATTTCTTCCCATTGATCTGTCATTTTTATCACCCCATTTTTTTCGAAATAGTTAGATATATATACTTAAGCAATATACTATATATTTAGTATATACCCAATATGTTGTATTGAAAAAATGGACTATCGTAAACTAATAAAATTTGGTAATTCATCTCATGTAATCTCGATTCCGAATACTTGGATAAGAAAAAATAAATTAAAAAAAGGTGATTTATTATATTTTACAGAATCTAAAGATGGTGGAATTTATCTTAATCCAAAAGAAATTATTTATGAAAGCAAGGATAAGGAAATTAAAATAGATGTTTATGGGAAAGAAATTGGATTAATAAGCAAAGAAATTTTAGCAGCATATATTAATAATTATAAAATGATTTATTTATTTGGAAAAGATCTTTTTAAGAAAAATGATGAAATAAAAAAAAATCTATCTAATCTTATGGGGATGGAAATTATGGAAGAAACTTCTGATCATCTTGTTGTGAAAGATTTTTTAGATATAAATACCATTTCAATCGAAGATATTATTAAAAAAATAGATATTATTACAAGATCTTTAATTGCAGATTCTAAACTAAGTGTTAATATAAATAATTATGAGAATATTTATCAAAGAGATCAGCAAGTTAACAAATTAAGTTTTTTATTATTTAAGGTAATTAAGTTTATGATGAATAATCCAAATTTATTCAAAGATTATAATCAGTTAAATTTATTGGGATATTGGCAATTAACTAATGCTTTAGAAAATGTTTCTGACGAGGCTAAAAGAATTTCAAGATTTATTACAAAATCAAAACCAAATAAAGAGATGTCAAAAGAATTAATTCAAATTTATTCAAAAATAGAAAACTATTATATTAATGTTATAAACTGTTTTTATAAAAAAGATAAAAACTTAGCTTTTAAATTATCTTTAGATAGGGCTCAATATAATGTTGATTATGATAATTATTTAGAAAAATATGGAAATCATAAATGGATCCCAAATTTGGTAGAAAGATCAAAAATTATGTTAAATGAGATTTATAAGATATTAAAAGTTATTTATGAGACTTATGAATGAAGTTCCAAAATCTTTATAAATTAGATTTTTTTACTACTTGCTGAGGAAAAATGAAACATACCAGGGGTTTGAATTGTGTATTTGTTGGTCATGTTGATCATGGTAAAACTAGTTTACTAGATAAGATTAGAGGAACTAATGTTGCAAAAAATGAACCTGGATTAATTACTCAATCTATTAGTGCATATAATATTTCTTCGAAGATGATTGAAAAATTTGCTTCAAATTTGATTAAAGAAAAATTGAAGATTCCTGGAATACTTGCTATCGATAGTCCAGGACATGCTGCTTTTACAAATTTAAGAAAGAGAGGAGGAAGTTTAGCAGACATAGCTGTTTTAGTTATAGATATTAACGAAGGATTTAAACCACAGAGTTTAGAAGCTTTGGAAATATTAAAACAATATAAAACTCCTTTTGTAGTTGCTTTAAATAAAATTGATTTGATTCCAGGATGGCAAAATAAGGATAAAATTTTAGTTAAAAGTATAAGTTTACAAAGTGACTCTACAAAGAAGATTTTTGATGAAAAATTATACCAAATTGTTGGAAGACTTTATGAGCTTGGAATGGCTGCAGAAAGATTTGATAAGATTGAGGATTATGCAAAACAAATTGCAATAATTCCGGTAAGCGCTAAAACTTCTGAAGGAATTGGAGAATTATTAATGATTATTTCAGGTTTAGCACAGAAATTTCTTGAAGCAAGTTTACAAATTGATACTGATAAACAAGGTAAGGGAACAATTTTAGAAGTTAAAGAAGATAAAGGAATTGGGAAATATTTGCAAGTTATCCTTTATGATGGAAAGATAAAGGAAGGAGATAAAATTGTTATTGGAAATATTGGTGAAGCAATTGAAACTAAGGTTAGAGGTTTATGGGTTTTAAGAGAAAATAAAATTGAAAAAACTGAAGAAGTTGAGGCAGCCGCTGCAATCCAAGTAAATTGTCCTAATCTCGAGGAAGTTTATGCAGGAATGCCATTAAGAGTTGCTAATACTAATTTAGATAAATTAAAAGAAGAAGTTCAAAGGGAAGTTGAAGAAATTGTTGTTGAAACAGATAAATCTGGAGTTATTGTTAAGGCAGATTCACTTGGTAGCTTAGAAGGACTAGTTTTCTTATTAAAAGAACATGGAATAAAAATAAAAAAAGCATCTATCGGTGAAATTACTAAAGATGATTTAATAAAAGCTAAAAATGAAAGAGACGAATTAAATCAAGTTGTTTTAGGATTTAATGTAAAGAATGTTAAATCAGATGTTAAAGTAATTACGAGTCAAGTTATATACTCTTTACTTGATGATTTGACAAAGTATAGGGAATATAAAAAGAAGGAAATTGATTCTGGATTATTATCTCACATAATTAAACCCTTTAAGGTAAAATTTCTTCCAGGATATATTTTTAGACAAAGTAATCCTGCTGTTGTTGGTGTTGAGGTTTTATTAGGCACTTTAAAAAAAGGAGTTCTTTTGATGAAAGACAATGGAATTGTTTTGGTTGAAGTTAAAGATATTCAAAATGATGGAAAAAGTGTTAATGAAATTAAAAAGGGTGCACAAGTTGCAATGTCACTAAATGGGGTTGTTGCCGGGAGACAGATCATTGAAGGAGAAATTTTTTATTCTGAGATGAATGAAGTAAACTTTAGAAAATTGAAAGAAATGAAAAAGCTTTTAAATGATGATGAAATCGAATGCTTAAAAGAAATAGCTGAAATAAAGCGTAGAAATAATGCTTTGTGGGGCGTTTAAGTTGACAGAATCAAGCGATGAAAACTTATTAAGTAGGGTTAATAAGATTGGTGTTGAGAGTCGTATTTACATTAAATCCGTTTTAAATGGATTACCTGCAAAGCTAATTGATGATACCCAAATGCAGCTTATTGCAGTGTTTAAAGAAGATTTAGGTGTTTTGGTTTATCCCGGACAAGGTAGGATTAAAGTTAATGTTTCGGGTTATGAAATCAAGTCACAAGACGAAAGTGCTATAACCTTTGTTGACACCAAAGGAAATTTAGTCACATTATATAAAACAAATTATTACAGTCACGAATAAAATGGCAGAGTTTAAAATTGTTATTGGAGAAAAAGGAAAAAGTTACATTAAAACTTTAACTACTGAGGAAAGTAGTAATTTGATTGGGAAAAAATTAAAAGAAAAAGTTGAAGGTGGACATTTTGGTTTTAAAGGTTATGAGTTTGAGGTTACAGGCGGAAGTGATAAAGAAGGTTTTCCAATGAGGAGTGATGTTGATGGTATTGGAAGGAAAAAAATATTCTTGACTAAAGGATATGTTGGAACAAGAATTAATAAAAAAGGTTTAAGGATAAGAAAATCTGTTGCTGGAAATACAATCTCTCAGTTAACTTCTCAAGTTAATTTAAAAGTTGTTAAGGAAGGGAGTAAGGGTTTAGATGAAATCTTAGGTAAAACTCCTAAGGAAGAAGTTAAAGAATAAATTTATAAATACAATTTCTCGTCATCATTTTAAATGGTTAAAGTTAAGAAAGAAGATAATAAAGAAGAATTTGTTCAGCCTGAAATTAATTTAGGTTTGGTTGGCCATGTTGATCATGGTAAAACTACACTTGTAGAAAGACTTTCTGGAAGATGGACCGATACACATTCTGAAGAGATGAAAAGAGGAATTACTATAAGATTAGGATATGCAGATTTTTCCGTTTATCATTGTAAAGAACATGGTTATGTCACTAAAAAAGTATGTGATAATTGTAAGTTTGAGAGAAAAATTTCTTTAGTCGATGCTCCAGGACATGAAACTTTAATGGTTACAATGCTTTCTGGTGCTGCAATAATGGATGGGGCTTTATTATTAGTAGCTGCAAATGAACAATGTCCTCAACCTCAAACAAAAGAACATTTAATTGCTTTAGGAATAATGGGTGTAAAAAATATTATAATTGTTCAAAATAAAATTGATTTAGTTACAAACGAACAGGCATTAGAAAACTATAAACAAATTAAAGATTTTGTAAAAGGAACGATAGCTGAAAATGCACCAATAATTCCAATAAGTGCACAACATAATGTTAATATTGATTTTTTAGTAAAAATTATACAGGAAAACATAAAATCTTCAGAAAAAAATGAAGAAAAAAATCCTTTGTTTTTTGTTGCAAGAAGTTTTGATATTAATAAACCTGGTTCTAAGATACAAGATTTAAAAGGTGGAGTTTTAGGTGGTGCTTTAAAAGAAGGATTGCTTAAAGTTGGAGATGAAATTGAAATTAAACCTGGATTGAGGAAAGAATTTCAAGGGAGAACAACTTGGGAACCAATAATTACAACTATTGAAAACTTGATGTCTGGTGGAACTTCTGTAAATGAAATTAAATCTGGTGGAAGTATCGGAATTTTAACTAAATTAGATCCAATGTTAGTAAAAGCTGATACATTAACTGGTAGTTTGGTTGGATTGAAAGGAAAAGTACCAAACGTTTATTATGAGTTTATTTTAAGGCCAAATCTACTTGAAAGGATAGTTGGAAGTAAAGATGAAATTGTTGTTGACCCAATTAAAAAAACTGAGTTTCTGATGCTTAATGTTAATTCTGCAGCGACGGTTGGAACGGTTGTTGAACTAAAAAAAGGATTGATTCATGTCAAGTTAAAAGTTCCGGTATGCTGTAAGGTAGATGATAGAATCACAATATCAAGAAGATTAGGAACAAGATGGAGATTAATTGGATTTGGAAATATTGTTAAATAGGTTTATAATTATTTCTGTTATTATTTTTTTATGAAAGGGGAGAAAAGTTTTACTGATCAAGATATTCATGAAGTTTATTTGGAAGAAGCATTTCTAAAAAGATTAAATGTTCATACTCTGATTGGAGATTCTGCCATGAACTATATAAGAACCTTATTTAATTTAGTTGATAATAGAACTAATGGACATGAAATTGACTTAAGAGATACCCGATTTACACCTAATCTTTTTTTTGAAGTCAAAGAGGGGCTTAATCAAGTTAATATAAAAGATTTTCAAATGCATTATCCTATAAAAAATTCAATTTCAAAAAATTATTTGGTTGCTGTTGAAAGGGTTGATGATTTAAAAACTTATTATTATGGTAAGAAGAAGGGAAAGAAAGTTAAGTTAATTAAAGAGTTTCACGATGAAGAAAATTTATTATTTAATTTTGGAAATATTTTTGTTCTTCCTTTTGAAATTATTGAAGAACATTATTTGGTTCAAAGAACAAAAACTTTGATTAAAGATAATTTTAATAAAATTGGAAAAAATAGGGAATTTAAAGATGTTCATAGTTTAAATAGTGTGATGAGAAGAAAAGCCAAAAAAGAATTAGAGATTGTTAAGAAAAAGAGATTTAATGATGAAAGTATAACTCATGAGGATAGATTTAGTGTTGATTTAACCTTTTCTCAAGTCGCACAATTAGTTATTGGTTATGGCCCTCATTATGATTTGGTTAGAAGAAGTAAAACTCTTCAAAAAGAGCGTTATTTTACTGTCTTTGATGGACCATTAATATATCCTAACTCAAAAGATAAATCAAAAATATTTTTAATGGATTTTGATGAAAAAGTTTTTGATGATTTTTCTTCTTGGTTATTAAATAAATCGGCTTATGATAAGATTAATGAGCTAAAACAACAAAGATTAAGTCTTTACAATGAAATTAAAAGTTTAGATAAAGAAAACTTTAATTTTAATTTAAATAACTATCCCGATTTAAGAAAGAATTTGGAATCTCTTGTAAATTGGAAAATTTATAATCCTAATCAATTGGAATTAAGCCTTAGTTCTAAAACCACTTTATTATCTAAGGATGATTTGCCGTTTTAATAAAATCACCTTGTTTATAATTGTTATTTATTATGGAAATTGTTTTGAATTTATTTGTTTTTTCATTTGAAAGAATGTTTTCTCTGAATTCATAGTTTTCTTCGTTTAAACCTAATGAGGATAAAGAAGTTTTATAATTGTCTAACATTTCTTTGACATTTTTTCTTTTGAATTCAATATGATCTTCCCATTGTGTTTTTGTTCTTATTTCATAATTTTTGAACATTGCTTCAACAATATCAAATGAAGTAATGATTAAATAATCTATACTATTTTTTACAGAATCTTCTAGCTCTTGATAATTATCTCCAAAAGAGTATAATCTTTTGGTTTTATATGAGAAAAACATATGATATAATTCGTATGAAGTTGTATCACCTAAAAATAAATCTATTTGACTATATTTTCCTTTAACTAAATTTTGCTGCAACTTAAATTGTCTGTGTAATATTACAAATCTATCTTTATGATTACTTGATTTAACTTCTATCAATCTTTTTTTATTTGAATCTGTAATATCTATTTTACCAACTTCTTTTAAATTTCCAATTCTTGGACGATTATCTGTAATTTCTCCGCCGAAAAGATGGACTGCTAAGTTTTCAAATATTCTTCCAACGAGAACACTTCTGTCTTGGCCGTTTTTAATCATCACTTTTATCTTTTAGTTAAATTTATAATCCTTTTCTAGTTTATTTTATATATGCTAATAGACTTACTTAAAAATAATCCTGAATCTTTTTATGATTCTAAAGTTAATGTTAATATAAATAAACTTGCTGAATCTTTTTATAAATCTTTAAAATCTCTTGGTTGTACATCTAAATATAACGTTTATGTTGACCCTTCAAATTATAAAACCCATGAAGATCTAACTGGATTTAGTGTTAATATTATCTTTAAGGATTTATTTGGAGATAAAAGAGATCTAGACTACCTTATCTTTGTTAATTCTAATAAATCATTAATATCTCTTCAAATTAAGGATGATTCTGAATCAGTTTTATCAAACGATCAAAGGAGAAATGTTAGATTTATTGAGCCTAGAGATGATTTAGAAAGAGTTATTAGGGTTGTTGGAAATTTTAATTGTAAATTAAACGATTATTTGTCTAATGAAGCTCGCAAAACTGGATTTAAATATTCAAGTCAATTATTTAATATTGATAGTTCTAAAAAACCTATTAATCAAAATTCTGTTTATCCTGAATTAGACGAAGAAGTTATTTCTGAAGAGGTTAAACCGTTATTTCTTAGAAAAATAATGGACTAAAAAGATTTTTAAATTCAGTTTTTAATGTACTATTATGAAATTTAAGTTTGAAACTTCAAAAAAAGAAATTATTGATATCTTAAAGGCGTGGATAGTTGTTTCAATTTCATTTGCGGTTATCTTAGGCGATAGAAATATACTTTCTTATAAATTTTTAGCTAATCTTTTATTAGCCGCGGTAACTGTTGGGGTTGGATTTTTATTTCATGAATTAAGCCACAAAGTTTTAGCTCAAAAATATGGTGCGATCGCTGAATTTAGAAGCTTTGATGTAATGCTTGTTCTAGCCTTAGTAATGAGTTTTTTTCTGGGAATGGTATTTGCTGCACCTGGTGCGGTTATGATTGCCGGTGGTAATATTAATATTAAAAAATATGGAAAAATTTCAGCTGCAGGACCAATTATAAATTTAATTTTAGCTTTGATGTTTTTTGCTTTAAGTCAGCTTAATTTTAGTTCATATTTTAACTTAATGGGAAGTTATGGGTTTTTTGTTAATTCTTGGCTAGCTTTATTTAATATGATTCCGTTCTGGGAGTTTGATGGAAGAAAAATATTTATGTGGAGTAAAACTGTTTGGGTTATTATTGTTGCTATTGCTTCTGTATTTTTATTTGTTTTTTAGATTTTGCTAAAAGAAATATTTATAAACAATTTAGAAATATTTATAAACAATTTAGAGATTATTAATCTTATATGAATAAAGTAGGAATTATTGGCGGACTTGGACCAGAAACAACTTCTGAATTTTACTTAGACATAATTTTTTCTTGTTATCAAAAATCTAAAAGAGAAAGACCTGGAGTTATTATCTCAAGTGTTCCTTTACCTTACCAGATTGAAGAAGATTTAATAATGAGTAATAAAGGAAGCGAAAGATATATCGCATTTTTAGTTAATGAGGCTAAAAGGCTAGAGAAAGCTGGTGTCGATTTTATTGTTATGCCTTGTAATTCGCTTCATGTATTTATTGAAGAAATTAGAAAAGCTGTAAAAATTCCAGTTTTAAGTATTATTGAAGAAACTGTGAAATTTCTTAAGAAAAATAAGTTTAAAAAAGTTGGAATTGTTTCTTCATCTGCAACAATTCAGAACAAATTATATGAAAATGCTTTTGAGAAGGATAATATTGTGTATGAAACCCCAAATGATTTTCAACAGGCTAAAATGGGAAAATTTATTATGAATCTTGTTATGGGTCAACAAAATAATAAAGATCGTGAAGAATTAATAAAGATTATTGGAGATTTTGAGAATAAACAAGTAGATTGTGTTATTCTTGCATGTACGGATTTACAATTATTAATTCCGAAACACCAGAATTTGAAAATATTTGATACAATGAAAATATTTGCTGATGCAACCGTTGATAAGATTTTAGAAGAATAAGGTAATTTTAACTTACTAATCAATTAAACTGCAGGTTAGATAAGTTTAAATATTTAGTTTGTATCGATTAATTTTATGAAAAAAGGAGTTTATGTTATTGTTTTATTATTGGTTTTATTTTCTGCTTATTTTTTAATTAATGTTTTTAGTGAAGAGGTTGTTGGAGGAAAGGTTAAAACAAATAATCAAGATTCTCAGCCACAACAAAATATGATTAATTATATACAAAAATCATTAACAAATATTAATTATAATAAGATTATAACAACTTCTAATGCAGAACAAGAATTAAGAAATTATATGGGCACTTTAAATATAAATGATGAACATTTTAAGTTAGATAAAATTACTCAATTCAAGAATAAATTATTTGTTTATTTTGATCAATATTATAAGAATATTCCAGTTTATAATTCTAAGAACGTATTTTATGTTAATAATGAAAAACTAAGTTTTACAAAAACAAATTATTATGGTAAAATTAATTTAGATGTTAATCCTAATTTAAAAGAAAACCAAATTGATGATTTAATTAAAAATAAAAATTTTCTAAACCAATTTGAAAATAAATATTATGATATTATTGGAAATGAGAGAAGGTATGATTTTTCTAAAATTAATTTAGATCAAATCAAAATAGATAAAAAAGAATTACTCATTTATCCTAAAAATGATGAATACTACCTAAGTTATAGACTAGTTATTAATCATAAAGATTTTGATTTAACTTATTTTATTGATGCAAATACCGGGGGGATATTGGATATAAAAGATAATAGAATTTACTATGATGTTTCTGGAACAGTTATAGGGAAGGAATGGGAAGATCCTTTTACAGGGGGAACACAATTGGAAAAACCATTTCAACACAACTATATTGGTATTGGTGAAAATCAAATTGAAACTGATGAAAATGGTTATTATTATATATCAGATTTGAATGGATTAACTAATCTTGAATCTTATTTATCTGGACCGTGGGTAACTGTTTATAATTCCCAATTAGAAGAATCAAAACATCTTTCTTCCTTTAGTGATAACTCTCAACATGATTGGAACTGGGATTTAGATGATAACTCTTATTTAGATGAAGAGAGTAATGTGTTTTACCACATTAATCGAATTCATGATTATGCGGTTTCTATTGGAACTGTCGAATTATCTCATTTGCCCGCCACAGTAAATCATGATAATCATTGCAACGCATTTTACTCACGTTACAATAGTTATGGTGTAAATTTTTTTGAAAAAGGTGATATTCAGGTTGAAGATTTCTTTTTTCCAGAAAATAATTACAATCTTACGTGTGAAAATACCGCATTAATTAATGATGTGGTTTTACATGAATATGGACATTACATTATTGATGAATTAGACCCATTACTTTATGATCTTTCAAGTGATTCAAGATTAGATGCAGGGAGAATGCATGAAGGTTTAGCTGATTATTTTGCATGCGATTTAAATAACAACACAAATTTGGCAGAGGGATTTTATGTAAATGTTACCCGCCCAGTGATTGATATTTCGTTGCCACTTCGAACGTGCAATAGTGGAAATCGTTATCCGAAAGATTACGGCAAAGAGATACATTTCGGAGGTAAGATCATATCAAGTTCTGTATTTAGTATAAGGGAAAAAATTGGTAAAGAGCAATTAGATCCAATTTTGATTAATGCTTTGAGACTCCAACCAACTAATTTTATAGAGTTGTTAGATTCATTAATAATTGCCGACGATGATAATAATAACATACTTGATGGGACTCCTCATATAGTAGATATCTGTACTTCTTTCTATGATCATGGGATACTTTCAGATTATTGCATTGGATTTACCAGCAAACCTATTGCACATATAGATGAGATTATTCAATCAGTTAATGAAGATCCAAAAATAATATCTGGAAAAATAAATATAAAAGGAACTGTATACCCATCTTATCAATCTACATTAGAGAGATACATAATTAGTATTGGAAATTATTCGGTAACATTTCAAAATCCAAATGGTATAAAAAAAGATATTTTAAGTTATAGTTTTGATACCTTTCATGTAGATGACGGTACCTATAATCTTAGTTTAATCGCAATAGATTCTAACGGTTTTATAGAAAGTGATAACTTCAAGATTTATATTGACAATAAATGGCCAATAAATTTAACAGTTAGACCAGATTATGGTTTTTCTACTGGTTCTCCTGTGGCATTTAATCTTGATAATGATGCTGAAGATGAAATCTTGATTAGTGTAGTGAAGACAAATAACCCTGGAGAAAAGCTTAGTTATTATCTTTATGCATTTAAGAGTAATGGGAATCGTCTAGAAGGATGGCCAAAAAGGTATAGTAACTTTGAAATAAACCCTCAAACAGCTGGAACGAGTATTAGTAATATACCCGATCCGTCTATTGGTGATTTAGAAAATGATGGCAATAATGAGATTGTGATTTCAATCGGTAATTTATTAGCAGTGTTAAATTTAAGTGGAGATGTTAAATGGTCAAAAAGTCTTGATGGATATTCATATGCTAGTCCCGTTTTAGCAGATTTGTTTAATGATGGAAAGTTAGAAATTATTATTACCCAAAATTTCTTTGACACTAGGACGGTTCCTCCACTCTTAAATTCGAGCCTTATTGTTTATGATTCAGAGGGCACAATAAAATGGCAAAAAAAATTTGAAAATTATTTTATTGGAGATAGTTATTCAACGATGGGCGATGTTGATGGAGATGGGCATAAAGAAATTGTTGTTGTTATGTATAACATTAATGAGTTTAAAAGCAAAATTTATATCTATAATAAAAATGGCGTTCTATTGGAAGGATGGCCAAAATTGATTGAAGGCATAAGTAAGGCTTCGTCCCCAATTTTAGCAGATATTAATCATGAGAATAAATTGAGTATATTTTTTGGTGCATCAAGAAAATCGCATTTGCAAAATAGTTATCAATACACAATTTATGGATTTTCTTATAATGGAATTAGTTTAAATAATTGGCCTATAAATTTGTCAAGACCTTCATTCTATAACCGACATATTTTTTCTATGAGTGACTTAGATGAAGATGGTTATCCTGAAATTGTTGTACCTCTTGATAAAATTTATATCTTGAACAAAAATGGTACTGTTAGAAGTATTCTAAATGATACTAATTCAAGATTGGCATACTCTTTTAATATTGGTTCTGGTGTTTCAGATATAGATGGTAACGGAGATAAGGAAATTGTTATTAATACTGGAGAAGGATCAAATCTTCGTAGTATTACAATATACAAAGATACCGGTGAGATAATCTCGAGTTGGCCAAAACAATTAAATGGATTTGCCAAATCCAGCCCATTAATATCAGATATCGATAAAGACAAAAAAATAGAAATTATTGTAGCGACAGAATTAGGATCATTATACTTTTTTGAACAAGACACCTCAATTAATGAGTATCAATTTGATTGGCAAATGTTCCGACATGATGTTCAACATACAGGACAATTTGATAATAAGGATAAAAACATTAAAATTATTAATCTAGTTAAACCGGGTTCTTTAAAGGTTGATCAAACAGGAACATTCATATGGTCCTCCATCGCTCAAAGTTTTAAAAATAATACCATTTTGTGGGACATTAAATGGACGGGCCCAATTGGAATTGGTTCTGGTCTTAAAGGAACATGTCAAGATAGATTTTGTTTTAATTATTCAGCCATTCAAAAATGGACAAAACCAGGAAAATATACGATTACGGCAAAAGTTTCAAATGGTTTAAACTCGGATACAAATATTGCTGAAATTAATGTTGGAATGTGTTCGGATGGTATGCTCTATGGTTCATGTTCTAAAACAAAACCAAATTATTGTAATAGCAATGGAAAAATAATTAATAATTGCCAAAGATGTGGCTGTCCTCGTAATTTATTGTGTCAAAAGAATGGAAGCTGTAAAATCGGAAATGATTTACCAAAAACTAATTAATTTACTTTAGATTTTTTTATTTTTTTAGAAGAATAGAATAACTTCAACTTATTTTAAAACTATAAAAATCTTTATAAACAAGCTTAATTTAATATTTCTATGAAAGAAACTAATTTAACAATAATTTTAGTTGCACTTTTACTTGTTGGTGGATTTTTGTATTATACTAATATGAATAGCGAAAAAACTACAATAAGCGTTACAGGGCAATCTACAATTAATGCCGTTGCAGATGAAGTTAGTATTTATATTGGAATCGAAACTTTGAAAGATACAACTGAAGAATCTAAAGATGCAAATAGCATAATAAGTGATAAAGTTTTACGGTCGTTGTACTTTTTTCTAGATAAAGAAAATGTTGAAACGTCAAGCTATAATATTTATCCAGAATATGACTACACAAATAATGGACAAAAAATTAAAGGCTATAAAACCTCAAATATTTTAAAAATTAAGGTTAAAGATTTTAAAAAAATTGGAAGAATTGTTGATTCAAGCATAAGTTCTGGAGCAACGAGTATTCAAAGTATTAATTTTGAATTATCTGATGAAAAACAAAATGAAATAAAAAAAGAAGCAATTGCTAAAGCTTCTGAAGACGCAAGAGTAAAAGGTGAATCTGCTGCTCAAGGGTTAAATGCTAAACTTGGAAAGATAAAAAATGTTGTTTTAAATGATTATAATTAC
The DNA here is from genome assembly GCA_964419925.1 of Candidatus Woesearchaeota archaeon. Taxonomy (GTDB): domain Archaea; phylum Nanobdellota; class Nanobdellia; order SCGC-AAA011-G17; family GW2011-AR20; genus JBBSXG01. The sequence goes on from CAYQPR010000001.1 coordinate 56,477, forward strand.
TATCCATTACCTTATTATAGAATGGATGGTGATATTGCTTTAGAAAAAGCTGTGAATACGGAAATAATTCCAACTAAATTAGATGTTAACGCTAACGTAAATGTTGTTTTTGAAATAAAATAAATTTATTCTTTACTTATTTTAGCTAATGAGCTTACTTTATCGTTTTCTAATCTAATAACTCTTACACCAGAAGTAACTCTTCCAACAATGGAAATTTGATTTACAGGAACTCTAATTGTAATTCCCTTTTCTGTGATTAACATTATTTCTTCATCATCATAAACTGCTTTTATTGAAACAACATCCAAGTTTCTAGAATCTTCTTTTAAATATTTAGTAATTATGTTAGTAACCCCTTTTCCGCCACGTTTTATTAATCTATATTCATCAATTTTAGTTCTTTTTCCATATCCGTTGCTCGTTATCGTCAATAATGTTGAATTTTCATTGACTTTTTCCATTCCAATGACTTCATCATTTTCATTTAGTCTAATTCCTCTTACACCAATTGAATTTCTTCCAACAGAGGTTATATCTTTTTCATTAAATCTTGCTGCTAATCCAAACTTTGTTGCGATTATTACTTCATCATTTCCAGAACTTAAGATAACATTAACTAATTCATCTTTATCAAGTAATTTTATAGCCATTAATCCTGAGCTTCTTGAACTTTCATATTCCTTTAATTTTGTTTTTTTAATAATTCCCTTTTTAGTCATGAATATTAGATAACTTTCATCAAATTTAGTTATTGGAAGAATTGCATTTACTTTTTCATTTTCTTCTAATTTTAATAAATTGATCATTGCTTTTCCTTTTGAATATCTTCCTTCTAACGGAAGTTGATATGTTTTTAACTGGAAGCATTTACCTTTGTTTGTAAAGAAGAATAAATTGTTTAGATTGCTTGTTACAAATAAATCTCTTACTAGATCTTGTTCTTTTGTTTCTGTTCCAATGAATCCTTTTCCGCCACGTTTTTGTTGTCTATATTCTACTAACGGTGTTTGTTTTATATAACCTGAATATGTTAAAGTTACAACAACATCATTTTCTTGTATCATACTCTCTTCAACGAATTCATCATGATTCTCTTCAACTAATGTTTTTCTTTCATCGCCATATTTATTTTTAATTTCAATTAATTCATTTTTCATTATATCATAAACTTTATTCTCATTTGATAATATTTCAATTAACTCCTTAATTAAACTTAATAATCCATTATATTCTTCTTGTAATTTATTTTGTTCTAAAGAGGTTAATCTTTGCAATTTCATATCTAAAATAGCGAGAGATTGTTCGTTGCTTAATGCGTAATTGTTGATTAAATTATTTTTAGCTTCGTCATTATTTTTTGATTTCTTAATTAATGTAATAACATTATCAATATCACTTAAAGCGATTCTTAATCCCTCTAAAATATGAGCACGTTTTTGAGATTTATTTAAATCAAATTTAGCTCTTCTTGTTATAACATTAAATCGATGTTTAACAAAAGAGATAATTAATTCTTTTAAGTTCATCACCTTTGGCTTGTTTTCATCTAATGCAAGCATTATAATTCCAAAAGTAGTTTGTAGTTGTGTATGTGAATATAATTTATTTAGGATAACTTCAGAATTAACATCTTTTTTTAATTCTATTACTAATCTCATTCCTTTTCGATCACTTTCATCTCTGATATCACTTATTCCCTCAATAATTTTATTTTTAACTAAATCGGCTATGTTTTCAATCAATACCGTTTTATTTACTTGATAAGGAATTTCTTCTATTATTATTTTTCTTGGTTCTGTTTTAGCTTTTCCTCTAACAATAATTTTTCCCCTTCCTGTTTTATATGCTTCAATTATTCCTTGTCTCCCAGAGATTATTCCTCCAGTTGGAAAATCAGGGCCTTTAATTAAATTTAACATTTCACTTATTGAAACTTCTTTATTTTCTATAACTAAGTTTACAACATCAATGATCTCTGAAATATTATGGGGTGGAATATTTGTTGCCATCCCAACTGCAATACCTGAACTTCCATTAATTAATAAATTTGGAATTTTACTTGGAAGAACTAAAGGTTCTTTTAATGAGTTATCGTAATTGGGTGTAAAATCAACCGTCTCTTTTTCTATATCTTCTAATATTTCTTCAGATAATTTACTTAATTTTGCTTCTGTGTATCTTGAGGCTGCTGCAGAATCTCCATCAACGCTTCCAAAATTTCCTTGACCAACTACTAGCGGATATCTCAATGAAAAATCTTGTGCCATTCTAACTAAAGAATCATAAACTGCGATGTCTCCGTGAGGATGATATTTTCCAAGCACCTCTCCTACGATTCTTGCGGATTTTTTTGTTTGTTTATTACTTTGCAAGCCAAGTTCATTCATTGCAAATAAAATTCTTCTGTGAACCGGTTTTAATCCATCTCTTGCGTCAGGTAATGCTCTTGCGGTTATAACAGACATAGCATATTCTATGTAACTTGATTTCATCTCTTCTTCAATTAATTTAGTTTGTATTTGCTGTGGCATTTTATAATTCGTTTTGAATGTCTTCTTTGATTTTTAATAATAATTTTTCGCTGAATTCTTTCTTTGGTGTTGGAAAAGGAACTTTTCCCCAATTTTCATCTTTAAATTCTTCTCCATGGATAACTCTTGTTTCTGAATATCTCGGAACTAATTGCATATAGAAATGATATCTATTTTCATTTTGTAATACAATATAATGAATTAAATCCGGTTTGTATAAATTTTGTAGTGTTTTTGTTAGTTTATCACTTATTTTTTTTAATTCAATCCACTCTTCTTCACTTAGCTCATTTGTTGTTTCTGGGCCATGTCTTCCTAGGATGATTTGAATTCTTCCAGGATAATATTGATTTTCATGTAAAAATATTTTCCAATTATCAAAATTTTTAATTAATAATTTTTCACTTTCTTTATCACAAAATTTGCAGTTTTCCATTTTATAATATATTTAATAAATCCTCCACTGTATCAATCCTAAAACTTGGTTCTCCTGTACTCCCGCCTGGCTGGGCATCATCAAAACCAGTTTTTGTCACCCAGTAAGTCGCACAACCTAACTGATTACCAACTCGTATTTCTTGGTACATTGAGTCGCCGATTATAGCTGTATCTTTAATATTTGTATTTAATCTTTCCATGCATTCCAAATAGTGCTCTGGTAGTTTAATACCCTCTATTACTTTTATATGGGTAAAATATTTTGCGAGATTGCAATTCTTTATATCCATTATTCTTTTTTCTATTCCAAAAACAGCTATCGAGATTAATCCTAATTCAATTTTTTTATCTTTCAAATATTTTAATACTTTTTCAGAATAAGGATAAACTCCCCCTCGACTTCCTGCCGATAAAGTTCCAATCCAATCAAATATTATTCCTTTTATCATTTTAAACATCTAAATTTTTAACCTCGCTTGCATGTTGCATAATAAATTCTCTTCTTGGTTCAACTTCTTCACCCATTAATGTATTAAAAATAGTATCTGCTAAAATTGCATCTTCAATTGTTATTTTTTTCAAAGTTCTATTTTCTGGATTTAATGTTGTTTCCCATAGTTGTTCTGGATTCATTTCTCCAAGTCCTTTAAATCGTTGTAACTCAAATTCATCACCTATTTTTTCTTGTAATTCTTTTAATTTTTCATCATTATAAATATAATAATTTTGTTTTCCTTTTGTAACCTTATACAATGGAGGGGTTGCCAAATAAACATAACCTGTTTCAATTAATGATTTCATATATCTATAGAAAAATGTTAATAATAATGTTGTAATGTGATGACCATCTACATCAGCATCCGTCATTATAATTATTTTATGATATCTTGCTTTGTTAATATTAAATTCTTCAGCAATTCCGGTTCCGATTGCAGAAATTAAAGTTGTTATTTCATTATTTCTTAAAATTTTATCTAATCTCGCTTTTTCTACGTTCAAAATTTTTCCTTTTAAGGGTAAAATTGCTTGAAATTCTCTAGAACGACCCATTTTACTTGAACCTCCTGCAGAATCTCCTTCTACAATAAATATTTCTGCTTTACTAGGATCTCTTTCTTGACAATCTGCTAATTTTCCCGGCAATGATCCGGATTCTAAAACACTTTTTCTCCTTGCTAATTCTCTTGCTTTTCTTGCAGCTTCTCTTGCTCTTAATGCATCCAATGCTTTTGAAATAATTGCTTTTCCAACGTTTGGATTTTCTCCTAAAAATATTACTAAATTTTCGTAAACAATTGAATCGACAATTCCTTTAATATCTTGGTTTCCTAATTTAGTTTTAGTTTGTCCTTCGAATTGAGGTTCTTGAACTTTTAATGAAATTATCGCTGTTAGCCCTTCTCTAATATCATCTCCAGTTATTTTTGTATCATTATTTTTTAAATTTTTTTTAATGTAATCGTTAAAAGCTCTTGTTAATGCTGTGTAAAATCCAACTAAATGAGTTCCACCTTCAATTGTATTAATATTATTTACAAATGAGAAAACACTTTCAGAATAAGTATCATTATATTGAAATGAAATTTCAACTTGAGTATCTTTAACTTCTTTAGAAAAATAAATTATTTTTTCATGTAACTTGCTTTTATTTTTATTTAATTCTTCAACAAAACTTTTTATTCCACCTTCATAATAAAACTCTTCTTCTTTACTATTTCTTTCATCTTCTATACTTAATCTTAAACCTTTATTTAGAAAAGCTAATTCTTTAATTCTATTTGCTATAATATCATAATCGAATTCAGTTGTTGTAAAAATTGTTTTATCAGGGAGAAATGTAACTTTAGTTCCTGTTTCATTTGTTTCACCAATTGTTTCTAATTGGGTTACCGTTTTTCCTTTTTCATATCTTTGTTTGTAAATCTTATTCTCTCTTTTAATTTCAACTTCTAAATATTCACTTAAAGCATTAGTTACAGAAATACCGACACCATGTAATCCACCCGATACTTTGTAAGATTTTTTATCAAATTTTCCACCTGCATGTAAAACGGTCATTACAACTTCTACGGCCGGTTTTCCTTCTTCAGGATGAATATCAACTGGAATTCCTCTTCCGTTGTCTTCTACAGTAATAGAACTATCTTGATGTATTGTAATTTTTATTTTATTTGCATAACCTGCTAAACACTCATCTACACCGTTATCTAAAGCCTCTTTAACTAAGTGATGTAACCCTTTAATTCCATTATCTCCTATGTACATTCCAAATCTGGCTCTCACTGCTTCGAGATCCTTTAATACGACGATGTTTTGTGCTTTATATTCTGACATTTTTCCCTTGAAGATTATGTTTAATTAAATTGGTTTAGTATATAAATGTTTTTACGTTAAAAGTGTAAAATTTTAATATTTTGAAGCTTATAACGATGAAATAAGAAAATTTAATAGAAATGTTTATAAAGAAAAATGTTCTTTTTCAAAATTTCATTTAAATTATTTTAAAATACTTAGCCCTTCAATTCTTTCAAAATGTTTAATATTATTCGTTTTAATTGAATAATTATTTACCAAAGCAATTACCCCGATGAACAAATCTCTAAATTCTATGATTTTGCCTTCATTTTCTAATTTTACTAATATTTCACCAGCTTTTTTTGCAGATTCATGAGAGAAATCTAGTGTTTCAATTCGATTTAGAAGGAGAATTACGGCCCTTATGTTTTCAAGATTTTTGTTTGATTTGTAAACACCATAGTAAAGCTCAAAGACGTTTATGTATGTTGTTGCTAAATCTTTGCTTAATTCATTTTTTTTGATGAATTCTACTGCATCTTTTTTACCTCTAAGAAAATCAATTAAAAAGTCGGTGTCTAAACAGATTTTATCTTCCATTTATTCCAACCCCTCTTCAGACCATTCATGAGATTACTAACTTCTTCATCATTCATTTTTAATGATCCGGCCAAATCACTTATTTTTCTTTTTTTATATAAAAAATTTATGGTATCATTTATTGAAATTGGCTTGTGCATTTTACTTCTTAGTACTCCTGATAGAGACGATAGTTTTTTATAATTCTCTTCACTTATTTTGATTGATACTGCCATTTTCTTATTTGTAATTCGGTGGTATAAGTGGTATTTAAATCTTTTGAGGGTAATGCAATTATTGTAACATCACAATAGAACATAAAACCTATAGAATTTCTTATTAAATTAATTATCTAACTAATATTTAAGGTAAAATACCATCACCTATTTTAGGTGTTTTTAATGAATCTAATTCTGCTTTATAATAATCTTTTTGACTAAAACCATATAAAGAAGCTAAGATATTTCCAGGGAATCTTTTTATTGCAATATTATATTTTTGTGTACTTTCAATGTATCTTGTTCTTGCAGTTGTTATCCTATTCTGAGTTCCTGCTAATTCATCCGTCAAAGTAGAATATTGTTTGTTTGCTTGTAATACCGGATAATTTTCAGCTGTTGCAACAGCATTTACTAAAGCAGTTATTGAGTTGGTCATTTGTGCACCGGCTTGGTCTTTTTCAATTAATGGAGAATTTGAACCTTTTGAAGTCTGCCATCTTGATCTTGATTCGGTTACGTCAGTTACAAATTTAGTTTCTACTTTAACTGCACTTGCAACTGTTGAAACAATATTTGGAATTAAATCGGCTTGTCTTTGATATTGGTTTTCTACTTCAGACCATTTTGAAATTACATCTTGATCTAAAGTTATAAATGTATTATATTTTCCAGTTAAAAATAAGATTAAAATAATTATGATTCCTAAAATGATTAATAATGTTTTATACTTTGAGAAAAAATTTTCTTTTACCATATTTCTTTGATAATTTTTGTGTTTAAAAAGTTATCTACCTACACCGCCACCACCCGACATTCCACCACCAAATCCTCCGAAACCACCTCCAAAACTTCCTCCAGAAAATCCTCCGCCAGAATATCTTCCACCTAAATGTGAATTTGAAAATGTTTTTAGAATTTTTTCTTCATGACCTTTTGCGCATTTGTAAATATAATAACCTCCGATTAAACCAGCGTAAGTCATAACCATATTATGTTTTTTACATTTCTTTTTTCCGGTGTTTACTATCTTATAAATTGACATAAAGAATAATACAAAGAATATTAATGGTAAAAGATTAATAATAATCCCTAAGATTTTAAAGTTTAAAGGAATTTTTTTATCACTCAAAACTTCATTTTTATTTTCAGTAATTATTTTAGAAACTTCTTTTGTAAATAAAATTATTCCTTTATTAACCTCTTTTTTATCTCGATAAGGAACATAATTTTCATCTAATAATCTTCCTAATTTTGAATCTGGAAGAATTCCTTCTAAACCATAACCAGTTTCAACTTCAATTCTATTCTCTTTTAGAGAATATAATATTAACAATCCATTATCTTTGTCCTCTTTTCCTATTTTCCATTCGTTAAATAACTTTGTCCTATATTCTTGAGGTGTATAAGGTTCACTTGTAGAAACTGTTACTATAGTAACTTCTGCGGTTGTATTTTTTTCTAATTCAATTAAAGTTGTTTTTAATTCATTTATCTCATTATCATTAAAAATTTTAGCAAAATCATTTACATTTTTATCATAAGGTTGAGGAAATTCTTGAGCGTAGACACTTGTTATTAAAAGTAAAAATAGTAAGATTAACATTTTTTTCATAGTTTTATTAAACTTAATTAAGATTTAAACTTAACCTTTTGCAAAGATTTATATAACTTATTTATATATTCTTTTTAGGTGTTAAAATGCTTTATGAACTCTTATTGGCAAATTTACTTTATGGAAGTCCAAATATTGATAGTCTTTATTATCGTAAGGCATTTGATTCTTTAACTAAGAAAATAGAAATAATTGATTTTTTTTACTGTAATGATGATACTGTAAATGTTGATTCTTTGTCTGAAGAAGAAGATAGTAGATTTGCTAGACGAGGGATAATCCTTTGTGGTACTAGTAATCTAGGGTTTTGGGATCAAGCTGTTGTTGACGAAGGTAAACCAACTGAGCGAACAGTATATGAGATTGAAGTTGATGGGTCGGGGGTTTATGGAACACTTAAATCACTAAATTATTCTTTAGAAAGAGATGGATTTAAGACCGCAACCTTAGAGAAACTTATTGAACATAATAAAAACGTATTACCCAAAGATTTAAAGAAAATTCCAAAGGGAACAAAGATACACTGGTCTGGACAACCATTAATCAGGTTTGATAATATCATTGACCCATAAACTATTTAAATAACTAATTTTATTTTAATTTATGAAAAATTTAATTAAAGTTATTCTTTTAGCTTTAATTTTAATTATTTCAGGATGTAGCATGAAAGAAAATACAAAAGTTTTAATTGAAACAAATCAAGGAAATATAACATTAGAGCTTTATTCTAAAGACATGCCTATTACTGCTGGAAATTTTGAGAAATTGGTTAAAAAAGAATATTACGATGGAATCATTTTTCACAGGATTATTGATGGTTTTATGATTCAAGGTGGAGATCCAACTGGAACTGGGATGGGTGGTCCTGGTTATGAAATAAAAGATGAGTTTACAAAAAATAATAAAAATGATAGGGGGACTATATCAATGGCAAATTCAGGTCCTAATACTGGTGGAAGTCAGTTTTTTATTAATTTAGTAAATAATAATTTTTTAGATACTAAACACCCTGCTTTTGGAAAAGTTGTAGAAGGAATGGATATTGTTGATAAAATAGGAAAAACTAAAACTGATCAAAATGATAGACCATTAAAAGAAATTAAAATAATTAAAGCTAAAATATTATAAACTATCCATCCAATTTCTCGCATATTTCAAGTGCAAATCTGGATTAAAATTTTTAAGATTCGTTGATGGATATTCTATTAAAATGCTTTCTCCCGAAACATAAGTTAATAAATCCATTTGGTGATTACCTCTCTTTAAATAAGCTGTAATCATTGGAGAAGATCTTGGGTTACTCGCACCCCCATTAAGTAAGTTAATTCTAAATTCTAGAGTCTCATTCTCTTTTAAATTATTTGATAAACTTGCACAAGCTTCTGAGAACTCACTTATTTCTGGAAATAATTTTCTAAAAAAATCTGTTTCAGAGAATAATTTACGGATATTATACTCAACATTTTCCTCGGACCCTCTATACATAATATAAAATATATAAAAAGCTATTTAAATCTTTTGTTAAAATTTTACTCGTAACATTTATAACAATTTGATTTATACTCTTTTTCTCCACCAACTAAAACTTGTTTTTTTGATTCGGTTTTTCTTTTTGTATAAATTGCAGGGTTTCCACAATCTGTGCAAAATGCAGTTTTATGTATTGGATAATCAACATGCGCTAATAGGTTACACATTGTTTTTTCTGAATTTTTAAAATTAAATGGATTACTTTTATAATCAAACACTAATCCTTCTAAAATTATTTTTCTTCCATTTTGTCTTTGTTCTAAACAAAAATCAATTATTCTATCATCTAGAAATTGAGTTTCAGAAATTCCGATTAAATTAACAAATTTTACTTGATCTTTTTCTTTTAAAATTTTTTCAATCTCTTTTACATCTCTAACATTATAAGCTGGGTATTTTGATTCAAGATGGGAAGTAATAACATCGGTTCCATATCTCTTATCTCTTTTTGGCTTGAATGCTCTTACATTTAACTTTCCATATTTTTCTGCATTATTTAATAATTGTACAAATTCTTCGGTTTTTCCAGAAAACATTGAGCCCCAGAATAATGCAATCCACCCATATGGTAATGTTAATTCAGTTTTTAATGAATCCATACTTTGTATTTATTAAAAAGTTTTAAATACTTTTCTTTATTTGTTTAATTATGGTTAAGAAGACTAAATCAAAAAAGAAAGTTAATTTGAAAGCACCATCTAGATTAGAATTAGATGTTGGACCAAGGGTTGAGAAAATAAGTAAGAAGGTTTATCCTCAATTTTTTAAAGCTTGGTGGGCAATTTTTATATTGATATTAGTTTTAGGAATTTTAGGGTTTTTTGTAGTATTTTTTGTTTTTAATAAATTTTTAAGTTTATTTTAATTAATTAACCAAACCTTTTTAAGTTCTTTTATTATTATGTCTCTTAAGATGAACTCAATTTTATTATGTGAATCAAATATGCAAAGAAATAAGTCAATGACTGAAATTTTAATGAAGAATTTTCCAGATTGTAATATTATTTCCACATCAATTTTTGGTAAAGCAATTGATGAAACAAAATTAAATTTTAATGAAATAAGTGTTATTCTAATATCTGACGAGTTAAGCTATCGCGTGGTTCATGATGATAGAAAGGATGTTTATAGTTATAATTTTTTTATTAATGACTATAGCTTTTTTCCTAATCGTGCTTGGGAACTTGCTGAAAACCTTAGAATTATAAAAGGTTTTAATTCAAAGATAATTTATTGCGGGTCTAAAAAAATTATTCCTTCTATTAAAGAATATGTGTTTAATGAAATTTTTTATGACCCTCATTTAAATAATATGGAAGGAATAATAAAAAGTATAAAAAACCTTTAGATTAATTTTTTAATTTATACTTCTTTCTTAAATCCATTAACAAATTTGGCAGAACTAACAAATCAATTAATTCTTCACTTCTCGAATAATCAATTTGCCCTAAATATCCGAGGTTCATTCCTTTTGGATTAATCCATAAAGTTGTTCCTTTTTTGCTTAGTTGTTTTCCCTGTTCTAAAATTAAATTTAAACTTTCATATAAGATTTTTCCTAAACCATTTTGATCTAAAGAATTTGCTTTAATATAATAATCTAATTTATGTTTTACTCTTGGCTGATCTTGTATATTATATTCCAACAAATGAGAAACATCATAACCGGATTTGTTAAATTTTGATTTCATCTCTTGTTTTATTTTTAAAATTAGTTCTTCTTGTTTTAGAGAGATTAATCTATTTGTTAAATCATTAAAAGAATTCATTTTAATCACATATTTTCAGTTAAGCCTTTTCTCTTTCTAATTTGCGTAACTACTTTTTGCTGTAAATCAAATGGAAGCCTTTCAAATACTTGATCAACAACATAATGACTTCCTCTTCCGCCTGTTGCACTTCTTAAATCAGAAGTTAATCCAAACATTTCTGCGACAGGTAATTTTGCTTTGACTTTTATATAAGCTTCAGTTTGCTCTACTTCTAACATTTGTCCACGTTTATTGCTTACTAGCTTACTAATTTCGCCTAAATACTGAGAAGGTGCATCAATTTCAAGAACTTGTAATGGTTCATACATGGATGCTTGCGCTTTTAACATTCCTTCTCTTATAGCATCCCTTATTGCTGGAAGAACTTGTGCAGGCCCTCTATGGATTGCATCTTCATGTAATTTTGTATCGGTTAAGGTAACTTTTAGTTTCATACACGGTTCTCTCGCTAATGGACCTTCATTCATAATTTGTTCAAAACCTTCGATGACTAATTCAATAACTTCACCGATATGAACTTCTCCTTTTGTTCCATCAATTAAAACATTTCCTTTGAAAATATCACGATATTGTTTTGCAGATTTACTATCTAACCCTAATTTAACTAAGGTTTCCCATAAAGTTTTATCTTTTTTCTTAATTCCACCATCAGGTAATTCTCCGCTTCTTATTGCTTCAAAAATATTTTCTTCTAAAGGTTCAACTTTCATAAAGAATAAATTATGTTTATTTGGAGTTTTTCCCTCAACTTCCGGAGATTCTTTTTGTACAGTTTCTCTGTAAACAACAATAGGTGGACCAGTAACAACATCTAATCCTTTTTCACTTTTAATTCTGTTTTCAATAACTTCTAAATGTAATTCTCCCATTCCTGACATTAAATTTTCTCCAGTCTCTTGATTTATTTCAATTTTTATACTAGGATCTTCTTTTGAAACTTGTTTTAAAACTTCAACCAGCTTTGGTAAATCTGAAGGTTTTTTAGCATCTATAGATTTTGTAACAACAGGATCAAAAATGTGTTTTATGGCTTCGAAAGGAGTTATTATTCTGCTTGCAATTGTTTCTCCAGCATAAGCATCTTTTAATCCAACTAATCCAATAATATTCCCGGCTACGGCCGAATCAACTTGCATCCTTGTTGGTCCTTTGTAAATATTAACTTGTTGAATTCTTACCTTTCTTTTAGCTAATATCATATCTACTTCATCACCTTGTCTTACAGTTCCAGAAAATAATCTTCCAGCTGAAATTTCACCAGCGTGTTTATCAATAACAATTTTAGTAACAATAAAAGCTACAGGACCATTTGGATCGCAATTGATTAATGATTGTCCTTCTTCTGAATCTATATCACCATGCCAAATTTTTGGAATTCTATATGCTTGTGCTTGTTTTGGATTTGGATGATGTTTTACAACTGTATTTAAAACAACTTTATGTAATGGTGCTTTATGTGCCATTTCATTTGGATCATCTTTCGCATACGCATCTAAAACATCTTTAAAACTAACATTATGTTTTTGCATGTAAGGAACACTTAATGCCCATTTATGAAATGCAGAACCGAAACAAACACTTCCGTCTTGAACACTTAAAGACCATTTATCTTTAAACTCTTCTGGTGCAATATTACTTATAAAACGATTAACTTCAGTAATAACTTGTGTTAATCTTTCTTGGATTTTTTCAGGGGTTAGTTTAACTTCCCTTACCAAACGATCTACTTTATTTATGAATAAAACTGGCTTGACCCTTTCTCTTAGAGCTTGTTTGACAACTGTTTCTGTTTGAGGCATTATTCCTTCAACGGCATCAACTAAAATTATTGTTCCATCTACTGCCCTCATTGCTCTTGTAACATCTCCACCAAAATCAACATGTCCGGGTGTATCAATTAAATTAATTAAATATTTATCACCATCAACATCATGAATCATAGAAACGTTAGCAGCATCTATTGTAATTCCTCTTTCTTTTTCATCTTCATGAAAATCTAAAGTTAATTGTTTACCCGCTAATTCTTCTGAGATCATTCCCGCTCCAAGAAGTAGATTATCTGAAAATGTTGTTTTTCCGTGATCAATATGTGCAGCTATCGCAATATTTCTAATCTTTTCTTGGTTATTCATTAATTCACGAATTTGTTCTGCTACTGTTTCAACCATTGAATTTTTGTAATTATTGGATTTTTAAAGCTTTTGTTAGAGAAAACTTTATAATCATAAAAACAATTACCGTTTTATGGAATTTAATCTTGGAATTTTATTTGCGTTAGGTGCTTTAATCTGTTGGGGGTTTGGTGATTTTAATTTACAAAAATTAATTAGAAAACTTGGAGATTGGGAAACATTATTAATAATCACTTTATTTGGATGGGTTGTTTTAACACCTTTTGTATATAAAGACTTAAGTTTTTTATTTTCATTTCAAGATAATAGTTTTTTGATATTAATGATTGCAGCTATTGTAATCTCTATTGCGGCTTTATTAGATTTTGAAGCTTTAAAACAAGGAAAACTTGCAATTGTTGAACCAGTTTTAGCTTTAGAAGTCCCCGTTTCACTTGTTTTGTCTATATTTATTATAAAAGAAACAATTGGGATTTTACAATTAATCTTAATTTTTGTTTTGATATTAGGATTGATTTTAGTTTCATTAAAATCTAAACATCTTCTAAGAAAAAACTGGATTGAAAGGGGAGTTCTGGTTGCATTATTAGGGGCATTATTTATGGGCAGTTCAAATTTTTTAGTTGGATTTGCTTCTAGAGTTACAAATCCATTATTGACAAATTGGTTTATTAACATGTTTATGGCATTACTGTCATTGTCTTATTTGATTCTTAATAGAAGATTTAAAAAAATTATTAGAGATGTTAATAAAAATAAGAAATTAACTTTTTCTGTATGTTTTTTAGATAATGGCGCGTGGATATTATTTGCATTTTCAATGTCATTGATCCCGATTGCAATTGCCGTTGCAGTTTCTGAAAGTTATATTGCTTTAGCGGCTTTATTAGGATTAGTAATAAATAAAGAATATTTAATGAGGCATCAGAAAATTGGTTTGTTTATTTCTTTAGTTTCTGCTATTGTATTAGCTGTTATATCAAGTTAATATAAATAAAATTTTATAAAACTTTTCTATTACCATATGGTAACCAAATAGTTCAATTGAACTTTTTTGGAACTATAGCCCTATCTTAAATCTAACTCATTATTTACAATCGTAATACATTGAGAAGCATGATATTCAATTTTTCCTAAAGAAACCCTCTCCGCATTCAATCTATCCAATAGAAATTCTGTTTTTCTCGGCATTCCAATATAATCTCCAAAAATAACTAAAATATTTTCTTTAAAATTAAATTCTCTAATATTTTTTCCTTTTTTATGCAAATAAATTAATTGATAATCTTTTGATTTTTCTTTGACAATTGATTCAAAACTTCTTTTACTAACAACAACGCCTGGAAATACTTCTAATGATTCATTTAATTTTAGATCTTCACCTTTTTCTAAAGAAAATTTAATAAATTTTGCAATTCCTTTTTCATCGAATGCAAATCCCTTTAATTTTTCTCCGTAGAAAGAGATTGTTTTTGGAGGGTTTTTTGGGCCCTCTAAATTAACATGTATGATTGTATCGGGTCTTAATCCTTTAGCAACCCATAAAGCATTGCTTATACAATGACAGACAATGTCCATTTTTCCAGCTTCTGGAAGGTTATCTACATCAAAACTCGATGTATGTGCTTTTAATGCTCTTAGTAAGAATTCTCTCATGGATATACCAATTTTCTTTGTATTAAAAATCTATTTATTGTACTTTAAATTTCTTTGATTTACATAAACAAACTAATTCTTGTGGAATTTCATTTGCTACATAAACCGATTCGCATTCTTGACAAACTATGTTCATTTTGTTTAACTCCTTTAATATATGGTTATTAGGCTTAGGTGGTTTATAAATGTTACTATTTTAGGATGGTTATTAATTAGAAAGATTTAAAAACTTATTTTTTGTTTTGAGAATATGCTAAGCGAAACATTATTAAGAATCAGTGAGAGAACAAAGAAGCTTAATCTTGAAACTTATTTGTTTGATAATCTGACTAATGATTCTCCTGGAATCAGAATGAAGGAAGATGAATCTTCAATATTAAAATTTTTAGATGATACCCATAAAAATAGATATTATCTTTTTGGTTTAGGAAAACATAATTCTTGGAAAAAAGTTCAAAGTCTATTAAGAACTGAGCGTAATGGTGTTATTTCTTCATTTATCTCTACATTATCTCCATCTCCTCGATTAAATCTATTTTTGCTTAGAAATATCGGAGTAAATATCGAGAAGCCTTATTTAGGTAATTATGAAAAAGGGGATTTAGAAGTTTCTGTTGCAACACACTGCACGTTTGATTATTTTTTTCCTGAATTAATTTCTGTTGGTTATGGAACACATTTTGGATTGCAATGCATTGTTGCTACACATGCAAATCAAATTGATTATTGGGCGATTGGAACTGTTGATATCGGAAGAAATGTTTTTATTGGAGCAAGATCGATAATTGGTCCTGGTGCAATAATTGGCGATAATGCTAAAATTAATGTTGGCTCCGTAGTTTACGATGAGGTTCCAGAAGGACGTATCTTTGAAGGCAACCCGGCTAAAGATAAGGGACAAAGAAAATTTAGAGATGTTAAAATTTATAAAGGAATTCCGAAAATTGAAAGTTAAAATTATTAAAAATGGTACTCGATAAAAATATTATAGAAACGTGGAATGCTTTTGATGAAGTTGCTAACTATTATTTTAAGGGATTTGGTAATATAATTGCTGGAATAAACACAAGGATTCATAATTATTGTGAAGGGATTTCAAATAAAGAAAAAGTTAAATCTTCTTATGAGCAATTTGATAAAATTCAAGAATTTTACTCAAAAATTAAATTTGATGAACTAAAAGGAAAGAAAGATTTTTATCCTTTATTTGTTGTAGATAATTTATTAAAAAAATATAAATTTAGTTTAGATGAAGTTATAACTGAAGATAAACTTGATTATTCTAGGGATATTGAAAGAATAGGTTCAGCTATCGTTGAGGTTGGAAGACTTTATCAAGATAATTTTGACATTTTATTAAATAAATTAAGAAAGCATAATTCGTTTAAAGATTTTAAAGTTGAGATTATAGATTATAATGGGTTGAAATGGGATTTTTAAAAATTTAATTTTATCTACTCGCATCAGCTTGTCTTTCTAATTCTAATTTTTTAGATATTGCTGTGCTTCCTTGATCAAAGTTATATGCTTTTATGATTTCATCTGCCAAAGCATCAACGACATTAATTTTTTTATTGAAAGATTTTTGATAACTTCCTTGAACCATTTGCCTTAATGCTATATCAATTCTTCTTTGAGGTGCACATTCTACTGATTGAGGATATCTTGCTCCACCATATTCTATTGTCGTAATTTCTTCTCTAGGTGCACAATTTTCAAGAGCCTTAACAAACACTTCTACAGGATTTTTTTTAGTTTTTTCTTCAATTATTTTAAATACATTTTCAACTATTTGTGAAGCCTTTGTCCATTTTCCTGCAAATCTTCCAGAAGTTGTTTTATGTTTTTTACCTTTATGTCCTGGAATCATTATTTTTCCGATTAATCTTTCAACAATATTTTCTTTATTTTTCCAAAATCTTGTTTTAGCATATTTTCCAGAACTTTTTGGAACTAATATTGGTTTAACTGAGATGTATCCTTTTAATCCAGGGTCATTAACCTGGACTTCAGAAATTTCCCATTGATTAAATATTTTAAAATTCATTTTATCTTCTACCCTTCTCAATTCTTCCTTTTAATAGAGCATCTAGGCTCTGATCATTAACTTTTATTACTTGCCATCTAATACCTGGAATATCTCCCTTAGCTCTTCCCTGTTTTCCACCTATTGCTTCAATTATAACCTCATCGTGTTCGTTAATAAACTTTATTGCATTATAACCTGGAACAAACGCAGTTACTTTTCTACCATTTTTAACGAGTTGAGCTACAACACATTTTCTCATTCCTGAGTTTGGCTGTTTAGCCTCTCTCTGTGTTTTTTCAAGGACAATTGCTTTTGCAATCGGACTTCCCCTTAATGGATCTGAACGTGCTTTTAAATTTAATGTTCTTCTAACAAATTTTTTATCGTGCCATCTATCTCTTTTTCTTCTATTCTTTATTTTTCTTCCTGCTCCCAAACCGCTTGATTTGTGACTCATTTTATAGCACCTTTGCCTGTAAATTATAATAACTTTTTAAAAGATTATTAAGTTCTTCTAAGTTTTTCCCTTCTCTTCCTATTAATAAACCTTTACTTTTTCTATCTTCAGCTTTAATTTCTATTAAATTATCTTTCAATTCAATATTTAAAGGTTTTACTGGATAAATAAAGTTCTTTATAAATCTCAACGGATCTTTACTAAACTCAACTATCCTTATTCTTTTATGTGTTAAATTTTCAATCATTTTTATATTTTTTCCTTTTATTCCAAGAGCCTTATTAAGATCGCCTTCATCAACAATGAATACATTTTTATCTTCTTTTTCTATAATTTCTTTTACCTTTGCTTTTGTGAGGTTTTCAAAAAAATTTAGTTTTTCTATAGTTTCTTTATTCAATAACATCATTTTAATATCCTAAAACAGAAATAGAAAATGGTTTTTTGCAAATTGTTCCTAATTGTTCGTTATCTTCCTTCATACTTATAACACTTATTTTATGTAGCTTTGCTAAATGTTCAATATCCTCTTTCATTCTCATTGGGCAGTTTGAAGATAAATAAACTTTTTCTAATTTTCCAACTCTTAATTTTTTTAAAACTCTATCTGCCCCAATTATAATTTTATTCTCTTGCAATGCTTTTTTTAGGTCTTCCATTTTAAGTTATTATAATCAACCCTTTTTATTCTTTTTTATCCTTTCCTTTGGATTTGCTTCTCATTCTTGCAATCAAATCTGGTAATCCAGTTCCTAGGGGAACGGCTTGATTAACCATAACGTTTTCGATTACAGAGTTTAATCTATCAACTTCTCCAATTAACGATGCGTTAACGATATGTTTTATAGGTGTTTCGAAACTTGCTCTTGCTAAAACACTTTCTTTTTCTGAGGTTATTCCGCTTCTCGTAACTCCCTTTATTTTTCCCGAATTCGTCATTGCATCTCCAAGTAACATCATATGTCTTATGTTAATATCTAAACCTTGTTGCTGTACAACATTTATCGCTTCATTCATTATATTCTGTCTTGCTGCTTCAATGCCTAAAACTTCGGCCATCATAAATATATCATTTGTTGTTGTTCTAGCTGCATCTACCCCTTCAACTTTTAAAACTTCTTTTAAATTTGCTCCTGAGCTTAAAATTACAAATTCTGTTCCATTAAATAATGGAGAAACTTGTTTTATTCCTTTTATTCCTTTTATATGCACTTCTTTTGATTTTTCTTTTAATTGAAATAAATCTTTTAATCCATGATCTTCTTTTTTTGGTTTTAGTACAATTTTATCTCCGGAAAGACTAACTTTTATCTTTTTTAATTCTTCAGTAACTGTTTTTTCAACTTGTGATTCAGTTATCTTTAAATCCTTCATTTTTTTCTTGTCTAATTGAACTTCAACACGAACTTGACTTAAGTTTAAAGAAAATTCTGAAGAAATGTCTTGCAACTTTGTTTCAACCAATTGAGAAGCAACTAATTTTACTTTATCTTTATCTTTTGTGTAACCATGTTTTAAATAGATATCCATTCTTGGAGTGCTTGGTTCTTTTCTAGCATCAAAAATTTCTATTAATCTTGGAAGTCCTAAACTTACCTCTGCTTCCGCGACTCCTGCAAAGTGGAATGTTCTCAAGATCATTTGTGTTCCAGGTTCTCCAAAACTTTCAGCAGTGATAATTCCTATACTTTCACCTGGATTTATTTTTGCATTTTCATATTCAATTTTTACTCTTTTAATTACTTCTTTCTTTTTCTCTCCAATTCTTGCTTCTTTACTTAATTCTATTGCTTCTTCTTCTAATTTTTTTGGAAGTTCTTCATTATACATTTGCACTTACCTCTTTGACGATTCTTTTAACGTTAATAACTCCACCTTCTGTTTTGCTTACATCTAACCCATCATCACCATATATAAATTGAATTATTTTTCTATTGGCATCTCTTACAGTTCCATCATATTCTACCCTTATGTCCTGAAGAGCGTTTGCTAATCTTCTATATAAATAACCAGACTTTGGAGTTCTTAATGCAGTGTCCATCAGCGAATCTCTTCCTGTCATTGCATGGAAGAAATATTCTGCAGGATTCATTCCACTTCTATACGAATTTTTAACAAATCCTCTAGATTCTGCTCCTAAATCATTTTTGTTAAATAAACTTAAAGTTCTTTTTCTGTAACCAACGTTTACTCTTGATCCTCTTAATACTTGCTGCCCTATTAATGCACCCATCTGTGCAATATTTAAGAAATTTCCCTGTCCTCCACTTCTTACCATTAAGACAGTTGAATTTTCATCAGAAACGGTTTCATAAACCCCTTCTCCAATTTTATCCCTTAGTTTTCCTAATAATTGTAAAATTAAATTTTCTAAAGTTATTTCTAAACTCATTCCAGGAAGTGATTCTAGTTCATTATTTTTATATTTTTTTATTAATTCATTAATCTCTTCAATTGTTGAATCAATTTTTTCTTTGTTTTTCTTTGCTAGTTCATCACTTATATCGGTATCTTTTATTCCGGTTGTGAACCCTCTTTTCAAAAGAACTTGAATTCCTAACTTGAAGATTTTTCCCATAATTTCTAATCCAATATCTTCCCCATATTTTTTATATATTGCTCTAATTAATGTTCCATTATCTTCCCCAATTGTGGCTTTATCAATAAACCCTTCAGTTAATTTTCCATTTTTGATTATTACCTCTTCGTCCTTTTTTGTATTTCCAATGAAATCGAAATCATTCGGAAGAAGACATGAAAATATATCTTTTCCAGAAACATTTTTTCCGCTTAATTTTTTAAAATCACTTACGCCTATACTATAAAGAATTTGTATTGCATCTTCTTTTTTAAATGTTGATTCTTTTGTTAAAATATAATTTCCAGTTACTGCATCTAATAAAGTTCCTACTACATTTAATCCATTTTTTGGAGTGATAATATGTGATTGGACTTGCATTAATATTTCTGCTTCTGCTCTTGATTCTTCTGTTTGTGGAATGTGAAGATTCATTTCATCTCCATCAAAATCAGCGTTATAAGGTGTACATGTTGCCGGATTTAATCTAAATGATTTTCCTGGCATGACTTTTATTTTATGGGCCATGATACTCATTCTGTGCAAACTTGGTTGTCTATTAAATACACAAATATCTCCATCCATAAGATGTCTTTCAACAATGTAACCTGGTTTTAATTCTTCTAAAATTTGTTTTTTTGTATCATCAGTTATTTTCTTTTTTCTACCTTCATCTGTTAAAACATAATTTGCACCTGGATAAACTGTTGGACCATTTTCGATGAATTTTTTTAGCCAATTAGCATTCCATTCTGTAACTTTTTCAGGAATCGTTAAATCAACTGCGACAACATAAGGAACACCAACTTCGTTAAATTCTATTTTTGGATCTGGACTAATAACTGTACGTGCAGCAAAGTTAACTCTTTTTCCAACTAGATTATGTCTGAATCTTCCCTCTTTACTTTTAATTCTTTCAGTTAAAGTTTTTAAAGGTTGTCCGCTTCTATGACGTGCTGGTGGGATTTGTGTTGTTTCATTATCAAAATAAGTTGTTATATGGTATTGCAATAAATCCCATAAATCTTCTACAATAACTTCTGGAGCTCCGGCATTTATATTTTCAAATAGTCTTTGATTTATCCTTACAATGTCTCCTAGTTTATGTGTTAAATCATCTTCACTTCTTTCTCCAGTTTCTAGTGTTATACTTGGACGAGTAGTTACCGGTGGAATTGGAAGCATAGATAATATCATCCATTCAGGTCTTGCATATCTTGGATCCATTCCTAAAGTTTCAACTTCTTCGTCTGTTAATTTTTCAAATCTTGCAATTATTTCAATTGGAGTTAATCTTCTATCTTCTTCTAAAAAACTGGTTGGCTTTTCAATTTTAATTGGAAGTTGTTTAGCACTGCAATGAGGACAGGTTTTTACGGTTCTTAAATATTTTAATAATGCTAGTCCTCTTAGATTTTTATCTAACATATCTTTTTCTAAAATAAGGAGGTGACCACATTCTCTGCAAGTACTTTTTAAAATAACTAAAACCTTTCTTACATATTTAACGTGCATTACTGGACGAGCTAATTCAACATACCCAAAGTGTCCAGGACATTCTTTTAATTTTCCTGAACAAGTTTTACATCTTAATCCCGGATCAATAACTCCAAGATGGATATCCATCAATCCGCCATCTACAGGGTAACCTTCTTTATCATATAATTCTGCAGTTACTATTTTTGTTGAAGCTACTTTCTTTATTATTTTTGGAGACATTAATCCAAATATAATTTTTCCTATTCTCTTATGAACATATTCTTGATTCATTTTAGTATTTGCTCTCCAGTTCTAATTTTGGATATATACATAAAGATCTTAATTCATTTAATAATAAATTAAATGCATAACTCATTTCTACAGGTGTAATCTCTACATTCCCTCCACATTTTGTACAAAATTCTTTTCCCTTATTTATATCATGAATTGCAGTCATTCCACAACTCTCACAAACATGGACTACAGTTTTATCTGAGTCAAATCTTTCTTTTAATAATAAGCTTGCACCATGAGCTACGAAACAGTCTTTTTCCATCTCTCCAACTCTTAATCCTCCGCCTTGTGATCTTCCTTCGATTGGTTGTCTTGTTAATAATTGGATTCTTCCTGATGCTCTTGAATGTAATTTATTTGCTACCATGTGTTTAAGCTTTAGATAGTACATATTTCCCACATATATTTTTGCTTTAAATTGTTCTCCAGTCATACCATTATACATTATTTCGGTTCCATCTTCTCTAAATCCAAATTCAGATAATACTTTTCTCAATTCAGTATCTGATGTTACACTGAATGTTGTAGCATCAATGTATTTTCCGGAAAGCGCTCCAACTTTTCCAGCTAGAACTTCTAGAACATGACTTATTGTCATTCTACTTGGAATTCCATGAGGACTAAAAATAATATCTGGAACAACTCCTTTGCTTGTAAATGGCATATTTTCATATGGAACTACCATCCCAATAACTCCCTTTTGACCATGACGTGACGCAAATTTATCCCCTATTTCAGGAATTCTTTGTTCTCTTACTTTAACTTGAACAATTTTATTTCCTTCTTCGTTTTCAGTTATAGTAACCATATCTACAATTCCGGATTGTCCATGATCTATTGAAGTTGAACTTTCTCTTCTTGTCGATGCGGTGATACTAAATTCTTCTAAACTTGATAAAAATCTTGGAGGACTTGTTTTTCCTACGATAACGTCTTCGGCATTTACACTTGCACCAGAGTAAACAACTCCATCTTTTTCTAAAAGTCTATAATCTTTTTCTGATTTGTATCCTTTAACTTCTTTATCCGGAACACAAATTTCATCAATTAAACCGCCAGCATATCTTAACTCTTCTCCCTCATATGGACGGAAATAAGTTGAACGTGCTAAACCCCTTTGGATACTTCCTTTATTTATAATTATAGAATCCTGCATGTTATAACCTTCAAAACTCATAAATGCAATAACAACATTTTGTCCAGATGGATGTTTATCATAATTTAATAAATCATGCATGTATGTTTTGACAATTGGTTTTTGAGGATAGTGTAAAAAACTAACGTCTGTATCATGTCTAATATGAAAATTACTTGCATATAATCCTAATGATTGTTTTTGAATTTTACTTCCCCTGATTAATCTTGATGAACCTCCATAATTTGAATATGGAATAATTGAAGTTACTAATCCTAAAATTGTTGTTGGTTCTATTTCTAGATGAGTATGTTTTTCAGTCAAATCGTTTTCATATAAAGCAACTAAAGAATCTTCTTCCTCTAAAGAATCAAGGTATTCAATTACACCTAATCTTATCAATTGATCCCATGTTATTTCATTGTTAACTAATTTATCAATATGTTCTTTTGTAAGCAAAGATTTTCCATTTTGTACAATTATTAAAGGTCTTCTAACTCGTCCTTGTCCTGTTTCAAGATATACCTCATTATACTCTCTATCATAAAAAACATTAATTGTTGTTGGGAGTTTTCCTGATCTTCTTTTCTCTCTAACTTCCTTTACAAATTCATCCGGATTCTTCGTTTTTCCAATATATTTTTCATTTAAGTAAACATCAACCATTTTCGATTCCTAAAGGTTCTAATAATTTTTTTATTTTATCATCAGACATTTCTTCTTGTGAAATCTTAGCTAACATTGCTAAATTTTTTCTTAATCCAATTGGAGTTCCTTCTGGTGTCTCAATTGGACATAATCTTCCCCAGTGTGTTGGGTGCAGTGATCTCGCCTCAAAATTTTCTTGTGAGGTGGATAATAATGAAACAACTCTTTGAAGATGAGAGGTTGTTGCAAGGAAATTTGTTCTATCAATATTTTGACTTACTCCTTTTCTTCCGCCTACCCATGATCCTGTTGCCATCGCGCTTTTTATTCTTGAAGTTAATAATTGATCTCTAATAATAATTCTTGTACTTTGGAATTTTCCTCTCTTAACCAATCTTTGAAAATTATATAATACATCTTGTACTAATGCTCTTAAATTTACTCTGAATAAATCTGCTAATAAATCTCCGCTTAATTTTAATCTTTTATTCATGTAATGATCTTTTTCTAAAACTGGAAGACCATCTCGGGCTACCATTAAGAACTTTTTAATATATTTACACAAATTATAAGCTTTTGACATTCTATCTTGAGGTGTAATTCCTAAATGAGGAAGCAAGTATTTATCTATTAAATCAGTTATTTCTTCAGTTTGATCTTCTCTTACTTGACTCAATCCTATTTTTTTTGATAAAAATTCTAAAGCCTGATTTTGTGTTTTCAAATCAATTGTTTCATATAAATTAATAAAAACATCATCATATTGTTTGTCTTCAGAAATATTATTTGCAATATCTTGGTCTTTTACAATTCCAAGTGCTTTTATTAATGAAATTATTGGAACCCTTTTAAATCGTGTAAATGTTAAATAAATAACTCCATCTTTCATCTGCTCAATTAAATGAGGAATTCTATATGCTGCTCTTTCAGAATAAATTTGTCCTGTAAATTTGCTTGGACCTGTTGAATTTTTTTCAATGAATAATCTATTTGTAACTAAATCCTCAACCATTATAAGAACACGCTCGTTTCCGTTTAATATAAAATATCCTCCCAAGTCTTCAGGATCTTCATTTTTTGAAATTAAACTTTCTTTGCTTAAACCATTTAGATGACAGTATTTTGATTTTAACATTACTGGAACTTTTCCAATAAGGGCTGTAAACTGTTCTCTTTCAACGCCGTCTATATATGCTGAAATGTTTAAATAAACTGGAGCAGAATAAGTTAATTTTCTTAACCTTGCTTCCATTGGATAAATATCTCTCTTGCTTCCGTCGGCTTCAACTAATATTGGTTTTTCTAAAGTTATTTTTCCTAATTTTATTTTAAAATCTTTTACTTCTGATGGAATTATTGTTGGAATTATTTCTTGTGTTTCATTAATTATTTCTTGTATTCCTTTATCCATAAAATTATTGAAACTTTCAATATTACTCTCGACTATAGAGTGCTTGTTAAAATAATCCTTAATTAGACTTCTTGAGTTGTTCATATTACCATCCTGTAGAACTCAGATTCCCCGATAGTTGGACTTTTTCTAATTATTTTTATTATGTCACCTTTTTTTACATCTAAATTTATAACCGCTGGATCTTCTTTTAGAATTCTTGGAAGCTGTTTTTTTGATACGTTTAATTTTTTTACCAATTCGTCAGCCTCCTCTTCACTCAATTTTATGTGCTTAGGTACAAAGTTATGTTTCTCAACGTTGATTTCTTGTTCCATTTTTTTTGGTATGAACGGGCCGGATGGGACTTTCACATCGTTTTGAACCCACGACCACCTGCTTTCTTCTTTGCTTAAAAGGCAGGTGCTCTACCAAGCTGAGCTACCGGCCCATCATCGTCGATATTTTTGAACAATCTTGCTATTTTTTAGTTTTAGCTGAAGTTATTTATAGTTCTTACGGGCATAAATTTGTATCTGAAAACGTTTTTTGAACTTTTAGTCATTTTTTAGAAAGATTGTCCTTTTATCGATGATTTTTTTGCATTTTATTGGTTTATAAAACTTTCTCTTCTTTTGATGTGCAAACAGGTTATATATAAAGGTTACGGGCAAGTTGTATTGTTGCGTTAAAGGGATCTATTTATATATCAAACATAATTTTTAATTTATATGGGTAGTGGAAAACGAAAATATAACCATCGAGTAAAATATATTCCAAAAGAGAAAAAATTAACTATGCCTAAAAAAGAAAATAAAGATCCACCAAATAAAGAAGATGTTGAAAAACTTATAGCTTTGTTTGGAAAAAAGTAGGTTTATAGTTTGTTACAACAATCTCGTTAATTTTGCCTCTATCATTCCCATTACTATTAATCATCCTATTTGCCCTAACAATTTCAATATTATGCTCATTATACAAATTTTTAATAAATTCAGTGTCGCTATTGCTTAACATAACATTACAACCTTTTTTATGTAACTTCTTAAAGACTTGTGCTAATTGCTTTTGTTCATCTTCTAGAAAGTTATCCTTTGTATATGTAGTAAAGCTTTCTTTCTTTAAAGGCATATAAGGTGGATCAAAATAAATAAAATCTTTCTTTTTAGCATATTCTAAAACTTTTTCAAAAGACATATTTTTAATTTCAACATTCTTTAATAATTGAGATAATCGTCTTAACTCTGTTTCATTATATATCGATGGATTAACATAACTACCAATAGGGACATTAAAACCACCCTTTGAATTAACACGATATAAACCATTAAAACAAGTCTTATTTAGATAAATAGTTCTTGACGCTCTTTCTATTTTATTTAATTCTTTAGGATTTAAATCTCTTATTTTATAGTAATATTCTGTATTATGTGCTTGTTTATGTTCCTTTAAGCTTAAAATTAATTCCTCAACATTATTTTTAATAACCTCATAACAATTCATTAACTCCTCATTTGTATCAGAAATTAAAACTTTCTTGGGATTATAAGTTTGTAATATATAAAACAAGACAGCTCCACCACCAACAAATGGTTCATAATAATTTTCTATTTTTCTAGGAAAGAATTTTTGAAACTGTTTCAATAATTGCTTTTTACCACCAGCCCATTTTACAATAGTAGGAATTTCTACCCTTACCATATTTTTATTAATAATTTTCATTTTTTTAAACCTTTTGATAATAAGATTAATTCAAGCCATCTATTATTATCTTCTAATTTTAATGTAGGAATTGCCAATTCATAAGGGCATTTATTTATTGCTTGATGAACCCTAATAAAATTATAATAAATTTCCCAACCTTTCATTATGCTTTGGGCAGAATACAAAGAGCCGTGAAATCCACGAAATACTTTTGTTCTTGCTCTTACGTTGTTGTGCAATCTCTCTATTTTATGATTAAAACCTCTTTCATCAGCGATTACAATATTGTGAACTATTTTTGTTTTAGCTTCTCTTTTATGTAATCCAAAAGATTTGTTTAATGCTTTTCTATAAGCTTGTAAACCATCTGTTGTAACTACATTAACTTGTTCGCCTGTCTTTTGTTTTGCTACTTTTAAAACATTAGCCATATTCTCAATAGTTCTACTTTGTAAATAATCTGAAGCTACAATAAACCTTGTTTTTGTATCCATAACATCTACAAACCAATTCTGTTCTACACCTAATTTTGCTTTATGACTTTTACGTCTTCTATATTCTACCTCATCACTCATTAACTCTTTACCAGCCTGAACATTTAATTTATTTGTATAATCATTAATTAGATTAGAATATTTAACAACCCACCTATAAATTGTTGAGTTATTAGAATTGTGAGGATAAAAAGCTTGTAAATGTTTTTGTATACTTCTTGTTGAAATACCTCTAAAAAATAGATCAAGACATAAAGTAATTTTGTTTTTTGAATTTTTCATTCGGCAGAATCCATCATCTAAAATGAAATTCTTTCTGCAATTCTTACAGAAATATCTTTGTATATTACCTCTATTCTTGGTATACCTTAATCCTCTCTTCTTAGTATTTCGAGAATTACAATAAATACAGGAAACATTTTTATACTTGTTTTGATTATCCTTTGTAGGATCGATTTGTTCTTGACGGGACATTTTGATTCCTGTGGGCTTCACGCCCACTATTTATTTTTATTATTATTTTGAAAAGGTTGTTTCTATTGTTCCAGTATGCTTTATGTTATCTGTTCTTATCATTCCACAATTACCACATCTTTGAATAACTTTAATTTTGAAATTATCTGTTTCTTTAGTTACCAATTCAAATTTATGATTACAACTTTTAGCATTCTTTACTATTTCTTTAACTGCACTTTCTTTAGTTAATAATCTCTTCTTTATTTTAAATATTTCTACAATTTCGTTCTCTTCTTCACTTAAATCTATTTGTAATTGAACCATATATTATCACAATATATTGCAATATACACTAGTATATAAAGATTGTGGTAACTCATAATATATACCGTATAATAGGTGTATTAATATAATGTTGAAGAAAACAATCTTTGACTCAGAAATTTAGGTTTTAATCAAACAAAACATTTATAAATACATATTATTAATAGAATTGATATTAAAATGGTAAAAACCAAAATTAAAACAAAGTGGGGAAGCATAATTACAATAGATGGATTACCAGAAGAAGTAAATGAAGTTTTAAGTCATTTTCAGCGACGAGAAATTTTTTTAAATGAAAGAATGAGTAGGGGGGCGGTTGTGCCATCTTATTCTTTACACGGACAAACTTTACTAAAAAATATCAGTCCGAAGATAGAAGTTGAAAAATTAATTGAAGAAAAATTTTTGGATGAATCTCGAACACTTCAAGAAATTAGAAATAAAATTTATTCTAAAACAGGGGGAATGATTCCAAATTCATCTTTACACCCAACATTAATGTATTTGATCAATAAAGATAAATTAATCAGAGAAAGATTAGAAAGCGGTTTATGGGGATACAAAAGATTAGAAAATAAAAATGTGGGCGAGTAGTTTAGCATGGATAGAATGTGACCCTGCTAAGGTTAAGATCGGGGGTTCAAATCCCCTCTCGCCCGAATTTATTTCACTTATGTGACCAAGTGAATGTGTTGTTATTTTTAAGTTAATAAAGGTATTTAAATCTTTTCTATTTAAATCAAAATAAGAATCATCATAAAAAATACCAACATCCCCTCTTTTAAACATATCATTTATAATCATAGGTAGTATATAAATTTTATTCATTTTTCTTTTTTAGTTTTTTTAATCCAACCCTTAAGAAAGCATTCTCGTCGAGTTCTAAATATTCGGCTTCATCTTTCGGTATCCATATTACAAAACTATTCCGAGATAATACAACCTTTTTTATGAAAACAGAATCAAATTCAGCCGTTACATTCTCTCTATCTTGCATAGTATTGCTATGTATAGCATAGTATTTAAATCTTTCGTTGTTTTATTTTCTATGTAAGTAAACTTACAAACGACAAAATAATTTCTTTATCCACCAATCTGCGTTGCTTTGCTTACAATAACAAAAATTTCTTTTTCCTGAATCATTGCATCAATTAATTCTTTAAAAACGTATGCTGGTTTATCTGGTGGCATATTCTTTTCCATTTTAATCATTAGTTCTATTAAATGCCCAATAAACTCTACTTTATATTCTCCGTATTTGTTAAGTTCTTCGAATGGTTTTAATTTTTCTTGAGTCGTTTCTTTCAATACAAAATTAGCTCTATTTTCTTTACTTTTGAATGCATCAACTTTATCATACATCTCTCTTAAATATTTCATAAATTTTATGGTTAATTCTGGGCTGTGCTGTTTTTTAATTAATAAATCAATAACCCAATGAATATGTTTAGGAGTTCTAACCAATTTTCCTTTTTCTTTATATTTTATTATAATGTCGTGATCTTTAATAAATCCTCGATTACCCTCAAAAACACCTATAATTGTTCCATCACTTAAAGGAATCTCTTTTATAGAATATTTTCTCGCTGGTTTCGTTGTTTCTCCTTTTTTCTTTCTAGGTTGAAATTCCATGAAATCAATAGGAAAGAATACTTTTTAAGGTTTTTTAGATCCCTTTAACGCAACAATACACGGGCAAGTTGTATTGTTGCGTTAAATCTATTATTATGTGATTTTATGTATTAATTATTTAATTTAGAACTTTTGATCTCCACAAAAATACAATTTTTCACTTATTATTTTGTTATTCTTCCAATGTTGAACGTTTACCCTATAAATTACCTTTTTAATTCCTTTTTTATTTTCAATTTTTATGGCCCACTCCGTTATTGAAACATTATCATCTATACCTCCAAAGGTTACCGATTTTATTTCAGCACTGTTTAATTTTTCTATCTCTTGTAGAAATATTATCTCTCTTTTTCTATTCGCATTTTTTCCATTTACTGGAGCATTACCATTAACTTGTATAACTACATCATCCCCATAATATTTTTCAAAGGCCTCCATAATTTTTCCTTTTTGAATTAATTCATTCAATTTTTTTACATTATTTTTTAGTTTAATCATTTTTAGTTCATTAACAAAAATTTTTCTAATAATCTAAATCCAGTTAATCCCTTGAATTTACCTCCTGGAATTTTTACACACAACTCTAATTCAGAATGTGAGATTTTGTCTACAATAATATTTATAGCATTATTAAGGTGTTGCCCTCCTTTAAAACCTGAAAATAGAAATGTCATCTTTTTAACAAAATCATCTGATCTAGAATAAATATTTACGACTTTTATTTTTTTTGGAAATTCTATCTTTTTGTTTGCATTGATGGAGCTAACAAGAATTAATTTTTCTGGAAAATTTTTTATTTTTTTCTCGCTAAAAACTTTTTGTATTAGATGTCCTCCAAAACTAAAACAGATTATATCATATGGTTTATTTAATGTTTTTAAAGTTTTTTCTATAACTTTTGTGTTGGATGGCTCAAGAATATTAATAATCCTTCTTCGATATTTAATAAAATAAATATTATCATAATGTTTCGATAATCTGTCGATAAGAATCTTATAGCCACTATCTGGGTTTGATTTTAAACCAAAATAACTACGTAAAGAATTATATATTTTTCTCAGTATAACATTTTTTAAATTTAAATGTCTTGCTCCAGGTATAATAACGAGATCTTTATTTTTTGAATTAGTTTTTATCATTTTAGATAAAAATAAAGTAGGCACTTACCACTAAAATTACTAGTACCAGTAAGAATATTGTTAAAGCTCTATTTGAATCCCAATCTTTTACGTCTCTTCTCTCAGAAGTTAATTCATCATTTCTTGTTCTATTTTCATCAGTTGTTTTATCGGCTCTAGATCTTCTCTCAGAAGTTAATTCATCGTTTCTCGTCCGATTGTCTTTTGTTATTTTGTCTATCGTCTCTCTTCTTTCCATTGTTGCTAGGTCATTTTTCATTCTTTGATTGTTTGTCATTGTTTTTGTTTATCCCCCAACGTATACCGGTCAATTAACTATATATAATCGCGTAGTAGTTAGATATAATTGTTGTACGATAAAATACTTTACTTGAATATTAAATTACTTTTTTAGAATAAACCCAAAGGGTGTTATAAAGATCAAGATATTCTCTTGCAATAATATCATTTTCGATTACAATTGTGTGAATTGGATCAATCCAAAGAGTAATGTAGACACATTCCCCACATACAATTTGGGTTATTTGGGAAACCTTTGATTGTTGATTCTTAGGAAGAAGTCTCGCTTCTGTAAATTTTAGTTTACTCAGCATTTTAATCTCTTCTTCAGGAACTTTATAAAAAAGTAATTTAAGCTCGATGCTTTTTTTTATTCTTTCAAGGTGAAAGGAATGCATTAATCTATCATTCAATATATTAATTATATTTTCGTTTTCTGCAAGACCATATATTCAAATTTCTGAATTTTTTTCTAGTAGACCAAATAAAATGCCCTTTACTACATTTAATCCTTCAAGCGTATAAACTTTTGGAGTTTTGCCCGATACATAAGTTTTTTTAATATAATTCATTGCTGATTTTAAGTTTTCTAGTTTATCTTTTTCTTCATTAAAAATTAAATCAGGTTGTAGTGCAACAAATATTTGTTTTCCGTCTTTATTCGAGAGATAAATAAGATTTTTTTCTTTAAGTTTTGTTAAAATATCATATACATTAGTCCTATGCATTTTTGTTCTTTTTGAAACTTGTGTTGCATTGGAATTTTTATTTTTTAGAATATCAAGATAAACAATCGTCTGCATTTTTGGTATGCCTATCGATTCAAAAGCCTTTAAGATATTTTCATCAGTCATAATAACTCTAAAATATTGTGTTATATAGGCTTTTCTATTTGAACTTTCATTAAGATTTATATATTATAAAATTTTATTTATTTTGAAACGCCCTGACCGGGATTCGAACCCGGGTTGCTACCGTGACAGGGTAGAGTCCTAACCACTAGACTATCAAGGCCTACTGATGAGAAATTTGGTTTATTTTTAAAGTTTGTTATTTAAACCCTGGATGAGTTTTTCTTGTTTTCTTTTAAGATTAAATCCAATAAGTTTACTAAACTTTTTAACTTCCTTTTTTCTATTTACAACGATTGCAAAGACGTTTCTTTTTAAACCATATCCTTTAGCTAGTCTGGAATAAATACCAAATTTTTCTAATAAACTTTTTAGCTGTAAAAGACCTTTTTTATTTATAGAATATAACCTAATTTCAATACTATTTGTTTTATTATTACAAATTACCGAACCTTCGTCGTCATAAAATGCCCTTAGGAATTCTGTTTTAATTTTATTACTTGACTTTTTTATTTGATTTGGTAAACTCCAATTATAGGATCTATAATTTCCATATCTTAGTAAGTCTTCATAAACTTTTTTTGAATATAAATTAACAAATGGTATCCATTCATTTGTTTTTCCAGAAGGATTTAATCCTCTTGTCATTTTTAGCCCATATACTAAATAAATATCTTTTTCAAAATTTTTTAACGATTCTTCGTCTTTGACTTCGTATCTTATGCGATAATTATGTCTGCTTTTATTTATCGAACCATCTGCCATAAGTCTTGCGATTATTCTTGCTTTTGGAATTGAAAGCATAAAACTATTTTGACGAATAAGATTTATTCTCATTATCTAATAAAACAAATTTTTATTTATAAATCCGACCCGCGAGGTTGTCACTTGGACAGTTGGGAAATAAAGTGTATTTTAGAGAATATAAATCCCCACAGCCGGATTTGAACCAGCGACCTCACGGGATCTGCTGTCTGTTTTTCATTCCTGGTCAAAAACCTTAGGTCAAACAGCGCTCTTTTAAGCTACAGCCATCTAAGCCATATTTTATATGTGTGCTCTACCGCTGAGCTATGTGGGGAATAGTAAGTTACAAATAAATTTATTTATAAATCTAACTTTTTAGAGACAAACTCTATTTTCACTGCAGCCATTACAATAATCTTCAAAAACAAAAACTCTATTTTCACATTTTAATAAACAACCTTTATTTTCACAATTTTCCAAAGGATATTGAAGTGAACATACTTCTTCATCATTTATAGGATCACATGTTTTATCAATGTAAACTTTATTGTTTATTTTTGTTATAAATATCTCATTACCTGGAGAAAAATATAAACTATCTCCGTTTTTATCTACATTTACATTTGTTGCCATTAATTTTGCATAATCAACTTTATTAAAGTTTATGCTTAACTCTCGATTACCTGTCCCTTTTAGATTCAAAGAATATTCTTGTTTATTTATTTTATTTGGCAATGTTAATATTTTAGTGTATCCATTTTCAACTCTTGAAGCAATGTTTATCTCATTTCTTAAACTTTCTAATAAATCGGTTCCTGCAATAGTATCCCTTCTTTTAAAAGTTAAGTTGAAATAATTATATGAAATTACTAAATAAACCGTTAATAAAATAAAGGCAGCTGCGACAAAAAATATAAATTCAGTTGATACCTGGCCTTTTTTCATTTTAAGTACATTCACAGTTTGCATCACTGCATGTTTTTTCAATTATCCATACACTATTTTCACATTTTAATTGGCATGAACTTCCTTTGCAAGCTTTATAACTTTCTGGAGTTTTACATTCTAAATTGTTATCTTCACATGGAATTTGAACTAAAACACTATCGCCTAAAGATTTTACAACTATTTTTTTCTTGCCTTGTGTTAATGGAATTTCCCCATATGAGAATAAATTTACCTCGGCTTGCTTTACAATGTCTATAATTTTTCCTTCTTTATTTCTAATTTTAAAAATAACTTCTTTATTGTTAAAACTTATACTTTCAATATTTTCTGGAAAATTAGTATCAATCACTAATTGATTACCTTCTCCATAAACATAAACCTCATTTGCTTTTTTGCTTATTTCGTTTGCTATTGACGAAACTTTTGCTGTTGTAATTGAATAATCACTTTCGTTTGAATATTTTACATAGATGTAGGTTATTGGAATCATAATGAGAATAACTAGTCCTGCAACAACTAAATATTCTGTAGCAACTTGCGCTTTCAAGATATCACCTCTTAAATATTAATTAAAATTAGTATATAAAACTAATCTTTTATTTAAATGAGATTTCTTTCTTCTCTCCATTCGTTTACTTTTAATTTGCAATACTCTTTGAAATTTGGATGATCATCTAAACCCAACCCATAATATTTCCAAACAATTTTTTTATTTTCAAAAGTTAGAACCTCAACTCTTTCTAAGTCATTTACAGGAATATTAAAATAATCATCTAGAAATCTTATTATTGCTTCTGTGAAACCATTTTTATAACTAAATCTATTTTCTTTTGCTATATTTTTAAAATTTTCAAAGTAATGCGATAAGGCTAACTTTTCACCCCATGTTAATTGGAAACCATAAATGTCCTCTATCCATCTTTCCCCCGCTTTTAATTCCTTAAAATTAGTCATTTTATATATCTTTAAAAAAATTATGAAATTTAATCAAATCATCAATTAAATTAGTTTCTTCTAAATTTTTAGTAATTTTTCTTAAACCTATTTTACTTCCGGTGTAAATTGGAGATTGATTAAATTGAGTTGTTAAAACCGTTTCAAATTCATGTATTAATCTTGGAAACGCGTTATAGTATTCACCCTCGTGTTTTATATTTCTAATATCTATTTCTCTGAATGGTTTATTTATTATTGATTTGGCTAATTTTCTTGATAAATCTAAAACTTCATTTGCAGTGAATACCGTTATTTCATCTTTAATTGCATCTATCTTCCATTCATCTCCCTCTTGAACGTCTAAATATTTTAATAATAATTCTTTTGTAGAAAATATCCCTCCAAGATAAAATTCTTTTTTTATAATATAATGTCCATCTACCTTATTCAAATTTATTGATCCAATACCTAGAATTGGCGGAAATAAATTTTTATATTTACTGTCTCCTAAACTTTTGCTTCCAATTAAAGTAAACAATCTATGAATATCACTTTTATCTTTTTTGAATCCATATTTTGTTATGAATGAATTATCATTATTTTCTGATTCTTTGTAATTAATATTAATTCCATGAGTTAATAAATTTAATTTTACTGAAATTAAGCAAGATTCTAAATCTTTTATTTCTTCCTTTGTAAATGCTTGATAAATTGTTTTTGCCATTTTATTCATACCTTAATGCATCAACTGGTTTTAATTTTGAAGCTTGATATGCCGGCAAAAATCCCGAAAGCATTCCGATAACAAATGCAAAAAATAATCCAAACAACAATAAAGGAAGTTCTAATTTAACACTTAATAAAAATCCAGCACTTTTAGCAATTGTTTGCGTTGAAAAAGCAATTATAACTCCCAAAGAGGTTCCAAAAAATCCACCAACTAAACCCATTAAACCAGATTCGATTAAAAATATTTGTAAAATGTCTGAATTTCTTGCACCAATCGCCTTCATTACTCCAATATCTTTAGTTCTTTCTAAAACGCTTGTGTACATTGAATTCATAATTCCTATTGCTCCGACAACTAATGAAATTAAAGCTATTCCAACTAAGACCACTTGCATTATACCCAAGACCTGATTTATTTGTTCTAAGATTTGTGTTGCTGTTAATACTTGAAAATTAGTATCATTTCTTTTTCTTTCCAATTCTTTTTCTATTTTCTTTTGTAATTCAGGTATATCTGAAGCAGATTTAACTTGAGCTAAAATTGTATCAACTTTATCTTTTTCATTAAAAATATCCCTCGCATCTTCTAAAGAAATTCCAATTTGATTATCATCTTGGCTACTTCCTGTTTCTTTCCAGATTCCTATAATTTTAAATTCTTTTTTATTTATCTCTATTTTATCCCCAATTCTTAATTCTTTTTTGAACATTTCTTTTGAAACCCTTGAACCAATTACCGCAGAATATTTATCATGTTCTTTAATCATTCTTCCTTGTTCCAACTCTCCACCAGAATCTTTTATGAACTGCTCATAACCTTTTGAGGGGATTGCATTAATTAAGGTAAATCCCGTTTCTTTATTTTTTTTAACTTCAGATGATCTAAACAATGCAGGAGTCACATATTTAAAACCCGAAATTTTTTCTATGGTCTCTACATCTTCTTGTGTTAATCCTTGTGAGGCCGATCCTGGACCCTGAAATCCTTTTGCTGAGATTATAATTCTATTTGCACCAAATGTTTCAAATTGTTCTTTAATTGAGTTTTCTAAACCTCTAGAAATCATCATTAAAGAAATGATTGAAGCTACCCCAATAATTATTCCAATTATTGTAAGCCATGATCTTAGTTTTCTATGTATTATGCTATTTACAGCAAAAGCAAAATAATCTCTAATCATGTTTTTTCTTTTTTAATTTTTTGTAAATGAAGAAAATTAATATGATGATTAATATTGGAATTAAGATTGTTAAAAGACTACTTTGTTTTACTAATCCTAATTGTTTTGCTTCTTCTTCACTGTAAACTTTTAGTGTTAAATATTTGTTTTCTGTAAACTCGTTGTTATTAGAATCTTTGTAATTAATCATTAAGTTTAACTGAGGATTCTTAATCTTTGGAATTATGTTGTATTCTGCAGTTTCAAAATCATCTACATCAATCTGTCCGATATAAATTGAATTTGGAGATAATGATTCGTAAGCTTGACTATCCTGCAATGTTATCTTTAGGAACTTTATTTGACTTAATCCATTATTAATTAATTTTAATGTTACTTTTCCGTTATCATTTATTTTTACTAATGTTGATTCTTCTAAAATTAAATCTAATTTTGCTTTTGCATTTACTTCCAAGCTAATTAATGAATCTTTTGTGATGTTATCGTATGATATCTTTATTGGAATTTTATATATTTGTGATTCTGCACTTGGTAAAGCAACTAAATCAAAATAGATTATAACTTGGTCTTCATCATTGATCTCATCAATTATTTTTTCTGTTGAAGATCTTAATGGTGCAAAAGGAACTTGTGATAAATCCAATTTGACTAAGACATTTTTAATGTCTTGATCTCCAACATTTTCTAATACCACTTTTAATTGAATTGATTCTCCTGGTGAAACTTGACTAGGAAATGTTTCAAACGAACTGATTGCTATTTGTGCATTTACAAATGGCATTAATAACAATGCTAATATTATTGTGATTATTTTTTTCATATTTCTTCCTCCATTGCTTCCGGGTCTAGAAAAAATTCTAAACTTTTTGGAAACTCTTCATTGCTAGTATTTAATTTCCATAATAATAATTCGACATTTCTATCAATATATTCTTTGTTTTTTTCAGAAAATGTCATAAATTGATTATCATTTTTTAATTCTTCAAATAATTTATAATTTTCTGATTTGTATACTGATTCATATAGATTTTCTTTATTTTTATAAAACAAAACTGCATCCATTTTAACTCGCGATCCTCCCGTCTCTTAATTTTATGATTTTATTTCCTAATTTTGTTAATTCAGGATTATGTGTAACTAAGATTATTGTTTTTCCTTTTTTATTTAAATTTTTCAATAAAGCCATGATTTCATCTCCGGTTTTAGTATCTAAGTTTCCTGTTGGTTCATCAGCTAAAATTATTTCTGGATCATTTACTAAGGCTCTTGCAATCGCAACTCTTTGTCTTTGTCCGCCGGATAATTGACTTGGTAAATGATTGGTTCTATTTCCTAAACCAACTAGTTCTAAAACATCTTTGGCTTTTCTTAATTTAATATTTCTTGGAACATTTTGAAATGTCATAGGTAAAATTACATTTTCTAATGCAGTTAAACTTGGAATGAGGTTAAATGTCTGAAATATAAAACCAATTTTCTTTCCCCTTATTTGAGCTAAATCACTTTCGTGTAAATGAGCAATATTATCTTTTTCTAAATAAATTTCACCTTTTGTTGCAGTGTCTAGACATCCAACCATGTTCATTGCTGTACTTTTTCCAGAGCCTGAAGGACCCATTATAATTGCAAAGTCTCCTTTATTGATATTTAATGAAATTCCATTTAAAGCAGGAACTTCAACTTCGTCTAATTTGTATATTTTATATACTTCGTCTAATTTGATTAATGTAGTCATGATTTTAGTGTTACATAGAGATTTATAAAGGTTTTGGTGTAATCTTTATTATAAAGTGGTAACATAACGAAAAGTTTAAATATTGGTTAATTTAAGATTTTTTATGGCCGAATTGAATAAAAATAAATTAAGCGTAAAAGAGCAAATTGAATCTTTTTCAGATATTGGAAGGCTGGAGTTAGCTTTAGTTAAGGAACCTAGGTGTTTGATTGAGGATAATACCTTTGAAAGAGGTTCTGATTTTGTAACTCCATGTAATCGGCAAGGTCATTTTAGAATTCATACACATACACCTGAAGGGGATGGATCTTTTTTGAATTTTAATCATGTTCCTAGCATTCCAGACCTTGTTGGAGACTTTTCTGAATCTAAGCTATATAACGGAAAAAAATTTGTTATTGTTGCTACAAACGTTGATGATAAGGTTATTGGTTATTTTGTTTATTCACCTAAATTTAAAAAGGATTTATACTTAAAAATAACTAACCCAATAAGGAGACTATTTCCTCATTCGAAATATTCTTTAAATTCGTACGAATCTTATTATAAAAAAGAATTGAAACGATTAGGAATCTCTTATAATTCAAGAGCATTTGCTATGCCGGGTTATTTATGGGATGATAATAAAAAAATATTTAGAGAAAAAAAACTAAAATGAGTGACTTAATTGTAAATGGAACTAGAACTGCAAGAGAGATTATAATAGAAGATTTAATTAGAAAGGAAGAAGAAGCTATTAGAAATAAGAATAATCCTGTTGTAATTCCACCAGTAAATTCACCAACTTTTGTTCCAGATGTTCAAGGTACTAAAGATTTTTCATTCCAGGATATGAATGATTTCTGGAGAGTTAACGGAGTAAGTTATCAAAATGGAATTTATCAAGTTGATTTATTAAAAACATGCTTAGAAAATAATGCGAGCAAGACACAAGACCAATGGGCGGAATATTCAAACAATGCAATTAGTAAAAATGAATTTTACGTTGGAAATGCACAATTATATCATTCTTTATTCAGCTCTTTATTTAGGAATAAAGATTCAACTTTTAAAGATAGCATAGAAGAAGCAAGAGCTTTTTTACAAAAATCATTCAATGATTATTTGTTAATGACTTTGACAAGAATTAATTATAAGAAAAGTGGAAAGGATGAAGTAATTCACGATTACAATCTCCCAACACAATTTTCTATTTTAGAAGATATTGTTGGAGCGGATGGATTTGTAACTCAAACTAATCCTCAAAAGGAATTAAAATCAATTTTAGATTCTAATGATATTGATGAAGTTAATTCTGTTTATAATTGGATAACTAATCAAAATTTATATTTGTGGAGAGTAAACAGCAAGCCAAAGAAAGATGATACTCGCGTTGTGAGGCTCTACTCTAGCTCGGATGGGGCTGGGCTCAACTGCGTCAGGAATCCCTCTGTCTCGAATCTGGCTCTCGGGGTGCGTCGTGCAAAAATTTTTCCATAGGAAATAATTAATTCAAAACTAATGAAGCTTTTTTAATATAATTCTCTACTTTTTCTAAATCTAATTTATTATTTTCTCTTAACGAATCTTCAGCATCAATTGAAACTTGGCTTAGTAAATTTTCATCTACAAGAATTTTAAGTTTATCTACTAAATTATCTCCATTAAATCCGCCTGCGAATCCAATTGTTAAATATTTAAAATTAGATTTTAATTTTTTATATAATTGTAAATAATCTTCTATTAAAATATCAATGCCCCTTCCCATTGACGGATCAATCAATAAATATTCAATATTTTCTTCATATTCTTTAAATCTTGAAACAATTTCATTATGATTCATTTGCAATACTTTTGGAGATGCTTGAAAGATTATATTTAGATTTTCAAATCTTTCTTTTATTTTTCTTATTACTTTTGATTCTGGCCAGACAATATTTAATTGTAAGGTATTACATGCTTCGTCTTTATACAAATTATAAAATAGTTCTTCAATTTGATCATGTAAACTTTCTGTTTCATTTGTGTGATAATGTATTACATTTATTGCTTTATTTTTTGATTCATTAAATAAATGCCTTAAATTTCTTAAATCAGGATATTTTTTATTTAAATTTTCATTTTTTAAGGTTTTATCTGAAACTAAATATCCTAAAAATGGAAGATGATTTGATTCTAAATTGAATTTATTCTGATTAAATATTTCTATGACTTTAGTTGCTTCTTCTATTGTAGAAATTCCACTAACTCCGATATAAGGTTTATTTTTCATATAAGTGATATATTGGGAAATATTAAAAACCTATTTAATTAAACCTAGAAGATAAGCTAAGGCATGACTTGCTCTTAATGGTTTTTTTGTTTCTTGTGTTAATCTGAAGCTATAATCTAAATTGTTTCTTTGGTCTTGACTTAATCCGAATTTTTCATTACCAAAAATTAAATTTATTTTATTATTTTTGTTTTTATTATAAAACTCTTTGAAATTATTTTCATCTAATCTTGAATTTATTGAAAATCCAACTTTAATTCCTTCTATTCTTTTATTTATATTTAAGCTAAAATTTTCATAAGGAATTCCTTTTGCTTCTTGTTTTGCTTTTTCAACTAAACCTATATTTTTTGTTAAGATATTTAATGATAAATTGAAAACATAACATAATCTTAGAAAATCTTTTATTTCTTCTTTGTCTTGAGGATTCTCTAATACAATTTCTATGTTTGACTTATTTTTATCCATTTTAAATTTTTCATAATAATTTATTGGAGCTATAAATATTCTGTAATTTGGAATGTTTTGCTTCTTAATAAACTCTATG
This sequence comes from Candidatus Woesearchaeota archaeon, assembly GCA_964419925.1. Lineage (GTDB taxonomy): Archaea > Nanobdellota > Nanobdellia > SCGC-AAA011-G17 > GW2011-AR20 > JBBSXG01. The sequence goes on from CAYQPR010000001.1 coordinate 97,209, forward strand.
TAAATTATATTTTCTGGATTTTTTTCATTATGATTTTTTAAAACTGAATTTATCTTTTTTATTAATGATTTACTTGAAATAGGCATTTTATTTATGAATTTTATTTTAACTAGGTAATCTTTAATATTTATGTTAAAATTATTCTTAAAATTGTTAAAATTGAACTTTTGCCAATCTTTATACGTTGGAAGTATTTTTTCTATTTCCTCAAAATATAAAATTTTTTCTATATCTTCTTTTGTTTCTAAAATTAAACCATTATTTTCATAAAACTCTGCTTGAATAACTTTTTTTATTTTATTTTTTAAGATTTCTTCATCTAATTCGAATTTGTTTAAGATTAGGAGGTATTTCATAACTTGTCCTTAATTATAGTTTGTAACTTGATTATTAAACTATTAATTTCTTTTAATTTTCTTTCTAAGTAGTCTGTTTTAATAAAAAATCCATCATAAGCTACCTTATTTCTAGTTACCCTTAGGTCATTGATTAAAGAAATTTCATAACTACTAAACTGTTTGTAATTTGAGCTTAGATATTCTATAGATATTTTATGCGCTTCTTCACCGTAAGTTTTATAGCCATCTAACAATAGAATAATACTTATTAGCTCCCTAAGAACATCGTAATACTCTTTTAATAAGTTAGAAGGGAATTTTTTAATATCAACTTCTTTAATCATTTCCAAAGTTATATCAACCATTTTTAAAATTGAGGCTGCTTTTTCTTTGTTTGGGGTTATTCTTATTAAATTATCCATTTAGAACACCTTCAAATAACCTTTTAGTATTGTTCCATTTATAATATTATTCTTTAATTCTTTACTTAAAATATTAAAATCATTACTAAAAAATATATTTATTTTTCTATTTATTAATTTTTCAAATTTTTTCAAATTGATTTCAGATTTTTTGCATAAAACAAATAAATCAACATCACTATCTTTAAGATCTTCCCCTTTTGACATCGATCCGAATAGAATTATTACGTCAGGCATTAATTCTTCATTAATAAACTCGATTAATCCAATTTCGTTTAGAAGTGAAATACTATACTCTTTTTTTTGAAATTTAAAATTTTCATTATCTCTGTTTGCATAATAAACTGGATAGTTATGTATCCTATGTCTTGATCTTAAAATTAGATTCTCTTTTTCAAATTCTTTTAAATAATTTTTAACTGATGTTGGTGCAAGTTTTATTTTTCTACTTAACTCTCTAAGCTGAAATCCAATCCCTTCTGGTTTTGGATCATCAAAAAAAATACTCATCAATTTGTATCTGTTATTTTTTTGTAACATATGTAATATTATTATAACACTTAATATATAAATGTTGTTGTTTATAGCAATTAATTCAATAGAAAGGTTTTTATTTAAGCTTTTTGTTGTAAATTTATGGTTTTATCTAATGCTGAAGAAAAAATCTTAAGATCAATAAGAATTGCTTCTGAAAATAATCCTAACAAACCTGAATTTCCTCCTGATTCTCCAAAATTTCCTGCTACACCAACTTATCAAATTAAAATTCCTGGTTTTAGTAATGTTTGGCTTAAGGATGAAAGTGTAAATCCAACTGGAACCCACAAAGATAGAATGGCTTGGGAGATTGTTGTTACTTATAGAGATTTTTTATTAGCTAAGAAGAATAACCAAATTAAGGGCGAATTACCACAGATGTCTATAATTTCCTCTGGTTCAGCTGCTATAGCGATTCAAAATATGCTTTCAAAATATAAACTTCCTAATTTAAAAGTTTTAATAGATTTTAATCTTGATCCAATTATTTTGAATTCAATAACTAAGTCAGGATGTGAAATTTACAAAATAAATTTAAGTAAGAAAGCATTAACTTGGCAGGAAATCTTAAAATTAACTAACAATTCAAATGGATTTGATATTACTTCAAGTAAAGCACTCGACCCAACAACGAGATTTTATGATTGGATGAGTTATGAAATAATCAACAGCTCTCCAGATTATTGCTTTATTCCTTTTGGAACGGGTAATCTTTATGAGAACATATTAAATGTAAATAAAAAAGAAGTTTCTACTAAAAATCATGATCCTAGATTTAAAGGAAATATTGATGTCTTAAGGAAATGTAATTTTTTAGGCGCGACTTCTAATAACCCTAAAACTAAAGCAGATAAACTTTATTCACCACATTTACCTTTTGTTAATTTCGATAAGCAGTGGATAAGGTTGTATAAATATGCGGGTTATTGTGGAATTGAGTCTAATGTTTATAATTTAGATGAAAAATTTTTAGATGAAGCTATGAAAATTGTTTCTTCACAAGGGATAAATTGCGGTTATTCTGGAATCTCTGGATTAGCTTTGATGTTACAGATGAAAAATAATTTACCTAAGAATAAAAAAATGTTAATCATTAATACGGGTAAAACCAAGTATTTTACTAAATAATAAAGTTTATTAAATCTTAATCTTAACTTCTTTTTTACGTGGGAGTATCAAAGTGGCCAAATGAGATAGCCTCAAGAGCTATTGGCTTAGTGCCTTCGCAGGTTCGAATCCTGTCTCCCACATTCCTTCTTAATATAAACTAAACAAAACCTTTATATATGGAGTGTATATATGTATATATTTGGTATAGACATGGTACAAGCTATGATAGATATAAATGAAAATGTAAATAGAGTTTTAAATATTGTAAAGGCTAAAAATGGATTAAAAGATAAATCTGAGGCTATAAATTTAGTTGTTGAAGAATACGAACAAAGCTTTCTGGAGCCTGAATTAAGGTTAGATTATAAAAAGAAATTGCTTAATATAATGAAAGGAAAACATTTCTCTAGAAAAGATTTTGAAAAAATGGTGAATTAAATGTATACTGATGAGTATAGTGAAGAGATAATTAAAAAACTAGCTAAACTCAAGAAAAAAGATCCGGTTCATTATAGTATTGTCGTAAAAAAGAGAGATTGGATATTAACAAATCCAGAGCATAGATATAAAGATTTGCACTATACTATGAAGGGCATAAGTAGGGTGCATATTGGCCATTTTGTTTTAACTTTTAAAATAGATCATAATAATAAAGTAATATATTTTGAAGATTATGATCATCATGATGATATATACGAGTAATCAATATATAAAATATGAAACTTTAATATGATAAAGAAATTGATGTAGCTTATATTTGCATAGCAGACACTATAAAAGAAGGTGAAGTCAAAAAAACAATAGAACTTAACAATAATATTATTTTAGACTTTGACAGTAAAGATAAATTGATAGGTGTAGAAATTTAAATGCTAGTAAAACAATGAATAAAAAAGCTATTCTTGAAGCTCAAGTAGCCTAATTCTTTAATTTTGTTAATACATGGAAGATTTTATGGTAAATCCTCTCTTCCACAGATTTTCTTTAGTGGTTAATCGAAAGGTATAAATGGTTTTCTTATTAATGTGTTTAAATGGAAAAAAGTGAAAGTTATGTTAGCAAAAGTGGAAGAATATTTAACTTAAAATATTTTGAGTACAATGAAATAGACTTAGGCTCTTTGGAGAAAAAAGATTTTCTTACTTTAACTGATTGGGTGATTGCACATAATGAAAAAAACTATATGGCTTATAGATTAGGAATAAAAAAAATTAAAATTGAAGACGAACCAACTAAAGTGGTATTTTATTTTGTTATGCCTTTGATTAAAAAAGGAGAAAATGTTCCTGAAAAATTACCTGAAGATTTGGAAGGCTTATTAAATCAAGTTTTAATCGGAATACAAGAAAAACTTCCTAATTCTCGATGCGTAAGAATGAAACCTACAGATTACATGGTTGAAGAACTTGAAAAAATTTTAAATGTAAGTAAAAAACAATAAATTTTTTTATGTACACTGAAACACCCTTAGGACAAAACTTTCAGATAAATTTAAAAACTCTTAATTCTTTACTAAGCCAGAACTTATGCTTACTAAATTCTGACTTAGTTAATAGTATAAAAATTAATCAGTATAAAAAGGTTTTGAAAATGGAAAATAAAATAGAAAAATTAGTTCCGGACACGAGTATAATAATTGAAGGATTACTTAGTAAAAAATTACAAGATAAAGAATTTAAGATAGATGAACTAATAATTCATGAAGCAGTCTTAGCTGAATTAGAACATCAAGCTAATTACGGAAGAGAAATTGGAACTATGGGCTTAGATGAGATAAAAAAATTAAGAGAGTTAAGTTCTAAATTAAATTTTAATTTTACATTTAAAGGAAAACGTCCGGGTCCTGTTGAAATTAAACATGCTTCTATGGGGGAAATTGATTCTTTAATAAGAGAATTAGCATGGGATGAAGGGGCTACACTAATTACCGGTGATAAAGTTCAAAGTAAGGTTGGAGAAGCTAAAGGATTAAGTGTTATTTATGTTGAACCAATAATAAAAACGAGGAAAATTGCTTTAGAAAAATATTTTGACAAAGAAACGATGAG
>CAYQPR010000002.1:0-83406 GCA_964419925.1 Candidatus Woesearchaeota archaeon
TTCTTATTTCTAATAGCTTCTTCTTCCTTTCTAATTAAATCTTCTATTATAATCTTTCTTGCAGTTCTAGTTCCATTTACAATTAGGTTCTTCATTTTAGTTAAATAAATTTAGAAATTAGAATATATAAACCTTTTGATTAATAACTATTTAAAAGTAGTTAACTAATTAGTTGGCTTATTAAAACAACAAAAATAATTCCTAAAATAAAGAATAAAGCATTTTTCTTATCATATTCTTCATGTGTTTCAGGAACTAAGTCAGAAGCACCAACATAAATAAAACTTCCAGCAGCTAAGGCTAATAAAACACCTAAAACATTTTCATTAATATTCTTAAAAAATAACAAAGTCAAGATAGCGCCAATAGGTGTAGCCAAAGCGATAGAATATGCATAAAATAATGTTAATCCTTTCTTAATTTTGTTATGCATTAAAACTGCCATGGAAGCAACCCCCTCAGGTAATTCATGCGCAATTACAGCAATCGTAGTGATAATCCCAAGCTCATTCGATAATTCGAATCCAGCCGCAATAGCAACCCCATCTATTAAAGAGTGAAAAAATAATCCTAATGCAGCAACATTTCCAGAAGCATGTTCTTTTGTATAATTTTCGTGAAAACTATGTCTCATGATAAAGTGTTCAATCATATAAAATATTAAAAATCCTAATAATACAATCAATAAAGCATTTTCATAAAGTTCAATTGCATCAGGAATTAGATGTAATAATGAAAATGCAATTAAAACTCCCGCAGCAAAACTAACAAAATAAATAGAATATTTCTTAACAAAAGATTTAGCATGCTGGACTAATAAAATTCCAAGAATGGTAGCAAAACCTGCAACCAGGGAATAAATTATTATATTATTATTTTGATTCATGTTCAATCCTTTTTTTAGCTATTTCCAATGCAACATCTCTTAGTTTAGTTTTTCTTTTTAAACTTTCATTTAAAATCAATTCAGTATTTTTTGTAATTTTTTCTCTAACAAGCTTAAACATCTTTTCCTTATTTCCCCCAATGTATTCAACATAACTTGAGATCACCCCACCAGCATTTGCAACAAAATCTGGAATAACTAAAATTTTCTTTTTATATAATAATTCTTCTACTTCTGGTGTCATTGGAATATTACTTCCTTCAACAATAATTTTATTTCTTACCTTATTTACATCCTCTTTTTTTATTAGATTTGGAATTGCTGCTGTAATTAAAATATCACCATCAACCTCAAATATTTTTTTATTAGTTTTATTTCCATAATTAACAACGCTTCCAGTTTTTTCTTTAATTTTTTTCAATTTCTCAAAATTAATTCCATCCTTTTCATATAAAACCCCTTTTGAATCTGAAACTGCAACTAATTTCAATCCATTTTCAATTAAAAATTTAGATGCAAAAAAACCAACGTTTCCAAAACCTTCGACTGCAAAAGTCATATGACTAGGATTTTTATTTAAATGTTTTAAAGCAACCAACGTAGCATGACAAACACCAAATCCGGTGCTTCCAAGTTCATGAGGCAAACCATTTAATTTTTCAGGTTTTCCAGTACAAGCATTTTTATTTTTTAATGTTTTAGAAAATATTTCCATCTCATGTTCAGTTGTGTTCATATCTGGACCCGCAATATAAATATTAGGAACATATTCTTTAATCGCATTTGCAAATGATCTAATTAATTCTTCTTTCTGTTTTAAAGAATGATTTTTATCTAAAATTATTCCTGCTTTCGCTCCACCAAAAGGAAGTTCAACTAACGCATTTTTCCAAGTCATCGTTCGAGCAAGGGAAGCAATTTCTTCAACAGTAACATTAGAGGTCATCCTAATTCCTCCTTTTCCAATTCCTAAAGAAGTATTATCAATTACTAAAAAACCATGCATTCTAATTTTATTGTCATATACTTCTAAAATTTTTTCAGGACCAAATTTATCAAAGTTTACCATCTTTTTATTTTATAAAAATTATTTAGTATTTAAATTTATTTATTCAAAAAAAATGTTAGATAATTAAAAGTTTATCGTCGGAAAAATAATAAATAGATATGTTTAAATATTTGTTAATCATTTAAAGATTATAAAAAAGGAGGGATTCTCATGGCAACAAGAAGAAAAGCTGCTAGCACAAAAAAAAGGACGACAAAAAGAAAATCTACCAGCTCAACAAAAAGAAAAAGAAGATAAATTTTAATAAAAAATTTTGATTCTTTTTTTTATTTTTTTAAATTTCTTCAATCATATCATGAATTGTTTTATATTCATGTAATTCTTTTTCATCAAACCATAAAGGAATTTCAAATTTAGCTTCTTCTAAACTTCCAGATGAGTGAACTAAATTTTTAACTTTTAATTCATGAAAGTTTGCATAATCTTTAGAAGTATGAGAATAGTCTCCCCTAATTGTTCCGGAAATAGCTTCACCGCCATAAGTACTTCCAGCAATCTTTCTAACAACTTTAACTGCATCAACGCCCTCTAAAACAAAAGCAACAACTGGGCCTTCAGTAATGTATTGAACTAAATTATTCCTTACTCTTTCTCCATGTCTTTTAGAAATATCATCAGTATAGTGCCTTTGAGCAAAATCTTTGTCAGCCCAAAACATTTTCATTCCAAGAATTTTTAATCCAACATTCTCAAATCTAGAAATAATTTCTCCAACAAGAGATCTTCTAACCCCATCAGGTTTTACCAAAACTAGAGTTCTTTCTTTTTGCATGAACAAACGTCTAAATTAAGGTTTAAAAAGATTTTGCTAATAATTCATACTTCTTTCTTTTCCGCCACGTTTGTAAACACGATCTCTTCTTTTTGCTAATTTATCCCTTTTACTTTTTCGTTTACCATAACTTGGTTCATCATCACTCATTCTAAATTAGTTAATAAATGGGTATATAAATTTTATCCTAAACAATCCGAACTAGAATAACCCTCATTAAAAAAATAATGATTACTACTTAATAAAATAATTCGTTTACGAATTAAATAAGAAATACCGTTTTTGATATCATTAATTGGTATAGGTTTACAATCTAATTTAGTATTATCAGCAATATCTTCCAAATTTCCATTACCACCCATTTTCTCCAAAGAAATACCAATACAATGCCTTACAACTTCTTTATACGGAACACCGCCCCAAATTGCCATACAAATGACCATTATCGATAAACTAATAAATCTTTCCAAAGCACAATTATTCAAGTAAAATTGAACACATTTTTCTCACTTTATTTCAAGAGCTTTTTTTATAGATTCTAAATCAAATCCAATTATAATCTTCCCATCAATATCAATAACTGGAACTCCTAATTGTCCACTTTTCTTCACCATTTCTTGAGCCATCTTATGGTCTTTATCGACCCAAATACTTTCAAATTTAACTTTTTTCTGATTAAAAAACTCTTCAGCCCTATGACACCAAATGCATGTACTTGTTCTATACAATAAAACTTTATGTTCTTTTGCCATAAATACTTCAATTAAAAAGAAATTTATAAGCTTTTCCAAAAAAGCAACCTCATTTTGGATTTTAAAAATATTACATAAGATTCAAAAAAATAAAAAAAAGATTAGATTTGAGTTAAGTATAAACCAAATTTATTATCTTTTACCAAATCATACAACAAAGTTTCTCCATTTTCACCAAGCACCCTTTCACGAGTATTTCTTACTGCATCCTCAAAGACTTGTTTTGTTGATTTACTGGTTTCATTTCCTAAATCAAAATCATAACCATATCCAATATAACGTTGATACATTGTCCTGAACTTATACTTTTTGTCAACCCCCACAGTTCCCATTGATTGAATTACTGCTTTTGCCATATCAATCTCGCCATCTGCAATAAGATTCAAAGCAGGGTCTCTCTCTAATAATTGTTCGGCCATCATTACTAAAACCACATCCTCAAGTTGTTGATTTTTTGCCATTATATTCTCCTACATCACCTTAAGAATAATAGAAACGTAAACATTTAAAAGACTTTTCCAAAATCTTTATAAACCCTCTTCTGATAACACATAACTGAAAGAAAAGAAAGAAAAGCTTCTTTCTCAGGATAAATGAAGCCAATATTACCAACATTACGTGAAAATAACAGATATCTTTCGTTTGAAATCAAAACTGAAGACAAAATTGAAAGAAAAGAGATAGAAAATAAGCTACAAGAAAGCTTCCTTGAATTTTTAGGAAGTTTAGAATTGGCAAAAAGTTCATTTAAATTAATCGATATTAGAAAAGATAAAGGAATAATAAAAGTAAATGCAAAGTATTTAAATAAACTAAAAGCAATGTTCACACTAACAAAAATGATAAATAATAAAAAAATAGGTTTAAAAAGTTTAAAAACTTCAGGTTTATTAAATAAGTTAAAAGAGGAGGAATAAAAATGGAACCAATGCAACATCAAATGATGGGTTATGATCGTGCTTCAACTATGTTTAGTCCAGATGGAAGGTTATTACAAGTTGAATATGCAAAAAAAACAGTTAAACAAGGTAGCACCACACTAGGAATAGTTTGTAAGGATGGAGTTGTCTTAATTGCAGATAAAAGAGTTACAGAACCTTTGATTGTTCCTGCTTCTGTAGAAAAAGTATTTCAAATTGATGAACACATAGGAGCAACTGCTTCTGGAATTTTAAGCGATGGAAGAATTTTAATTGATAGAGCAAGATTAGTTGCTCAACAACACAGAGTAACATACGATGAACCTATAGACACCGGATCATTAGTAAAAGACATATGTGATTTAAAACAACAGTTTACACAATTTGGAGGAGCTCGTCCTTTTGGAGTTTCAATATTATTTGCAGGTGTTAATTCTGAGCCTGAATTATATCTAACAGACCCTACTGGAATTTATTTTCAATACAAGGCAACGGCTATAGGTGAAGCTGAAAATGAAATAAAAGAAATTTTAGTCAAAGAATATAAAGAATCCATGGATGTAGATGAAGGTGCTTCTCTTGCATTAAGAGCTTTAAGAAAAGTTCTTGGAAAAGAATTTGATATTAAAAGAATAGATGGTGCTTACATAAAAACTACTGAAAAACAGTTTAAAAGAATGGACATGAAATATCTTCAAAAACTAACAAAATGAATATAAAAGATGCTGTAGTAGCAAAATTGAGCAAACAGGGATTAAATTTTGAAATTTTAGTAGATTGTGAAAAAGCAATCGAATTTAAACAAGGAAAAAACATTCCTTTGGAAGATGTTACCGTTACACTTGAAATTTATAGCGATGTAAAAAAAGGAGAACATGCTCCAGAAAATGTGTTCAAAAAAATATTTAATACAGAAGATAAACAAGAAATAATAAAAAGAATAATCAAAGATGGTGAAGTTCAGTTAACAAAAGAATATCGCGATAAGCTAAGAGAAGAAAAAAAACTAAAGATTATAACTTTAATTCATAGGAATGCTATCAATCCAACAACTAATCTTCCTCATCCAGCACAAAGAATTCAGGCAGCTTTAGATGAAGCTAAGGTAAAAATAGATGAATTTAAAAATGCCGAAGATCAAATTAAAGAAATTGTTGATAAAATAAGAGCAATTCTTCCAATAAAATTTGAAGTAAGAGAATTGGAAATAAGAATTCCTGCGAAGCATGCAGGGAAGTCATACTCTACTTTAAAGCAATACGGAACCTTAATAAAGGATGAATGGCAGAACGATGGAAGCCTAAAGGCAATTTTAGAAATTCCTGCGGGACTACAATCCGAATTATTTGATAAGTTAAACTCATTAACTCATGGAGAAGTTGAAAGCAAAATAATAAAAGTAAAATGAATGAATTATTAGTTAAAGACAAAGAAATTGTAATTCCGGGACAAGAATTAGCAGATAGTATGGAATATCTTCCAAGCCACGGAGCATTTAGAGAAGGAAATAAAATAATCTCAAATTATTTAGGATTAGTAAGTATCAATGAAAGATTCATAAGGGTTATTCCATTAACAGGAAAATATGTTCCAAAAGTTAATGATACGGTTGTAGGAAGGGTAGTTGATATCGGATTTTATGGATGGACAATTGATCTCGGATGTGCATATAATGGGGTTCTAAGCATAAGAGAAACCGCAGATTTCATTGAAAAAAATGATGATTTAACAAAATATTATGATTATGGGGATTTAGTCGTTGCTAAAATTGTCAAAGTGACAAGACAAAAATCTGTTGATTTAAGTACAAGAGGACCTGGATTAAGAAAATTAATTGGAGGAAAAGTAATTGAAGTTACTCCAAGCAAAGTTCCAAGAATGATTGGAAAACAAGGAAACATGATTGGGATGATTAAAGAAAAAACAGGTTGCAATATGTTAATAGGACAAAATGGAAGAGTTTGGTTAAAAGGAGAAAATACTGAAAAAGAAATTTTCGTTACAAAGATTATTTTAAAAATAGAACAAGAGTCACATACAGAAGGATTAACAGATAAAATAAAAAATATGCTCGAGGAAAAAAATGACGGATAAAAGAGTAGACGGAAGAAAGCACGACGAAATGAGGGAGATTGAAGCTAAGGTCGGAATAATTAAAAGAGCAGATGGAAGTGCAATGTTTAAGATAGGAGATACAATCGCAATTGCAGCTGTCTATGGTCCTAGAGAACTACATCCAAAATATTTACAAAATCCTGAAACAGGAATTTTAAGATGCAATTATGATATGATTACATTTTCGGTTCCAGAAAGAAAACGTCCTGGACCAAGCAGAAGAGGTGTAGAGATTTCATTGGTTACAGAAAAAGCATTGCTTCCAGCAGTTGATTTAGTTCAGTTTCCAAATGCAGTCGTAGATGTTTTTATACAAATAATTCAAGCAAATGCCGGAACGAGATGTGCAGGTATATCTGCAGCTTCATTAGCATTGGCTCACGCGGGTATTCCAATGAAAGATATGGTTGCAGCAGTTTCTGTTGGAAGAATAAATGGAAAAATTTATGTTGATTTAAATAAGGACGAAGAAGATGTTGAAGATGCAACAGACATCCCGGTTGCGTTTACTTCAAGAGGTCAAAAACTAACATTATTACAATTAGATGGAAACATTACAAAAAAAGAATTAATTGAAGCCTTAAAACTTGGACAAGAAAGTTGTAAAAAAATAAATGATATACAAGAAAAGGCATTAAAGGAGTTTTACAAGAAAAATGAATAATGAATATATAATTTCCCTGATAAAAGAAGGTAAAAGAGTAGACGGAAGAGGATTAGATGATTTTAGGGAAGTTAGTTTAGAATATAATATAAGTAAAAATGCAGAAGGAAGTGCTAAATGCAAGATTGGAGAAACTGAGGTAATTGTTGGTGTAAAGATGAATGTTGGAGAACCTTATTCAGATTCGCCTGATGAGGGAGTAATTACAGTAACTGCAGAATTAAGTCCAGTTGCAAGTCCTTTATTTGAACTTGGTCCTCCAAATTCTTGGGCTACAGAATTAGCAAGGGTTGTTGATAGAGGAATCAGAGAAAGTAAATGCATTGATTTCAAAAAATTATGCATAAGAGAAAATGAAAAAGTTTGGATGATATTTTTAGATATTTATCCAATAAATGATGATGGAAATTTAATTGATGCAAGTGTTTTAGCTGCGTTAGCTGCATTAAAAAGTGTAAGAATTCCAAGATTAGAAAATGATAAAGTTATTTTTGGTGAACTTACAAATGAAAAATTAAAATTAAATAAAACCCCAATAACATTTACTTTCGGAAAAGTTGAAGATAAAATTATATTAGATCCAAATTCAAAAGAAGAATCCATTTTAAATGCTAGAGTAAGTATTTCAGTTTATGAAGGAAATATTCATGCGATGCAAAAGGGCGGAGACGATGGAATTGAAATAGGCGACGTTGAAAAGATGGTTGATATTGCAATCAAAAAAGAAAAAGAATTAAGGAGTTTATTAAAATGAATCCTGAACTTTTTACTAAATACGAAAAAGCAAGAATAATTGGAGCAAGAGCATTGCAATTGGCAATGGGTGCACCATTAATATTAGATTTAAAAGAAGGAAAGTTAGAAGAGATAAGATTTAATCCAATTTCAATAGCAAGAATGGAATTTGAAAAAGGAATTCTACCAATAACAATTAAAAGACCTTTGCCAGTAAAAAATTAATTTCTTACAACATTAAAGAAACAACAATAAAGTAAATTATAATTGATAAAACATCAGATATTATCGTTGCAAATGGTCCACTACCTAAAGCAGGATCTTGTTTAAATACTTTAAATAAATAAGTTATAAGCAAAGACATAAAACTTGATAAAACTAAAGTGATAAGCATCGCTAAAGAAATAACAAGAGCAATATATGGCTCTCCCCAAAATAAATCAATAATAATATAAGCAATAAAACCGATTAAAACACCTAAAATGATTCCAATAAAAGTTTGTCTAAAAAAATATGGAACTATCTTGAATTCTTTTCCAAAAATTGTCAAATCCCTAATTAATAATGTTTGTTGCTGTATTCCAAGAGCACTGCTCATATAAACAACCGCAGGAACAAAAAAAGCTAATATCAAATGTTGATTTAATATACTTTCATATTTGCCAATAAAACCTGCAGCAAGTAAAACACCGATTAAACCAACAATTAACCATGGAATTCTATGTTCTAAATTTAATAATAAAGGAACATGCATCGTATCTTCATATTCCAAATGACCTTTATGAATACCTGCAGAATAAAGAAGCCTTTTATGTAAAGCATGATGTAATATAGATAAAATTTTATTTGTTAAAATAACTCCAATTAATTTTCCTTCTTCAACAATTGGAATTGCTTTTAAATTATGTTTCAAAGCTAAATTTGCAATTTTTTGTTCTTCAGCATCAGGAGAAACGGAAATAATATTTTTCTCCATAATATCTTTAATCTTAGTTTTTTTAGGAAGTTCAAAAACTTTTTTTATAGAAGTAACCCCATTTAAATTACTTTTATCATCAATAACATAAATATAATCTATTGTTTCAAAATCTTTAACGTTTTTATTAATAAATTTTTGAATATCGCCAATTAAATAAGAATCTGGAACAACAGGAACATTTTTAGTAATGTAATCAACAGCAAAATTTACCTTACCTTCTTTTTTAATAGAACTTTCAATCACCATCTGAAAAACAAAAGAAATAGAAGTATTTAAATCTTATTAAGGAACATATCTTAGCATCGTTCTAGGGTAAGGTATTGCATCCTTGATATTGTCTAAACCACAAATCCAAGATATAATTCTTTCAACACCCATTCCAAATCCACCATGAGGAACACTTCCATATTTTCTTGTATCCAAATAAAATTCATAATTCTTTGGATTTTCTCCCTGCTCTTTTAATCTAGAAATTATTTTATCTTTATCGGGCTCTCTTTCACTTCCACCTATAATCTCACCATAACCTTCAGGAGCAATAAAATCACAACCAAAAACAACTTTCGTATCTTTTGGATCTTCTTTCATATAAAATGCTTTAACAACTTTAGGATAATGTGTTACAATTATTGGAGTATCGTATAACTTACTTAATTCATCCTCTTCAATTGTCCTTAAATCTTTTCCCCAATCAATTTTGATTTTACATTTTTCTTTTAATATTTTTAAAGCATCAGTATAAGTCATTCTTGGAAAAGGTTTTTTTAATATTGGTTCCAATTTCTTAACATCTCTTTCTAAAAGTTTCAATTCTTCTTTATTATTTTCCAAAACTTCTTTAACAATATTTTTAATTAAATTTTCGCCATGATCTTGAATATCTTTAAAGGAAGCCCAAGCCTGTTCCATTTCAGCATGCCAGTACTCCGTCAAATGTCTAGACGTCTTAGATTTTTCAGCTCTAAAACTTGGTGCGATGCAATACACTTTTTCTAAAGCAAAAATAGCTGGCTCAGCATACAACTGCCATGTTTGTGCCAAAAATAATTTTTTTCCAAAATAATCTACATTAAATAGCGTGCTTCCACCTTCACACTGAACACTTTGTATTATGGGACTTTGAAATTCATAAAAACCTTCATTTCTAAAATAATCATGTATTGCTTTAAAAATAGTACTCCTTATCTTTAATATAGAGGTCATCTTTCTGCTTCTTAACCATAGATGTCTATTATCTAATAATAGTTCAGGACTTTGATCTTTATTTATTGGAAATATCTCTGCAAATTGAATAACATTTATTTTACTAACCTGAATTTCATATCCTGTTGGAGCTCTTTTATCTTCCTTTATTTCTCCTTCAATTTCTAAAGAGCTTTCAATTAAAATTTTATTAGAATCTTCCCATTCTTTCTTTGTAACTTTATCTTGTTTAATTACACATTGAATAATATTTGTAGAATCTCTAACCACTAAAAAAATCATGTCTTTCTGTTTTCTTTCACGATGAACCCATCCGTGAATACTTACATTACCTTTTCCCTTTTCAATTGCTTCTTGTATTTGAATAAACATACTTTTACGTATTTTGGTATATTAAAAAGATTTTGGTTTAGTTAGTTTAAAATTAAGTTCTGATTAGAGAGTCAAATTCTTTAATCCAATAAGGAATTATATTTGATTCTTCCATCCTAATTTTTTTACCATTTTCATAACAATCAATATGATTTCTTTCAGGATGATTAGGTATAATATGCATCCCGGATACAATTGTTACTCCTTTCTTAATCTCTTTGAAATTTGGTTTTTCCATCATTTGTTTAACATTTCCTTCTTCATCTTTTTCTACTAAAATATAAAAAGGATTACCCCATAAATCTATTTGGTATCTTAGATAGTTCCTCTTCTTTTTTACAAATAAATTGGATTTTATCATTTTAACACCAAAATGTTAAAGTTTATTAGAATTTAAATTTAACTAATTAAAGTCTAATACTTCAAAATCAGTTAAATCTTCCTTTTTATATGGAATGCCATTATAAGTCCAGTTTAAATAAACATGAATCTTATTTTCTCCAACTTTTTTATTAGGATAATACCAAATAATATAATTATCTGTAATGTTGTTAAAGAAAGTTTTAGAGTGATATTTTTTTGAATTGTGTATGAATTCTAAAGTAAAACTATAAGGAATTTTCAGACCTTCTTTTACCAAAACCTGCCAAGTCGTGGTTGTATTACCATCATAAGGATAAACTAAGTTCTTTGGTCTTAATTCTTTAATAGACAAAAAATCTTCTTCGTTAACCCCTATTGGTATTTCAGAAGTTAAATTTGTAGAGTTACTTTCATTATCTTCAAAAGGATTACTTATCCAACCATTAATCATAATTACGAAAGATGGAATGGCCATTAAGAATGCTAAAACTCCAACAACTCCAATGATTACATTAAACTGCTGCAATTTCCCTAAGTTCTTAAACCAGAAATATTGTTTTTTAAACCAATTGGTCATTTTTTCTCGTTTTATGGTGTTAACCTATCTCGATCCCTTGCAAACAAAACCGCTTCCCTAATATTATCTAACTTTAATAATGTCATAGTAAATCTTTCTAAACCAATTGACCATCCAGAATGCATCGGAGCTCCTGTTCTAAAGCTATCAACATAAAATTCAAAATTATCCGGATTTAATTTTTTATCTTTTAATTGTTTTATTAAAATCTCGGGAATGTGAACGCGTTGTCCTCCAGAACTTATTTCAACTCCACCATACAAAGCATCAAATCCCTTACTCAACCTCTCTCTTTTATCTAAACTTTTTGGAAAAATATAGAATGGTTTTAATGTAGAAGGCCAAGAATGGGTAAATACAATCATATCCGGATACATTTCACATAATTTTCTTTCAGATTCAGGTGTAAAATCTTCTCCAATTTTTAAACCAACAAGTTTAATTGCTTCATCATAACTTAAGTATTTTGCTTTTGGAATTTTCAATTTTAAATTTAAATTTTCTAATTCATCTTTACATTTTTCAATTACATTTTTAACAATAAATGCAACACAATCTTCTAAATATTTCATAACTTTAAAATCATCTGCAAAGGCAACTTCAATATCCATTTGTCTTGATTCATTCAAGTGTCTTATTGTATTATGTTTCTCCGCTCTCCAAACGGGAGTTATTGTAAATACCCTTTCTAAAGAAATTGCACATAATTGTTTATATAATTGAGGACTTTGTGCTAGATAAGCTTTTTTCTCAAAATACTTAACTTCAAATAACTCAGTTCCACCCTCGGAAGCACTTGCAATAATGCTTGGAGGTTGTATCTCAATAAAATTTAATTTTCTAAAAAATTCTCTAAAAGAACTTGAAATTTCGCTTTGAATTTTAAATATTGCCTTAACCTTTTTCTTCCTTAAATCTAAACTCCTATGTTCTAATCTCGTGCTTAAATCAGTAATGATATCTTTATCTTTTTCATAAACTTGTATTGGAAGATTTTCAGCCTTATTCAATAACTCTAATTCATCAACACTGATTTCAAAATTATTAATTGTTAATTCAGAAGATGTTAATTTAGCTTCTTTTATTTTTCCCCTAATTGAAATAACACTTTCTAATGTTAATTTCTCATCAAAACCTTTAGCTTCATTTTTTATAACACATTGAACGATTCCAGTTATATCTCTTAAAAGAATAAACTTGGCTTTGGGTAATTCTCTAATATCATGAACCCAACCTTTCAATAAAACTTCCTTTTTATCTTTAAGTTCATTAACGTAGCTTCTTTCCATAAAATAAAGTTAAAATCAAATTATATAAAGTTTTCTTTAATTAAGTATTTAGAAAAACACCAAAACTTATATAAAGAATGACCAATTTCTAAGCATATGAAAAAAGAGAATCCTTACAGTTTACCAAATCACATTATTCCTTTAATTTATAATATAGAACTAACCCCTAATTTTAAAGAGCTAACATTCAAAGGCGAAGAAAAAATAAAAATAAATGTTTTAAAAGATACAAAAGAAATTTCTTTAAATATAAAGGGGTTAGAGATAAATTCAGTTTCTCTTCAAAATAATTCAATAAAAAAGATGAAAGAAGATAAAGAAAAGCAAATTATTATATTTTATTTTGAAAAAATTATTAAAAAAGGAGAGTATAATTTAATAGTTAATTTCGGAGGAAAGGTTGCAGAAAATCTACGAGGATTTTACAAAAGCATGTATATTGTTGGAGAAGAAAAAAGAACAATGTTAACAACTCAGTTTGAGCCTAATGATGCGAGAAAATGTTTTCCTTCTTTTGATCAGCCAGATATGAAAGCAAAATTCAATATCTCATTAACCATTCCGGATAATTTAAATGCAGTTTCAAATATGCCTATAAAAAGCGAAAGTCTATTTAGCAATTTAAAAAAAGTTACATTTGAAGAAACTCCAATAATGTCTACATATTTAGTTGCATTTGTAATCGGAGAATTAGAATATTTGGAATCAAAAACAAAAGATAATGTTTTAGTTAGGGTTATAACAACTCCAGGAAAAAAACATAAAGCAAAATTTGCTTTAGATTTTGCAATAAAAGCATTAGAATATTATAATGATTATTTCAAAATTCCTTATCCCCTACCAAAATTAGATCTAATTGAAATTCCAGATTTTGAATCTGGTGCAATGGAAAATTGGGGTTTGATAACATATAGAGAAACACAAATTCTTTTTGATGAGAATGAATCTTCAGTCGGAATAAAACAAGCGGTTGCAACAACAATAAGCCATGAATTAGCACATCAGTGGTTTGGAAATCTGGTAACAATGAAATGGTGGAATGATTTATGGTTAAATGAAGGTTTTGCTTCTTGGATAGAATACAAAGCAACAAATAAGATACATCCTGAATTTGAGATGTGGACCCAGTATATCGGTGATGAAAAAATAGGTGCGTTATATTTAGATAGTTTGAACAATACTCATCCAATTGAAGTTGATGTAAAAAATCCTGAAGAGATCAATGAAATTTTTGATGCAATAAGTTACAATAAAGGTTCTTGTATAATAAGGATGCTTGAAGAATATTTAGGAGAAGAAATTTTTAGAGAAGGATTAAAGCATTACATGAACAAATTTAAATATGATAATGCAGACACAGATGATTTATGGAATTCTATGGAAGAAATTTCAAAAAAGCCGGTTAAAAAATTAATGCATTCATGGACAAAACAAGAGGGTTATCCAATTATTTCTGCAACCTATAAAGATAATAAGTTAATACTTGAACAAGAAAGATTTTCTTATATAAAAAACAAAGATAATAAATTATGGACCATCCCCGTTTCAATTTTAGATAATAATAAAATAAAATATTACGAAATGAGTAAAAAGAAATTAGAAATAAATATAAATAAAGATATTATAATAAATCATAATCAAGTTGGATTTTACAGAATAAAATATGATGAAGAATTTTTTAAAGAAGTTATTAATTACAAATTAAACATAATTGATAAGATCGGGTTAGAAAACGATGTTTTTGCTTTAGCACGAGGATCTCACGTTCCAGTTAAAAACTTTTTAAAATTAGCTCTAAAGTTAAAAAAAGAAACTGATCAAGAAATTTGGAATGATTTATCATCAAGTTTAGGAAAAATAAGTCAGCTTTTTTCAGATAAATATGAAAAAGAAATGGACGAATATATAAAAAATTTATATTCTGAGATTTATAAAAAAGTTGGGTGGGAAGAAAAGACGAAGGAAAGTCATACTGAAAAACTACTAAGGTCAAATGTGATTGCCACTTTAGGTTTTAGTAATCATAAAGAAGTTTTAGATAAAGCAAAAAAAATGTTTAATGAATATCTAAAAGGCAAAAAAATAAATCCAAATTTAAGAACATTAATCTATAATTTAACGGCATTTACAGGTGATAGAAAAATATATGAAAAATTAAAAGAGTTATATTTAAAAGAAAAATCTTCTGAAGAAAAAATAAGATTCCTTGGATCTTTAGGAATTTTTAAAGATAAAACAATTTTACAAGATGCTTTAAAGTTTAGTTTATCAAAAGAGGTTAAATCTCAAGATGCAATGTATGTTCTTGCAACGGTTGGAAGCAATGAGCATGCAGATGATTTAGCATGGAAATTTTTAAGAGAAAATTGGAAAGTTTATTATGAAAAATATGGCGAAGGACATGTTCTTCCAAGTTTAATTAAATCTGTACTATCTAAATTTAGCTCTTTAGATAGAATCAAAGAGATTCAAGATTTTTTTAGCAAACACAAATTAAAAGGTGCACAAAGGTCAATCCAACAATCTATTGAAATGATAAGAATTAATCATAATTTTGTTAATTATAATGAAAAAGATTTGAAAGAATTCTTTAAGAAAGACTTTTAAATTTTGTTAATAAGAAAAGTTTATGAAAGAACCATTTTTATTTGATTTAGTTAATAAATTATATCACACTGCAACTGATAATTTTTCAGATGAATTAAAAGAGCAAAGTGAACTAAATGCTTTTGTTCTTGGATTTATTGGAAGCGAAGCAGTAATTAGATCTATTCAATTTGCTTCTGAAAAAATACTTCCTAAGAAATTTAATGATGAAATTCTTCCATACATAGAAAAGGGATGTAGAATTGGAATAACTACAGCACCGATTATTTATGCTGCACTAAATCCTTATGATTTTTTTCAGGTTATCAAAGAACATCCAACATATTCTTCTGGAATGATTGGAGCATATCTTGGTTTAATGGACTCTTCAAATATCCATATAAAAGAAAAACTAAAAGAAGAAAGTTTATTTAAAAAAATTAAAAAAGGTGTAAAAGAACTAGATCAAACAATTGAAGATATATTTTAAATTTTTTTTAATTCAATTAAATCATGTTTCGCTTTTGGCAGATGCAAACTTCTAACAAAATAATACATTGCAAATAATTCAAAAGCAAAAGGTCCATATCCTAAATACCCTAGAATAGGCATTTCAAATATTTTAAAAAATCCAACAAAAGGAATCTCGTAATACCATTTAACAACCGCATAATAATTCCAAAATTCCCATAAAATTCCACAAACAGTTCCTGCAACAAATAGTAATATTGGAATTTTAGTATTCCCATTTTTCCAGTAACTAATAATACTTGGCTGTTTATGTAGATAATTAATCGGATCAAGAATAAAAAAGAAAGCCATCCAAACAAAAGGGAAAAAATATTTTGGATAAATGATGCTTAACAAAATCATTAAAACTCCAATTAGAGTCATTGAATTTAAAAAAGAAGGTGTAATATTACGATGCTTTTTTAATTTAAGTTTATCAAATAGATTAAACGTCTTAAACAATTCATAAGTTTCAATTATCGCAGGAAGAACTGTTGAAAATGCAATCGTTCTAAAAATATAAAACCTAAACCAAGAAGGTTCAGAATAAAAAGTAGAACTTTGATAGTTCCAATTTCCAGTCTTAAAGTTTATAATCTCAAATAGCCACCAAATCAATGCAGATAAGATTAAAGATTTAACAAACTGTTCTTTCCTTGACATTATTAAAGAATGTTCTTTTAATTTGTAAATAATTGCGTCAATTAATAAGATATATCCAAACCAAACTATCGGAAAATACCAAGAAGCAAAAGGTTCAATTTTAAGATAAAAATTTAATTCAGTAAATAATATCATTATTATTCCAAGTAAACCATACCACTTAAACATTATATCACCTCTTCAAATCTTTTGCTTATTTTTATACTAACTAAAGCAAGTAAAACTCCAAAAATCAAATCAGCAAGATGATGTTGTTTAATGAATAACGTTGAAACCAAACTAAAGATCATTAAAGGAGCAAGTTGGTAAGCCAATTTTTTTTTATATTGAAAGATTAAAATAAAGGAGAGGGTAAGTAATGTAGCATGCAAACTTGGAAATAGATTATATTGAAGGTCTAGAGAATGGATAAGATTTATCAAATAGTTGCTTAAATTATTATTTTCTATTAAAGGTCTATAGATACTAGTCGGTAAAAAAATGAAAAAGAAATCAGCAATGATTACCGGAACAGAATAATAGAAAGCTACTTTCTTATTATCCATTATAAAAAAAGGTATTAAAATAATAAAAAAATAAGCTAAATAAAAATAAACCATCCAGTTTAAGAAAGGAATTGAGTTTTCAAATGCAAATCCTAAATCATAAACTTCTCGGCCATAATTAAATTGGTTAATTACAAAGTAAGTAGAGATTACCACTAAAAAAATAAAAAAGTATTTAAGTTTCATAAGATTAACATAAAAATTTAATTATTAAATCTAATCATTCATTTAAGAGTAATAATAACTAGAATAATAAAATATATAAACCTTAGTCTACCTTGGTTAATAAATGAAATTAAGGAAAAGTTTTGTTTTAAGTGTAATTTTTTTGCTTGTTTTATTTGTAGTGAGTTCTTGTAAAACACCTGTTGGTGGTTTAGAAAAATCAAATGATGTTAGATTATTAAGCACTTCAGAGAACAGTGCTAATTTTGAAATATTTGTTAATAAGTATCCAAAAGGAAATGAATTTGAAAAACAGGTTAATAGTTTTGGATTTTATGAGATTTACTTAGAGATTTATGGAAATTTATATGAACAGAGTTTTTTAACTGAACCTTATAAATTAGTTTTAGGGAGAATTTATGTAAATGATAAATATCCATTAAAAAAAGAATTCTTGCTTGGTGATCCAATAATAAAATTAAATTCCAACTCTCATTATAATCTCAAGTTTTATTTAAAAGAAAAATCTTCTGAAACTCTAACAAATAAAGTTTTTATAAAGGAAATTGAGTTTGATACAAAATAAATAAAATATCAATTGTGTGGGATAACCAATTTATTATTCG
Source organism: Candidatus Woesearchaeota archaeon (assembly GCA_964419925.1). GTDB lineage: Archaea > Nanobdellota > Nanobdellia > SCGC-AAA011-G17 > GW2011-AR20 > JBBSXG01. The sequence continues at coordinate 17,792 of CAYQPR010000002.1, forward strand.
AGGATTATAAAGGTTTGCGTTGCTAATGAACACTATTTTTTATTTATTAATTCTATTAACTTCTTGCCATCAATTTTACCTTTATATTTTGACATTAACATCCCCATCAAGGCATTTACGCTTAGTTCTTTATTTTTAGATTTAAGTTCTTTAATTTCTTTTTCAATTTCATTTAAACTAACAGATTTATAATCTTCAAGATTAATTTTTTCATTTTTACTTAATTTAACAAAAATTTCATTAACAACATCTTTTGTTATTTTACCTTTATCCAATAAATCTAAAACATAATCTAAACGTTTATTATTAAAATTACTAACTAAAATACTTGCTAATAAACCAGAACTAATCTCATTATACTTTTTAGAATAATCATTAAAATCTATCTTACTATGGATCATTTCAGAAGCCAGTTCATTACTTAATCCATATCTTTCTTTTAATTTATTTATCTTATCTTCAATCAGTTCAGGGATTTTAACATTCTCCAATAATTCTTTACTAACCTCTATAGTTGGAATATCCGTATCCGGGTACATCCTTGCACTTCCGGGCAAAGGTCTCAAAAATGAGGTTGTCCCGTTTTCATTCGCCTTTCTTACCTCTTCTTCAACTTTTTTATCTTTTTCAACTAAACTAAACTGCCTTTGAATTTCATAATCAATTATCTTAGGCATTGTTCTTAAATCCTGAAAACCTTTTATCTCAACCCTTGATCCATCTAAAATACTTAAATTAACATCCTGTCTTATTGTTCCAATTCCCCTTAAAATATCAGAAAAACTTCTTAAGATCATTCCTAATTTTTCAGCAGTTTCCTTTGCACCATCAGGGGTTTTAATGTCTGGCTTAGTCATTATCTCAATTAAAGGAATTCCCTGCCTTGATAAAGAATAATAAGTTTTATTTTCTTCATTTTTCTCAATTTTACATGCATCTTCCTCTAAACATAGACTTGCAATCTTAACCTTTCCAAAAGAAGTTTCAATAAACGAATCTTCACTTTCATAACCAACTAACATTGTTCTTTGAAAAGCGCTACAAGCACTCCCATCCGTAATTATCTTTCTCATAACATAAATTTCTTTAGGAATGTTTAATCTAAACAATTTAGCTAAAGATAAAGCCGTAACTAGTGCATCTTGATTAACCTGATATGGTGGCTGTTCATCACAATCGACTAAACAATATTCTCCTTTATAACCGTGATAAATAAAATCTTTATTTTTAGATTCTTCAAATTTAGCTGCAACATCAACTTTTCCAGTTTCACCTGAAGAAGCTCTTAATTTCCTTTTAAATTCGATATCCAATTCTTTTTCTTCAAATTTAGTAGAGCAGTTGCAGAATAACTTTTTATCTGAAAGTTGCTGATGAATCTCAAGTCCAATCTTCAAGTTTAAATCCTTATAGTCAAACATTTTCAATATCCTCATCAATAATTTTAACTATTTTAGTAATATTATTTACAAAAAGTTTTGCATTTTTTAATGAATCTTCAGCATATTCCTTATTTGCCTGCGAAATTGTTTGATAAGTAAATAAACCTCTTTTAAATTTCAAATCTTTAAAAATTTCAAGCAAATGATCTGCCCTTATAATCATCTTTTGATAAATTTCAAGAAGTTTCACATCTATGATTCTGGTCTTAACAAAATTATTATCAAATTCATCATAAGTCTTTTTATGAACTTCAGGAAATGTTGTTTTAATATCTTTAGTTAATAAAATTGCCTTTGCTGAGTAAAATATCGCATAATAAGAATGAGAAATAACTGCACTGTAAAAACTAATCTCTAAAGGTATTTTCAAAAATTCTTTTTTCTTGTTATCATTACTTATATCTCTAAGCGTTTCAGCGATTATTAATTCATTTTCAGATCGATCAAGAAAATTTTTTGTTGTTAAATCCATTCTCAATAACCTCTTGCATTAATTTAATATAAATCTGTCCTCCAGTTAATATAATGAAGTTTCTTACTATCCCTTTACCATAATTAGCTTCATTATTTAAAAGCATTTCCTTAAACTCAGAATATTTAAAAACATATAAATGTATTTGTGGAATATTCATTTCTGCCTTAAAGGATAGTTCAGCATAAACTCTTTTAGGTTCAAACAAATCATTGATAAGCACAACAACATCAAGATCAGATGTTTTTGTAAATTTTCCGTTTGCATAACTACCAGTTATAATAAAAACATAATCCTTATAAGAAATATTGCTCATAAACTCTTGTAAATCTCGATAAGGTAAACTATCCTTATGCCAACCATAATACTCTAAAACAAAACCTGCAAAAATTCTTGATTTTACTATAAAATTTAATGAGTAAACCGAGAGATTACCTACTTTTTCTAATAGTAATATTTTTTCTTTTAATAAATTCTTAATTACCTTATCAACATAGCTTTTTGATTTCTTTTTTGAAGAATTTTTTAATTCTGTAAAAGTATATTTTTTCCAAGGTTCTTTTGCAAATAAATATAATAATTCTGAATCTTTTTTTAGCATAGTAATTCCCTATTTTTAGGATTACTATTCCCTATTTTTAGGGTTATATAAATATTTCGATTCAAAAACTAATCTAAAAACTCTTTTGTTAAATGATCATTAATTTCGCCACGTAAATTTTTACCAATTAAACCTTTAACTTCTTTAGGATTATAATTTCCTAACAACCAAGCTAACTTAACAAAAGCAACTTCTGGTAACATATCTTCTCCAGAAATAATCCCAATTTCTTGTAAATCCCTCCCTTTAGAGTAAACATTCATGTTAACCCGACCAAATAAACATTGAGAAGTCATCACCACAACCATACTTTTATTTAAATCTTGCAAAGCTTTCTTAATCTTAGCATGTTCCTTAGTTTCATTATCAATAACATCTCCAGGGGTATGACCCAATCCGGTTCCTTCAATGATCAAACCCTTATAACCCTTGTAAGCTAAAAATTGATTAGCGGTCATATTAATCGTAATTTTAATCAAAGCAACTTTTTCTTCAAATTTATCTTTAATTACTAACTTTTCTCCCTTTCGTTTATAATCTTCCTTAATGAAATTTATATTTTTAGTTCTATAATCAACTTGTGCAATTACATTATCATTAATTGGCTTAAAGGCATCTCTTCTAGAGGTATGCATCTTACGAGTTTTACATGCTGGAAAAATTGAACAGGTTTTATCATTTATTGAATCATGCATACATATTGCAACTCCAGAAAAATCAGTTTTAGTTATAAACAAAGAAGCACAAACTAAATTCATCGCAGCATCACTTGAACCCCTATCAGAACTTCTTTGAGATGCCACCAAGATTACAGGAACCGGACAAGATTCTAAAACAAAACTCAAAGCAGCACTTGCAACAGCTAAATTATCAGTTCCCATTCCAACAATTACGCCCTCAACCCCAGATTTAATTTCATTTTCAATCTCCTTAGCAAGAACACCAAAATGTTTAAATCTTAAATCATCACTCCACATTTTTCTAACAAGTTTACTTTTAAAGTTTGCAATCTCCTTAAGTTCAGGAAAAATAGATAAAAATTCTTCAGGAGTAAACTTTGAAATTACCCCTCCGGTCTCATAATCTACCTTAGAAGCTATCGTTCCACCGGTGTGTAAAATAGAAATGGTTTTTAATCCTTTTTTAAAATCAACTTTTTCTTGATTTTCTTTTTTTTCAGAAATTTTTTTTATTAAATTAATTTTTTTTATTTTATTTTTTTCAATTCCTAAATTGTATCCAGAATTTAATTTTAAAGTTAAAATTTCTTTATTTGTCGACGGCAAAATTGTTCCTTTCAAATTTTCTTTTTCAGAAAAAATTTCAACGTAATCACCGATTTTATAATTTTCTTTTTTCATTAATTAAACTAAAATTTTCAAATTAAATAAGATTTATATTCTGCGAAATATATTTTCCATTTCAAAAGTATTTAAATATAAGTTTAGATAATAAAAGAACTAATTTGACACAAAGTTCATCATTTAACTGATTTTTGTTTGGCGACAAAATCGGTTTTGGCGATCGATGAAACTTTTATTGGTATTAGTCCAGAGATTATTTTTGGCGAAATAAACTCTTTCTTAAAGTAAGGTATATGTTAACTTATATATAAAGCTTACGCTTAAAAAAACATATACTCATAATCAAAAAAATAAAAAAGGAGAAAAAAGTAGGGGGAACAAAAAATGGATTTTATAATACAAAATGCTCTCGAAGGAGCAAAGAGTACAAAATACAACGATGTTAAAGTTGGACAAGCAAACATTAAAGTTTGTGGTGTTGGTGGTGCTGGAAATAATATGGTTTCTTGGTTATACAGAAAAGGTATCCAAGGTGCAGAAATCGTTGCATGTAATACTGATAAACAACACTTAGATATAAGTGAAGCAGATCATAAGATTTTAATCGGTGTTGAATTAAACAGAGGATTAGGATGTGGAGGATTCCCACAAAAAGGACAAGAATCTGCAAAAGAAAGTTTGCATGAATTAAAAGAAGCATTGAAAGATTCTGATATGATATTTATCTGTGCTGGTATGGGTGGAGGAACAGGAACAGGAGCTGCTCCAGTAGTAGCAAGGGTTGGAAAAGAAATGGGTTCAATCGTTATTGGAACTGTAACCATGCCATTAGATATTGAAAAAGCAAGGGTAGACAAAGCAGAATTTGGATTGCAACAATTAAGACAAGCTTCTGATACAGTTATCGTAATTGATAACAATAGATTAGTACAGATTGCTGGAAACCTTCCTCTAAAACAAGCATTTGCTGTAGCAAATGAATTAGTAAGTACAATGATTAAAGGAATTGTAGAGACAATTGCAGTTCCAAGTTTAGTTAACTTAGACTATGCAGATGTCAAAGCAATTATGACCTCAGGCGGAGTAAGCGTCATTGGGATTGGAGAGAGTGATACAGAACATAGAGTAGAAGAAGCCGTAAAAAGAGCATTAAGTAATCCTTTACTAGATGTTACCTACAACGGTGCAACAGGTGCTTTAATCCATATTACCGGTGGAGATGACTTAACATTAGATGAAGTAAACAAAGTCGGAGAGATTGTAACTCAAGCATTAGATCCAGATGCACAAGTTATCTGGGGTGCAAGAATCTCAGAAGACATGAATAACAGACTAAGGGTAATGACAATAATTACCGGAGTCAACTCACCATATGTAATTGGAAAAGTAGACCACAACAAGCAATCATCAGAGTCTCGCAGACTTAGTGATGAGCTTGGAATAGAAATGGTGCATAGGAGATAAGTTTCCCATCTCCTTTTTTATTTCATGTTTTAGGGCAAAGTAGAATTCTTTAACCCCCTTGAAATGCCCTTTCCGGCTGGGTAAAACCAGCCTTTTTTCTTTTTATATTTTTTCTAAAATTTCTTTCCAGTTATTAACTCTTTCAACATTAGGATAAGACTTTCCTTTATTCCAAGGCTGAGTCATAAGCAAAACTCTTATTCCAACATCAGCACACTGAACTGCGGTCTCAAAATTATCATCAACTATCAATTCAATTTCATTTTTCAAACAAATATCTGATTTTTTTAGACTAATTAATTTATTGGAGTTAGAATAATTATTTGTAAAAAAGAATTCTAAAAACTTATCTCCAAAATGATATAATAACTGTTCTTTTGTCTTTTCAGTAAAATAATTGCTTCTTGAAGTTAAAACATAAAGTTCGTGATCCTTAGATAATTTATTAATTCCTTCAATTGCCCCTTTCATTGGTTTAATTTTGTTAAAATAATCACTTTCTTGGAAATCATGAATTTTTTTAATTGCTTCTTCCCTTGTTCCACCCCAAGATTTCCATAAGTTATAAGAAACAATATCACTTTTCTTTAAACTAGTATTATAAGTTATGTTATGCCATTTACATAAAACAGAAACATAATCCAATGAAGTATCATCAACATCAAGGCCAATTCTCATAAAATAAACGTTTAAGAAAAATTAATAAATCTATTTTTATTTTACAAATTCTACATTCTTCATACTTTTGAATTCCTTATCTCCAGTTAAGAATTTCATTTCATTTTCTGTAGCAATAATATATCCCAAAGCATCAACATATGAAATATTATTTTTCTTATTCTTTAATTTAAAATCTGAGGCTAAAAAAATCCATTCATCTTTTATTCTAATCAACAAAGAATAAAAAGTATAAAAAACTTCTTTAGCTTTATTTCCATCATTCTCTTTTAATATATTATAATATAGTTCATATAAATTAAGCAATGTTGTAAAAACCTCGTGATCAAGATATTTTTTATAACTTTCATTGCCCTTAACAATCTCAATCAAAGCATAAGTATCAAGAAAGAATCTCATTTAGTCCACTCCTTTCTTAATTCATCCTTTACATCTTGAGCGTTAATCTTCCATTTTTTTAAAAGCCCAAATGCATTTTTAACAAGAATCTTTTTTCTCAATTCAAACATCACTTCTTCACCAGGTTTTAAATTTTCTCTGACCATAATCTCTCGAGGAACCACTATTCCAAATGAATTTCCCCACCTTTTCAATTTAGTTCTGAATTCCATAGTTATACTTAATGTATAACTAATATTTAAGCTTTTTCATTTACAATAAACAAAACATCATTATAACAATCAATTTCTTTAAATTTAAAATATTTTTTTAATATTTTTCTAAATTCATCTAATTTTTTAGATTTTTTCAAAAAAGTTATCGCAATATTCTCATTACTAGAAACTCTTTTAATTTCTAACAAAGCTTTTTCCATATTCTCAAAATTATGAAAAGCAGTTACACTTATTACAGTATTAAAACTTTTATCTAAAAACGGCAGTTTCTCAGCGTTTCCATAAATCAAATTTCCATATCTTCCTTCCTTAATCATTTCTTTAGAACTATCAATTCCAATACTTACAACATCAAAGTAATTTGTACTTATTCCGGTTCCACATCCAACATCTAATAAAGGTGGAATCATCTTAAGGTTTTTCTTAATAATCTCTAATTTCTTAATTTGTTCTTCCTCATGAAGTTCATTATAACTTTTAGCTATTTTATTGTACATAAAGAGATAAAAAGAAAGCAGGTTATAAATTTAACTCCAATCCATCTCTTGCAATAATAATTTTTGAATTAAGTTTCATTTGTCTAGCATAAACCAAAAGCCGATCATGCATCTCGTCTAACTTATCATCATCATGTATCGGATCGTGATGGGTCAATACAAGTGTGCTTGGTTGAATATCTAACAAAAAATCAACAACTTGCTCATAATCAGAATGTCCCCATCCTCTTTTTGAAACTGATTTTAGATTATACTTTACAGGATTTGTTTCTTCAGGAAAATATTGTGCATCCATAACCAACAAGTTTACATTGTTAAAAAATCGTTTTAAATTACAATCTATAAAATCATTTCCACATTCATGATCGCCACCAAAAACAAAAATTTTTCCATTTTCTTCAAATTTATATGCAATACAGCCGTTAGGATGATTTGTAAACTCATATGTAACTTTTGTCCCATTTTTTCCATTAACAACTTTATTGTTAATGCTATGGTGAAATTTCTTTGCCATCATTACAGGTTCATCATTTTGATCTCCTTTCAGATAACGAACAGGAAATACTCCAGAACCTTGTCTAGCGGATAAAATTTCTTCCAATCTCCTAGGTTCTTCTCTTGAATAAATATCAAATTCATTTTTTGGATTATAAAACGGAAAAAATCCAGGAATTCCCTCAATATGATCTTGATGTAGATGGGTAAGCAAAATTTTTATTCTATCGTTTCCTTTTGATAATTCCCCTTTTGAAATTAAATCTTGTCCCAATAATCTCATACCGGATCCAGCATCAATAATGAATCTTTCATCAGAATCTGTAGCTAAGTACAAAGAAGTTGTATGTCCCCCATATTTATTTGTATAAAAGTTTCTTTCAGGAATGGATGGCGTTGGAAAGCTTCCCCTGGTTCCATAAAATTTTATTTTCATTTTTTCCTCCTCAACATTGAAATATTAGGAGATTACAAAATATAAAAAAGATTTGATTGAATATTTTGTTTAAACAGGAAGATTTATATATTTTATCATAAATATCATAAAAATGAAGGTATTAAACAAAAACGAATTTAAAGAAAAGATCGATTTAGATCTTAAAGATAAAAAAATTCTAAAATTATTAAGTATAAATTCAAGATTTCCATTAACTAAAATCTGTAAATATATAAGGTTAACAAGAGATGCAGTAAATTATAGAATAAAGGGGTTGGAAGAGAAAAATATAATAACTGGATACAGAACTTTAATTAATTTAAAAAAACTAGGCTATTCCTCTTATCATATTTTTATAGAATTACATCCAAATCGTGAAAAAGAAAAAGAGTTAATTGATTTTTTTAAAAAAAATGAAAATATAAATGCAATAATAAAATATTCTGGAAAATTAGACTATGAAATAGCCTTAGTTTGTAAAACATTTGAAGAATTTGATAACGTCTTTAATAAAATAATCAATAAATATGAAGTTAAAAACTATGAAATCCTAATAATATTAAATACAATAAAGAGTTCATCATTTCCAGAAAGTTTATTGAATGAAAAGATACCTATTGAAAATAAAAAAAATGACGGAAGTTTTTTTAAAAATTTTATCAATGCAAAAAACACAGATTTTAAACTAGATAAGGCCGATATAAAAATTCTTAATCTAATTTCAAATGATGCAAAAATCTCTTTAACCGAATTAAGCAAAAATACAAGCTTGAGCTTGGATGTAATTTCTTATAGAATTAAGAAAATGATAGAAAGTAAAATAATTCTCGAATTCCGTCCAGTAATAAATTACAATAATTTAGGTTTTTCAGTTTATACACTTTTATTAAGTTTACAAAATCTAAACGATAAAAAAGAAATCGAACTTATTGAATTTTTTAAAAACAATAAGAATATTTTATGGGGTGTTAAAACAATAGGCAAATGGAACCTATTAATATATATTCTAACAAAAGACGAGCAAGAGTTTCATTCAACAATTTCAGAAATTAAAAATAAATTTTCAAGCATAATCAAAACATATGAAACACTATTAGCAGATGAGGAATACAAATACACTTATTTCCCGGAAGTTTTAAGTAAAATCTAGTTTTTCTTCAAAACCTCAACAATTTTACAAGTCTGACAAATTTCTTGAGAACACGGTTCACCACAGGATTTACATTCTTTTAAAGATGTAATATTTTTATAATTTTCTTTTAATAAAGGTAATAATTCCAAAAAACTAGTTATAATACTATGTTTAGTACCAGGGTATTTTGATTCAAAACTATTCAAAAGATCTCTAACATCTCCACGATAAGCATCTGTGTTGTAAGGACATTCTTTAAAATCTGGAATTAATTTTTTTAAAAAAGCATAAGTAGCAACCTCTTTTTCGGTCATTAAATACAAAGGCTTTATTCTCCTAACAAATTTCTTATCGTTTACAATTCCAGTAATCGGTCCAAGTCTAGCCGAAGTTTCTAAATTCCTTCTAAAATAATTCATCATTATTGTCTGAGATTCATCATCTAGATTATGTCCAGTAGCTAATTTAGTGAATCCTAATTCTTTTGATTTTTTATTTAAAATATATCTTCTAAAAGGCCCGCACATTGAGCAAGCTTTCATTTTACTTTTTTTAAGAAAATTATCTAGAGTATTCCCAAATTCTTCTTTATATGAAAAGATACTTAATTTAATATTATTTTCTTTGCAGAATTTTTTAGCATTTTCTAAAGTCTCATCCCTATATCCTTTAATCCCTTCGTTTACAGCAATTGCTTCCAAAGTAAATCTTCTTGTTTTACTCTTTAAATCATTTAAAATATTTAAAACAGTTAAAGAATCTTTTCCACCAGAAACGGCAACTCCAATTTTATCATTTTTATCAATTAGTTTATATTTTCTAATTAAATTCAAAACTTTTTTCTCAAAGTATTTAATAAAATGCTGCTTACATAGTTGGATATTCACATTTGTAAGTTTTATTACAGGATTATCTAAACAATTCTTGCACACCATATTAATATGGATTGTATATCATTTATAAAGATAATTTATTCTAAATTAGATAATTTTATAAAAGTTTTAGTATTATCAATTCAATGAGTGATAAAGTGTTAAATGAAGAACTCGTTCTTGAACATGCCTTTGAAATTAAGAAGGTTAAACACAATTATAGTCCTGAAGAAAAACTTATAGTAGATCGTGCAAATGCAATTTTAAGTTATAGAAATGGTATTGTTAGAAATTTAGAAGATTATGTTGAATCATTACTAAAGACAAGGTTAAATGAAGTCGGTAATGAAAGAAACTGGCAACCCTCTGATTTTTTACCTGATTTTTCATTAGGAAATTGGAAACAAGAAGTTGAAAGACTTCAAAAACAATCCAAAGGAATATCCGATGAATTAATGGTAGTATTGATTGGAAATTTAGTAACAGAAGAAGCACTTCCAACTTATCAGACATTTCTTAATAAATTTGATGGCATTAAAGATTTGACCGGAGCACAGAACACTGCTTGGGCTAAGTGGACAAAGGGTTGGACCGCTGAAGAAAATAGACACGGAGATTTACTGCACTGTTATTCATTTTTATCCGGGCGTTTTAATATGAGAACAGTGTATGACACTATTCAACTTTTAATAATGAATGGTTTTGATGCCGGAGCCGGAGAAGATCCATTTAAAGTATTTGAATATACAAGTTTTCAGGAAAGAGCAACTAGAATTTCTCATACAAATACTGGTAAAATTGCAAAGCAACAAGGAGATGAATTATTATACAAGATATGTACTATGATTGCTAAAGATGAAACAAGACATGAAAGTTTTTATACTCTCTGTATGAAAAAAATTTTTGATATAGATCCAAATGGGGCAATGACCTCTTATGCTTGGATGATGAAAAAAAATATATCTATGCCTGCAAAATTAATAAGTGATAATAAGAATCCAAATTTGTTTAAAGATTTTTCAGCCGCTGCCGAGCGTGTAGGAGTTTACACAGCAAGAGACTATGCGGAGATAATAAACCATCTAAACAATGAATGGGAAATAGCTGAAGTAAAGGTAACAACTATAGAAGCAAGTCAAGCTCAAGAATATTTATTAAATCTACCAGAAAGATACTTAAAACTTTCAGATAGAAAAAGAAGTTCCGAAAGAACATTTGATCCAAAATATTTTTCCTGGTTAAAAAATTAAAATTAACCACCAGAAATAACACTTAATAATTTTAGTTCATCGCTATCTTTTAATTCAGTGTTTTCTAAAATAAGTTCATTGTTTCTTGAAAATAAAACAGTTTCAGAATTAATTTTTAATTTACTTAAAACTTCTTTTGGGTTCTTAGCTTTTAAATTTATGATTCTATCTTCTTTTTCAATAAAAATTTTAACCATAATAAATAACCTCTGATTCAATTGGAGTCTTAGAAGAATCTTGTAAAAATAATTTATTTTCTGGAATTTCATTTTTAAGATCAAGTTCTAAAAAACAATAAGAGGGGATTTTTAATTTATTGTTTTCAAAAGAACAACCAACCGAGTTAATTCTTAAATAATAAAAAGTATGATTAATATGGTTTTTTATGAATTCTAAAGAAATGGGGGTTTTTCTATATAAAGTGTATTCGTCTCCGTTAAATCCAAAAGGTTCGCCTTCAATATTAACTACATCACCTAAATTAAGTAAATTATTTACAGATTTATTTTTATTTAATTCGTCCATAAAAACTCATTGAACTAAAATGATTTATAAAACTTTCTTTAAGTTTTTTAAAGAACTTTCAACCAGTTTATTTACGTTAATCTTATTTTCTTCCTTTAATAAAATTTCTTCATTAGATCTAGTTGCAGGATGTTTTGGTCCAAGAATATTACACATCTCTGGTCCTTTAGAAGTTTCAAAAGTATCTATTTTTCTGGCAATTTTAATAATTTCATCTTTATCATAACACAACAAAGGACTTATGATTGGGATTTCAACAGCCTTTCTAATACTAACTAAATTTGATAAGGTTTGACTTGAAACTTGTCCGATATTACATCCGTCTAATAAAAAATCACACTTCAATTTTTCAGCCAATTTCTCTGCTACTTTGTACATTAATCTTCTAGAAAGGACATAATAATATTTATTATCGCACTTTTTTGTAATTTCAGAATGTTCTTCAGAATGGTTAATAACATAAAATTCTTTTATTTTTAACTTTTTACAAATTTCTAAAGATTTCTTTTCAGGAGTATTATCTGTAAATGGTTCTAAAGAAAAATGCAATGCAACTATTTCCATCTTAGGCTTCATTAAGTAAATTGCAATGGGTGAATCAAATCCGCCAGATAACAATGCTAAAGCTTTCATTTCACTTCAAAGAAATTTAGTTTACCTTTTAAAGGAATTGGTTTAATCCTATGATTATTTTTTAGTCTAAAACCATATCTTACGAAAATTTTTGCAAAATGTTTATTATAGTCTTTATCAAATTCTTCTTTAGATTTATATTCCTTAACATCTACTAATTCAGCTTTTCCAATCAAACAACCAGTAACTAAATCTTTCAAATTAATTTCATCACAATACTCTAAATCAGAATTCTTAGAAGAATGTATAAAAAATTCCCCTCTAAAATTAGTTTTCCATTTTCTAGTTTCAATTGTTTTCTTTCCTGAAACAATCAATTCTGCCCAAGGCTGTTTTAGAGATAAAGCTTTCATTTTCCAGCTTCATAAATTTCATCAGCAATTTCCATAACTTTATTCTCATCTCTTAAAGTCTTAAAAATAATTTCACCTTCTTTATTAATAATAACTTGCTCATTATCAACTTCAATCAAAATTGTATTTCCTGCATCTCTTAATTCACCAAATTTTTTCTTAATCTTCTCAAGATTCAACTTTTTATGAGTCTTAACAGTTAATGTAGTTTTAGTTCTGCACAATTCAAGTTTAAATTTTTTCTCAACCATTTTACCGTTACAAACTTCGCAATCTGTATTTTTATTAACTTTTATTTTTTCAAATAAATTCTTATCTAAATTTATCCTTATTAAACTTTCTTCATAGTCTTTATTCAACAAGATCTTAAAAGCCTCACTAACTTGCAAACTTGAAATTAAAGTAGTAATTGTATTCAAAACTCCTATGTCTTCACATCTGTCAAATTCTTTTATGTTTCTGTAAATACAGTTAAAACATGCTTTTCCAGGCATAACATTAAAAATTAATCCATGATTTTGAATAGCTGCAGCATGAACCCAAGGGATCTTATTTTTTGAACAAAAATCATTTATCAAAAACCTTACTTCTAAATTATCGGTACAATCTAAGACTAAGTCGGATTTAATTAAATTAATATTTTCTTGATTTAGTTTAACATTATACCTTTTAATCTTAATCTTAGAATTAACTTTTTTTAAATAATCGCAAGCAACATCAGATTTAAACAACCCAATATTCCCTTCAGTGTAAATATTTTGTCTTTGCAAATTGCTTAATTCAACTTTATCTTTATCTACTAAAATTAAATTTACACCAGATCTTGTTAATAAATTACTAGAGTTACTTCCTAAAGCTCCTAATCCAACTACACAAACGGTTTTTCGATTAAGTAATTCTTGATTCTCTTTTTCAATCAAAATCTCCTGTCTTGAATATCTCATCATTCTAGAGTTTAAATAAAGGTTTTTAAACTTTTATAACCTTAGTAAATTATGAGTTTTAAAGACCTAATTAAAGTAATTAAGAAATATAATCCTGAATCAAACATTGAGCTAATAATGAAAGCTTACAGTTTTGCTTCAAAAAAACATCTTAAACAAATTAGAGAATCAGGACATCCTTACATTACCCATCTTGTTGGAGCTGCTGGAATCTTAGCCAACTTAAAAACAGATGACGAAACAATTGCAGCTTGCTTATTGCACGATACCTTAGAAGATACGAATACAGCCGAAGAAGAATTAAAAGAAAATTTTGGAGAGGATATTCTAAATCTAATAAAAGGAGTCACAAAAATTAGTAAATTAGTTCTTCCAGATTTTAAAGAAAGACAAGTAGAGAGTATAAGAAAAATGTTAATTGCAAGCACAAAAGATATTCGAGTTATTTTAATAAAATTAGCCGATAGATTAAACAACATGTATTCTCTTAAATATTTTCGTGAAGAAAAACAAAAAAGAATAGCAAAAGAAACATTAGAAATTTATGCGCCTTTAGCTTATAGGTTAGGTTTGTTTAATATAAAATGGCAGTTAGAGGATTTATCTTTTAGATATTTAGAACCTAAAATTTATCAAGAAATAAAATCAAAAGTTGTTAAAACAAGAAATGAAAGGGAATCAGAGATTAAAAAGATTAAATCAATAATAGAAAGAGAGTTAGCAAAACGCAATATAAATGCACAAGTATTTGGAAGAGCAAAAAGTTTCTACAGTATTTACAAAAAAATAACTGAAAGAAATAAAACAATAGAAGGTATGTATGATTTAATTGCATTAAGGATATTGGTAGAAAAAAAACAACAATGTTATGAAGTTTTAGGAATAATTCATAATTTGTTTAAACCTGTAGAAGGGAAGATTCAAGATTATATTGCAAACCCAAAACCAAACATGTACCAAAGCTTACATACAATTATTCTTTACAATGAAGATCAAGTAGAAATCCAAATATTAACAAAAGATATGCATTTGATAAATGAAGAAGGAATTGCGGCACATTGGAGATATAAAGATAAAAAATCTATAAATGATCCTGAATTTGAGAAAAAGTTAGGATGGATTAAAGAAGTAATTAACCTAAAATCAAATATGGGAGAAGATTTTCTTGAAAGATTAAAGATTGATTTATTTTTAGACCATATCTTTGTTTTTACTCCAAAAAATGATATTGTTGAGCTTCCAAAAGGAGCGACATTACTTGATTTTGCCTATGCCGTACATAGTGATTTAGGAAATTCATGTATAGGTGGAAAAGTAAATGATAAATTTGTAAATTTAAAGCACGAACTAAAAAATACTGACCAAGTTGAGATATTAGTTTCAAAAAATCAAAAACCGAGCAGAGAATGGTTAAAATTTGTTATTTCTCAAAGAACAAAGGAAAAAATTGCACACTATTTAAGAATGCAAAATGAAATTCCAATATCAAATCTAAGAAAGATGATTAATGAAAAAAATAGTTTAATAAAAAGCGAAACAAAGTCAACTTTTATTAAGATTTCCGAATGTTGTGACCCAATTCCAAATGATCCGATTATTGGATTAAGCACAAAAAATAACAAAATTACAGTGCATAAAACAAATTGTAGCAAACTAAATACATTTAGCTTAAAAAAAGTAAAAGTATTTTGGAATGATGAAATTGGGTTAACCGTAAATATCAAAGTTATAGCTTCAGATAGATTAGGGTTATTTGCAGACGTTTTAAAAAATATATCTTCATTATATCTAAACATTGAAAAAGCAAGTGCAAAAACAATCAATAAAGAATTAGGAGAATGCAACATTAAAATTAAAGTAAATTCTTTAGAAGATATAAAAAAAATTGTTGATCAAATAAAAAAAATAAATGATGTTAGAAAAGTTAGTTTGAGTTAATTTTACTTAATATTTTTTTAACTGTTTCTTCTATGCTTAATCCCCCAGTATTAATTATAATATTGTAAAGTTTTTTGTTTCTATAATCAACATGATAATGTTTTTTGTAATGTTCCAATTCCAATCTTTCCCTAGACAATATTTTTTTCACCGTTTCTTTATAATCCAATTTTTCCCTTTTCATTATTCTTTTAACTCTTTCTTTTAAACTACAAGATAAATAAATTTTATAATCTGCATTTTTTATCAAATAAGCTCCTAATCTTGAATCGATAATTGCATTTTTCTTCTTAGCAATAACCTTCTGTTTTTTATCTAATAAATCAACCAATTTAGGATTTTCTTTCATTAATTTAATAACATCTTCATGTTTTTTTCTCGCAAATTTTCTAAAGATATCACCAATAGAATAATGTTTAATATGTAAGTGTTTTGCAAGTTCTTTAGAAACACTTGTCTTTCCAGAACCAGGTAATCCCGTAATCGTAATAATCATCAAAACAACGTTTATTAGAAAGATTATAAATGTTATAATACCATTTCAAAATAGTAACTTTTAAAAAGGAGAGAATTTTGAGAGAATCATGAAAAAAGTTAAAAAAGAAACTAAAATTGCTAAAGAAAAGGTTTCAGACAAGATAATGCAAGGGCATTTAACTAAATATTTTAACGTAACTAGAGAAGCTTTAGAAAAAGCAATGAAATCTCGTTCAAGATTCAATGAACAGATTAGGAATGATTTTCTTGATATGATTCAAAGATATTATGAAGATGCAGTATATTTTCAAACCAAAGGTAATTTTGTAAATGCATTTGCAGCTTTAAATTATGCACATGGTTGGCTCGATGCAGGAGCAAGAATTGGAGTATTTTTAGTTAAAGATTCTAGATTGTTTGCTGCTTAAAATGTATAGAATAGAAACTTTCAACGCTGGAAATTATCTTATTGAAACTTATTGGAATTTCTTAAGAATGGTTTCTCCAGATGATGAGTTATTAAAATATTATAGTGAGGGAAAATTAGATATTCAAGGAATAAAAAAATTAATTGGTGAAGAAATAGACACAAGCGAATTAATAGGAGAGTATTATGCAAGAATGTCATTGAAATATCAAGAGATTACTGGAAAATATAAGGATCCTTTATCTGATTTAGAAGCTATAAAAAGTTTGGAAGAATTTCTAAATAAAGGAACTTATAATTGATTCTTAATAACTTTCTTACCTTTTTCAACAGGAACTATTTTTAAATTAGCATCTTTAAATTCATGTTTCAATTCTTTTCCATTATTAAGTAAATGCAAGAATATTGCTAAAGCAGAAACTTCTGAAATGGGTTGTTGAGTTATGCTTAAATTATAATCTGCTAAATGATAATAAACTGGCTCGACTTTTTCTCCGCCAACAACGATAATTAAATTCTTCTTTTTTTTAATCTCTTTAATTTTATCCTCGACATTTAAACCATAACAAGTTAAGTGAACTATAGAAAATTTATCTTTATTTTGTTTAATAAAATTTACAGGATTTTCTAAATAATTAATGGTAAACTTGCTTCCAAATTTCGCCGTAACTTTATTTATGCTTAGTTCGTATCCTGAATCTTTTTCACCAGAATAGTACAATTTATCAGCCAAAAATGCCCTTGCAGTTAACGCAACATGGGTGCTTAATCTTTTATCTCGATTAATTCTGTGATTTAGTCTTAAAATAATTATCATGAAGTTACCTAATATTTACTCTATAAAAAAGTTTTCAATGCAAATATTTATAATTTTAACTAATTCTATAAACTTATGTTTGGAAAAGAAAAATTTAATCAAGAAGAATTAGAAACTTTAAAAGGAAAAGAGTTTTTCTTAAAAGTTAATCAAATAAATAAAGAAAATTATATGTTTTTAATTTACCTTGAATCAAGAGAAAAAGGTTCGATGACAGGATATCCAATAGGCGATGTTTCTTTAGTCAAAACAATAGATAACAAAGAAATTTACGATGAAAATAAAAAATCTGATTACTTATTTACTTTAAATAAAATAACTTACTTGAGGAGCATTGAAGGATACATTTTGAACGGAAAAACTTTAGAATTTGATCTAACGAAAAATGAAACAAGTGGACTAGAAAAAGAAGTTAACATTTCTATAGAAAACTTAGCAAAACATAAAGAACACGGAACAATAAAGGCAGACGGCTAACATAAAAACATTTTTAAAGTGATATTTAACTAAAATAAGGATGGGTAGATTTGAAGATTTTTACGAAAGAAACTATAAAAAGTTAATTGTAATCTCATATTCAATCTTGTTTCTAAGTCTAATTGTAATCGGAGTTCACTATTTTAAAACCGGAGAGTTTTTTGATAAAGACATTTCATTAAAAGGGGGTGTAAGTGTAACCATATACAAAGAAGATTTAAATGTTAATGATGTTAAAGAACTCCTTAAGCAAAATTTCAAAGACTATAGTGTAAGAGAATTAACTGATTTTAATACTAATCAAAACATAGGGGTTATAATAGAAGTAGCAGATATTCAAGAGTCACAATTAAGAGACGTTTTAAAAACAAAATATAATCTCAATTTTAATAATAAAGAAGAATATGATCCAGGATTAACAAATTCTAGTTTTAGTCAAAGTTTTTACAAAGGATTAATCATTGCAATAATTTTCTCATTTGTCTTGATGTCATTAGTTGTTTTTCTATCCTTCAAAACATTTATACCTAGCATCGCAGTAATATTTGCAGCATTAACAGATATTCTTGGAGCACTTGCCGTAATAGATATTATTGGAATGAAACTATCTGCAGCAGGAATTGTTGCATTTTTATTAATTATTGGATATTCGATTGATACGGATATCTTGCTTACAACAAGGATGTTAAAAAGACATGACCATCCATTGCTAGAAAGAATGAAAGCAAGCATGATTACAGGAATGACGATGACGATAGCAGCAATTGCAGCATTAATGACCGGATATTTTATAGCAATTCCAGAAGAACTAAAACAAATTTTCTTAATAGTCTCAATTGCATTATTATTTGACATTCCATCAACTTATTTTGGAAATGGAGGAATATTACTCCATTACTGTAAAAAGAAAAACATAACATGAACCTAAAAAAATTTTTAAAGATTAGAATATTAATTTTGATATTTTGTTTGATAATTAGTGTAGTAGCAATAAATCCAAAGTTTGATGCTGAGGGGGTTGTAATAAAAGGTGTTGAAAAAAATAGCACTGCTGCATCAGCAGGGATGATATTTAATCCCGATGTAACTCCAACAAATTTAGAAAAAATTCTTGAGATAAATAATAATAAAATAATAAGTATTCAAGATTATAATAATGCTATAGATAAAATAAATAATTCTGGAATTTTAAAGATAAAGACAAATAAGCAAGAATATGCTATGATTAAAACAGGTAACATCGGAATAAATATAGGTGAAGCAGCTGGAAGCAATTTAAGAAAAGGTTTAGATTTACAAGGTGGAACAAGGGTTGTTCTTCAGCCAGAAGGAATTTTAAACGATAAAGATACTTCCGATATAATAAAAATAATTGAATCGAGATTAAATGTTTATGGGTTAAGTGATATTAAAGTAAGGCAAAGCAAAGATTTGTTTGGAGGCAATTTTATTGTAGCTGAAGTCGCAGGAGTATCCAAACAGGAAGTTAAGGAATTAATTGCAAGTCAGGGTAAATTTGAAGCAAAAATAGGAAATGATGTTGTATTCATTGGAGGAAAGAAAGATATTACTTTTGTCGGAAGAGACGACGCTAGATATTCAAGAATAACCCAATGTGGTCAAACAGAATCGGTTTCATATCAATGTCAGTTTGAGTTTGCAATAAAATTAAGTCCTGAAGCTGCAAAAAGGCATGCACAGATAACAGATAAACTTGATGTAAATTTAAGTTCAAGCGGAAACAATTATTTAAGCAAACCTTTAGATTTATACTTAGATGACAATCTTGTAGATAGTCTTCAGATTTCTAGCAACTTAAAGGGAAAAGAAGCAATAGATATTGCAATTTCAGGAGCCGGAATAGGGGAAACGCTAAAGGATGCTGAAAAAGATGCCCAGAAAAATATGAATAAATTACAAACTGTTTTAATAACAGGAAGTTTGCCTATAAAATTAAATATTGTAAAAATAGATACTATAAGTCCAAGTTTAGGAAAATCATTTGCAAATAATGCAATTTGGGTAATACTTGGAGCAATTATCGCAGTTTCAATTGTAATTTTTATCAGATACCGAGATTTAAAAATCTCCGTTCCAGTAATAATCTTTTCATTCAGTGAAATATTAATATTGTTAGGATTTGCAGCATTAATAAGGTATAATTTAGATTTAGCGGCCATCGCAGGAATATTAGCCGCGGTTGGAACGGGAGTTGACGATCAGATTGTTATTGTAGATGAAATCTTAAAAGGAAAGAAAGAAGAAAAAATTAATGTTGGATTTAAAGATAAAATAAAGAGAGCTTTCTTTGTTATAATGGTTGCTTGGGTAACGGGCGTTGCTTCAATGTTGCCTTTATTCTGGGCAGGTGCAGGATTGTTTACAGGATTTGCATTAACAACAATTGCAGGAATCTCAATAGGGGTATTTATAACAAGACCAGCATTTGCAGCAGTTGTAGAAATTCTTGAAGAAAATTAATAATCTTATTTTTTATGAAGTTCTTCCCTAATTATATTAAATAAATTTTCAACCAAACTCCTTTCTAAATTATTTAAATTAGAATCATCTAATATTACTTTTGGTCCATCTTTTAATAAAGTTATATTTAACCAACTCCTTTCAGGATTTCGTTTAAATGATATAATCGTATCATATTTATTAGGATCGCTAGAAAATTCGTAAGCTGAATTTATTAAATTGGTTTTATTCAGTTCTAATCTTTTATATTCATCTAAAGTACAAAACAAAGTATAAGGTTTACTCATAAAAATAGATATTAAAAAAGATTTATAAAAGCTTTGAATTAAAACTCAATTCTAGCCCTTTCTAAATCTGGGTAAGTTCCAATATCAAAAAATTTACCTTTTATTTCATAAGCATAAACATCTCCAGAATTAACTAAATGTTTTATTAAATCACCCGTATTTTCTTTTAAATTATTCTTATCATTTAAATAATGTAAGTCATTTTTAGATAAAATATAACATAATGTACTTATCAAAGAGGATTCTGGGTTGCTTGGTTTCTCATCAAATTTAACAACTTTATTTTTTTCATCAACACTAACACATCCAAATCTATTTGCAACTTCATCCTTATTTCCAAGATCATAAACTGCTATAGATGTTTTTTTATTCATTAAATAATAAAAGCTAATGAATTCATCAATATCAAAATCAAATAGATTATCTCCTCCTAAAATAAGTAAGTCATCATTTATTTTTTTAAGATTAACAACATAAGAGATCCCCCCAACGGAACCGGGCATTTCGTGAACTATCCTTTCTTTATCACTTATCATTTCAATTTTTTTATTATACTTATAATATTTTGAGTACTCCTGAAATTGATATTCAAAAAGACTCGGATACATAACAAAAATTTCTTTAATATATATAATTAGACGAATCGAGGTTGCTTACAATGTGATCAAGTACAGGTCTTCCCTTAACATCGAGTAAAGGTTTTGGTAATAACCTCGTAAGAGGATATAATCTGCTTCCAGAACCGGCAGTTAATATTAATGATTTCATAATCAACTTATGTTGTTGACACTTTATAAAGGTAACGCCAAGGCTAGGATTTGAACCTAGAAGTCCTTGCGGACAGCAGTTTTCTTTACGGTATTCGAGATTCGGCCTTATTTTGACTGCCGCAATACCGGATTATGCGACCTTGGCACAACATTTATAAGAATTATCTAAAATAAAAAGGTTATGTATTTGAAATATCATTTCATATCTTGTATTATCTTATCAATAATCCTATTCCCGTTTTTCAATTATTTAAGTTTATTAGTTTTTGTTTTAGGATTTTTTATTGATGCTGACCATTACTTCTATGATGTCTTGACAACAAGAAAATTAAGTATAAAAAATTCATATAATCTACATATGGATAAAAGTATCATAAGAAAAGATCAGCTTCATATTTTTCACACATTAGAGTTTATAGTCTCATTCATTTTTTTAACAATAACCTCAAAGAATACTTATCTAATATTGTTATCAATTGGATTAATTCTTCATTTGATATTAGATGTTTTACATGGAATTATATTAATCAAAAAAAGAGTTAAGATGAATCAAACAAGAGCTTACTCATTTTTATTTTGGATAATGAGAAATTAATTTTTATCTAATAAATGTTTCAAAAAAGTAATAAATGTAACCAAAATTAATGGACCAAAAAATATTCCAATGAATCCAAGCAAAGCAATTCCACCAAAAACTCCAACAACAACAAGTGTAGGATGAATATCGGATTTATAACTTATCAATTTTGGCTTAAATAAAACTTCAAATCCACTTACAAAAATAAAACCATAAATAAATAATCCAATACCAGAAGAATAATCTCCTTGAATTATTCTCAAAATTGCTATAGGTGCCCAAATGATGCTTGTTCCTATTCCAGGCAAAACACTAACTAGTATTGTTAAAAGTCCAAGCAAAATTGGATTCGAAACCTTAAAAATATAAAAACCAAGAACTGAAAAAGCCCCAACAATTATTCCAATTAATATTAAACCATAAACAACAGCTGAAGTAACCCTTCGAAATTCCTTAAAAACAATCTCTTTATGTTTATTATCTAAAGGGGTTAAGTTTTTCAAACTAATAATTATTTTTTCTCCTTCCTTTAAAAAATAATAAAATAGAAAGAAAGTAATAAATACATGAATTAAAAAACTTGGAATTGATTTGATCAAAGACTGAGATTCCTGCAAGACAAACTTTAGAAAATTATCAAGAATATTATCAAACAATGGAGCAATGGAAGAATTTTTTATAATATTATAAAGTCCAATCGATTCCTTAACTAAAGATTGAGTTATAAAGAAAAAAGGTACAACAAATAATAGAATTGCAATCAATAAAACAATCACCGCCGAGAATGTTTTGTTTAATTTTTTATTTAAAAGTTGATAAAGTGGGTAAAACAAGTATGCGAGAACAATACTTGTTAAAATTGATGTAATGAACGGTTTAATTACAAAGAAAGACAGTACTAACAGAATAATAAAAACAGCAAAAAAAATATATTTTGAACGAGATTTATCCATAATAAACTAAAGTTTAAAATGTTTATAAAACTAACTATAGAACACTTTTAATTTCAGTTTCCTTTGCAATTGCCATTATCGAAAGTAAGACTAAAATAAAAAAAGATAATTTGTATATTGCTGAAAATGAGAAGATTGATTTAAATAAGGGATAAATAAATGAGGTTCCTAAAATTATTAGAGAAATAATCATAATTACAGATACTGGTCCATCTAAACTTGCTTTTGACATAAACCCTTTTTAATTTTATTTAATTTATAAAACTTTTGAAGAAAAAATCTAAACAGAAACTTCATTTTCCAAACCAACTGAAGAGGTACATCTTGATAAATCATCGATAGTAAGCAAAGATAACTCCGGATATTTAAGATTATCAGAAGTAGCAATTATTTTATGAACTTGACCTTCATGATAAGAAACATCTTTATCATCCTTTTTACCATAATAATAACCATTTTGCCAGTGGGTATATTTCTGAATGGTATCATCGGGAGATAAATAATAACTTCCCTCACTAATTTTAAGTTTTTCCCAGGTTTTTCTTCCACCTTCAATATTATTACAAGAAATACAAAAATCATAATCATTCAAAGATAAATATTCGATAATTGTATTCTCTACTTTTTTAAAACTAGTTGAAAACTTCATGAAAAAGAATTAAGAACAAAACATTTTTAATACTTCTCACAAAAATTTCAAAAATCGCTATCTTTATAAATACTTAATTTCAAATCCAATTATCCCGTTATACTACGCAAGTAGGAGGGGCATGAAATGGATAAAAATACAATACTAGAAGCAATAAAAAAAGTAAAAGAAAGTTCTAAAAAAAACTTTGTACAAAAAGTTGATTTAATAATTAATCTAAAAGGTTTGAATTTAAAAAAACCTGAAGAAAATGTTGATTTGTTTATTAGCCTCCCACATTCTCCGGGTAAAAAAATAAAAATTTGTGCTTTAGTCGGAAAAGAAATGTCTGAACAAGCTTCCGTTTTTGATAAAGTAATTAAAAAAGAAGAATTCATGGATTATCAAGATAAAAAATTAATAAAAAACCTTGCAAAAGAATATAACTTATTTGTAGCTCAAGGAAACTTAATGACGGATGTGGCTAAAGTTTTTGGTAAGACCCTTGGTCCAAGAAACAAAATGCCTAATCCAAAATATAATGGAGTAGTTGTTCCAGGAACAAATTTAGTAGAACTAAAATCAAAACTAGAAAAGATGGTAAGGGCAAAAACAAAAAGTGAGCCAATAATAAAAACATTCATTGGAAATCAAAATATGTCGGATAATGAGCTTTTTGAAAATATGATGGCAATATATAATGCAATAATCCGAACATTGCCTCAAGAAGAAGCAAATATTAATGAAATAATTTTAAAATTAACAATGGGACCTCCGATAAAGGTAAACAAAAAATGATGCGCGCAAAAGACATAAGGGTTAGAGAACTTGAAAACGTAAAGGTATTACTTGAAAAATATTCTAATATCACGGTTGCAGATTTAACAGGATTACCAAGTGCAACATTGCAAAAATTAAGAAAAAAATTAAAAGACAAAATATATGTTAAAGTCGCAAAAAAATCTTTAATAAATATAGCAATAGATCAGATTAAAGGAAAAGACTTAACTGGATTAAAACCTAGTTTAGATAAATCAATTCCAGTTTTAATTTTAAGCGAAGAAGATCCTTTCAAATTATATAAATTAATCAAAGAAAATAAATCAACCGCATTAGCAAAACCGGGTCAAATTGCACCAAGAGATATAATAATTCCAGCAGGACCAACAAACTTTCCACCAGGTCCAATAATTGGAGAATTAGGGGCAGTAGGATTACAAACTGGTGTTGAAGCGGGAAAGATTGCAATCAAAAAAGAAAAATTAATTGTCAAAGCAAACGAACCAATAAAAGCAGAGGTAGCAGCTGTTTTGGCAAAACTGGGCATTGAACCTGTTGAAATTGGAATAAATGTTGTAGCAGCATATAAAGACAAAGTCGTATATCTGAAAGAAGATTTAGATGTTGATGAAGAAAAATACATAAACGACTTAAGACTAGCTAACGCACAAGCTTTAGCTTTAGCAGAAAAAATAGGCTACATTACAAAAGAAAACATTAAGCTATTATTAGCAAAGATATATTTATTAAGCCTAAACTTTGGAAAGAAGTTAAACTTAGAACTTGATCTTGAGATAAAACCTCAAGAGAAAAAACATGAAGTAAAAGAACACGTTAAAAGTGAAAATGTTGTAGGCTATCAAGAAGACATTGTAAAAAAAGCCCAAAGCATCTTGCAGGATTTGCAGGATAAAAAAATAAGAGAACAGGAAAAACCAAAACAAAAGAGTATGTGGGACTAATATTCATAGGAGGAAAACAAAATGGAGTTAATTCATAGCGCTTTATTGCTGAATAAAGCTGGCAAAGAAATAAATGAAGTAAATGTAAAAAAAGTGCTGGAATCGGTTGGATTACATACGGAAGAAGGCAAAATAAAAGCATTGATAACAGCATTAGAAAACGTAAATATTGAAGAAATAATAAAAGAAGCTTCAGTAATGCCAGTTCATACTCAAGCAGTACAACAGCAAGACGTAAAGAAGGAAGAAAAGAAGGAAGAAAAGAAAGCAGACGATAGTGCAGCTGTTGGATTAGGTAGCTTATTTGGCTAAATAATCCTTTTTTTATTTAAAATGACAAACAGTAATCTAGACACAGTATGGAAAAGAACGATTTATTTAGAAAGATTAGTGAACTAAGAGGAGAAATAAATACCCTCAGAAATAATTTAAATGAGCTCGATAAAGAAAAGGAGCTATTCTTTAATAAAAAAGAACAGTTAAAAAAAGAGCTTAATTCTTTGGTTTTAGATATAAAAAAAATTAAATCAAGTTCAGATACGTTTAATGAAGATGTTTCTAAAGTAAGAACAGAAAGAGACGAGAATAATCAAAAAGTCAAAGTTCTAGTTGAAGAAATTAAGAAATTAAATGAAGAGAAAAAAGAACTTTTAAAGAAGAGTAAATTAAAATTTGATCCTGAAGAAATTAAAAGAAAAATAGAACAATTAGAGTATAAAGTTGAGACCGAAGCATTGAAATTTGACAAAGAAAAAAAATTAATGAAAGAGATTAATAATCTTAAAAAGATTTATCAAGAAAATTTTGAAATTAAAGAAGTTTTTGAAAAAATATCTGAATTGGATAAGAAGATTAAAGAATTCAGAAAAAAAGCAGATAATGCTCATAAAAGTTTGAATGAAACATTTAGTTCTAATCGTGAAGAGATTAGTCATTTTAAGGATTTATCTAAAAAAATTTATGAAACAAGAAAATCCCAGCAAGAGTCTTTTGATAAGTTTATTGAATTTAAAAATAAATTTCTTGAAACTAATAATAAATTAAAAGATAAACTAAATGAGATAAATAAACTTCAAAAAGACGTTGAAGAAGTAAAGAAAAATGTTTTTGTAGAGAAAGAAGCATTAAAAGAAAAAAGATTGGAAGAAAGGGAAAAAATCATTGAAGAAAAGTTGATGTCAAAAAAGAAACTAACAAAAGACGATTTAATTATGCTACAAGGTTAAATTTATATAAACAAACTTTAATTTATTATTTTATGAAAAAATCTTATTATTTTATTGGGATTTTATTTTTAATAGTCTCGTTTATTTTTGATAAACAAATCTCTATCTTTTTTACAAGTTATAGAAATCCAATTTTAAGTTCAATTTCAATTTTTATTGATGGATTTAAATGGTATTACTTGTTTGGAATTGTGTTATTAATTTTATTATTAAGAAAAGAATACAAAAAACTTCCATCTTTAGTTTTGTCATTAATTTTATATTTATTTATTGTAAATGGTCTTAAAATCTTATTTTCTAGAGAAAGGCCATTTGTTAATTTAAAAAATGAATTAGTTGAAACAACAAACCCTTATAGAAGTTTTCCAAGTGGTCATGCAACCTCAATGTTTGTCTTGCTCCCCTTTCTTAACTTTTTTTATGGTTTCTGGTTTATATTAAGTATCGTTGTTGCATTTTCAAGAGTTTATCTAGGAGTTCATTACTTAAGTGATATTATTGGAGGTGCTTTGTTAGGATTTTTAATACAAGATTTAAGTGAATTCTTAATGATTAGAGCTCAGAAAAGTAAAATTTTTACTCACCGAAAGGTTTAAATAGCTATAGTAACTTCAAAATAACAACACAATTTCAAGGGGGTTAAAACTATGAAAAAATTATTATCATTAAGTATATTTTTATTTTTAATTAGTCTATTTACATTAAGTTCAATAAATGTTGATGGTGCGATCACGGTTGGAACAATAACAACTGACAAATCAGGCTATAATCCTGGTGAAACTGCAACTATCACAATTAAAGATTTAACAAATACTGGAACAAATGCAGTTACAGTATCATTATCAAGTACAGAGTTAATTAAAGGTACAGATAAAATAGGTACGCCTGTTATCAGTTCAATAAGTCTATCTGCATCAGGCACAGTAGGCGATATAAAAAATCAAACATTCACTTTTGTTATTCCAAGTAAACTACTTGGAACTTATAGTGCAACAATAACTGCACAAGACAGCGGAGACCTAAATAACAAAGACACTGAAGTCTATTCATTGACTATAAATTCAAAATCAGATTTAACTTTTGAAGGTTTGACAGATAACAAATTAACAATTTCAGGTCAAAAAGATTTTAGTGCTAAAAGGAAATTCACATTAACAAATAAAGGGAGTACAGTTTTAACAATTCCAGTTACAACAGGAATAGTAGTTAAACAAACAGATAAAACCTTTACAAATTCTTTTGAAGATGATGATGGAGATAAAATCCAATTCACATTTGTAAACTCAGATAACACAAATATAGCTTTCCCATTAACATTAAATCCGGGGGAAAATAAAGAAGTTTATATAAAATCAAGTATAGATCAAGATTCTGATACTGGTTCATATTCTGGTACAGTAACTGTTACAGCAACAGAATTAACTACTCAATTATCACCTTTCAATTTAGAAGTTAACGTAGATCCAGAAATATGTGAAGCTGGAAGAGTTAAAGAAAAGGTAGAATTTGATAGCCATGACAGTGGAAACTTAATACTTGACTTAGACAATCCTGATTCAGGAGACAATTTTAATCCTGGAGAAAAAATTTCAATTGAAGGAAGCGTAGAGAATAAAGCAAATGAAGACAAAGATGTAATCGTTGAAGCAGTTCTTTACAACATAGATAGAAACAAGGTAGTTGAAAGAGTTGAAACAGATTCTTTTGAAGTTGTAGAAAGTGAAGATGAGTCTTTTACTTTAGACTTAGAAGTTCCTGTAGATGATTCTTCATTAAAAGAAGGAGACAAATATAGGTTATACATCAAAGTTTATGAAGATAGCAATGAAGATGAAAACTGTAACTATGACGACCTTGATATGGATTTTGATAGACAAGATCATCAAGTTGTAATAACTCGAGCAGAAGTAACACCAAGCGTAGCATCTTGTAATGCAAATGTAAATTTTGCAGTAGAAGTTCAAAACGCAGGTAAAAAAGTTGAAGAAAGAACTTCAATAAAATTAAGAGAATCCGAATTGGGATTGAATTACGAAACTGATTATTTCAGTTTAGCAAAATTCGATAAGTCCGGAGACAATATAATCAAAACACTTACATATAAAATTCCAAATGGAATAGCTGAAAAAGATTATTTCGTTGAAGTTTTATCAATCTTTGACGGTGGAAAGAAAACTGATTCAGAGTTGGTAAAATTAACAATTAAAGGATGTTCAGCAGTTCAAGACAGTTTACAATTGTCATTGGTTCAAGACAGTATAACTGCAACACCAGGAAAATTATTTGGATTCCCATTCAAATTAAGAAATACTGGAAGTACGGTTCAAACATATTCAGTTGAAATATCAACAGGAGTATGGGCAAATCAATTGCAAGATCAAACTGTAACATTACAACCTGGACAAGAAACAACTGTATATAGCTATTTAACACCTAAGTCTGATTTAACAAGCGGAAGCTATACATTAGACATAAAGGTAAAGCAGGATAATAAAGTAGTAAAAACGCAAACAGCAACTGTTCAAATACCTCAAGCAGGAAATAGCGGTGGAACACCAACAGGGGGTACAACATACCAACCAAGTGTATCATTAGATTCTATATGGAGAAATCTTGCAGGTAGTACAGCGTTCTGGATTATAGCAATTATAATTGTATTTGCTTTGGTTATATATATCTTAACTATTTTATTAAGGCCGAGGTAAAAACTTTTTTTCTTTTTTTAATTTAAAATGACATATAAGCATATAATTGCGGCAGGGTATTCTAAAGAAGTTTTAGCTAAAAATAAAGAAGAAGAGAAAAAAATTTCTTTGGAATTAAAAAAATATATACAAAATAAACTCACATTAGAGAGTATAGATCCAATGAGATTCCCAAAACCTTTAGTTTCGGGAGCAATTGGAGACCGAGAATATGTATTTAGTATATTTTTCGGATATCAAATTTCAAAAGAAGAATGGACTAATAGAATAATAAGGGGGCTTAGACGAAAAGGTTTTAAAATAAAGATTTTTGGATTAGAAGACATACTTGAAAAATAAATTTAAAATGGTTAACGATGAAGATGAATATAATGGGTCAACTGCACTTATATTAGATCATTATTTTGGTAATTATATCCATGTGGTCTGGTTTTATTATAATAACAATATCCAAAAATCTTACGAAGAAATTGGAAAAATTAAAGAAGAATTCTGTAAAGGATTAGAGTTGAAAATTAAAAAAGATTTAAAAGAGTATGCAGGAATAACCAATCAGACATTAAAAAATTTTTTAGAACTTGGAAAATCTTTAGATTGGCTAGTGAAGGAGAATTTAGATTTGCTAAGAGATAAATATAGCAAATTAAGGCAAGAATAGTACTAAAAAAATGAATGATTTACCTTACATAATTTCTGTATCAAATAGAAAACCATTAAAGGAAACTTTGAGAGATGGAGAAAAATTAGAAGAAAGGTTAAGGAAAATTTTAGGCCATATCACTAAATATAATGGACTTCATTCGGATTTAAATCTGGTTGATCATGCAAACGACGAAAAAATTTACTTTGCAAGAATAGATCAACATAATTACAATGAAACAATGGAAGATTTAAGGAATCTTGAAGCAGAGTTGATAATAAAAGAAAAAGAATTGAAAATTTATCGTTTAGAAGAAGTTTTTTAAGTTAATTTTATATAGGTTAATTTATTCTTAAAACCGTGGAATTAAAAGAAAGGATAAAAAACCATTCATTGTATAAGAAGACATTAGAAAATAGATATTTAGCAATATTTCTACTATTAGTGATAATTCTAATGACTTACAGTTATTTTAAAGAAGGAATCGTTTATCAAATAAGCGATGTAAATCTAGAGGGGGTTAAAAATTTTATTAATTCATTTGGAAATTTTTCATGGATAATTTATGTTCTTACTTTAATTTTAATATCAATATTTCCAGTTCCATCAACAATAATTAATGTTGCAGGAAGTTTATCTTTTGGGCCATTAAATGCAGTATTTTTAACATTAATTGGAGCAGTTTTAGGAAACAGTATTGATTACTTCATTGCAAGAAGATATGGGTATGAGCACATTAAACAAATTATTAATGAGAAAAGAAGAGAAAAATTTGATGATTACTCTAAAAAATATGGTTATTTGGTGTTGTTCATTTTAAGATTAAATCCCTTAACATCAACAGATATTTTTAGCTATTTATCGGGGTTAATTGGAATGCCATTTAAAAAATTTTTACTCAGTACCATTTTTGGAATACTTCCGGGGATTATTTTTGTCTCTTATTTTGGAAGTAGATTTATAAATGATAATAAACTATTTAGATTAACATTTGTTATTATAACGATGTTTTATGCATTAATAATGGTTTATTTGATTTTAAGATTTTTAAAAAAGAAAGTTAAAGAAAGATTTGTTAAGAAATAAGAGCGTGGAGCAGGATTCGAACCTGCGGAGTAATCGCTATCTCCCCGTGGTCTGCAGGTTGGACTTTCTTTTGGAAATCGATCCCCTTAGGCCACTTGGGTATCCACGCTTATAGGGAATTAATATCAAGAATACCTTTTAATAACTTTCGTCTTTGTTCTAAGGTGGTGTGTATTGGGCAGAATCCAAACCTCTTCCATACAAAATATTTGCTGTAATGTTTTGGGTTGCTAAACCCAATAATGGTAATCCATTTTTCCAAATTTTTCTTGCCAACAATCACAACACGATAATGTTTAAACACCCTATTATTTCGCTTACGTTTTCCTTTCTCTAAATAACTATGTATTCCCAACTTGTTTAATAACACCTTTAACTGTTTTGTTAATTTCTCTGAGGCAAATTGACCTCCAATTAATGGGTAATGATGTTTCTTAAATTTGGTATCTTTTCTTATTTTAAACACCAAATAAAAATCCGTATCAGCAATTCCCCTAATTAATGCAGAAATAATTTTATTATCCTTAGTTTCAAAAAAATATTTGGGTATTTTATAAGAATTATCCAATTTATTTCCAGGTGTATATTTCATATTTTTAACGAAAAAATTAATTATAGATTTAGAGGTTACACAGATTTTTATTCCATTTGTTCCAGAAATTTTACGAATATATGGCCTTACGTTAAAAAGATTGTAAAATAAATCTGATATTATAATGTTATGATAATCTAAATCTTCTTGAGCATGTCCGTATACAAATAACTCATATTTTCTTCTGTTAGATGGTTTTTCTTTTAAATGGATGCACCCGTCTCCAATCATTAAACCAAATAATTCTGCCAAATCAGAAGTTAATTTATTAGGCAAATGAACATCTCTTTTTATATCTGAATTACTGAATGAAATTTTTGAGTTATCAAATATCATTTTTATATCAAAAATCTCTTCTTACTTATAAAGTTGACCCGCGAGGTTGTCACTTGGACAGTTGGGAAAAAATGTATATTTTAAAGAATATAAATAAAACGGGCCTGATGGGATTTGAACCCACGATCTTCAGCTTAGAAGGCTGACATCCAATCCAGGCTAGACGACAGGCCCATAATAAAAACCACCTCTATGAAGATATTTAAACCTTTTCAAAATTATTTTTTCCATTTAGAAATCCATTTACCCATCTTAAAATGTAATAAAACGCTTCCAAAAAGGATACCTAAACTTCCATAAACCTTATCTAAAAAAGAATCAAAATCCGCATTTTGATAAAAATCATAATACATAATTGTTCCAAATATTTTATCCCCATAA
This sequence comes from Candidatus Woesearchaeota archaeon, assembly GCA_964419925.1. Classification (GTDB taxonomy): domain Archaea; phylum Nanobdellota; class Nanobdellia; order SCGC-AAA011-G17; family GW2011-AR20; genus JBBSXG01. Next base: position 50,044 of record CAYQPR010000002.1, read on the forward strand.
AACTCATATTTCTCCCATAAAAAAACTCCAAAGATTAAAGTAAAAATAATTGAAAAAATAATGGATTCATTAACATTGGTATCTTTTTTAGTTAAATATGTTTTAAGAATATAATAAAGAACGGCAAAGATTATGGTATAAAGAATTAAATTAAAAAAATGAACATAGCTGTCAAAGTCGATTGAATTATCTAAAAATAATGTCAATATCATACTCATAACAAGTAAGAATAAAACAAATATTTCTAAGGTGTATAATAAATTTTTATTATAATTTAATTTTATGTAATTTAAGCTAAATAAAAATTTTGGTATGAGCATCAATAAAGGAACAACAACTATCCACATAACCGTCAAAAAATAATTCTTTTGAAAAAATTTTAATATTCCCATAAGTATTACGATAAAAATAATTATGCGATAAATTAACTTGAATAGTTCCATTGCTAGAAAAAGAATAGAATAATTTTTAAAGATTTCTACCCAAATAAATAGTTATATATTAATAGGTTTATGAAAAAAGAAAACTATACTTTTGTTGATATGCATGTTCATTCTAATTACTCTTTAGATTCTTCAAATAAAATAAAAAATATTATTGAAAAAGCAAGAGAAAAAAATATAGGAATTTCTATAACCGACCATAATGAAATTGAAGGATGTTTAGAGGCTTCAAAATATGATATCTTTCTGATTCCTGGAATAGAAATAACCTGTATGGAAGGTTGCCATATCCTAGTTTATTTTTATAAAATAAAAGACTTAGAAAGATTTTTCAATAAAGAAATAAAGAATAATATGTATAATAAAATGAGAACAAAGATACCTCAAGAAAACCTAATAGAAATAACAAATAAATACGAATGTTTGGTTAGTGCCGCACATCCATTTGGAGCCGGAAATTCTGGAATTTATAAATTAAAAAGATATAAGGATATGGAGACATTAGAGGGATTAAACTCGGCTTTGACAAAAAATAAAAATAGTAAAACAATTTCTTTACGAAAAAAATTTTATACTGCAGGAAGCGACGCACATATAATCTCACATATCGGAAAAGGACTAGTTGGAGTAAAGGCAAGTAATGTAAAAGATTTTCTCAAAGGAATAAAGAATAATAAAAATATAATTAGAGGAAGGGAAATAAGTTTAATTGAACAGATAAAACTGAATTTATTTAAAGAATTTTCTTTAATTAAAAAAATGAAATTAAAAGATTTTATAAATAACAGATTAATTCATATAATAAAATGAAATTAAGTTTGGCTGATAAGGTCTCATTATCAAGAATACCATTAACAATATTATTTATCCTGTTTATAGGAAATCAGTTTTTATCTTTAATTATACTGACTCTTGTAATAATTTCTGATATCTTAGATGGTTATTTAGCGAGAAAAAGTAAAACAACCAAATTTGGAGCAACCTTAGATCCGTTAATGGATAAATTTTTTATAGTAACAACATTTATCTTTTTTTTAACAAATCAAGAAATTAGTTTTATACAGTTTTTATTTTTAATAATAAGAGATATTTATAGCATTTCAGAGATGACATTGATTCAATTATTAAAATCAGAAAAGTCGCACAAAGCAAACATATTTGGAAAAATAACAACAACTTTACAGTTCATAGCAATCGGATTTTTAATTTTAAGAATAAATTTGGTGAATCCATTAGTAATTATTATATTAATTTCTTCATTAATAACAATAATAAGCTATATTAGATCGAGGTGGTTAAAATAATACTAGAGATTATCTATCTTTTATTACCAGGGTATTTTGCAAACATGTCTCCTGCATTTTCAAGCAAAATAAATTTTCTTAATTATCCTGTAGATTTCAATAAAACAATATTCGGAAAAAGAATTTTTGGTAAGAATAAAACTTTTAGAGGTTTTTTCTTTGCAATAATATTTGCAATAATTATTGCTTATGTTCAGAGTTTGCTAAACTTAAATGTTAACTTAATTGATTATAAAAACTTTATTTTAATCGGATTCTTAATGGGATTTGGGGCAATGTTTGGAGACTTAATAGAAAGCTTCTTCAAGAGACAATTAAATATTCCGCCGGGTCATCGTTTTTTACCATTTGATCAAATAGACCATGTAATGGGTTCATTGCTCTTTCTTTCAATTAGTTATAGTATAAGTTTAAAAATATTTATTATTGCAATAATGATAACTTTTCCACTGCATTTAATTATAAACTATATTGCATATAAATTAAGGCTAAGAAATACTTACTGGTAGTTAAATTTATTCTTCATTTTTTTAAATATATTTTTAGCGTCTAAATGTCTTTTATTGAAATGTAATTTTGCGGGCAATCCGGTTTTAATGAATGTTTTTAGTAATCCTTTAAAAACATTTTTCATAAAGATATTATTTCTAACACTATCATTTAATATTGTTTTAACAAGCCAATCTGCTTTTTTATCGCTTTCTCCAAAAGTAAATCGATTTATTTCTGGTTTGGTATTAATCTTTAATTTAGAAAAGATATGATTCATCCTTGCATTAATTTCATTTACAAAACTAAATTTAGTTAAACTTCTTGCAACAATATAAGATTTTCCCATTGCAATATTTCTAAAGTATTCATCAAAATTATCTCCTTCAGCAAGCGTATAAACTCTTCCAATTCTGCCAATATGACTATCTGTAGAAGCAATAACCCCCTTATTATATTTTTGAGCAAGAAATAAAGAAAATTTATTTAATGGTTTTATTATTCCCATGTTATACTCTAGAACTGGGAAATGTTCAACAAGTTTTAAAACGGAGTCAACATTAAGTTCTTCATGGTTATAACACCAGTAGGGATGATTGTAAACATAATGAAGCTTATTCTTTTTAAGATATTTTAACAATGAAAATATATTTCTTTCATCAAGAGAGATTTCCCTTAAATCTCTAAATTGTTCTTTTGAAAGACCATAAACGTTTGTATGTATTGTATGACCCACTCTCTTTTTATCAGTTATCTCAATTTCAACTCCAGTAACTAACTTATTCTTTTTCCATCCAATACTGTCATAAGCTGCCATTGTATCATGATCTGTAAATGTAATAAAATCAAGATTTTTTCTCAAAGCTTTTTTATATAAATAATTAGGGTCTAATTTTTTAAATGGAAGAACATCATCAGAATACCAAGTATGAACATGCAAATCTGCCTTTTTCCATCCTTGATTTACTAATTCTAAAGATCTCTTTTTAGAAATAATTTGGTCATAATTAATCTTTAATCCCATGCCTAATATCAAATAAGAATGCTTTATTAAATTTATGATTGAAAGAATTTTCAAAATAAAAAAGTTTAAATAACGCCTTTCTAAAAGAATCTTATGTATAACTTTAAAGAAATAGAAGAAAAATGGCAAGATAAATGGGAAAAATCAAAAATATTTAAAGTTAAATTAGATAATAAAAAAAAGAAGTTCTATAATTTAGAAATGTTCCCGTACCCCTCAGGTGCCCTGCACATGGGTCATGTAAGAAATTATTCAATCGGTGATGCATATGCAAGATTCAAAAGAATGCAGGGTTATAATGTTCTTTATCCAATGGGTTATGACGCTTTTGGTTTGCCAGCAGAGAATGCGGCTATAAAAAATAAAATAAATCCAAAAGATTGGACATTTAACAATATAACGATAATGAAAGAACAGCAGATGCAATTAGGCTTAAGTTACGACTGGGATAAAGAATTAGCAACATGCACATCAGAATATTATAAATGGAATCAGTTTATATTTCTAAAATTTTATGAAAAAAATCTTGTTTATAGAAAAGAAGCTTTAGTTAATTTCTGTAATTCATGTAAAACCGTTTTAGCAAATGAACAGGTTATAAACGGAAAATGTTGGAGATGCAAAAACGAAATTGAGTTAAAAAATTTAGAACAATGGTTTTTGAAGATTACAGAATATGCTGAAGAATTATTAAACGATTTAGACAAATTAGACTGGCCTGAAAAGGTTAAGATAATGCAAAAAAATTGGATTGGAAAAAGTGAAGGAACCCTAATTAAGTTTCAATTAGAAAATTCAAAAGAATATTTAGAAGTGTTCACAACGAGACCCGATACACTATACGGAGTAACATTCGTTACAATGGCTCCAGAAAATCCCAAAGTTGCTGAGTTAATTAAAAATCATAAAAACAAAGAAAGTATTGAAAATTTTATCAAAAAAGTTATCAACGAAGAAAAGTTTTCAAGAACAGCAGAAGATAAAGAAAAATATGGAATTCCATTAAATAAAAATGTTATTCATCCATTAACCAATGAAAAAATTCCAATTTACTTAGCTAACTTTGTTTTACCCGATTATGGAACTGGAATTGTAATGGGTGTTCCAGCCCATGATCAAAGAGATTTTGAGTTTGCAAAAAAGTATAAGTTACCTGTTAAAGTTGTAATAACTCCAAAAGATAAAAAATTAACAGATTTAAAAGAAGCTTATTTAGGTGAAGGAATTTTAATTAATTCAAATAAATTTAATGATTTAGAAAACAAAAAAGGCGTTGAAGAGATCACTAAACATTTATCTGGATTAAAACTTGGAAAAAGAGAAATTCAATATAAATTACGTGATTGGTTAATTTCAAGACAAAGATATTGGGGAACGCCAATTCCTATAATTTACTGTAACAATTGCGGAATTCTTCCAGAAAAAAATCTTCCAGTTAAATTGCCTGAAAATGTTAAGTTTACTGGAGAAGGAAATCCACTTAGTTCCTCAAAAGAGTTTATTAATGTAAAATGTCCAAAATGTAATAAACAAGCCAGAAGAGAAACAGACACCATGGATACTTTTTTTGACTCCTCTTGGTATTATTTAAGATACTGCGATGTAGACAATGATAAACTACCTTTTTCTAAAAAAAATGTTAATTACTTTATGCCCGTAGATCAATACATCGGCGGAATAGAACATGCAATATTACATTTACTTTATTCAAGATTTTTCACAAAAGCATTCAGAGATTTAAAACTATTAAATTTTAATGAACCGTTTAAAAAATTATTAACACAAGGGATGGTGCTAAAAGATGGAGAAGTGATGAGTAAGAGCAAAGGAAATGTTGTTGATCCTAGAACAATAATTGAAAAATACGGAAGCGATTCATTAAGAACTTTTATTTTATTTATAGCTTCTCCAGAAAAAGAATTCAATTGGAGTGATGATGGTATTGAAGGAATTTTTAAGTTTTTGAATAGAGTTTATTCCTTATTAGATAAGATAAATAAAAAAAATGATTTAATTGTTGAAAGCAAATTAAATAAATTGATTAAAAAAGTTACAGAAGAAATTGAAAATTTCAAATATAATAACGCAATAATTTCCATAATGGAATTTAGTGATTATATAAAAGACAAGAATTATGATAAAAATACTTTAACGAAATTAATTTTATTGTTTAGTCCATTTTCACCTCACCTTGCAGAAGAAATGTTTTCAAAATTAGGAAACAAAGGATTTGCTTCTTTAGAAAAATGGCCAAAATGCGACGAGAAGAAAATTAATGAAAACTTGGAGAAAGAAGAAGAAATTATTGAAAAATTAATTCAAGATATTAAAAATATTAAAAAATTAGCAAATATTGAAAATCCAGAAGTTTACCTTTATTGTATTCCAAAAGAAATTGATTTGTATGAGAAAAATAAAGATAAAATTAAAGATTGTAAAAACATTAAAATTTATGCTGTTAACGACAAAAATAAGTTTGATCCAGAAAATAAATCTTCTAAAGCTAAATTAGGAAAACCTGCGATATATTTAAAATAAAATGATTATTTGGATAAGTTTAAATAGAAAGAGCGGGTTATACAACAATGCAAAAAAACGTTGCTTTTTTAACATTTTCCTTGTTCGTAGTTCTAATTGTTGTAAACGCTTGTAGCAATGTAAAAGGAATAGAAATAAATCAGAAATTTGAGCCTAAGTCAGAATTAATAATAAATGAGGGATTAAATAAAGATAAAATCATTGAAGGGATTAGTTTTTATCAGAAATTAAAATATAATTCAGAATACCTATTGACTGATGAAGGTGGTTTGATAATCTCTCAAAGTGAAAATGTTTCTCCAGTTCTTAAAAAAATATTTAACAAAGAAGGTAATCAAGGTGGAAAAGATTTACTCAAATTGGTTATTCACGGAAAGAAGTTAGATTCTAAAAATTGGAGGAAAATAATTTCGGTTTTGATACTTAGAGACAATGTTCCAATAGCAAGTTATAGAAATGATTTCAATAATCAAAATGATTTAACATTAGAGATACCAAATGTTAAAGGAAAAAATTTAGAAATTTATTACGTGACAAGAATTTTTGATTTAGACAATCCAAAAAATTCTAATATAATATTTTACGGCTCAAAACTGCCAGACGATCCTGAAGAATATGAAATATATGAAAAAGAATCAAAACCAATAAGAACAAATTTTAAAGAGATTTCAAAAAGTATAAACCTAAAAGAAATTTATGAATTTGAGATTGCAATAAAACCTCTTGACATTAATATGATTGATACATATTCTTTTTTAAATGATTACTCAGCAACAGAAGCTTATTTTTATAATAATAATTTTTTTGAAGAAGTCTTTATTTCACAAACCGGAGGCGAAATAGGTAAATCAATCTCTAGATCAAGGGGGTTAATTACTGCACAACACAAATTTATGGAATTAGAAAATTTAACGTATAATTATAGTTCTTCTGATTTCGAGAGACGTAGTATAAAGTGGTATAAATCGTTTAATTTTAATCCAGATGGATATCCTGGACATTTAGATTTTGTGTTTAGCAATTTTTATGATACAGACTATGAAATAAATGGATTAGATACAATGAAACCAATGTACCAAATTGGGTTTTCTGAGATCCCAAAGACAACAAAATTATACTACAATAAAGATTCAAACATTCTTACGGGTACTGGGGGCCATTGGCCTAATAAACCGGATTATGAAATCACAAGAGGATTATCAGAAAGTTTTGTTTTCAATATTGAAAATGCTCCAAAACTTAATAAAGAAATTGCATTTTATAAATCTCCTTTAAAACTTAAAATCAACGTTGCTTATCCGGAAAATCCAGAAGAATTAAAACAGATTTTTTATGGTTATTTTAAAAGCAATTATAATTATTATTCTCCAATTCCTTTAGATTATGTTCTTGTTTTAGGTTATATTTATCCTTCCTTCAGATTCTATACTCAAACAAGTCTAAATCTTCCAGATAATACTACTAAAGTGTCAGAAGGCTCTCCTTTAATAAATTGTAATTATCCAACAGAATCAAATCCACCAATTTCTTACTGCCAAAAAGGAATCTATCAAATAACTTGGGATGCTTCTGACATCGTAAAAAATGGTCAAAAAAAGATAACAAAAAAAGTTTGTTATACTGGAACGTACTTCTCAACAGATTTAGAACTATGTTAAAATAAAAAAAAGAAAAAAAATTATTGCAAAGCTAAAATTTGCCTTACAATTTCAAGAAGTTGTTTATACAACTCTTTCAACTTTATTTCTTTATTAACCGGTTCTGGTGTAGGTTCTGGAACAATTATTCCATTACCAACATTAACGGTCAATGAAGATTCAGCTGAGTTTCCTTGATCATCACTTACAGTAAATCGAACATAATAAGTTCCAGGATTACTATAAGAATGTGTAAATGTAGCCTCTTGACTTCTTATCGATTCTGAATTACTTGAAGTTAAAGGAGCAAACCAATTTTTCTCTCCCCAATCAACAGAGTAATAAAGATTTTTTCCTTCGTCATGAGCTTTAACAACCCAAGTTGCTTTTTCATTTACATTTAGGTTTTGAGGCCCACTTACTCCATCAATTACAGGATTACTATTTAATGATTTTACGTTAACAATTTTAGTTAATACATTATTTTCTTTATTTATGTCGTTATTTGTACCAACTTTAACTGTAAATTTATAATCTCCTGCATTAAAGTAAGTATGTGAAGTTTTCAAAGTTATTTTTTCTCCAGCTTTAATTACTTGAGGAGTTGCATAACCTTGTCCTGCACCTTCACCGTAATTATACTCAACACTATAACTATAAGCGTCTCCGCCATAATTTGCTACTGTAATCACAAAATCAACTTCTTTTCCAGCATAAGCTTGATTAAAGTTAATATCTGAGATTGCTAAGTCAGGATAAGTATTTATCACATTTCCATTAACATCAACTGTTAATGTACTTTGAGTACTTTCTCCTTTTTCATCACTTACTGTAAATGTAACTGTGTAAGTTCCAGAATTTTGATATGAATGAGTAAATGTTGAGGTTTGTGTTTTTGATGCAAATGCTTTTTCTTGAAGACCTTCATAAAGCCTTATTTTTTCTCCCCAATTAACAGAATAACTTAAGTAATTTCCATCAGGATCATAAGCATTTATTTGCCATTTTCCAACTTCATTTACATTTAAGTTTTGAGGTCCTGAAACACCTGTAATAACTGGTGCTTGATTTTTAGGTTCAGTTTTATGTGCAATTTCATAACTGAATGTAACCCAACTTCCAGCATCTCCTCTAGTTACATATTTAGGAGTTAACTGTAATAAGTCTCCATTAACATCAATTTGTTCTAATGTTTTACCAATTTCAACATTTTGATAAGTTGCACAATTTCTAAAAGACCATTCTGGCCAGTTCTTAGAACATATCTGTAAATCGACTGACGCCATTAAGTTAGCATCTGTAGGTCCATCTATAACATACCAATCTCTAACTTTATTTAAAATTATATCAAAATTAGAGTCAGGAATACTATATTTACCACCTTCATTTAATTCGAATGAGTTATACGTTTTTATAACTCCACTTGGATCATTAACAATCATTGGACTACCAAGTACATTTAATGGTAGTGTTAATACCGTTAAGATCATTAACATTGCAATTATTTTGTTTTTCATTTTATCCTCCATAAGTTTTAATTAAGAGATAGTAAACTAATGATGCCTATATACTTTGTTTAGACTTTAAGGTAGTTTGAAGTCAAAATAAAGGTTTATAAGAGAAAATTTATAGATTAAGATTTTAAATCAGATTGAGTTTAAATCATAGAAAAGTTTATATACTACATTGTGCACATTAAGATACATGATTATAGTAAAGGATGCAATGGTGTTAATACATTTAGCAAAACTCTCAATTCTAGAAAAGAGTTGTGAATATTTTAAAGACGTATTAATTCCAGAATTAGTTTATGAAGAAATTAATAAATATCCCGATTATGATGACACCAAAATAATAAATAGTTTAATAGAAAAAAAGAAAATTACAAAAAAACAAATAAAAAACATATCTTTAATAAAAAAAGCAAACGAACTTAATATAAACCACGGAGAAGCTGAAGCTGTCTCATTGTATTGGCAAGAAAATGCAGATTTACTAGCCACAGATGACGATAACGTAAGAAAAAGAGCAATGATATTAGATATAAAGATTATTGGGACATTAAGTATAATCCTAAGTCTCTACAACAAAAATAAAATAACAAAGGATAAAATAATTTCAAGTTTAGAAAAATTAAAAGAAATTGGTTGGTTCAACGATTTTATTATTGATAATATTTTAATGGAGGTTAACAGAAAATGAATAGACCGTTAGGTATAAGATTAGATAGATCACTTTTACAAAGAGTAGATCAAATGGGCAAAGAAGAACTTGTTGATAGAAGTACAATAATAAGAAACCTAGTAAATATAGGCTATAAAGAAATGATTAAATCCAAAGCAGCAGAGAAATATGTTAAAGGAAAAATAACATTATCTGAAGCAGCAAGACAAGCAGAATTAAGTATATTCGAAATGGAAAAATACTTAGTTGGACAAGGATTTAAATCTCAGTATTCTATGAAAGATTTAAAAGAAGAATTGAAAAATATACGATAACTTCAACCTGGTTTGAAGTCAAAATAAAGGTTTATAAGTAATAAAATAATATCTAAACTATGGAAATTTTTAAACCAAATAAAAATAAAATAATGATTACTTTTGTAATCTTAGTAGTTTATGAGATAATTATTTTTATTCAAGGTTACAATTTTGGAAGCAGATTTGATTGTGGATTAAATCAAATATGTAAATCTTCAATTGAATACGGTTTTGAATATGTTAAAAATTCAGTATTTAATATAAACATAATTCCTACAATTATAATCTCTTATTTAATTTCATGTGCAATCTTTTCAATAGTTAAGAAAAAATGAACGAAGAAAAATATATCCTAGTGAACTTAGAAGAAGATAAGTCAAAAGATTTAGCTAATGTAATCAGTAACTCGACTTCAAGAAAACTTTTAAATTTTCTAGCGGATAAAGAAGAAGCATCCGAAACAGAAATTTCTAAAGAATTAAAATTACCTCTATCAACAGTTCACTATAATTTACAGCAATTAAAAAAAAGTAAATTAGTTGAAACAAAACATTTTATGTATTCAGATAAAGGGAAAAAAATAGAATATTATAGTGTTGTAAAAAAATTTATTGTTATCGCACCAAAGTATTCTTCAAACTTATTAAAGAAATTATTGCCTTTGTTTTTAATATCGGCAGGGGTATCATTGATTATTCAAAAATTTTATGGATTTACAACAAAAACATTAAGTTACACTCAAGATGTTGTTAATAAAGTACCTGAAGGAACGCAGGGTGCAGCTTCAAGTTTAGCCGATAAAGCTACGGAAGAAACAACAAAACAAATAGTAAATATTGTAACGCAAGTTCCAAATTATTATGGATATTGGTTTTTTATTGGTTCCTGGACAATTTTATTAGTTTATCTGATGATTAATTTAGTTAAAAAAAGAAGATAATTTTTTCTGAGTTAAACTTCTTAACAGTTTACTTTCTTTAAAAAGATTATCAACTTCATAATTAAACCTTAATTTTATTAATTCCCTAGTCTTGTTCAATAACTCTTCTTTTGTATTAAAACTTAAAAAATTACTTTCCAAGGTTTTTCTAGCAGCATTCCGAACAACAAAAACACCTAAAGGAAGATTATATTCAGGGGTTTCAAATCTAATAACTAAACAAGAAGATTGTTTTTTTATTTTCTTTAAATATTCTAAAACTCCTAATCTTGAACTATAATATCCACCAACACAATTAGAAGCATAAGTCTTTCTTCCATAATAACTCTCATCATCAGTTGAAAACTTTATATCCCTAGAATAATTCCATGCACTTCCAGGTAAATACCCTTCAAATAATTCGTATTGCCAATTTTCAGGAAACATCAAAATATAATAATAATTTCCTAAATAATTTCCAATGTAGATTCTATGCTCATTAATTTGATTATAATCCTTTATTTCTTCAATTAAATTCTTTCCCAAAGTGTCATCGGTTCCAGTTATGCTCCATTTAGTCGGAACTAATTTTCTATTTTTTTTCAAACCTAAAACACCAATGCTCAAAAATTTAGTTAAAACGTTTTCATCAAAACCATTTTCATATAGATAAATTAAAGCATCAGAAGCCTTCAAGTCAATATCATTAACAACTTTATCAACTTTATTTTCAACCTTAATGTTTTCAGTAATTTTAATCTGTTTTAAATTTCCTTTAGGACCAGAAGGCATTACAATTTTTTCAAAATCAAAACTAATATTCGGAGTTTTAGTTAAATTAATCTCAACATCAACAGGTTTAGAAGCAATAGCAATTTCTTTTGCAACATCTAAAAACTTCTCCTGTTTCAAAGCATCTTTAATATTAACTTGAAATCTAGAATTAACTAACGAAGCCCTTAACAAAGCAATTTGATTGATATCATAATTCTCTTTTTTCCAAAATCTAGGATCATCATACATCCAAGCATCTTCAACCTCATTTGGAGGACTTAATATTCCAACATTAGCTTGAGGATATAATTTACTTCCAACAAATACAGAAGGTGGTGAAGTTCCAAAGAAACTTTCTTTTTTTAACTCTTTAATCATCTTAAACATGATTCCAGATTCTGCTATTAATTTAGAAAAATCTCTTTTAGCTATGAATTCCATTATTGTACTAAGACGTTAAAATATTTAAAGATTTAGTTGATTTAAGGGTATAAATGAGTAGAAAACAAAGATTTAAAAAAGAAATTGTTTTAGCTTTAGAAAAGGGGTAGCTATGGATATAAAACAATATCAAAATTATCTTAAAAAATTTAAAGTTTTAATCCAAGAGATTAGAAGGAATATTAATAAATCAGATAAAAAAGGATTTTTAGAATATATTGGGCTTCTGGTAAATTCTGCAGAACTACAAATATCAGAAATTATATCAAATCACATTTTTAAAACAGATTTTACACATAACACAATCTCCATACTATTAGATATCATGCGCAAATTTAAATCACTATCAGAATATTACGATTATAAAATAGAAATGACAGAAAAAGAATGTAAAATTAGTTTTTTAAGAAACATGGATGTTTTTGAAAGAAGTATAGATATAGAATTAAAAATAATAAAAGAGATTGCTGAAGATCACAATCCAAAAATCAGCCACGCCATGAATATTCAAGCATGGATGTATGAAAAAGAGTTTGATAAAGTTTTACAATTAATTGAAAAAGTAATTATAAATTACGAAGAACTCAAAAAAAATAAGTATCAATTAAAGAAATTGTTTCAAGAGGTTAATGATATCCTTAAAGAAATTCCAGATACACCCAATTCAGCAATAACCGGAGAAGTATGTACTGTAACTTCAAGCCCGGATAAACATGCAATTCTTTTTTTAAGTAAATTAATTTCAAGAGGAGAACATAAAAAAATAAATGGAAAGGTTATCCTAGAACTTGGATGTGGGTTACATAACACGATACCTTATTCAATTAAACAAAAATATTTTCCGGAAAGCAATTATATTGGAGTAGATGCCCATCCGCTGATCTCAATACTAAGATATCTATCAATAAAATATCCAAACAAAAAAACAATAATATCCAATTTATTAATACATGTAAACTCAACTGAAAGAGAAGAGGGGGTAATCTATGACTTGGCAAGATTAGATACTTATGTTTATGGTTCAATATTTGATATTAAAATAAAAAAAGGAACAGTAGGTATTTTAATAATCGATAGCACAATAAGTTTAGACAATCGAGGTGTAGATGTCACAGAGAGTAAGGCGATGGAGATGGCAGAAAAATATTTGAATGAAGGAGGATATTATATAGATAGAGATTTTAATTATTTTACGGCATTTAAGTTGATTAATGGAAAGTTAAGCCGAGTCGCATCATTAAAATTTGATAAAACCTACTATACCAAAGATCCATTTAGTTGGTATGGTGAATATGAAGAATTTAATAATGATGAAGAATTCAAAGATGTGGAATCGGTAGAGGAATCAAAAGAAATAAACAAGATTTATCCAAGAAATATCTTTAATTAATCCTAAATAAAAAGAAATTGTTAAATAAATTTTTTATATTTGAATTGCAACTAAAATATTTCACCTCATTAATTATTATAGATTTTATCATGATGATCAAAATCAGTAAAATAAACAAAGTCATTCTTTTTATCATATTTGAATAATAAAACAAAACTTCCAACATGAATCCTTTTGTATTCCTTTAGATTGCCTCTCAAATTTTTATAATGCTCGATGTCTGTAATACTCAAAATTTCGTCCATCTTATTAATCAAGTTTTCACAAAGCTGTTTATCCTTCTTTTCTAATTTTTGAAGAATCCTATCAAAATTCTTACTAGTTTTATAAGGTCTAGGCATTTTTATTTTATTCGCAGATTTTTTCTTAATTCTTCAATAGAATTGAATGTTTTACCGTAACCTTCTTTTTCAATTTTTCTAATCTTCCTAAGATATTCGGGTCTTAACTCAGGTTCTAATTCATTCTCGCCATACTTTTTAAGAAACAATCGCAAAGCATCATTCTTATTCCTTAATCTATACTTAGCTTTCATAAGATTAAGGAGTTGATCCTCATCTTCATTAAACATTACCAAAGCTTTTATCATCTTATTACTTTCCATAATATTTTATAACATTTCATTATATTTAAACCTTTCCTTTTGATTTAAGTAAATTATATAAATCTTAATAAAAAATAAGTCATATGCAATCCTCAGAACTAAAGAAAAAATATTTAGAATTTTTTAAATCTAAAGGCCATAAAGTTATTCCAAGTTCTAGTTTAATTCCACAAAATGATCCCACAGTATTGTTCACAACCGCGGGAATGCATCCATTAGTTCCTTATTTATTAGGACAAAAACATCCTCAAGGCAAAAGATTAGTTGATTGTCAAAAATGTCTAAGAACCGATGATATCGATGAAGTTGGTGATAGTTCTCACTTAACTTTTTTTCAAATGTTGGGAAACTGGTCATTAGGAGATTATTTCAAAGAAGACGCAATAAAATTCAGTTTTGAGTTTCTAACTAAAAATCTAAAAATACCAAAAGAAAAATTGTTCATAAGCTGTTTCAAAGGAGATAAAGATGCTCCAAAAGATATTGAATCAGAAAGAGTTTGGTTAAGTTTAGGAATTTCAAAGTACCATATTTTCTTTTTTGGAAAAGATAACAATTGGTGGCCTGCAGGTGGAAAGGGTTATGGTCCTCAAGGTCCAGATACAGAAATGTTCTACGATACCGGAAAGAAAAAATGTTCTGTAGATTGTGATCTGAGTTGCAATTGCGGAAAATATATTGAAATATGGAATGATGTTTTTATGGAATTCAATAAAACCGAAAAAGGCTATGAAAAACTGAAACAACAAAATGTCGATACGGGAATGGGTTTAGAAAGAACAACAATGATTCTAGAAAATAAAGAAAGTGTCTTTGATACCGATTTATTTGAAGATGTGATAAAAAAAATTAATGAATTAAGCACTAAAAATGAAATTAAAAGTAAGAGAATAATAGCAGATCATCTAAGATCTTCTGTTTTTATCTTAGCGGAAAAAATTCCTCCAAGTAATGTAGAACATGGTTACATCCTAAGAAGATTAATTAGAAGAGCAATACGACATGGACATTTAATTGGAATAAAAAATAAATTTACTTCAGAAGTTGCAGAGATTGTAATAAAGATTTATAAAAAAGATTATCCTGAACTAGAGATTAATAAAGAATTTATTTTAAATGAATTAGATTTAGAAGAAGAAAAGTTTGAAAAAACACTGATTTCTGGATTAAAAATATTAGAAAAAGAAATTCCAAAAATAAAAATAATTTCTAAAGAATTAGCATTTAATCTATTTACAACATTTGGATTTCCATTAGAAATGATAAAAGAAGTTGCTAAAGAAAACAACCTTAAAGTAGATGAAGAAGGATTCAATTTATTATTTAAAGAACATCAAGAGATTTCAAAAAAAGGAAGTGAAAGTAAATTTAAAGGGGGATTAGCCGACAATAGTTCTGAAGTTATTAGAATGCATACTGCAACGCATCTATTGCAACAAGCTTTAAGAGATGTTCTAGGAAAACACGTTGGTCAGATGGGGAGTAATATTACAAAAGAAAGATTAAGATTTGATTTTAGTAATCCAAAGGCATTAACAAAAGATGAAATTAAAAAAGTTGAAGATATTGTTAATGAAAAAATAAAAGAAGGTTTAGTTGTGAAAAGAATAGAGATGAAATATGATGATGCAATTAAACAAGGAGCAATAGCATTCTTCAAAGAAAAATATCCTGAAACTGTTTCAGTGTATAAAATTGGAAATTATAGCATGGAACTTTGTGGTGGTCCTCACGTAAATAATACTTCTGAAATAAAACATTTTAAAATAATTAAGGAAGAAGCAGTTTCAGCCTGTGTAAGAAGAATTAAAGCAATCGTAGGGTAAGTTTTATATATTCTTTTTATTATTTATTCTAGATGAAAAAAAGGGTTATTTTAGTTTTCTTGATTACATTATTATTATTTTCAATAATTGATGTCAAAGCTGAAGATAATTCGAAGTTTAATGTTAAAAATTTACTTGATTCAGTCAAGGGATTTTTTGAGAATTTATTTAATAAGGAAATTATTGGTAAAAAAACAAATTCTCCTTCGTATTGTGGTGCTAAATGGACTTGCTCTGATTGGAAAGGTTGTGCAAATGGAAAAAGAACAAGAAAATGTAAATTAACCGGAACTTGTGAAGTTCTTCCCCTAAAACCAATTGAAGTTCAAGAATGCGGGTGCGATGTTGGTAGATGCGCCGACCAATATTCTCGTTGTAATAGTGCAGCAAAAAAAGAAAGATGTCCAAATGATAAACCGTTTTGTTATGATTCACCATTAAAAAACAGATGTATAGAGGTTGAACCAAATCCTTTATGTGATACAATTGGGGAAAAGTTGTGTTTTGGAATAAATGAATACTATGAATGTGTTTATGATGAAGAGTTTAAACAAAATATGTTAAAACTTAAAACTTGTGGTCCTAGAGAATATTGCAAAGTTTCAAATGTAAGCAGTTATTTATTTCCAGATAAATGTGAAATTGATAATGAAAAACCAGTTGTAATATTAATTGAGCCAGAAGATAATTCTTATAGGTCAGCAAATTTAACATTTAGTATTTCTTGTGAGGTTTCTGATAATGTTGAACTAAAATCAGTCGAATTATGGGTTAGTCAACCAGGAAGAAATTCAGGATATTATCTTGATGAGATTAGACAAGTTTCTGGAAAAAGTGCAACTGTAGAATTTAGAAAAAAATCTCCTGAATTAGGGATGTATGTGTGGAGTTGCAAAGCAATTGATGTAAATGATAATTTTCAATGGACTACTGTCGAAGAACGTTCGCCTTTTATTAATATTATTGAAAGTGGATTTATCCATAGAGCCGTAACATGTCAAGGTAATGATCCTGTACCTCTTGGATTATGTAATTCTGAAAAAAAATATTGTGATCCAAACTCAGGAATATTTATAGATAATTGTATGAAATGTGGTTGTCCTTCAGGATCAAGTTGTAGTGCAAAAACAGGCCAATGTATTTTATCATCTCAAGAAAATCTTTGTAGAGATTGGCCTGCAGAACCTTTAAGATTTGGAAAACCATATGATATGAATTTTATAACTCCTGAAAATGAATGTGCGATAAATTCACCTTATTATTGTAGAAATATAAACAATCAAATGATATTTGTACCTGAACCGGATAAATGTGGATGTCCAAAAGGGTCTGTGTGGGCATGGGATGAGTATAATGGAGATACCATTTATTTAGGATATGGATTTTTAGGAAGCTGGTTCAATTTAGGAAAACTAAATGAATTTTTAAGTAAGGATGTAACCAGTTTATGCGGAAAACATGAAGGTAGAAAATGTTGGGGGGCGGCTTATCAAATAAATTATCTAAACTGTGCAGATAACACAGTTGAAGGAGAATGTTCAATTTTAAATCCTGGAAAAAGATGCAGAAGACAATATGACTGGAGTTGTAATACCATTGATCCAGATCCAGCATATGTTAATTCATATTTACAAGATGATTCAAAATGTCCTTATCCACAATGTAGGGATGGAACTTCACTTAATCAATGCTCAACAAATGAAGATTATAAAGGCACTAAATGCCTAAAAGAAAATGGTAAATTAAGTTTATTGGATAAGTGTAAACAATGTGGTTGCCCATCGGATCTAAGTTGCAATTCGAATGGAAAATGTTATAACCAAAATGATAATGAATCACCGAAAGTTGTTCTATTGTCTCCACCAGAATTTGCAAACATAGAAGAAGATACAGAATTAACTTTTAGTTGTTCAGCAACAGATAATAAAAGATTAGAAAAAATAGAACTATGGGTAAAACAACCAGGATCATCATTATCTTTAATTGAAACAAAAAATGTTGTTGGAAAAAGTTCTACAGTAACATTCACTAAAACATACATTAACACAGGGAGATACGAATGGACTTGTAAATCTTATGATACTAATGGAAATTTGGCTGAAGGAAAACGAGTAGGTAAAACACAAACAAAAAGCAATTTTGATATAACCTCTTGTAAAGAAGGTAAATTAAAAAGAATAAGTAAAAATGAATGTTTGGTTTGTAACAAAAATGGAATTTATACTCCAAACGATTTATATTGTCCAATCGGATATTCATGTAGTTCTAATGCAAGATGTAAATGTTCTCCAAACAGTTTAAAGTCTGGATCAGTATGTCTTGTTTGTGATCAATATGGTGTTTTCTATAATAAAGATGATTCAAAATGTCCTTCAGGAGACACTTGTAATTCGGATGGATTATGCGGAAGTAATACAATGAGTTGTGTTAGCCAATGCATAAAAAGGGGAACAACTAAATGTTCTGATAATGAAAACTATGAAGTTTGTAATGATTATAATAATGATGGCTGTTTAGAATGGGGTAGTGAACAGCAATGTAATTCTGGAGAAACTTGTAAATCTGGAAAATGTGGTTTATGCAATCCTGGAGAAAGAAGAGGATGTTTAATATGCAATGAAGATGGAACTGATTGGAAAGCTGATTATCCAAGATGTAACAATCCCGATTTTCCTTATTGTTCTTTATTTGATGGAAAATGTAAATGCTATCCTGATGAGCAGATAAAAAAAGAAACAAGTTGCTTCTTTTGCAATAGTGAAGGTACTGCTTATCGGCCTGTAGATGAAATTTGCCCCGATTCAAGTTGTGATAGAAACTTAGGGGTTTGCGTTGGAGAAACAATTTGTGAAGCCTAGACAAAAACATTTAGTTCCCTAATTAATTTTTCTGTAGCTGCAGGAAATATTGCTATTTTCCTTATTGGTTTACATTCATCATCATTTCGAATGACTAAACTTTGACCAGGTAATCTAATAAAACTATTCAAATTATTTTTATTGTCACGCATTTGCCTATAACAAAAAGTTTTTTCACTAGGTCTTTGATAATAACAATAAGTCCAAAACATAACTTGCTCTTCACTTAGTTCAGATTCAGCACTTATACTTGAAATTATTCCAAGTTCGGTTGCTTCTTTCAAAAAGGTATATTTGTTCCAGGCAATTCTTGCAGCACCTGCCTCTAATGCATATTCTATACTTTTCAGATCTTGTTTTATATTCAAATCTGAAGAATCCTTGCCAAATTGAACAGGTTTCTTACCCCTATAATTATATTCAAAATATTCATCTCCATTATTAAAATCTTGTCTCAAAAATCCATTTATTTTTAAATTATTAATTTCACCTCCAAGATTATGCATTCTCATTAGACTGGATGAATCGGCCGGAAATTTTTCCCATCTGTCTGGATTACAAAACAAGTCTCTAATTCCGTTATAAAAAGAAGAATAAAATCCTTCCAATATGAGAATAGTGTAAACTTCTGATGGAGAAACATGAACTCCATAATTATTATTTGAAGCTTTTTCTGAAGCACCATATAAATCTCTTAATATTTCTTTAAGTTTATCTTTCGGTCTTGCAACATACACCCACTTATCACGATCATATAAACCAAGGTACTCTCTTCTACAACTTATACTTTGATCTAAATTAATAAAATCTACAAACTCTTCTCGAACTGATTTTATTCCAAATTCGGATTCAATTTGATTATTTAAAGATGATATTGTCGATCTAGAAAGAGATTTAACATTCTGCAAAGTTTGTTCCGCTTTTTGCTCATTATCGGCATTTACTGGAAAAGAAAAAATAATTATAAAAAGAAAAAAAACAAAAAAGCAATTTCTCAATTTAATTTTCATATTAAGAATAAAAATTATAAGTATATAAAATTTACCTTATCAAAAAAGAAAACAATAACTTTTTATATATCAATATTATATCAAAAATGTGAGAAATTCAAAAGGAATTTTATTTTTAGGAGTTTTAGTAATAACTTTATTCTTAATTAGCTCATGTAGCAAGCCTGTAGGAGTTTCGGTAAAAAATGATTTGATTAATTGTAATGAACCTTCCTGCAATGAAAAAAATTCGGAACAGTACTGCTATAAAAGTTCCTGGAAAGATTGTGAAAGTGGGCAATTATGTGAAGATGGAAAATGTATTCCAAAAAAATGTATAGATAGTGATGATGGAAAATCATATGACAAAGCAGGAGAAATAAGTGGAATTTCAAAGAGAGATAAAAAATATTATAAATCTGTTGAGGATAAGTGTGCACCAACAGCTGCAGCAAAAGATAGAGTAATTGAATTTTTCTGTATAAATGAGTTACAATTTGACAGTGTAATGTATAAATGTAACAATGCGTGTAAAGACGGAGCTTGTATTTAAATATCTAATTTAGCTAATTTTTCTTGTATTGCTCTAAGTTCCCTGTCAAAGTCTCTAGCATTATTTTTTAGAACCAAATCTTCCTTGACCTCATCAATAGTTTTCTCTTTTTTAGGGGCACTTTTCTCAACTTCAGGCATAAATTGAATAAGTTTATTCAAATCATCCCTAATTAATTTAACTTTGTTACTTAGATCAACAAATTTTTTATTTTTTAACAATCTCAATTTTTTAAATGAATCTTGATACTCTAAAGACTTGAGCACATCAATAGAAGACAAAAGAAGGTTTTTCCTAACTGAAACCGAATCATTAACTAATATATACAAAGGATTTTCTTTTGCCTCTTTTGTTTTTGCTTTCATTTTAGTCAAAAAGAGAATTATCTATTGTTGAGAGTTTGTCTTTAATACTCTTTAAATGGTCTGCCCATTCATTCAATCTAGAATCTTCATCCTGTCTTATCTGTTTTAATTCATTAATGATTTCATCTGCCTGACCTAGTCTTTCTTTAATAGAATTTAGCATATTAACAGCGTCTTCATATTTTTCAATCTTTATAAATAAAGGTTTACTTGAAGAAGGCCGGTCCATAAAATCTTCTTTATTGAATTTTGGAGCCAAAGGCTTCTGAACATTTTTACTATCAATACTGGAAAAATCAACCGTCGGAGTATACGAAGGGAAATCCTCCTCAACATCAAGCTGAAAATCATCACCTGACATTTTAGATGGTGCATCAATGTTAACCTGATTTTTTTTAAATAGAGCCATAATCACAACCTCCTTTTTTTATAAACTAATTTTAAAGCTTATTAAATCTTTCTGATTATTTTATTGTAGTAAGAACTACTATAAAAAGATTTTTAAATACATCAATATAGCAAGTTGTAATGGAATTTTTGACAATACTTGAAGAGTTCATAAGCGAGATAGGTGGTAAGGATGCTATAAAATTATTAAAAATTTTAAAAGAGAATGATAATATCTCTGAATTTGATTTAGCGGAAGACCTCAAATTAAACATTAACCAAGTCAGAAACATATTATACAAATTAAACGCTCGCAATTTAGTTTATTCAACAAGAAAAAAAGATCGTGAAAAGGGATGGTACATTTACTATTGGACATTTAACTTTACTCATTCAAGAGATTTATTAAAATCAAACAAAGAAAAAGAACTTGAAAGATTAAGTATTGAATTAGAAAAAGAAAAAGATCAAAAATATTATTCCTGCCCAAATGGCTGTGTCAGATGGGAATTAGAAGAGGCTTTAGAAAATAATTATACTTGTCCAGAATGTGAAAGTATTTTGAAACAAGAAGATTCTGCTAAAAAAATAAACGAAATTGATTTAAAAATAATAAAAATAAATCAAGAATTAGAGGAATTAAACAAACCTTTAGAAATTAAGAGAGAAGTTAAAGTAGAAGCTAAAAAGAAAGTTTCAAAGAAAAAAAGTGTTAAATCAAAAAAACATAAGAAAGTTAAAAAAGGGAAGAAAAAGGGTAAAAAAGTTATTAAAAAGAAAGTTAAAAAAAGTAAAAAGAAAGTTAAAAAAACTTCTACCAAAAAAAATAAACGTAAAAAATAATCAAGAAGCAGGATAAATTTCATCCTCAAGCAACTCTTCAAAAGGTTGCATATCGAATATTAATTCCAATTCCTGCAATTCAAGCTTCTGTTTTTTATTGAGCATTCTTAAGGTCACTAAATCCGACAAGTAACAACACCAAGCCAATCAAAACAGCAAAAATAACAATTCCACCTTTGATCAAGCTTAAAGTCGCTGTCCACCATCCATAAGAATTGTATGTTATACTTAAGTACAACGCTACAAACATTAAAACAACGCCCAATACCATCTTGAATAGATTACTTATTATATTCATAAGAAAATAAGAAACAAATAAATTTAAATACCTTGCGTTCGGACTTTGATGAATAAGGAAAGTTTTTTAAATCAAAGTTTTAAACTAAAAATATGGGTTACCAAAAATACTTAAAAGAATTGTGGCAAGATCATGATAAATTAAAAAGCATAATCAGGCCAAGATTAATTGAATGGAGAAAAGGTAATTCTGTTGTAAGGGTAGAATACCCTGTTAGATTAGATAAAGCACATAGAGTGGGGTATAAAGCAAAACAAGGATACGTCGTTGTTAGAGTTAAATTATTACGTGGCGGACATATGCGTCCAAGAATAAGTTCGGGTAGAAAATCAAAAAATACAAGAAGAAAACTTGTTTTAGAAATGAATTATAAGTGGATTGCAGAGCAAAGAGCTAATAAAAAATATCCAAATTGTGAAGTTGTTAATTCTTATTTCTTAGCAAAAGATGGAAGATATTATTTCTTTGAAGTAATTTTAATCGATAGAGAGATTGGTAAAAAGTATCCTGAAATTTCTGGATTAGCTTCTCAAAGAGGAAGAGTTTATAGAGGATTAACTACTTCAGGTAAACGTTCAAGATCTCTTTTAGGCAAAGGAAAGGGTTACGAGAAAATGCGCCCAAGTGAAAGAGCAAATAGGATGAGAAGAAAACAATAAGTTTAAATAATTAAATTAGTTCTCACAAATATGGTAACACAAGGTTTAGCAATTGCTGGTTTTATTCTAAATGTTTTGGTTTTACCGGGATTAGGAACTATCTTTGTTGGAGATACAAAAACAGGAATTTGGCAATTAGTTTTGTTTATCATAGGAATTCCTTTGATTCTTGCTTTTTTTATAGGCATTCCAATAATGATTGCTGCTTGGATTTGGGCTTTAGTTAGTTCAATAAACTTAGTAAAAAAGGCAAAGTAATTAACCAAAAGGAATAAATAACAGAAGATTAGCCCATTTTTATGATTACATTAGATGAGATCAATAAATACTTGGACAACTCTCTAAATCCATTAATTTTTTTTGATGATGACGCGGATGGATTAGCCTCTTTTCTTTTAATTAGAAAACATTTTGATAAAGGTAAAGGAATTCCTATAAAAAATAACGTTTTAGATGATTCTTATCTTAAATCTGTTGATTACTATAAACCTGATCTAATATTAGTTTTAGATAAACATGGGATAAGTCAAGATTTTGTTGATAAAATAAACGTTCCAGTTATCTGGATTGATCACCATCCTATTGAAGAAGTTAAAGGAGTTAAGCATTTTAATCCTTATTATTTTAAAGAAAAACCATACCCTACTTCTTACTGGTGTTATCAATTGGTTAAAGAAAACCTATGGGTTGCAATGACAGGAATTGTTGCAGACTGGAGTTTAGAACTACATGAAGAGTTTTGTAAAGAATATAAAGATTTATCTGAAAAAAAATATAAAGATCCTCCTGATGTAATCTTTAATACAAAAATTGGATTGCTTTCAAAACTATTTACTTTTATTTTACATATAAAAAATGATGATGTAAAAAAATGCATTAGTATTTTAACAAAAATTGATAATCCTTACGAATTAATCGATCAAACAACACCGAGAGGGAAATTTGTTTACAAAAAATTTGAAAAATTAAACAAAGAATATGAAAGAATATTAGACGATGCAGTTAAAAATCATATCGCTTACAAAAAAATCTTCTTATATACTTATACGATAAGAGATACAAGTTACACGGGAGTTCTAGCAAATGAATTAATATATAAATTTCCAAATAAGATAATAATAATTGCAAGAGAAAAAAATGATATGATGAAGATAAGTATAAGATCAGACTACAAAGGAAAGATAATTCTTCCAGGTTTAATAAAAAAAGCTTTAGAAGGATTAAAAGGTTATGCAGGTGGTCATGATCATGCTTGCGGTGGAAATATAAATAAAGAAGATTTTAAAGAGTTTATTGATAAATTAGAACATTTAATAAAAAATTAAAACCGACATATATATATATATCCTAGTTCATTTACTATTTTAACATTAAAAATAATCGTTGAGGTGATAAAATTGAATAAAAAAATAATATATTTAAGTGTTTTTTTGATTCTTAGTTTATTTTTAATAAGTTCATGTCAAATAGAACCGATTGGTGCAAAAAAACCATGTTTTGGTGAAGTATGTCCAAATGGTGATCTACAAAAAAGAGATAATATTAAACCATTGATTGATTTTTACACTCCTGAAGCAAATTCAATTTTTGTAACAAATAGGTCAATTAATTTTACGTGTGGAGTTAGAGATGATTCTGAATTAAAGAAAGTTGTATTCTGGATTACCTCACCAAATAAAAATAAATTTATTATTGATGAAATAAGATACATAAATGGAAAATCTGCAAATGTAACATTTACTAAACAATTTATGAAACTTGGAAATTATGCTTGGAATTGTCAAGTCTACGATGCTTCTAATAACTATAACTGGTTGTTTACACAAAACAATAAATCGGCTGGATTCATAATAACTCCAAATTATGTAATATCAACCACTTTCGGAAGAAATTTGCTAGATCATCCCGATAGTATTGCTATATCTAAGGAAGGGGTTATATATGTTGGTGATAGAACACTTCGTAATATCTTAGCTTTCAACTCTAATGGGCATTACCTATCCAAATTAGATGTATATACGTCAAGTGTTGCCGTAGACTCGCAAAATGAGATCTATTTAAGGGAAGATGGTGCCAGAGTTAATGTGTTTACAAAAAATTGGACGTTTATAAAATCAATAGAATTACCACAAACTGAGTATTATGATCTTCCTGCCATGGGATTTGATTCCAAGGATATTTTATACATTAGTGGATGGTATACGTTACATCGTTATAACTCTAGTAATGGTAATTTATCTACGATACCTATGTATCTTGGTCCAAAAGCTTTCGGAAAAGACGGTTCTATTTATGTGATACCTTATCAACAAGGAGTGTTATATAAATATTCTTCTAACGGTTCTTTTATCCGTGGATGGACGGTCCCAGGAGGCTATGCGGATACAATTACAGTTGACAGTCAAGGATACCTCTATATTACAAATATGCATAGAGATTCTTTCGTTAAATATGCAAATGATGGAACGGCTGTAGGACAGTGGAACCTAAGAGATTTGTCTAATCCCGGTGATTATTTTGGCTCAGCTATAGCCATGACTACCGATGAGAATTTCAATTTATATGTTGTCTCAGTTGGTACAGACCAAGTGAGAAAGTTTCAAGCGGTAGGAGATCGATAGTATTTTTATGAAAAATCTTTAATTATTTAAATGACAAAGTCTATAAATAAACAAATTTATGATTGCCTTAGATAAAATTAAGCCTTATTTAGAAAATTCATCAAACCCATTAATATTCTTTGATGATGATGCAGATGGTTTATCTTCATTTTTATTGATTTACAAATTCATCGACAAAGGAAAAGGGATTCCAATAAAACACCGCATCCTTGATGATTCTTATTTAAAATCAGTTGAAGAAGCAGGAGAACTAGAATATTGTGATTCAATGACCTATTGCTTGAACTTTGAAACAAAATATGGAACTAGAATATATAACCCAAAAACAAATGGTGCAGAAGATAGAGTTCGAATAAGTATTCCAGACCAACAAGTAAAAGCTAAAGTAACTATAAAGAATTCTTAATTTTTTTTCTTTTTTTAAATCAATAATTATATAAACAAAAATATTTTTAAAGCATTAATGAAAAAAGAGGTAATTATTTTATTTTTAATATTAATCGCAAGTGTAAGCTCTCAAGAACTAAACGATTACAGTAGCTTAAAAATAAAAACTGAGATTTCATCAAATTTTCATCTAGATTATCAAGATGGAAGTCAAAGGATAAATTATGTTTATGCAAATCTAACTCTTTTTCCAGAAAATAGTGAGTTCCAAGAAACATCTTATAAAATTATAACGGATCCAGAAACACAAGAAGATTTCTCAAAGAATTCTATATACATGAAATGGGAAAATCCGAATCAAGACTTAAAATTTAAGGTTTATTCAGAAGAATTAACAAAAATTAATTTTAAAAAAATTAATAAAAGAATTAATTTCCCTATAAGTGAAAATCTAGATGAGTTTAGTGATTATTTAAAAGAAACTGAGACCGTAACAAGCAATGATCCAAAAATCATTGAAAAAGCAAATGAACTTGCACAAGGCGAAGATGATTTATTCTTATTAACATACAAAATCGGAAAATGGACAAAAACTAACATTAATTATAGTCTAGAAACATTAACTGCAGAAGTATCTCAAACAGCATCATGGACTTTAGAAAAAAGATTCGGAGTTTGCGATGAGATAACCTCTTTATTTGTCGCAATGCTTCGCTCATTAAATGTTCCAGCAAGATTCGTAACTGGACAAGCTTATACTAATGTAATAAATGGATTTGGAAATCACGCATGGGCCGAAGTTTATTTTCCAGGTTATGGGTGGGTTGCTTTTGATCCAACTTACGGCCAATTTGGATATGTTGATAGCACACATATTGCAATGAAAAAAAGTTTAGACGTAAAAGATTCAGATATAAATTATGGATGGCTTTCAAAAAATGTTGATATTAAATCTAATGGAATAAAAATAAATAGCTCAATAATTCAAAAATTTGATTTAAATAAAGAAAAAATTTCTTATGAAATAGAATTATTAAAAAATGAAGTTGGACCAAGCTCATATATTCCTTTAAAAATAATAGTAAAAAACGAGAATGATTATTATATTCCAGTAAGTATTCATATAAGTAAAGCCCCAGTAAAAGTCGAAGATTATACTAGAGAAATTTTACTAATGCCAAAAGAAAAAAAAGAAGTTTTTTTTATAATAAAATCTCCAATTGGGCTAGAAGAGGGTTATAAATATAAATCCGACATTGGAATTAGAGATAATTTTAACAATGAAATTTCAACAACATTAAATTTTGCAAAAGATTATCAAAGAATAGAAAAAGAAGAAGCTGAATCATTATTTTCTCAATTGATTAAAGAAGAAGAAAAAGAATATTCAGAAAAGATTTATTTAAACTGTAATCTTGATAAAATTTATTATTATGAAAATGAATCTGGAAAAATAGATTGCGAGATTAAAAATAATGGAGAAAAATATCTTTCCGATTTAGAGGTTTGTTATAATAAACAATGTAAAGAAGTTCAACTAAATTCTCTAGAAAAAGACATTCTTGATTTTGATTTTTCTCCGAAAGATAAAACATTCATAGTCATAGCCTCAAATAATGAAATAAATAAATTAGCAATTATCCGTCCAGTTATAATAAAAAATCCAGAATTAAAAATTGAGTTAGATTATGATAAAGAAACAGATTATTTTAATGAAATTATGCTGAAGATTAAAATAAAAACAAATTCAGAAATTAGAAATTTAAAAATAAAATTAAATAATAAAGATTTGCATAATCTTGAAAAATTATCAAATGAAAGAATTTTAGGAATAAACCTAAAAGGATATTCATTAAGAGAGAAAAATTTAATTAAAATAGATTATGAAGATAAAAATGGAACCAAATATTTTTCAGAAGAAATATTTAATTTAACCATAAAAAAACCAGTTTACGTTAAATATTGGTGGTTAATTATTGGACTCATCTTATTAATCTTTAGTATGACTTTGCGAAATAAGCAACACAATTAGAATCATTACCGCAAACACATTTTCCATTAGATCTTTCATTTAACGAAATGTTTAAACTCTTAGCACCATTTGTTTTATCTTTTATATCTTCTTCGCATTTAGAATTATTGCACCAATTTACTTTAGCGATGTTTCCAGAATCAATAGTTTTTTTAACATCATTAATTGTTTTTACAAACACAATTCTTTCATGAAGTAATTTACTTGCTTTATTGTATAAAGAATCATGAATCTCTTCCAAAAGAGAATTAATTCTTGAAGTTAAATCCTTAATTTTAACGAATTCCTTTTTCAGAGTATCTCTTCTAACCAAAACAACTTGATCTTTTTCTAAATCTTTTGGTCCAATCTCAACACGAATTGGAACTCCTTTAAGTTCATACTCATTGAATTTCCATCCTGCAGAATAATCCTGACGTTCATCTAAGAAAGTACGATAATTTTTTAATGATTTTTTTATTTCATTTGCTTTTTTGATCACTTTTTCTTTAGTGTTCTCAAATAAAATTGGAATAATTACAACTTGAACCTCGGCTAGTTTAGGTGGAACAATTAATCCTTTATCATCACCGTGCATCGCAATCATTATTCCAATAGTTCTTGTTGTAAATCCCCATGAATTTTGCCACGCATATTGTTTTTTCTCATTTTCATCAGTATATGTAATATCAAATGCCTTGCTAAAATTCTGTCCAAGATTATGACTCGTGCAACATTGTATCGCTTTTCCATTTGGAAATAATGTCTCTAAACTCAAAGTATAAAGGGCTCCAGCAAACTTTTCTTTCTCGCTTTTTCTCCCGCTAAGAACAGGTACTGCATAGATTTCCTTAAGCACTTTTTCATAAATATCGCGCATCAACAAAGTATTTTCATCAACTTCTTTTTCTGTTGCAAAAACATTATGCCCCTCCTGCCATAAAAATTCCCTCGTTCTTAAAAACGGAACAGGATGCTTAAATTCCCAGCGCACTACATTATTCCACTGATTAATTTTTAAAGGAAGATCTTTCCAACTTTTTATCCATTTAGAATAATGAGGGTACATAATTGTTTCAGAAGTTGGACGAACAGCCAATCTTTCGTTTAATTTTGAATTCCCTGCATGAGTTACCCATGCAACCTCTGGAGTAAAACCCTCAACATGTTCTTTTTCTTTATTCAATAAATTTTCTGGAATAAATAAAGGAAAATAAGCATTTTTAACGCCCGTTTTTTTAAATTCTAAATCTAAATATTTTTGTACATTTTCCCAAATATAATAAGATCTAGGTCTAAAAACAATACATCCGGAAACACTTGAGTAATCAGCTAGTTCAGCTTTTTGAATAACTTGAGAATACCATTCAGAAAAGTTTTCATCTTTTTTTACAGTTATTCCTTCTTCGTTTTTTTGCATAAACCTAAGTATTTATTATTCTTATAAATGTTTTGATGAGATTGCTTAGATTTGAATTAGGATCTTGAACTCCAAAAGTTTATACCGGGCCAGATTATATCACAACCCAAAAAGAGATTTAAGTTTTCTTTTCCGAGGTTTTCTTTAAAAAAAGCTCAATGAGCCTAGAGGGATTCGAACCCTCGTTAATCGGTTTCTTCTTTTGATGAAACTTTTATTAAAAGTTTATCCGAAGCCGACTATCCTATCCGCTAGACTATAGGCCCAGTATTTATAGAATTAATAAACTTAAAAACCTATTTATTAAGATAATCCTTTAATTTTTCAAAAGCGATTCTTCTCATACTTATCCCATTTTTTTCATCAGAAGTCATTTCAGCAAAAGTCTTTTCATATCCATCTGGAATAAAAATCTTATCCCATCCAAAACCATTTTCTCCGATAGGATCAACTACTTTACCTTTAATAATTCCTTCAAAAAATTTTATCTCTTTCTCATTATAAATTCCTAGAACACATTTTGCACTTGCTTTTGTCCCATATAATAATGTTAAGTTAGCAATGCTTTCCAATCCAATGGTTTTTTCAAACCATTTTATTAATGGTCCAGGTAGTCCGTTCATTCCATCAATATAAAATGAAGTATCTTCAACAATAAAACTTCCAGAATGTTTTTCTTTAGCTTCCAATAATTTATGTTTAATTATTTCCTCTGAATCAATGCTTTGAATTTCACTGAGTTCTAAATTCAAACGTTCTAAGTTTGGAATAAAGGATTTAGCTTCTCTAAACTTATTTTCATTTCCAGTTATAAAATAAATTGTCATATTACTTCAACATGATGGGGTTTACTTTCTTTAATACCGGATTCAGTTACCCTTATGAATTCTGCATTTTTCTTTAATTCTTCAAAATTTTTAGCCCCAATATAATTTAATCCAGATTTTACCCCGCCTAATAATTGTTTTATTATTTCAGAAGCTTTTCCTTTATATGGAACTAATGATTCTACACCTTCAGCAGTTATTTCATCAATCTCATCTTGATCAATTAAACTCTTTTTGTCAACCTCTTTTTTAGCAATATTTGCAGTTACACTCGCCATCCCCCTATAAAGTTTATATTTTCCGCCGTTTTTCCTTATCACAACACCCGGACTTTCTTCAGTTCCCGCTAAAGTTCCATGCAACATAACTGTAGAAGCTCCAGCAGCCAAACACTTTACGATATTTCCACTTAATCCGCCAGTTCCACCATCAGCAATTATCGGAATATTATACTTTGAAGCAACTTCATAACAATCTATTAACGCAGTAAGTTGAGGAACTCCTGCCCCACTAACCAACCTAGTAACACATATTCTCCCATTTCCAATTCCAACTTTAATAGCATCTGCTCCAGCCGAGATTAAATCTTCAGTTCCTTCTTTTGTAGCAACATTTCCAGCAATTAATTCACAGTCAAACTCATTTTTAATTTCCTTAATAACTTTAATTACATTTTCAGAATGTCCATGTGCAACATCAATTATCAAAACATCAGCTCCAGCATGTAACAAACTTCTTGCTCTTTCAAGATAGTCTTTAACACCAATTGCAGCTCCGACCATTAATCTTCCTTTTTTATCTTTGCTAGAATGAGGGTAGTTCTTTATTTTCAAAATGTCTGAAGATGTGATTAACCCGTGTAATTTTTTATTTTCATCGACAATCGGAAGTTTTTCAATTTTATTTCTATTTAGAATCTCCTGTGCAACTTCTAAACTTGTTCCTAAAGGGGCCGTAATCAAATCTTTTGTCATAATTTCTTCAACATTTTTTTCTAAATCATCTTCAAACAAAATATCCCTTTTTGTTATAATCCCCATTAACTTATTATTTTCAATAATTGGAATTCCAGAAACATCGTTTTCATTCATCAAAAACTTAACATCTTTTAACTTAGAATTTAAATTTAAAGTAAAAGGATTTTCAATAATCAAATTTTCAGCCCTTTTTACTTTCATAACTTCATTTGCTTGTTGTTCAATTGTTAAAAAACGATGTATAAATCCAATTCCACCCATTTTTGCTAAAGTGATTGCCATATTTGATTCAGTAACCGTATCCATTGTTCCACTTACCAAAGGAATACTTAAAGAAATATTTTTACTTAATCTAGTTTTCAATGAAATTTCTTTTCTAGAATTTATGTTTGATTTTTTAGGTACTAATAATACATCATCAAATGTTAACGCCTCTTTCATTATAATTAATAATTATACTAAAGATTAATAAACTTTTTTATAGTAAAAATAGAATGGTGAAGGAATTTATAGGGGATGAAGAGTTCTCTCTAGACTCATTTAGATTAGGAAGATTGATTTATAATTCAAAATATATTCCAACAAAAATAGTTGGATTATGGCGCTGGGGTGCTGAAGTTTCTTTCAGAATAGATGAGTATTATCGATTTAAAGGAATTAAAATTCCAAGCTACCCATTAAAAACCGAACATTATGATAAGGAGAATGCTTTAGATGATGTAGAACTTTTTGGTATGGAAAGTCTAAAAAAAGTGATTTCAAAAGAAGATAAAATATTAATTGTTGATGAGGTTTTTGATACTGGAAAAAGTATTAACCGTGTTGTTAAGGAACTTGAAGAAACAACTAAAGAGATTAAAGTAGCAACCCTATACTATAAACCTGAAAAAAGAAAAGTTGAAATTGTTCCAAATTATTATTTACATAAAAAAGAAGCAGATAAATGGTTGGTTTGGGCTGGCGAATTAGAAAATCTAACGTTAGAAGAAATCAAAATAAAAAGTCAAAAGCTTTACGAAATTCTAACTACTTAAAAATTAATAAAATGAATAGAAAGGTATTTAAATAATCTCTGTTTAGTTGTAAATTAGTAATAAATTTTAAAAAAGGAGGTGTATGTTAAATGGCTAGTGATGCTTTATCAGCAACTGGTGGTCTTATTCTTAACCCGTTAATTACTTTGTGGAATGGTTTTGTTACCGTACTTCCAGGTATTATCGCAGCAATAATTATTTTAATTATAGGCTACTTTATAGCTCTTGGAATCGGACACTTGGTGAGGGTTTTATTAGAAAAAGCAGGATTAGATAATTATTTAGTAAAATCTAAATTCTCAAAATCTGTAGGTCATTTTAATCTTCCAAGTTTATTGGGAGAGGTAACTAAATGGTATGTTTTCTTAATATTTATGGTTGCAGCAACAGATGAGAGTGTGTTGCAGTTAGGAACATTAAGTGTTCTATTAAGAGAATTTGTATTATGGTTACCAAATGTCATCGTAGCAGGTTTAGTTGTAATTTTTGGTGTAGCATTGGCACACTTTATCTCAATGAAGATTGAGGAGCATACTTCAACTAAAGGAGTAAAATTCTTCAGCAAATTAACTAAAATAGTAGTTTACTTCATTGTTTTAGTCATTGCATTACAACAAATCGGTGTGAATGTAAACATTTTAGAAAACACATGGTACTTATTGATGGGAGCATTAGCAGTTGGAATTGCGATTGCTTTAGGAATAGGACTTGGTGGAGCTCTAAAAGGTGAAGGTAGAGAAATAGTAGATGACCTAAAAGGATTAATGAAACATTAATCTTATTTTTTCTTTTTTTTATTTAAAACAATAATTATATAAATAATTTAATCCATTTATCCTCAATGAAAAAAAGAGGGTTTATTGTTGTTTTAGTAATTTTAATTTTATCATTGAGTATTGTTGATGCAACTAATGTTTTAACACTTAAAGATTTTTTAAATAAATTTAAAGAAACATTTTTTGATGATAATAAAATAACAACACTAGCACTTGCTCCGGGACAATGTAAAGAAGGAAGTAGAAGATGTTATGACCTTTATTCTTATCAAATATGCCAAAGTGTTGCAATTGGAAATGTTACCTGGGGGCCTTCAATAAATTGCAACTTCGATCAATTTTGTAGCAATGGACAATGCATAGACACGAAAGAAGGGTGTGTACAACCTTCATGCAATCCTCAAAATTCAAAGCAATATTGCAATAGAGGAGCCTGGTTAGATTGTTCAAACGGATATATCTGCAATTCAGGACAATGCATCAAAAACT
>CAYQPR010000003.1:0-57483 GCA_964419925.1 Candidatus Woesearchaeota archaeon
CTTTTACAAGTTTTTCCACATTTCATCCTCTTCTTTACTAAGCCAGTCTCTTGCTAATACTTTTTCGCTAGCTAGAGCAGTCAACATGCTTTCTTTTATTTTTTTTAGTGGCCTTATTTCTATTTTATCCTTAAATGCAAGAATTGCTACCTTACTGCCCTGCTTAAATCCTTCCAACATCCTAATATCCCTTGGAATTGCAATTTGTCCTTTTTCAGTTATCTTAGCTGTTTTCATTTCGATTAACGACATTTTTACCCCCATTCTTATTTGTAAGATAAGTAAGAATTAATATATAAATCTTTTGTTTAAGCTTCTAAAATCTTATGTAATCCGACACCTTCAATAACAACTTCGTTATTCTGATTTGTACAAGTTGTCCTTACAATAACTTGCTGTCTTTCATTTACTTTAACAATAATTTCAGAAATACATGTGATTGTATCTCCAACATAAACCGGAAGAATGAACCTTAAGTTTTGATCTAACCAAACAGAACCTGGACCGGGCATTTTTGTTCCAACACACGAACTTATTAAACTAGAAACTAAAATACCATGTGCAATTTTATTTTTAAATTTAGCATTTTTTGCAAATTCTTCATTTACATGAATTGGATTAACATCATCACAAATTGAAATAAATTTATCTAAATCTTCTTGAGTAATAATTTTAGTAATACTTCCTTTCATTCCAACATTTAATTCTGAAAATTTAACTGCTTTCATTCTTTTAACCTTGAAGTATATTCATTTTTATATCTTTTTATATTTTCTTTTAAATATTTAGTTGCTTCTTCAACAAATTCTCTAGTTTTAATTAAGTGACAAATTGCTTTTCCTATTTTAACAGTTTTCATAATTTTTCTTTCTTCAAATCTTAAATCTTTATACATTCTAACTAAAAAATAAACATCCGAACAGGGTTTTTGATTGTAAATATAAATTATTGAACCTTTTGGATGATGTAGTCTAGTTCTTAATATTTTATTTCCAAATTTATACTCTTTTATCTCTTCTAAGAACAAATTAGGAAAGTTAACATTATTTTGTACATGATGAATCATACTGTTATTTTCTGTTCCAAGCATTAAAATATAAGAATCAAGTTTAGCAAATTTCGCAAAAGGAGAATTTTTATCAAATGGTTTTTTGCTTTTAATGTGATATTTAATTAAATCACTTTCATGTTTTCCTTTTACAGCAACAGAATGTGTTAGATGAACACTTCTTTTTGCATTTTTTCTAAACGTTTCTGCTAATTTTCCTGTCCAACAAGAATCATCCAAACTAAAATTATCTTTAGGGAAAGTAAATGTAGGCACCATTATTGTTCCATTTTTTATTACATCGTTTAAAACTTGAATTACTGAATTAGCTCCATCTTCAATGTACCCAAATTTGCTTAAAGATGAATGAACATAAACATTCATCCCTTCTTTTAATCCTAAATCTAAAAACTTTTTTCTTAAATAATTTTTATCGATTTTAAAAAATAATTTGTTAATTAAAAGAGAGATTTTCTTATTGAAATTTTTGTATAAATGAAAAGGATACCTTAAAATATTATAAATCAATGACATGAAATTGAGTTATTCATAACGTTTTTAAAACTTCGTTTCTTTGGTAAAGACATGCAAAATTTTAGTGAGTTTTATAAAAGAAAAAGAGTATTAGTAACTGGTGCAGATGGATTTATGGGAAGTCACTTGACAGAACGATTGTTAAATTATAATGCTCTAGTTTCGGTTTATGTTCATAATTCTGATTTAAAAAATATTAAAGGCAGGTTAAACAAGATTATGGTTGGGGATATAGCTGATAAAATAACGACTGAATTAATTATTAATAACAATCCTCAAATTATTTTTCATTTAGCAGCCGATGATTACATTAAAAATTCTATAGAAGATCAAATTAAAGTAAATAAAACAAATTTAGATGGAACATTAAATGTCTTAGAAGCTTCTAGAAAACTAAAAGAGTTAGAAAGATTAGTTTTTACATCATCTTGCGTTGTTTATGGAACAAACTTAAATCCAATGAAGGAAACCGATCCTTTTAAACCGAATACACCTTATGCAGCAAGTAAAGTAGGAGCTGATGCTTTTTGCCAATCTTACTTCAAAACTTATAATATTCCAATTTCAATAATACGTCCATTTAATACATATGGGCCAAGAAAAACAAAAGATGCTATTCCATTGTTCATTGGATTGGCTTTAAAAAATAATGAGATTGGTTTAGAAGGTGGAGGAAAAGCAACAAGGGATTTTACATATATTGATGACATGATTGATGCTTTCTTGATTATGGGAATGGATAAAAGTGCTATTGGAGAAGCTGTAAACTTTGGAACGGGAAAAGACATCCAAATTAGAGAATTAGCAGAAAAAATAATAAAATATACAAATAGTGATTCTGTTATGATTGATAAACCTGAACGACCGGGACAAGACCCAAGATCTTGCTGTGATAATACAAAAGCTAAAAATTTATTTAATTGGCAACCTAGAATTTCAATAGATGAGGGATTAAAATCAACAATTGAATGGTATAAAAAAAATGTATAACTTTGAAGAATTTTACAAAAATAAGAAAATATTAGTAACTGGTGCAGATGGATTTATGGGAAGTCATCTAACTGAAAGATTGGTTAATTATGGTGCACAAGTTACGGCTTTTGTAAGGTGGTCTGCATTAATTACACCACATAATGTTCAATTAAAAAACATTTCACATTTAAAAGATAAAATAAAAATAATTTCAGGTGATATTGGAAGTTATGATATTATTGAAAACATAAGAAAAGAAAAACCAGAAATAATTTTTCATTTGGCAGCTGAAGCTTATGTGAATAAATCTTTTGATCAACCAAGAGAAGTAATCGATGCAAATGTTACAGGAACATTAAATGTTTTACAAGCTTGCCTAGATGAGAATATGAAACCTCAAGAATTTATAAAACGAATTGTTTTAACTTCATCAAGTGAAATATATGGAACCTACGACTCTCCGATAAATGAAAGTTTTGAAATGAAGCCGAGTTCTCCTTATGGAGCAAGTAAAGCAGCTGCAGATAGATTAGCATATTCATACTATAATACTTACAATTTACCAATTGCAATAATACGTCCATTTAATACATATGGGCCAAGACATACTTATGATGCACCTCCAAGATTTATTGATTTAGCATTAAAAGAAAAAGATATAACCGTTTATGGAGATGGAGAACAATCAAGAGATTTAAGTTACGTTGATGACACGGTTGATGGATTTTTAATTATGGGCGTGAATGAAAAAGCAATTGGAGAAGCTGTAAATTTTGGAACAGGAAAAGATACAAAAATAATAGATTTAGCTAAAAAAATTATTGAAATCTCGGGAAGTAAATCTAAGATCATTCATTTATCACCTAGGCCATCTGAAGTGCAAAGATTATGCTGTGATAATACAAAAGCTAAAAATTTATTTAACTGGCAACCTAAAGTTTCAATAGATGAAGGATTAAGAAAAAATGTTGAATGGGCTAAACAAAATAGATGACCATGTTAAATTTAATTTTTGCTAAAGAAAGAAATAAAGATTTGGATAATTGTATTTATAACGCAAAAAATTGGCTTTTAAACTCAGGGATACAAAACATTGGCGGAGAAAGTCCAGTTAAAGGCGGATTTAATGCTTGGTATACCTTAGATGATGAAAACTACTTTTATACTTATTCTGAAATTACTGGATATGCTCTAACAACGCTACTTTATTTATATGACTTAAAAAAAGAAGAAATTTTATTAGACAAAGCTAAACTAGGTGCAAAGTGGTTGGTTGAAAAAGCATTGCATAATCTTGGAGCTGTAAGAACAAGATATTATTATGATGAAAAAAATGCCGATAAAAGATATTCTTTTAGTGGGAATATTGTTAAATCTTTTGATAATGGAATTGTTTTAAGTGGACTAAGCAACTTATACCAATTTAGTAGCGAAGAAAATTACTATTTAGTTTCTAAAAAAATTGCAGATTTGTTATTAAAAATGCAAAAGAAAGACGGTTTAATTTATCCAGATTATGATTTAAATAATAAAAGATTATTAGAAAACGATGAAAAATGGTCATCTCAATCTGGAAGTTTTCATGTTAAAATTATTTTAGGATTGATTAATTTTTCAAAATATAGTAATGATAAAAAATACGAAGAGGCAGCTAAAAAATTATGTGATAAAATTTTAGATTTTCAAAAAGAAGATGGAAGATTTGTAACTTTTAAAGAAGGGAATACACATTTACATCCACACTCTTATTCTGCAGAGGGGTTATTATTTGCTGGATGGTACTTTAAAGATAAAAAATATTTAGATGCTGCATTAAATGCAACTAAGTGGTCATTAAATTCTCAAATGGAAAATGGTGGGATTCCGTGTTTATATGTGAATGAAAAATTTGTAGAATTTGAAAGGGCAGATATCTTAGCTCAAACATTGAGGTTAGGAGTTATATTCTCAAATATGGGTTTGCTAAATAAAAATTATAAGAAAAAAATTGATAAACTTGCTAAGAGATTAATGAAATTTCAGTATAAAAAAGAAGGAACACAAAAGGGTGGATTCTTTTATGGATATGATGTTGATTATAAAACATTAAAAGAAAAAAGAACAAATCATTTGAATTCTTGGGTTACAATGTTTGCTTTACAATCATTAATTATGTATAAACAATATAAGGAAAATAGATTAAAGGTTAATTTAAGATTATTTGTATAAATAATTTTAAATAACTATCTATTGATTAAATCTTATGAAAGTTTTAATGAATACAATGCCAACCTCTTTCCAAGCAATTGGAGGCGGGGGAATGGTTGCACTAAAAACAGCAGAATACTTAGAAAAAGAAGGAATTAATGTTAAATTATTTGATTATTGGAAAGATAAAATTTCAGATTATGATATTTTACATAATGTTGGAACGGCAAGTGTTTGTTACGATGTTATCAATTCAGCTTATTCTCAAAAAGTTCCAGTTGCATTAACAACAATCTATGATTTTCATAGCATCCCTTATATTCTAAAAAGTGCAATTCCTATTAAAACAAAGACTAAGCAAATTGCTTATAATTTATTGAATAAATATTTTCAAAATTTTTCAAAGGTTAAAAAGATGTTAAATCAAAGTAGCATTTTATTTCCGGATACTTGGATGGAA
Source organism: Candidatus Woesearchaeota archaeon (assembly GCA_964419925.1). Taxonomy (GTDB): domain Archaea; phylum Nanobdellota; class Nanobdellia; order SCGC-AAA011-G17; family GW2011-AR20; genus JBBSXG01. Next base: position 5,202 of record CAYQPR010000003.1, read on the forward strand.
GGAAATTTTCTAATTAAAAATTTTAAAGTTTCAAAAGAAAAAATATTTCCAGTTCCCCATGGGGTCGATGAAAGATTTATGTATGCAAAACCAAGTTTATTTTATAAAAAATATGGATTAAAAGATTTTATTTTATACGTCGGAAGGATAGATATAAGAAAAAATGTTTTGAACTTAATAAGATCATTAAAAAATACTGAAATAGATTTAGTTATTATTGGAAAAGCTGAACCAGATCAACAATTATACTTTGAAAAATGTAAAAGAGAGGCAACAAAAAAAGTACATTTTCTTGGACAAATGCCGCATGAATCTAAATTATTAGAATCAGCTTATGCTACTGCAAAAGTTGTTACATTACCTGCTGATTATGAAACTCCTGGATTGGTAGGGTTAGAAGCAGGGCTAGCTGGTGCAAATGTTGTTATAACAGAAAGAGGGAGTACAAAAGATTATTATGCAAATCACGCTTTTTATGTAAATCCTGAAGATATAAATGATATTAGAAATAAACTATTAAAAGCATATAAGACTGAAAAAAGTAACGATTTAAGAGAGCATGTTAAGAAAAATTTCTTGTGGGATAAGGTAGCTAAAAAAACAATAGAAGGTTATAAAAAGATTCTATAGATTACTCTCAAACCATTTATAAGTCAGTCTAAGGCCTTCATCTATTGAAACTTTCGGTTCCCAACCGAGAATTTTTTTGGCTTTTTCAGAATTTAAATAATTAATCAAAACATCTCCTACTTTTTTTTTCACATGAGTTGTTTTTCCTTTGGAGTTTGTTATAGTCTTTAATTTTTTATAAATCTCATTAACACTTATTGGAACTCCAGTTCCAATATTGATAAAATCATTTTTTCCTTTATGTAATGCAAAATTATTTGCTGCTACAACATCATTAATAAAGATATAATCTCTGATTTGTTCACCATCTCCATAAATTGTAACATTATTACCCTTAATCAATAAAGAAAGAAAAACAGAAACAACCCCTGCTTCCCCATATGGATTTTGTCTCGGACCATAGACATTTGGATATCTCAAAGAGACAAATTTTAATCCATAATTCCTGTTAAAATAGGATAAATAATCTTCACAAAATTTCTTTGACATCCCATATGGTGAATTTGGTTTTCTTTCAAATTCTTCTTTAATAGGATAAATTTTTTGATCTCCATAAACTGCTCCACCGGAGGATGCAAATATGATTTTTTTTATATTATATTTAAGACAATTTTCTAAAATATTTAATGTTCCAAGAATATTAATTTTAGAGTCGTACAAAGGATCTTCTACAGAACGCCTTACATTCATTTGAGCGGCATGATGATTAACAACATCAAAATTTTCTTTTTCAAATATTTTTTCTAATTTTTTATCTAAAATATCTAAATAATAAAATCTTGCTTTTTTATTGATAAACTCCTTTTTACCACTTGATAAATTGTCTAAAATAACAACATCGTGACCGCTATCTATATAAGAGTCTACGATCTGACTTCCTATAAAACCAGCCCCACCAGTTACTAATATTTTCATTTTTGTGTACTCCAATTCAAAAATATAGACATTTTAAAATGTTTGCTTATTTGTCAGGAACCCTTTCCAAAAACCAAATAGGCTAATAATATCTTTAATTATCTTAAAAAATGGAACTAAAATAAGTCTAATATCTTTATTGTATTTAGAGCTTAAAAAAGTGTAATAGCCTGATGCAGTTAATATAAAAAATAAGGAGATATATCTTAAATAGGGCACAAAAAGTCCAATGTATAATATTGTTGAAGTTATTGGATTCCAAAAACTCCAATATATAGTATCTACAAAACCATATCTTCTAAATATTACACCAGCTGCTTCTGTTAAAGGTAATGATTTTTTAAATATTTGTTGTTTAGCTGTTAATCCATAAAATCCGTGGTAATGTAATAACTTAGTTTCAGTGTTAACCAGTTTATATCCGTTTTTTAAAATATTTAAACGCATATCAGTATCTGCACCCATTTTATAGCTTTCATCATATAACCCCAATTTGTCAAAAATTACCTTTTTAAACATAACTGGCTTTCCTTCTTTTATCTTCCCTTTAGATTCTTTATAAAATACGGGAGAAAGAACCACCTTATCCCAAAATTTATATTCTTTCCAGGTATTCCTTGGTAATATTATGTTTGTTCCAACCATCCCCACATTTTTTGATGAGTTCAATGCGTCAACCATTTTTTTTAACCATTTTTTTGAATCCAAAATATAATCACATAAGATAATACAAATTATTTCATAATTAGCAGTTCTTATTCCTTTATTTGTGCTTCTAACTTCACCTAAATTTTTTTTGTTTTTTATTAATCTTATTTTTTTCTTATACCTTTCTAGAACATTTAAACTATTATCTTTAGATAAATCATCTACAATAATAATTTCTTTTTTTCCACCTTCATAAATTTGATTAAGTATGGAATTTATAACTAGACTAATCGTTTTTTCCCCGTTATAATTTGGGATTATAAAAGAAACATTTTTCATCATTTTCATTAACCCATATTTGGTTTAAAATATAATTCTTTATAAACTTTTTTAAGCATACTTTTAATTAAATTTATGTTCAATCAATTTAAATAAGTGGAGCTGAAACGGGCCTAAAATCGGACATTAGCTTTATTTCTAAATTAGATAACCCATATCTTTCAATGAGATTTCTTTTTTTATCGTCTATTTTTTCATAATTTTTTGATGCAATAAGATAATAATACAAGTTCCTAATAAATTGAAATTTAATATTTTCGCTTTCTATTTTGATATAATACACTTTTTTCAGAAGTCCGCCATCCTTGCTATTTATATAGTTATTATTTGATGTTCTCATATTCTTTTATATTTTAAATAAACTTATAAAATTAACGTTATTTAAAGGGTTGTATGAAAAAAGTTTTCATTATGGGTATAGATGGTGGAAGTTTAGATTTGATTAAAAAGTGGAAAGAGGATCTTCCAAATTTCTCTAAAATAATTAGAAACGGAACAAGTGGTTATTTACATACTATTATTCCAATGTTAACTCTCCCGGCTTGGACATCTTTTTCTACTGGAAAGAATCCAGGTAAACACAATATCTTTGACTTTTTTAAATTTAAAAATTATAATAAAGAATTAGTAAGGTCTAATGATAGAAAAACAGGAGCAATCTGGGATATCCTTTCTAATCACGATAAAAGGTCGGTTATTTTAAATCTACCTGCAACTTACCCCCCTCAACCATTTAATGGTATAATGATATGTGGGGGGGATACTCCATCTTTAAAATATGATTTTACTTATCCAAAAGATTTCAAGGATAAAATTCTAAGTTTATTTCCGGATTATAAAACGGGAATTGATTGGAACAACCTAGAATACAAGAGATATGATAAATTCTTAGATGATTTATATAAAATAACTGAAGATTATAAAAATCTAATTATGTTTCTAATGAAAAATGAACAATGGGATTTATTTGTTACAGTTTTTGAGGATATAGATAGGCTACAACATTATTTCTGGAAGTATATGGATACAAATCATCCCCATTATGTAAAAGAAAATAAATATGAAAATGCGATAAAGGATTATTATAAAAGGTTAGATAAAATTATTGGAGAGATTATAGAAAAAATAGATGAAAACACAATCTTTTTTATAGTCTCTGATCATGGATTCGGTCCACTTTATAAACAGGTTTTTATCAATAATTTCTTATTAGAAAAGGGATTTTTGAAATTAAGAGAGAACAACAAAAAAAACATTAATTTGAGATCAATTTTAATAAAAATAGTTTATTCTCTAAGAATAAAACATCTAATTCCTAGATTACCAAGCAAATTCAGATACAACCTAAAAAAAATAATTCCATCAAATTTACCAAACATTACAGAGATTGATTGGGGTAATACAAAAGCATATTTTGATTCTTATTCCGGACAACATATTTTAATAAATCTAATTGGTAGAGAATCGAACGGTTTTTTAAAAGAGGAAGAATATAATCAATTTATAGAGAATCTAAAACTAGAATTGCTTAAATTGGAAGATAATGGGAAAAAAATAATAAAAAAAGTTTATACTTCTAAAGAATTATATAATGGGGGGTATATTAAAAACGCACCAGATATATTTATAGTTACGGAAGAAGGGTATATCCTTAGTGAGGGATTTGGAGAAAAATTGATTAGTTATTTTGATGAAAATACAAATTATAGATCTGGTGAGCATAGAGATAATGGAATCTTATTTATAAAGGGAGAAGAAATAAAAAAAGGTTGTGAAATTGAAGCTAATCTTTTAGACATTGTTCCAACCATATTACATATTCTTGAAATTGCTCCACCTGAAGATTTAGATGGAAAAATTATTGATTGTTTTAATTAGCTATTATTCCTGCACCGGCCGTATCATAACCTTTTATGATAACAAATCTCCCTAATTCAGGGGTTTCATTAAAATTTTCTAAGACTAGATCTTTTTCTGATTCTATTATGACTTCTCCAACTTCAGTATCCTTCAAAATTTTAGCATCCCTCTCGATTATCTCCAGATTGGAAGAATCAATTCTCTCGTTTATTTTTTTTATTATGCATTTTGATTCTTGTGTCGCACACTTAATGATTAATTCTTCTCCAACTTTTAAATCTTTATTTGAAAGCCAGAACAATCTAGCTTCAAACTCTTTTTTTATTAGAGGTATTTTGTTATCTGACAAAATCATTCCTGCTTCGATATTCTCATCATCATATAGGGTTAAACCAATATTTTCTCCAGTTGTAGCATATTCTTTTTTTGAATTAAAAGTTTCTATACTTTTTATTCTTGAGACTTTGTTTACTGGAAGAATATTAACAACGTCATCAACTTTAATAGTTCCGGATAAAATCTTTCCAGCTAAGATTTTTTTATCATCCAATTCATAAATGTCTTGTATTGGAAACCTAAAGTGGGTTTTTTCATCATGATTAAGTTCAAATTTATCTAATGCTTCTAGAATTGTTAACCCATCATACCATTTCATATTATCGGATTTTTTTAAAATATTTTCTCCATTTGACGCTGAAATTGGAATTATATAGTCTGGAACTAAATCTATTTTTAGTAGGGTATTTAAAATCAATTCTTTCATTTTTTCAAATTTATCAGAATCATAACAAACTAAATCCATTTTGTTTATAACAACAATTAAATTATTTATTCCAAGCATCTTTATTATGTAAGGGTGTCGTTTTGTCTGATCCATAATTCCTTCATTTGCATCTAACAACAATATTGCTAAATCGGCTTGTGAAGCACCTGTAATCATATTTTTAATAAACTCTTTATGTCCCGGAGAATCGATTATAACATACTTTCTTTTATCTGTTTTAAAAAATAATTGGGCCGTATCAATTGTTAATTGTTGTTCTCTTTCTTCTTCTAAATTATCTATAACATATGCAAACTCTATTTGTCTTCCCAAACTTTGAGAGACATTTTTAATCTCTTTCATCTTATCTTCTGGCAAAGAATTTGTATCATATAGAAGTCTTCCAATTAATGTAGATTTGCCGTGATCTATATGTCCCGTTATAACAATTTTTACCTGTTCTTCTTTCATTTTAGAATAAAAATCCAATGCCCGTTGCTATTAATATTGTTCTTATACTTAAAAATATTATAAATAATCCAACCAATATCCCCAGTATCTTGTGATTTAATCTTCTAGTTACTAAAGCTGCTATTGGTGCAGAGATTAGTCCTCCAATAATAATCGGAATGATTATTTTAAAATCAATATTCTCTAAAGTTAATAAAAATGTTATTGAGATTGCTAATGTAACAAAAAATTCTGCGAAATTAACTGAGCCAATTGCTTTTTTTGGATGAGTGTTTGTGGCAATCAAAGCCGGTGTTGTTATTGGCCCCCAACCCCCTCCACCAATTGCGTCCACAAATGCCGCTATAAATCCTAAAGGTGCAAGTCTTCTTATTCTTGGTTGTAGATATTCTGTTTCTTGTCTTTTCTTTAAGAATTTTATAATTATTATAAATCCAAATATTAACAATATACCGGCAATTAAAGGTTTAATGAATTTTAAATCTTGTAATTTAACGGCAACATAAGCTCCTAAAACTCCTCCAATTACCCCGGTAATTGTTAAATACTTAAATATTTTTTTATCAAAATTACCTATCTTAAAATGTGAAATTCCTGAAACTAAAGTTGTAAAAACTTCTGAGATATGAACACTCGCACTTGCTAAAGCTGTGCCTAACCCAATAGATAATAACAATGAAGTTAAACTAACCCCATATCCCATTCCTAATCCGCCATCTATTAGTTCAGCTAAAAACGCAAATATTAATAAGATTGTATATCTGATTGTTTTTTCTGTCATATTACATATATCCCATTGCTCTTAATTTTTGCATTTGATACATACTTTCTTTATCTAACGCCCTTCCAGATCTTTCTGCCACTTTAGTTGTTTTTAATTCTTCAATTATTTTATCAACGGTATCTGCATTACTATCAACAGGGGAAGTTGAGGGAGCACAACCTAAACTTCTAAATCTTTTTCCGTTTTTTGCAAAATATAATATATTTATTGGAATATTCTCTCGTTTTATATATTCCCAAATATCCAACTCTGTCCAATGCAATAATGGGTGTACTCTAATATGGGTATTATCATCTGATTTTGATTTATATTGATCCCATAATTCTGCCGGTTGATTTTTATAATCCCATTTAAAAGATTCATCTCTAGGAGAAAAATAGCGCTCTTTAGCTCTTATCCCATGTTCATCTCTTCTTATTCCAAGTAATAACGCTTTAAATCCATATTTTTGTATTGTTTGTTGCAATCCCTTTGTTTTAAGTTCAACACTACATTCATTCGTATCCCCTGGTTTACAAATTACTCCACGTTTAATCGCTTCTTCATTTTTTCCAATAATTAAATTAGCACCCCACTCCTTAGCATATTTATCTCTAAATTCGTACATCTCCAGAAATTTATGACCTGTATCAATATGAACCAATGGAAAAGGAATCTTACCAAAAAAAGCTTTCCTTATTAACCAAACCAAAGTAGTTGAATCTTTGCCGATACTCCATAACGCAGCTATATTTTTGAATTGATAGTATGCTTCTCTAATAATGTATATACTCTTATTTTCAAGTTCGTCTAAATGATCCATTTTTATTCTTAATGATATATAATTACTAATAATTAAGATTTATAAATCTTTTCCTTTAAAAAATTAATAACCTAATCCCTTTAACCTTCTTCTTATAAGCTCTTCTTCTTCTTTAGAAAAAATTTCTTTCTTCCCTTTTTCTTCAATGTTGGATATTATCTCCCTTAGAACATAAGTAACATAATCAGAAACGGAACTAAATCCAGTTTTAACTATTCTTTTTTTTATCTTATCAGCTAATGGTTTGGGTATTGAAACAGTTGTATAACCTTGCATAGTTATCTAAAATTAATCACTTATATAAACATTTCCATCTTAAATATCAAAAACAAAATTAATTTATCTTAATTTTATTGTTCGAGAAATTTTTTTTCACGTAATCCTCAACCGCATCTTCCCAAGGTTTCATATTATTTAATCCCATCAAATCTAACTTATAATTTTTCATTGCCTCAGAATTTGGTCTTGATGCTGGAATTGGTGTTGAAGAAAAAGCATTATAATTTTCTTTTGGATATGAATCAGAACTTACTGCGTTTAAAACAATATCATCAACTCCAAGCACATCAAAAATCTTTCTTGCTAAATCATACCGACTACAATGACCTTTATTTGTCATGTGATATAACCCATAATTATGTGTTTCTATTAAGGGTATAAAGTTTTTTGCAAAATCTGCAGTGTATGTTAAAGAACCAACCTTATCGGTTACAACATTAAATTCTTTTTTTCCTTCCTCAAATTGTTTTAATAATTTATAAACAAATTTTTTATCTCTTTCCTTACCCCCTCCAATCATCCACCCTGCCCTCATAATGAAATATTTGTTTAATAGACTTTGAACAATTTTTTCACCTTCGTATTTTGATTTTCCATAAGAATTAATTGGAACCGGTATATCAAATTCTGTATAAGGTTCTAAAGATTTTCCATCAAAAACACCGGCAGTACTAACGTAAGCCATTAAGGTTTTAAACTTTTCAGCTGCTAAAGCAACATATAAAGTTCCGATAGTATTTGTTAGATAAGCTTGATCCTGTTCAACATCACATTTATCAACATCTGTTTTTGCTGCTAAATGTGCTATAAGGTCCGGCTTAGTTTTTTCTATCATAGAAAAGACTTCATGTTTATCAGTTACATCTAGTTTTTCTAGATTGCCTCCTTTAAGATCGATATCAGTCCGTATTACTTCATAAGATTGTTTTTCTAATTCATTACATAAATCATATCCAAGCATTCCTGCAGCACCAGTTACCAATACTTTCATTTTATGAGGATTTATCATTAATTAAGAATTATCTTGAGTAAAATTTATAAAGCTTCCTCTAAGTATTTTTTATAAAGAAGAGTATTAAATTATAGATAAGTTTTATAAAAAAAGTTTAAGGAGGACTAATTTGATAAGAAAAAGACATCTTTATTTGTTTATTTTTATATTGATAATAATCACAATATTAGAACTACTTCAATTATCAAAAATAACTTCTTATTTCCCCTCTACAGATTTAAGCAGTCACATAGCTAATATATATTTTATAAATAATTATGGGTTTCATGAAATAATCCCTAATTGGTATAATGGGTATATCTCATTTTTGGTATATCCTCCAGGTTTATTCTTTTTGTCAATTCCCTTTTATAAAATTATTAACAACCCACAAATTGTTTTATATATTTTATTAATATTAAATTTATTAATTGGTTTTATTGGAGTTTATTTTTTAGGAAAAATATTAAAACTAGATTATACAAAGAGATTATTTTTATTTTTATTTTTTTATTTTAATCCAATTTCAATTACTTCATTTTATAAAATAGGTAGACTTCCTGAAATGCTGGGATGGAGTTTTTCTTTTCTTTATATTTATTTAATATATATGTACAAAGATAAAGAAATAAATAAAAAATTTCTTTTAATAATACCTATAATGGCTACAACCGTATTAGCACATCCTTCAATTTTTATACTCTCCTCTCTCTTTTTATTAGGTTTATTTTTAATAAAATCTAATAAAGAGAGGGGGTTTATCATTTTTTCTTTAATAATTAGCTTATTACTAACATCATTCTGGTTAGTTCCTGCCTTCAATGAAAAGATTACTTATGAAATATATAAACCCTTTCTTAACATTAGCTTGCCTACAGAAAGAATTTTGTCTTTTCTAACTACAATTATATTTGGGGTATTAGTATTCTATAACTTAAGAAAAAATAAGAAAGAGATTTTATTTTATTCCCCTATAATTTTACTATCCCTTTTGTACGTAACGAGATTAGCAGGTTACCTTCCAATATTAGTAAATATGCATCCTCGTTCAATAGCTTTAATTTTAATTTTGGCATCATTAATCATATTTTTGACATCAAATTACGAAAATGAATCTGTAAAAAAATCATTGATCGTAATTTTACAAATAATGCCCATAATATTTTTAATAATCTTTTTTTATAAAAATGTAGATGACTATCCTTTACATAATAGTCAACATCAAGAGGTAATAAATTTATTAGAACAGGTTGAAGATAAGTTTATAATAACTGGCAAATCTAATGTTGATATAAGGACAAAGGATACCTATTCGTATGCAGCTGTAAAATATAATTTAAGCACCCCGTTTGGATGGGATTTGATAGAGGGGAGTTATCGAAATTCAAAGAAAAATTTAACAGAAGCATTTAATAAGGAAGATTGTAACAAAATTATTAATATGATAAATGAACTTGGTGGAAAAGAGATAATTAGCGGTTATGAAAGTTGTGATATATTAAAAAGATGTGGATTTAAAGAGAAAAATATTACAAATAATTTTTGTTTGTATAAAAAATAACGTATGGTTAACAACAATACTAAAGGAAATGAAAATGTTTATGAGTTATCCTTAGTAATCCCTTTTTATAATGAAGAAAGTAATGTAAAGAAAGTTGTACAAGAAATTGTGGATAATTTTAATTTAAATAAAATAAATTATGAAATAATTGCTGTAGATAATGGATCTACAGATGGTACTCGGAAAATAATTAAGGGGTTAAATAAATCAAATCCAAGAATTAAACTTTCAATCGTAAGAAAAAATATAGGGTATGGAAATGGGATAATAAGTGGAATTAATCAAGCAAATGGTAATTTTATAGGCTATCATTGGGGAGACGGACAAGTTCCATCAAAATATATAACTGAAGTTTTTAATAAAATAAAGGAAGGAGATTATCATTTAGGAAAGATAACAAGAATTTATCGTGAATACAGTTTAACAAGAAAAATAGCATCAAATTTCTATAATACATTTTTTCCTTTACTTTTTGGGGTAAATAGTAAAGACATAAATGGTTGCCCTAAAATTATGAAAGGAAGCTTATTAAAAAATCTTGAACTTGAATCTAAAGACTGGTTTATAGATGCAGAAATTATGATTAAAGCAAAGAGAAACAAATTTAAATTAGTAGAGGTACCTGCAGAATATAAAAAACGTACCGGAGGAAAATCAAAAGTAAGATCGAATGTTATCTTAGAATTCCTAAGAAACATGATAAGATTTAAACTTAAAGGTTATTAAAATGGAAAAACCAAAAGTTGTTATCTTGTGTGGAGGATTAGGCACTAGATTAAAAGAAGAAACCGAATTTAAACCCAAGCCGTTAGTAACGATAGGAAGTATGCCAATATTGTGGCATGTTATGAAAATTTACTCTCATTACGGATATAAGGATTTTGTACTTTGTTTAGGTTATAAAAGCCATGAAATAAAAAATTTTTTTCTAAATTATGATAGTTTAAAACATGATTTTACATTGAAATTAGGTGAAAGGGGTTCTAGTCATTTATATCATAGTTCAAACGTTCTAGAAGATTGGAATGTAACTTTTGCTGAGACGGGACCAGAGACAAATACGGGCGGTAGAATAAAAAAAATTGAAAAATATATTAAAGATGATAATTTCTTTTTAACATATGGCGATGGTTTAGCCGATGTTGATATCAATAAGTTATATAACTTTCATTTAGAACATAAAAAAATTGCTACACTAACCTCCATACAACCAATATCTAGATTTGGAATTGTTGAATTTGATGAGAGGGGAAATGTAAACTCTTTTAAAGAAAAACCGAGATTAGATGGTTGGATTAATGGGGGATTTTTTGTTCTGAAAAAAAATGTTTTTGATTATATAAAAGAAAATGATGTATTTGAACAAGCTCCATTAATGGATTTAGCAAAAAATAATCAACTTGTAGCATATCCCCATAAAGGGTCTTGGGAGTGTATGGATACCCATAGAGATTTTGAAAATTTAAATAAAATTTGGAATTCTGGTAAAGCATTTTGGAAAATCTGGGATGGTAAAGAGTAGTCTTATAAGTCTTTTTACTAGATTTTTTATTAAAATGATAATATCAGCAACAGCAAGACATTACATTGGAAATGAAGCGACCTTAGAAGAGTTCAAAGGAGGTAATGGAATAATAGATAGAACTGTAAACAGTTTGGGTAAAGAAGCAAGGAATCTCAACAAAAGAGGATATAATGTAAAACATAAATTGAGAGTTGACTACGATTCAAGATTTGGTCAAGATAATTTTTTAGAAGTAAAAAAACTTGGCGAAGAAATAAGAAAAGAAGGAATTGGATTTAATTTACAAGTTGGTATGGGCCCGGGTTATAGTTTTTTAGAAGGTTTATTATTTAGAGATTGTGATGTGTCTATTGTTTACGGAGCAGATCAAATTCATATTAATAAAAACTTAGATTGTTTTGCAGAAGTATGTTTTAGGTTAAATACAGAAAATAAAGTACTAGGGGGAGCTGCAAGGCCAAATAAGGTATTATTATCAGATGTCCCTGAAGGGGATTTAATGCGCCAAATTCATGAAACTTATTATACCCTTGCAGCAGGCGGTTATGAAGGAAGAAAGATTGATAACCCTTTTAATTTTGATACTTCAAATGGAAGTTCTCTTTATATTGGTGTAAATAGTGAAGGAGGATTTGGTGATTTAACCTCTGGTTTTGCTGCTATAAACCATAATTCTACTAGAGCACAAATCGTTTGTCAAAATCTTGTTAATATAGCAAACAATTCTAACCCAAATAATTTCTGTTCCGAATATGGTATTTTTATAAATGAGGGAATAAAAAACATAGTAATGATATATATTGACTTTTCTGAAAATATGTTTTATCGAGATAAAGGTAAATTAAGTGAGAAAGATATAAAACAAGAAATAAAAAAAAGGGAAAAATTCATAAAAAGTCATACTTATGAGTTAGGAAAAATTCCATACATTAAAGATAAACTGGTTAAAATATTAAGGGATAATAAAATTATAGAAATAATAGAAAGAAACATTGTAGGATATGAATTAAAAAATTCTAAACGTTTCATCAATCGAGTAAATGTTTTAATGATTGAAGGTTTGGAGGGAAAATTATAAAAACAGAATTAATTTATCTTTATGGAATCATTTATAAATTTTTTCTTATCTTGATTAGCATGCAAAAAAGGGATTATTGGAAAGATAAAAAAATTTTTATCACAGGTGCAACAGGTTTTGTTGGATCTTGGTTAACTAAAGAATTAGTTGATAGAGACGCCGAAGTAACAATTTTGATGCGTGATAATATACCAAATTCCAGTTTAATAAAAAGTGATTATATAAAAAAAATTAATATAGTTTATGGGCAATTAGAAGATTATTTTTCGATACTAAGAGCAATTAATGAATATGATATCGATATTGTTTTTCATCTGGGAGCTCAGGCTATAGTTGGTAGAAGTACTAGAAACCCTATTAGTACTTTTGAATCAAATATAAAAGGAACGTGGAATCTTTTAGAGGCAATAAGAAATTGTAAAAGTGTTGATAAAACAATTTTATCAACTAGTGATAAGGCATATGGAACACATGATAAATTGCCTTATACTGAAAATATGGCATTAAAAGGAGAGTACCCTTATGATGTTTCAAAATCTTGTGCGGATCTAATCGCTCAAAGTTATTATAAGACATATGGTCTAAAAATTGGAATAGCGAGGTGTGGTAATATTTATGGAGGGGGAGACTTAAATTTCAATCGAATTATCCCTGGGACGATAAAATCTGTATATTATAAGGAACAACCAGTTATAAGAAGTGATGGGTTATATATTCGGGATTATATTTATGTAAAGGATATTATCAGATCATTTATGATCTTATGTGGAAATTTAGATCGAAAAGAAGTTAATGGAGAACCTTTTAATTTTAGCACAGGTAATAGAATAAATGTTCTTGATTTAGTAAATTTAATATTAAAAATAATGGGATCAAACCTTAAACCAATCATTTTAAATCAGGCTGTTGGCGAAATCAGGGATCAGTACTTAGATATTAGTAAAGCTCATAGGTTATTATCCTTGACCCCACAATACAATGTTGAGCATGGTCTGAAAGAAACAATTAAATGGTATACCTCATTTTTTAAGCAAAAACATGAAAAATCTAAAAAATTCTAAAGTTCTGGTAACGGGGGCAAATGGTTTTATAGGTAGCCATCTAACTGAAAAATTAGTTAATTTAGAAGCAGATGTCTCGGTTATTATAAGGAAGAACATAAACAAAGGTAATATAGAATGTGTAAAGGATAAAATAAAAATTTTTGAATCAGATTTAAGAGATTTTGACAAAATAAAGAATATAGTCAAAAAAATTCAACCTGAATATATTTTTCATTTAGCAGCTAATGTGACTGTGAATAGAGACTTAAATGAATTAGAGAATTCTTTAGATAATATCAGAATAACCTTAAATTTATTAAAATCTTTGGATAATTATGAATTATTTATTAATACTGGAACTGTCGAAGAGTATGGAAATGGAAAAACTCCATTTAGAGAAGATCAATTACCTATTCCAGTATCACCTTATTCAGCATCTAAGATATCAATTACTAATTATTGTAAAATGTTGTATCAGACGCATGGACTTCCAATAACAACAGTAAGATTATTTTTAACATATGGTCCAAAACAAAAAGGTAATATGCTAATCCCAAATTTAATCACTTCTGCTTTATTAAAAAAGGATTTTAAAATGACAAAGGGAGAACAAACCCGTGAATTTAATTATATTGATGATATAGTTGAGGGTTATATTAAAGTTGCGTCATCTAAAAAAGTAGTAGGAGAGATTATAAATATTGGAAATGGGGAAGAATACCAAATTAGTGAAGTAGTGGATAAAATACTAAATATTATGGGTAGCCCAATAAAAATCGATAAATCGTTACCATATCGTCAAGGTGAAGCAATGCATATATTTTGTGATAATTCAAAACTTAGTGGTTTGGGTTGGTCGCCAAAAATAGATTTAGATGAGGGGATTAGAAGAACGATTAATTGGTATAAAGAGAATATTTAGGATTAAATTAATGAGTTAATAAAATGACATATCAAGAAGAATTAAAGGAGAAAATTATTAACTTAACTAGAGAATATGTTAGATTAACAACAGCAAAAAATTTTACACCTGGTAAAGATAAGATTAATTATTCTGGAAGAATTTATGATGAAGAGGAAGTAGCAAATTTAGTTGATGTTTCTCTTGAAACTTATTTAACTTTAGGAAGATATGGAAGAATATTTGAAGAAGAATTTAGTAAATATACTGGATTAAAATATACTATTTTAACAAACTCAGGATCTTCTGCAAATTTAATTGCACTTTCTTCATTAACTTCACCTATGTTAGAAGATAGACTGGAAGAAGGTGATGAGGTTATAACAACGGCTGCATCATTTCCAACAACAGTAAATCCAATTTTTCAAAATAATTTAATTCCTGTTTTTTTAGATATAGAACTTGGCAGTTATAATTTAGATGTTAATTATCTAGAAGATGCTTTAAGTAAAAAAACAAGAGCGATTTTTATTGCCCATACTTTAGGTAATCCGTTTAATTTGGATAAAATAATGGAATTTGCAAACAAACATAATTTATATGTTATTGAAGATGCTTGTGACTCGCTCGGGTCAAAATATAATGGAAAACTTGTTGGAACATTTGGAGATATGAGTACCTATAGTTTCTTTCCCGCACACCATATAACAATGGGCGAAGGAGGAGCAGTTACAACTGCTAATTCAAGACTAAAAAGGATAGCTGAGTCTATTAGAGATTGGGGTAGAGACTGTTGGTGTGAACCTGGAAAAAATAACACATGCGGGAAGAGATTTGGATGGAATCTTGGAGATTTACCCGAAGGCTATGATCATAAATATATTTATTCTAATATTGGATATAATTTAAAACCAACCGATTTTGGACCTGCATTTGGGGTAGCACAGTTAAAAAAATTACCTAATTTTATCGAAGCAAGAAAAAGAAATTTTAACAGTTATCATAATCATCTTAAACAGTATGAAGAATTTTTAATATTACCAAAATGGGAAGAAAGAGCAGATCCATCCTGGTTTGGTTATCCAATTACTGTAAAGGAAAACCCATTTTTTAAAAGAAAGAATATAACGAAACATCTTGAAGGGGGTTTAATTGAGACAAGGTTACTATTTTCTGGAAATATTATAAGGCAACCGGGTTATAAGGGTAAGAGATACAAACAAATAGGGAATTTAAAAAACTGCGATATTGTTTTAAATAACACGTTTTTTATTGGAACCTATTCTGGAATAACCGAAGAAAAAGCAAATTATATCTTGAATGTATTTGATAAATTCTTTAAAACTTTGTAATCCATAAATTTTAATATTCTTTTTCAAGTATTTTTCGTGTTAAGTTATAGCCTAACTTTTCAAATAAAAAGTTTGAAGATGGATTAAGCGAAGAAACTCCAGCTAGAGAATATTCGCAACCTTTATTTTTAAAATATTCATCTGCAAATTCTAAGAGTTTTTTCCCATAACCCTTACCCCTATTTTTTAGATTTAAATGAATATTTCTAACCTCACCGTACTTTTGATTTCTATATGGATTAAATCGTATTTTCAAAAATAATTGACCAATAATCTCATTCTCTTCATAAACCAGAAAAAATCCATCGGGTTCTTCTTCGTACTCTTTTAGGATTCTTTCTTTAAAAATTTCATAGTTTGGAGAGTCTTTCGGAAAATTAATTTTTTGATGATCATTATCAAACTCCCATAAAATATTTAGAGATTCAATAATGTTTTCGATTTTTTCAATTTTCATGTTTAACAACATCCCCTATAACTTTAATAATCCGATCCACTCCTTTTCCATCCAAAAATTTTTTTCCATTTATACTCATTTTATTTCTTATATCAAAATTATGAATAAGGTTACTAAACTCGGCATATAAATTTTTTTCATCAAAGTTTTGATTATTTCCAATATATTTACATATCCCTAATTCCTCTAATTTTTTCAATCTTTTGGTTTCCCAAACAGCACTACCTAAACCTAAAAAAGGAGTTCCGATGGTAGCTAACTCCAAGCATGTTAATCCACCAGCTGAGATGGCTACGTCAGATCTATAAATCAATTCAGAGAGATCATTAGAGTTCTCTATTAAATTATATTTTAATTTATTTTCTTTTAAAGCCAGCAAAACATCATTTTTATTTTTAGATGCGCTTCCTATAACAATTTCAAACTCTACTTCTTTAAAATTTTTTAAGGATTCTACAACTCTTTGTGTAAAGTTATATCTATCACTTCCTCCAATAGTAATCAAAACCTTTCTCACTTCTTTTTTTATCTCTTTTTTTTTATCATGATAAATACCAACCCCTCCTTTAGATAGGAGGTAGTCTTGACCGAGACAGTAAACCGTGCTACTCTTCTGTTTATTATATATTAAATCATCTTCAAAAATACTCCAGTTTAGTAAAATATCAGAATAAACTTCTAGACCCCCAAAATAATCAACAATCATTGTCTTGCTTATTTTTGAAAGTTTTTTACAATAATCACTGTAATCATCTTTAAGCACATCTGCAATGATAATATCTGCCCTATAATTATCATTAACCTTTTTTATAAATTTTAGTTCTTGAGAAGAATCATAATTAGAAGGAATTCGTTTAACAGTATAATTGAATTCTTTTAATTTTTTAATTCCTTCGTCATATTTAGATAAAAATAATACTTCAAAATTTTGTAGTTTACTAGCTATGTTTAATTCTGAAAAAATATGTCCCATTCCAATTTCATTACTCCCATCTACCCTAACAATCGCTTTATACATAATTGAAATGTCCTAGATAAGATTTATAAATTCTTTTATTATAATTGGACTATAAGTTTTTACAAAAATGAAAGAAGAATTCGAAAAAATTTTGGTGAATCCAAAAAGTACAATGAAAGAGGTGATGAGAGCTATGGACTTAAGTGGTTTTGGAATAGCTTTAATCGTTGATGATAATAGACTTCTTGGCATCGTTACTGATGGAAACATAAGAAGAGCAATTATAAATGGTGTAGACTTAGGTACAAAAATTGATACAATAATGAATAAACATCCAATTACGGTAAAAAACAACGCTTCTAATCAAGAGATAATAAACTTGATGATAACAAAGAACATTTTTGGTAAGATACCTATCTTGGACGATGATGGTAAGGTTGTTGATTTAGTAATCTCTCCGATTGCAGCTTATGGCCAAGCCAAAAAGGATTACGCGTTGACTCACGCAGACAAATTAATCTTTTTAAATAAACAAGAAGAAAAAATTTCTGTAAAAAATATCCAGAAGGTTCTGATTATTGGCGGAGCCGGTTACCTTGGTTGTGTTTTATCTAAAAAATTATTGGAAAAAAATTACAAAGTTAAGGTATTTGATAAATTAATGTTTGGAATTGAACCAATAAAAAATTTACTTGAAAATAATAATTTTGAGTTAATTAATGGAGATATATGTAATATCTCTGAAATATCAAAGGCATTAGATGACGTAGATTCTGTAATTCATTTAGCAGGAATTGTTGGAGATCCTGCAAGTGCTGTAAATCCAAGAAAGACTATTGAGGTTAATTATATTGCTACGAAAAGTGTTGCTGAGATGTGTAAGTATAATCAGATAAATAGATTTATTTTTGCTTCATCGTGCAGTGTTTATGGAGCTAACTTAGAATTGATTGATGAAAATTCTTTATTGAATCCAGTTTCTTTATATGCTAAGAGTAAGATATCATCTGAAAGGGGGATCTTAGAATTAGTAGATGATAATTTTTCCCCGGTGATATTAAGAATGGGAACCCTATATGGATTTTCCGATAGAATGAGATTTGATCTAGTTGTTAATTTCTTGTCTGCAAAGGCTTTAACAGACAGGTCCATAACAATATTTAATGGGGATCAGTGGAGGCCCTTTGTTCACGTTCAAGATGCTGCTGATGCCTATATAAAAGTTTTAGAATCCCCTATAGAGATAGTTAGGGGAAATATATTTAATATTGGTGGTAATGAAGAAAACTATAGGCTAAGAGACTTAGCTAGTTTTGTGAAAGAGTTAATTCCTGAAGCTAAGGTGAATTTTGATGAAAAGACTAGTGATCCAAGAGATTATAGGGTAAATTTTGATAAGGCGGAAAGAATTTTAAATTTTAAACCAAAAAAAACATTGAAAGATGGTATCCTTGAAGTGAAAAATATTTTTTTAAATAATAATATCAATAAAATAAATAATGAATCTTATAACAATTATCTAAAACAACTAGTTGAGTAATTAATAAAACTCTTAAGTTTAAAGACAAAATGATTATTATGAAAAATTGATTTTATAGTTGTTTTAGATAGTATATCAACGCAAAGAATAATGGTTTGGGCCTATAAAAAATAGGGGTTTGATTTATTTGATGAGGTAAAATGAAAATAAAAATTGAAAATAAGTTAATTGGAGAGGATGAACCATGTTTTATTATTGCAGAAGCCGGAATTAATCATAATAATTCTTTAGATATGGCTAAAAAGATGATAGATGTTGCAAAGGAATCAGGGTGCGATGCCATAAAGTTTCAAACATTTAAAGCAAAATTAATGTACCCAAAAACAGCTGGAACTTATGAAACTGATGGTAATGTGATTAACATTTATGATTCAATGAAAAAAATCGAACTTCCTGAATCATGGATACCTGAATTAATGAATTATTGCAAACAAAAAAATATAATATTTTTTACAAGTGTAAGTGATACATGGAGTGTTGATGTTATGAATAAATATGGAATAAATGTCTTTAAATTAACTTCTTATGATACAACAAATATTCCTTTGCTAGAACATACGGCTAAGCAAAATAAACCAATAATCATGTCAGTTGGGGGGGCTTATTTAAATGAAGTTGACGAAGCAATAAACGCAATTAAAAAATTTAATAATAATTTAGCGGTTATGCACTGTGTAACAAAATATCCTGCTCCTTTAGAAAATTGCAATCTAAATTGTTTGGAGACTTTGAAGTTAGTTTATCCCAATATTGTAATTGGCTATTCAGACCATACAGAAGATCCGGTTAAAGCCCCGGTAGCAGCTGTGTTTAAAGGTGCTAAAATAATTGAAAAACATATTACCTTAGATAAAAATCTTCCTGGAGCAGACCAAAGATTTGCATTAAATCCAGAACAACTAAAACAAATGATAACAGCTATAAGGGAAACTGAAACCAAAATTAAGAATAAAGAAGATTTTGAATTTGATCAGATTGTTCTTGGTTCATATGAAAAAAAACCAACTGAAATAGAATTATATGTTAGAAATTTTGCTTATAGAAGCATTTTTGCTACGAAAGACATTAAAAAAGAAGAAAAATTAACTAAAGAAAATATTGAAATATTGAGAAATGGTGAAAATAATCCCGGATTGCATCCTCGTTATTATAATATGTTTATTGAAAAAGGAAGCAAAGTTATTAGAAATATAAAAGAAGGAACTGCATTAACTTGGGACGATTTGATTGAAAGTTAATTTCTTGTTATTTTAATGGAGGTTTTCTATTATTGATGGTTCCCTCTTAAGAAGATATATAACTTCTTTTAAATCAAAAGGTTTTTCTTTATTATAGATTTTTTTATAAATATTTCTAATAAAATTTAAATCTTCAAGGGTATCTACTGTAAGTTTTAAACTTGGTCTTGATAACCTTAATAAAGATGAGGGGGCATCAAAATTATGAGTTTTAAATAAATCTTGATGCTCTCTGGCAAATAAAGTAACATGTTCCCTATATTTCATATCTTTACATAAATTATCTATTCTAAATAAAGCTTCTTTTGTGATTACCTCTGATCCAGATCCACCAGGCCAACCTTTTTCATGAAATGATCCAACATAATCTATTTTATTTCTAATTAAATAATCAACAATTTGATCAATACATTTTGGATCTACAAATGGATTATCCCCACATATCCTAACAACTATGTCTAAATCAAATTTATTAACCGCCCCTAAAAAACGATCTAAAACATCATCCTCAGATCCAGTAAAAGTTAAAATGCCTAATTTTTCAGCATTTTCAACTAAAACTTTGTCTCTTTCTTTATCAGATGTTGCAAGAATTATATTTTTTGAATATTTACTATGTTTTAAACGCCCTATTATATGCTCAAGAAGTGTTTTTCCTTCAATAAGCATTAACATTTTATTTGGCAATCTAGTAGAACCCATTCTTGCTTGTAAGATAATTCCAATTTTGGGATCAATCATTTTATTGATAATAATTTATAAAGCTATTTATAAATTTTTTTAATCTTCTTGATTAAATGACAAAATCAAAAGATAACATCTACACGGGCAATACCCAGCAGGGAAACCCTTATATTGGAGATTTAGATCGCGGAATAAATTATGATGCTTATGAATCAAGTTTCTTTTTAATAGACCAAGTTGAAGATTTTCCAAAATTATCAAGAGTATACAAAACAGGTTCAAAAAGGTTAGTTGATCGTTTAAACTTAAAAAATGGAGATCGGGTTTTGGATGTTGGATCTGGAACAGGCATTTCAACTCTTGAAATTTTACCAAATCAAATAGACAAAGTTATTCTTGCAGGCATAAAATTTAGATATCCACATAAAAATCAAAATCATCTAAAAAAGTTAGGTATGGATATTCTTAAAAAATTAAAGCTTGAAATTAATTATGAATCTTATTCACAAAGATATGAAATTTGTCCAATATTTAAAGCAAAAAAAATTAAGAATGTTGATTTCTAATATTCCTTTTATATCCTATAATTTTTTTGCAACGATCCACATATTGGATGAAAGCAAATTATCTTGAAGAAATTTCTGGAATTTTTCTCCAACATGCTCCCAATTATCAATTAATATTTGTTTTAAGAAATAATTATTAGATACATCAAGTTTTCCTTCTATAATTTTTTTTCTGACTAATTCTGCGTCTAGTTCCCCTGGCGTCAATTTCTCGATCACTTCAAATCCGCAGGAATTGAATAATTTTGTAAGTGAATTCAAATTAAAATAATTTAAATGCTCTGTATCTATGCTTCCAGAGAGTTCTTTTAAGATTGCTATATCAAAACCTTTTATATTTGGGCATGTAATTACAATTATACCATTCTTAGATAAAACGGATTTACAACCAAGAATAAATTCTTTTGGAGAAAATAAATGTTCTATTACTTCAAAAGCAGTTACAACATTAACATCATAATTAAATTTTACTTCTTCTATCCTTTTGTCTATAACTTCTAAACCCCTTTTAGAACAAGTTTCTGCTAATGAGGGGGTTGGTTCAACTGCGATTACGCGGTTAAAAAAATCCAATTTTTTAACTTCTTGGCAAAATGTACCAAAACCGGCACCAACATCTACAATAACTTCATTCTTTATTTTGTGTTTCTTACATATACCAATAATTCTTTCTGCTCTTGGTTTAAATATTTTTTCTCTTCTAGCATCTTCAGAAGCCGGAAATAGGAAATTGTTCCAATATTCATAATTTTTTGAGGTATCATAAAATTCTTCTAATATTTTTGGGCTTGGTCTTGGATTTATAAATGTTGTTTCACATTCTTTACATACAACATAATTAAGAGTATACTTCTCGAATCTTTTCTCATATTTATCAGAATTACATGCAGGACAATTTACATAAAAAAAATCTTTTTTATGTTTTAATAAATTATCAACATCTTCTAAATAAAACTCATTTGCTTTATTCTTCATTTCTTGAGGTCTTATCTCTTCTTCTTTCATTTTATTCTTTAACTCTATTTTTATAATTTCTCCAGAACCTTTCTCTTTCAGTTTCCCTATTTGCTAAATCTTGTTTATGCTCATTCCAATATGCCATTCTTTCTTTTTCTTTTCTTTGATTTTCTTCTTGCGAATCCCATATATCAACTTTAACCCAGTTTCCTTGTTTATCCTTCCACCATACTCTTGGGTCTCTAAAAGTGTCTGCAATTGCATCAAATTCTTCTTCACTCATTCCCGTATATTCGGACCACCTTTTTAAATCGCTAGATTTAACGTGATCATATTTTCTAACCATTTCTACACCCTCCCTTCTAGTAAAATAACCTCTTCTTATGTCCTTGCATGAATGATCACTTCCCCTCCCATATCCAAATTTTATATATTTCAAATAATCATGCATTCCATTTTCATGAATATCATCGATATTTGACATTGTTCTATAAGTCCTTTCAAATGGTTTTTCTGATCCCTTCCAATTGTATTTTTCTTTTATTATTTCAACTTGCTTGTTAGCGTCCCAGTTAACATAATTTCCAATGTAAATTCCCCTTATTTTATTTTCCTCTAATTCTTTATCACTTGGATATTTCATCCATAAAACATCTTTTTCTCTTATACCTTCTTCATTGCCAACCATATCATACCAATCAAATCCCCTTAAAAAATATTCTAATCTCTCTTTTGCAGTCATCTCAATAAAATCGTTCATAGAGTACATTCCCGATAAATCAGTAGGGCCATGCTCTCCCCACATAATCAAAGGAATTTTAAATTTCACTGCAATTTGAACAGGATATGTAAAAATTCCACAATGAGCATGCCAATTCATATCACCCATTTTCATAAAACATAATCTATTCATTTTTACTAGTAGTTCTTCACTAGGACGAAAAATAATATGATCAACATCAAAAACTTTTCTCATCCTTTGTAGATTTCTTTCTCCCTCGGGTAAATAATTATTACCGTGATAGGTAACCAAAAGAGGTTTTAATCCTAAAATTTTTGTAACATAGTGGGTTTGAAAATAGCTATCTTTCCCGCCACTTACAGGGATTATACAATCATAATTTGTATTACTTTTATATTTATCAAACAATTCTTTAAGTAAGTCAGCTCTATACTTCCAATCTATCTTTTGCTTTTGTTCTTCTACCCTACAACCAGTACACACTCCTTCTTTATCAAAATGCAGTGGGATTCCAGTAATGCCTGGGTAAACACATTTTGTACAATATTGCATTTTAAATTCTGACCTCTATTCCATTTTCTTTCATTAATTTTTTAGCATTTATTGCGCTTATTTCTGTGAAATTAAAAATATTTCCTGCAGCCACAGCGGATGCTTTTCCTTTTTTAATTCCATCAATAAAATCTTCAAATTTTCCAACGCCACCGCAAGCTATAACCGGAATATTTACAGATTCGGAAACAATTTTAATTAAATCTAAATCGTAACCTTGTCCTGTTCCATCTTTATCGATGGAGTTTAAAAAGATTTCTCCTGCTCCAAGAGATTCTACTTTTTTTGCCCATTCAACAGGATCAATATTTGTAGGAATTTTTCCAAATTCTTTGTAAACTTCATACTTTCCTTTATCATTTAT
The DNA here is from genome assembly GCA_964419925.1 of Candidatus Woesearchaeota archaeon. Lineage (GTDB taxonomy): Archaea > Nanobdellota > Nanobdellia > SCGC-AAA011-G17 > GW2011-AR20 > JBBSXG01. The sequence goes on from CAYQPR010000003.1 coordinate 29,202, forward strand.
TTTTACATCAATAGAAACAACTATGCATTGACTACCAAAAATCTTAGAAGCTTCGGTTATAAAACTTGGATTTTCAATTGCAATTGTATTAATTGTTATTTTATCTGCCCCCCTTTTTAATCTTTCTCTAATATCTTGGATTGTTCTTATTTTTCCCCCAAATGTTAAAGGAATAAAACATTTCTTAGAAACTTCAGAAATAATATCTAGGATATTATCTTTAATTTTAATTTTTGTATCATATCTTCCAAGATTATAATTATCCTCTCTGCTAATATCAAGGTATATCAACTCGTCTACTTTCCAGTCATTATATCTTTCTAATTGATGGATTGGGTTGCCTAGGGCATTATGATAATCAAACTTTTCGCTTCTAACCAACATCCCGTTCATCAAAAATAAACAAGTAATTAATCTTTTTTTTAGCATTTTAATTCTCTATAAAATTTTTTAATAATTGTAAACCGGCCATTTGGCTCTTTTCTGGATGAAACTGTGTTCCAGAGATATTATCTTTTTGTATAATTGCCGTAAATTCTTCACCATAATCAAAAGTCCCAACAACAACATCTTCTTCTGGAGTAAAATAATAACTATGAACAAAATAAAAAACTTCTGATTTATTCAAATTCTTAAATAAGCAACAATCTTTTTTAAAATATACTTCATTCCAGCCAATATGAGGTATTCTCAAATCTTTAACTTCTAACTTCTTAACCTTCCCTTTAACAAAACCCAAACCTTTAGTTAATCCGCCCTCATCACCTTCCTCTGCAACTAATTGCATTCCCAGACAAAGTCCTAAAAAATTTTTTTTTCTTTCCAAAACCTGTTTCTTTAATACATTTATCAAGTTTAAATCAACAAGATTTTTCATGCCATCAGCAAAAGCTCCAACACCCGGTAAAATTATGTAGTCTGCAGATTCAATATCCTCAATTTTATTTGAAATTATTGATTTATACCCAAGATATTCTAGAGCATTAGCTACAGAAGCTAAATTACCCATATTGTAATCAATTATAACAATATTTTTTGGCATAATTTTCTATAGATAAATAAGTTTTTATATCTTGTTATTATTTTTTTCCAAGAGAATATCCGAAATTCTTTTGTATGCTTTTCCATCGTGCAAGGCATAATCATTAAAATCTTTTGAATAATTATCAACTAATTTTTTTTTGTTCTTAAATGATTTTAATATCATTTCTTTTAATTTACCTTTATTATTCAAACCAAGACACATACCTTTATCTATAAATGGATCTGAGTTTGGTTTATTGAAAAAATTTAAGATAAGAATCGGTTTTTTGAAAAACATCGCTTCTAAATTAACAGTAGATCCGGCACTCATTATCAAGTCTGACTGTTCCAATAAAGAATTTAACTGAAAGTTTTTATCCAAAATGATAATATTTTTAACATTTTCATCCTCTAAGATTTTTTTAGGTAAATTAACATGAGAGTCCGATGGATGCGGTTTTACAATTAATATAAATTCATTCATTTTATTTATTGTACTAAAAACGGTTCTATAAAGCTCTGTGTGCTCTTTATTGGAGAGAAAATATTTTGGGTAATCCCTTTCCCCTTCCTTGTTTGTTGGCGCAATAAAAAGAATGATCTTTTTATCTATAGGAATATTGAATTCTTTTCTTATATTAATCTTTTCTCGGTTATAGTAATTGTCGAATTTTGGAGATCCGGTTATAATAAGATTTTCTTTTCTTAATCCTTGTTTAATAAACCATCGCTTAGATTCTTTTCCCCATACAAACATTTTATCGGTCAGCATCTTAAATTTTTTATTCTCAACTAAAAAAAGATTATCACTTAAGGTTGTATAACCATGTTCTATAAGATAAGAGCTTTTTTTATTCTGCTTTAACACTTTGATGATTATTTGCTCTAGGGGGAGTATATCGTTTGTTGCCACGACAGCATTTATATGTGGTTCTATACTATAAGAGGCATCTATCCACCTTACAAGTATCTTAAAATAAACATCAAATAAATAATCCAAACTATCTAAAAAAATATTATAGAAAGAATATCCTTTATATTCTATATTTTTAATAGTTTCATAAAAATTAATTTTAGAAAACTTAATTGAGTTATATTTTGGTTTATTCCAAAACGTCAAATAATAATCTTGGTCTGAGTTAAAAAAAGATAAACCTGGAACTGTACCACATCGTAAAATTTTAGCCTTGCCTTTAAGATATCTTAAAATAGATAGGTAAGCATTTTTGCCACCAATAAATAAAATATTCTTTTTATTGTTTTTTGATAAGGTTATTTTAAGATAAACGTTTTGAAATAAACCTAAAACATTAATTAGACTATTTTTGATTTTAAAATTTGATAATTTATCCTTCTTATTTATTATGTTAACCTCAATTGGAATTTTATTAACAGAACATATTTCTTTAAGAACAGATAAGAATAATTCTGAGTTATCCAAAAAAATAGATCCTTTTTTATTTTGGTGATAGGTTATATATATTTTTTCTGGATGTTTATTTTTTACAATATAATTTAAGATATCAACATATTTAACAAGTGTTACGAAATAAAAAGACAAATAATTTTTTATCAATGAAGAAAGATCAACGTTTCTATAAATAAATTTATTTTTAAAATTGTAATAAAATTTTTCTAAAAGAATTTCTGATCTGTTTTCTACATTTTTTAATAGCTTAATTGGATAAAATTCTTCTATGTTATGTTTCTCTATCTTTTCTAAAGGAAAATTTAGAAAATCTTTTGGTGGATAGTCTAATAAAATAATATTATTTGTATTAAAATCTTTTAATTTTCTGAATTCTTCAAAATCTAAAAAAATTAATTTTTCCATATAAAAATAACATTAATATCAATTTAAATGATTTACCCTTTTCTTAGAAATTTATTAAAAAAAGAGGATAGGATGTACTTATCCTCTTTATCGAAAGATTTCAATAAGATATTTAGAATTAAATAAATAATAGAGAAAGCTACAGAAAGAACAATTGTATTGCCAATAGAGATATTTATATCCTCTTTTAATAAATAAATTATAAATGTAGATATTAGTGCAGAAATAATAAATTTAATATAAGATAGTTTTAGGGTAAAATTTCCGGAAAGTCTGTAAGCCAAAAAGGCATATATAAAATAATCTAGAATTAAGGCAAATGATGTTCCTATTGCACCTCCAATAATACCATATCTTGGTATTAATAATAAATTTATTGTGATACTAAATAAAGAAGTTACAAGTCCTATGTGAAACACCATCTTAGTTTTTTTCATCATTATAAGAATGCTCGAATTTATATGGGTGAGTGAATGAATCATATAACCAAAGAGAAGGATAATAAAAGATGTTGTACCTATAATATACTCCCCTCCAAACATTATTCTTAATATATCTCTTGATAAAATAAGTAGCATGATAAAGATAGGCAGATTACAAAAGAATATCCATTTAGAAGTTCTTATAGAAACCTCGTTTATCTCTTTTTTATTTTTCTTGCTATAAAGATTGGTTACAATTGGCAAAAAGATAATCATTAATGCTGTTGGTACTAAGGTTAATAGACTCGCGGTTGCTAAAGTTGCGTTATAAATCCCTACATCAGACGCTGTTCTAAAATAACCTATGAGCAAGAGATCGCCCCATTTTATTACTAAAGTAAATAGGCCTGCAAAAAACAATGGCAATGAAAATTTAAATAATTCTTTTGTAATAAATTCTGTTTTTATATTTTTATTTATTATTTTAAATGTTTTCTTTTGAACAAAATATAAAGATAGAATAAAGGTTACTATAACTGAAATTAAATATGCAATTGCTGCTCCAAAAACCTTATAGCCAAAATATATTAAAACAAAAGTTAGAACAAATTTTACTATATTTTCTATTACTTCATTGATCACAATTTGGTAAGTAACTTTTTTGAAACCAATCATTACACTAGCAAAAAGATTACTCAGTACTATTAATGGGATTGTGAAGGAAAATAATCTTAAAATAGGTACTAGATTAGAATTATGAAAGATGTTTATTGAGATTTTGTTGGCAAAAAAGAATAATAAAAAAGTAAAAAATAGACTTATTGGGACGGATATCTTTATGGAAGATAATACTGTACCTTTAATTTTTTTATCATTATTTTTGCCTATAAAAAAGGGGATGTACCTTGTTAAACCCGTGTTCAAACCAAGCATTGATATGAAAACTAAAAATGATGTTATGGTAAATCCCAAACTTAATAACCCATATTCAGAACTCCCCAATCTAGCAATTAATGCGACATACAAATAAATCAAACCCTTTCCAAAAACCATTCCAAAAAAAGTTATAATCGCTCCAACAACTATTTGATGAGAAATTTTAGTATTTTTCATAAAATGCCCTTATTAAAAGTGTATTTAAATATTACTTATAGATAAGATACTCATAGATTAATTTTTAAATATTCCTATATTAATACAGAATATGAGGCCAGAAGAATTTTATCAGGAATTAAAGAAAAATGGATTTGGTCCATTTACAGGTGTAGCAGATTCTTCATTTGGTGGTTTCTTTAATTACTTAGAAGAATTAAATGAATATACTCCTGCTGCTAATGAGGGGTTAGCTTTAGCAATGGCTACTGGTTCTTATCTATCGGGAAAAAAACCAGTTGTTTTATTACAGAATGCGGGTATTGGTAATTTAATTAATCCCCAAACCTCTTTAAATGATTTATATAAAATAAAATCTTTATTATTAATTGGTTGGAGAGGTAATCCGAGTAAACCAAAAGATGCTCCCGAGCATTGGTTAATGGGAGAAAAAACTTTAGAGTTTTTGAAATTAGCAAACATAGAAACAAAAGTTCTAGAATCTTTGGATGATATAAAATGGGCAAATGATAAGTTGAAAGAAAATAGTACGGTTGCGTTAATAATAAACTCGGGATTAATAGAAGAATACCACAAAAAATTTAATAACGATTATCCGATGTCTAGATATGAAGCAGTGGATATTATTTCTAAGTATACTAAGGGAATGAAAAGATTTTCTACTACTGCAATGATATCGAGAGAATTGTATGAGTTAGATGATTCAGATAAAAATTTTTATATAATTGGTTCTATGGGGCACATTGGAGCAATTGGACTGGGTTATTCTTTAGAAAATAAAAATGATAAAATAATAGTTTTAGATGGGGATGGCGCTTTATTAATGCATTTGGGAATATTATCAACAATTGGGAATGTTAAACCTAAAAATTTCTTACATGTTTGTTTAGATAATGAAAGTTATTCTTCTACAGGGTTGCAATCAACAACTTCTAAAACAACAAATTTAGAAAAAATAGCTTTAGATTGTGGTTATAACAATACAATTAAGGTAATAAACAAAGATGAACTGGAAGAAAATCTAAAAAGATTTATTCAAATAGAAGGTCCAAATTTTATTTTAGTTAAAGTTAACTCTGGAAATAAAGATAAAATAAAGAGAATCGAAATAAGTCCGGAAGAAATTACTAGAAGGTTTATGAAATGAAGTACTATATGCCCACAGAGATCTATTTTGGTAACGGGAATCTAAATAAAACACAAGAGATCGTTAAAGAAAATAATCCAGAAAATATTTTATTGATAACTGGAAAAAATTTTGCTAAAAAAGCAGGTTTACAAGAAAAATTATCTTCCAACTTAAAAGATTATCAAGTGAATATCTATGATAAAGTTAATCCAATTCCGAAATTGGAGGATGTTGAAGATGCATTAAGGTTTGCAAAACAACAAAATATAGATTTGATTATAGGTTTGGGGGGGGGGAGTGTTCTTGACATATCAAAAATAACTTCTATAATGTTGAGAAACGAAGGAAATGTTTTAGATTATGTTAATAAAAAGATAAAGAATAGAGGTATAACACTTATTGCAATTCCTACAACATCAGGAACCGGATCTGAAGTAAGTCCATTTGCTGCTTTTTATTATAATAAGAAAAAACAATCTTTCGGAGGTATAAAGGACCATCTAGTTTATCCTCACTATGCAGTTGTAGATCCAGAATTGACATTAACTATGCCAAATGAAGTTGTAGCCTCTTCTGGTTTAGACGCATTATCACAAGCACTTGAATCTTATTGGAGCATTAATTCAAATGATTTATCAGATATTCATGCGATTCAATCCATAAAATTAATCTTAACTAATTTAGAGAATAGTTATCTTTCTAATGATCTTAAATATAAATATAATATGAGTAAGGCTAGTTTAGAGGCCGGATTAGCATTTAGTCAGACTGCAACAACAGCGCCCCATTCAGTATCATATCCAATGACTGCCCATTTTAATTTAAGTCATGGTTTTGCATGTGCTTTAACATTACCAGAATTTTTACGGTATAATTATGAAATAAATAAAGATAATTGTATAGATGAAAGGGGGCATATTTTTGTCAGAGAAAAATTAGATAATTTATTGAATGAATTAGATATGAAATCTTTATTGAATCTTAGTGACTCAATTAAAAATTTGATGATAAAAGTTAATGCACCTTTAACGTTAAGTAAAGTGGGTATAGAAAATTATAATGTTATTTTGGAAGAGGGATTTACTCCAGAAAGGATGAGTAATAATCCAAGGTTAGTTACTAAAGAAGATTTAGCTAGAATATTGTATAGAATAAGATAGATTATCAAAACAGTTATAAAACTTTGTTTATTTATATTGAATAAATAACGAGTAAGAGGTTAATATGAAAAAGGTATATGTTGGTTTAAGTGCAGATTTGTTACATCCCGGCCATCTTAATGTGATAGATGAGGCTAGAAAACTTGGAGAGGTGACTATAGGTTTACTAACTGATAAAGCAATTGCTAGTTATAAAAGACTACCTTTTTTATCATATGAACAAAGAAAGATTGTTGTAGAAAATATTAAAGGTGTTAAAGAAGTTATTCCTCAAGAAACTTTAGATTATACAGATAATTTAAGAAAAGTTATGCCAGATTATGTTGTACATGGTGATGATTGGAAAACAGGCATTCAACAAAAAACTAGGGAAAAGGTTATTGAAGTATTAAAGGAATGGGGTGGAGAATTAGTAGAGCCTCGATACACAAAAAATATTTCTTCAACACAACTCAATAATGCTTTAAGGGAATTAGGATATACCCCTGAAATTAGGATGAAGATATTAAGAAGATTGATTAACACAAAATCAATTGTAAGAATTTTAGAAGCACATAATGGGTTAACTGGATTAATTGTTGAGAATACAAAAGTTGAAAAAGATAATAAAATTAAAGAATTTGATGGTATATGGGTTAGTAGTTTAACTGATTCTTTATCAAAAGGCAAACCCGATAATGAAGTTGTTGATTTTACATCTAGATTAAGCACAATAAATCATATTTTAGAAGTAACTACTAAACCAATCATCGTTGATGGAGATACCGGAGGAAATGCGGAACATTTTGTTTCTATTGTAAAAACTCTTGAAAGACTCGGTGTTTCAGCGGTTATAATAGAGGATAAAGTAGGATTAAAAAAAAATTCTTTATTTGGAACTGATGTTGAACAGATACAAGATACAATAGAAAATTTTTCAGCTAAGATTAGAGCAGGAAAAAACGTACAAATGACCGATGATTTTATGATAATCGCAAGAATTGAAAGCTTAATCTTGAAAAAAGGAGTATGGGAGGCTATTATCAGAGCAAAAGCTTATATCGAAGCGGGTGCCGATGCAATAATGATTCATAGTAAGGAAAAGAGTTTCGATGAGATAAAAGAATTTTGTAAAGAGTACTCTAAATTTGAAAATAAAATTCCATTAGTTGCCGTTCCGTCAACATATTCTCATGTTACTGAAAAAGAGCTCGTAGATAATGGAATTAATGTGGTAATTTATGCTAATCATTTAATCAGGGCAGCTTATCCTGCTATGATAAAAACAGCGGAATCTATTCTATCAAATGAAAGAGCTTATGAAGCTGAAAATAACTTGTTAGGTATTAAAGAATTAATAAGTTTAATCGAGAAATAATCATTTCTAAGATTGGGTTTTTAAAAAGTCTCAAAACATAAATAATCTTATAAACTAAATTAATAATAAATTTTTTATGAAATTATCAAAAATAGTTGGATTATTATTGGGTGTTGTAATTGTTTTTTTAATAGTTAAAAGTATAGGAGGTAATAATTTAATAAATGTTTTAAAAAATTTTAATTTTCTGTATTTACCATTAATTATAGTCGCATTGATATTAGATTATGTTTTGGGTGGATTAAACACATGGATTATTGTTAGAGGCTTCAAAAAAATTTCTTTATTTTATCTCATCAAAGCTACATTTATAACCCTAGTTTATGCTGCATTTTTACCTGGAAAACTCGCTGACTTGTTAATTATTCCTTTTCTAAAAAGAAAAAAATTAAGTTTAAGTCAGGCCACAATAAGTATAGGTTTAGATAAAATAATTAGTTTATTAATAAGAGTTTTATTTGGTTTATTTGGTGCGATATTTATATTAAAGAAATTTAACTTTTTATTTATAGGCATACCGTTAATGGCTTTGTTAATAACTCTTTTTATAATCTTGTTTACACATTCTAAAAAAATTAAGGAAATTATAAAACATAAATTATTGAAAAAATATTCATTTTTATTTAAAGGCTTTTCTAAAAATTTAAAGTATTACATTAAAAAGAACAAAAAATATTTGTTTTATAATGTAATTATAACAATAATAAAAACATTTTTAGAAGCACTACTCTTCTTTTTTTTGTTCTTATCGCTCGGGCAAGAAACAAATATAATCACACTCTTTTTTATCTTTTCTTTATTATCTATAATAATGCTACTGACATTCCCAATAGGTATATCTGGAATAGGGGTTAGAGAGGGAATTGGCATACTTGTTTTTGGTTTAGTTGGTGTAAATTCGGCGGTAGTCTTTAATTCGTTTATATTAAGATTAATTTTAATTTATTTAATAAATTTAGTTACGATAATCATTCATAGAGAAGAGTTAAATGTATTGAAAGAAACTGCTCTGATTAAAAAATTTAATAGTTAGGATTTTTTACCTAATTTGTAATTGCTTTGAATTTGTTTTATCCAACCAAAGGTTCCGAATATAGCAAAAAACCATAGATATAATTCAATCATATTTAGAATAGCAAAGATGGATAAACCAACTAGAGTAAGTAATCCGTAGGGTATTTCAAGTCCATTTATCTTAGGTAATTCAGTATGACCCTTAGAAAAATTCCAAAAAGGCTTAAATGATAAGATAAAGGCTATCATTGACATATTAAAGATGGCGACAGATCCAATTATTAGTATCAATGGTTCTCCAGAAATTTGGTAAGCACCTATTGTCGCCCCTAAAAATAAAATGTATTTGAAAATTTTATTGGCAACACAATCATACCATTCTCCAAATTTAGTTCCTAACTTTTTATATCGGGCTACTTTTCCATCAACCATGTCGGATATTAAAACAACCTGTGTTAATATTGCACCTATAATTAAATATTTCAATTCTCCCAATGCAAAAAAAAATCCTGCGACAATAGATATTAAAATCCCTATGGTTGTTATTTGATTTGGAGTTATACTAGTTTTAACAAGGACTCTAACCAACGATTCTGCTAATGGCCTATAGATTATAGTAATTAAACTTTCTCTACCACTTCTCATTTTCACATTATCCTTTTTCATAAAGATTTCCAACAAAAAAGCTTTATATAGTTTTGTTTTTTTATAGTATATATAAATAATATGACAATCAAAATAGGGGTTATTGGGTGCGGGTATTGGGGTCCTAACATAATTCGAAATTTTAGTCAAACAAATAATGTTGAGATATCTTATATTTGTGATATTGATGAAAACAAGATTAATTCCATTAAAAAATTTTATCCGAGCATTAAAGCAGTAAATGATTATAAAGAGATATTAAAAGATAATGATGTTGATGCAGTTGCAATTGTTCTTCCGGTTGGAAAACACTATAACATTGCTAAAGAGGCTTTATTAAATAATAAACATGTACTAATAGAAAAGCCAATTACATCCAGTGTAGAAGAAGCAGAAAATTTAATAAAAATTGCAAAGGAAAAAAATAAGATTATTATGGTAGACCATACTTTTGAATACCATGAAGGAATAAATAAAATAAAAGAAATAATTAATAATAAAGATTTAGGTGAAATATATTATATGAGGGCAGAATGGCTAAGTCTGGGATTATTACAACCGGATGTTAATGTTGCGTGGGATTTGGCTACCCATATGATATCAATTATAAATTATGTTTTTAATTTAGATGCTTTAAGTGTTAGTGCAAATTTTGGAGCATATATTAGGAAAGAAATTCCAGAAGTAGCGAATATAAACATTAAATTTCCAAATGATATCAATTGTTATTTGATGGTCAGCTGGCTTGAACCAAAAAAAACTAGAAAAATAACTATTGTCGGAAGTAAAAAATTATTGGTTTATGATCTAACCAATGATGAAGAACAAGTAAAAATATATGATAAAGGAGTTGATTTATCAAAAGAAATAAAGGATATTGAACAATTAAAGATAAATTATAGATATGGGGATATTTATTCTCCAAATATAAAAACAATTGAACCCCTTAAAACAATGTGTTTACACTTTACCGAATCAATTATAAATAATGAAAAACCCAGGAGTGATGGTGAATCAGGTCTTAAAGTTATAAAAATGTTAGAAGCAATTAATGAATCATTAAAAAATAATGGAGCAGAAGTTTTTTTAAAATGATTAAAGAAGATGTTAAATTAGGAAAAGAAATAAAGATTTTTCAGGCTAATTTAGTTAATCTTTATGGCTGTGAAATCGGAGACAATACGAAGATAGGTAGTTTTGTTGAGATTCAGAAAAATGCTAAAATAGGAAAAAACTGTAAAATCTCTTCTCACACATTTGTATGCGAAGGGGTTACAATCGAGGATGATGTATTTATAGGGCATAATGTTTCTTTTATAAATGATAAATACCCAAGATCAACTGCAAAAGGTAAACTACAAACCGAATCTGATTGGGTTTGTGTTCCAACATTAGTAAAAAAAGGAGCCTCAATAGGAACAAGCTCGACAATTCTTTGTGGGTTAACAATAGGTGAAAATGCAATAGTTGGATCCGGGAGTGTTGTAACGAGGGATGTTCCACCAAATACAATAGTTGCTGGAGTTCCTGCAAAAATAATAAGGAGAATTGAAAATGAATAAAATTCCAATGGTGAATTTAAACGCACAGTATTTATCAATTAAAGATGAGATAGACAAAGCAATTGAAAATGTCATAAGTAGTTCTGAGTTCATATTGGGAAAACATGTTTTAGAGTTTGAAAAAAATTTTGCAAAGTTGTGTGATAAAAAATATGCTGTCGGTGTTAATTCGGGTACTACAGCGCTTAATTTGGCTTTAATGGCTTATGGGATTAAACAAGGTGATGAGGTCATTACAGCTTCAAATACATTTATTGCAACAGCTTCTGCCATAGCCCATACTGGAGCTAAACCTGTTTTTGTTGATATCGATGAAAAAACATACAACATTGACCCAAAAAAAATAGAAGAAAAAATTACAAGTAAAACAAAAGCAATAATTCCAGTTCATTTATATGGGCAACCTGTAGATATTGATGAAATAACTGAGATCGCAAATAAACATAACCTAATAATTATTGAAGATGCTTGTCAAGCGCATAATTCAGAATATAAACATAAAAAAATACCCCTATCTGAAACAGGCTGTTTTAGTTTTTATCCCGGAAAAAATTTAGGTGCCTATGGTGAGGGAGGAATGGTTGTTACAGATAACGAAGGTGTTGCAAATAAAATTAGATTGTTAAGAGATCATGGGCAAGTAGAAAAATATGTTCATGATATAGTTGGATTTAATAATAGAATGGAAGGGATTCAAGGTGCAATATTAAATGCAAAATTAAAACATTTAGATGAATGGACAGAAAAAAGAAGAAGTAAGGCTAGAATATATAATAAATTATTATCGGGGGTTGTAGAGGCTCCTTTTGAAAAAATAGATAGAAAACATGTTTATCATCTGTATGTAACTAGAGTAAAAAATAGAGAAGATTTGATGAGTTTTCTTAAAGATAAAGGAATATCTACTGGACTTCATTATCCAATTCCAATTCATTTGCAAAAAGCATTTTCATATTTAAATTATGATAAAAAAAGTTTTCCAATAACTGAGAATGTGGTAAATGAAATTTTATCTCTTCCAATATACCCCGAACTAAAAGAAGAAGAAATAGAATATGTTTGTGAAAATATAAAAAAATTTTATAATAAAACCTAACTTTTAATTAACTCGACTAAATCATTATTTTTCAATCCAAAATAAGTTGCCTCTTCTTTATCCAAATGGAAATGAGATTTATGCGAATCTCCTGATCTAATAATTACATCTTCGATTAATAATCTTTTGTTAAAATAAATTTTAACTTTATCTCCATTTTTTAATCCAAATTCACTTGCTTCACTAATATGAAGGTGCACATGCATTTTAGCAATAATAACCCCTTTTTTTAATTTTATTCCCCCATTATTTCCTTGAACAATTATTCCCGGAGAATTTTCTAAATTACCAGAAACTAAAACGGGTGCTTTAATTCCTAAAATAGATTGCTCGCTCCTCATAATTTCAACTTGTGTCTCATTTCTTAAAGGACCAACAACCCTTACATTACAAATAACACCATATTTACCTACTAAGTTTACTGTTTCTTTTGCAGCAAATTGTCCTGGTTGTCTTATTTCACGTAAAACTTCCAAATCATTTCTTCCAAACAATTTAACACAGTCTTCTTTACATAAATGAATATGGTGATTTGATACTCCTACAGGAACTGTGTTCATTCTTGAATTTAAGTAAGATAATTTTAAAAACCTTGGGTTTATTAGTCTAGTTAATAGATTTTGTTTGATTGATATGAAAATTAAAAACTCGGTGATCCTTGTAACAGGTGGTGCTGGTAATATAGGTAGCCATATAGTAGATATGTGTATTAAAGAAGGAGCAAAAAAAGTTATAATTATTGATAATTTTACCAGGGGGGTTATGGCTAATTTAGAATGGGCAAAAAAAAATGGCAATATCGAGATTATAGAGGGAGATATTCGAGATTTTGAATTATTAAATAAATGTTTTAAAGATGTTGATTATGTTTTTCATGAAGCAGCAATAAGAATAACACAATGTGCAAAAGAACCAAGATTAGCCCATGAAGTTTTGATTGATGGAACATTTAATGTTTTAGAAGCTTGTGTTAAAAATAATATTAAAAAATTAGTATTTGCATCATCTGCATCGGTTTATGGGGATGCAAGTTATTTACCTATGGATGAAAATCATCCATTTAATAATAAAACATATTACGGTGCAGGTAAAATTGCTAATGAGCAAATGGTTAGGTCATTTAGAGAGATGTATGGACTTAAACATATTGGTTTAAGATATTTTAATGTTTATGGTCCTAGAATGGATATCTATGGATATTATACCGAGGTAATGATAAAATGGTTAGATAAAATAGATAAAAATGAATCTCCAGTAATTTTCGGTGATGGAGAACAAGCTATGGATTTTGTTTATGTCGAAGATATTGCAATGGCAAATATCCTTGCTTTAGAAAGTGATCTCGAAGAAGGAATTTATAACGTTGGAACCGGTGTAATTTCTTCTTTAAATGATTTAGTAAAAATCATGTTAGAGTTAACAAATCCTAACTTAAAACCAGTATACAAAGAACCTGAAAAATTATTAATTGTATCAAAAAGAAGAGCCGACATAAATAAAGCTAAAAAAGATTTAGGTTTTGAAAGTAAAATAAATCTTAAAGAGGGATTAAAAAAATTAATTGAGTGGAGAAAAAATCAACATGAAAGAAACTAAAAAAATAATTATTCTAGGAACGGCTGGAAACTCTGTTGATATTCTTGATACAATAAATGATATTAATCTGGTAGAAAAAATATATGAATGTCTCGGTTTTCTTGATGATAATAAAGATAATTTAGGAAAAGAGGTATTGGGGGTTAAAGTTCTAGGATCGCTTAGTTCAGCAAATAATTTTGATAAGAGAGTATATTTTGTTAACGGCATTGGAAGCCCATCTAATTTTTTAAAAAAAGAGGAAATAATTAGAAAAACCGGAATACCTTTAGAAAGGTTTGAAACGATTATACACCCAACGGCAAGTATTTCTCGCACTTCAAAAATTGGAAAGGGTGTGGTTATATTTCAAAATGTCACATTAACATCAAATGTTTTAATTGGAAACCATGTTATCATATTACCAAATACGATTATTAGCCATGACGATATAATTGGAGATTATACTTGTATTACTGGCGGGGTTTGTATTTCAGGTAATGTAAAAATAGGAAAATTATGTTATTTAGGTACAAATAGTACGATTATAGGGAATACTAATGTAGGAGATTGTTGTCTTATCGGGATGGGGAGTGTTATCTTAAAAGATGTTCCAGATAATAGCGTATTTGTAGGGAATCCGGGAAAATTTCTCAAGCATATTAGAGGATAATAAAATGATACCAATTACTAAACCATTTATGGGTGAAGAAGAGAAAAAGGCTTGTTTTGATGCAATCGGATCCGGATGGGTTTCTCAAGGTGTCAAAGTCAAAGACTTTGAAGATTTAATATCTAAATATGTTAATGCAAAATATGGCATTGCAACAAGTTCTTGTACAACTGCATTACATATCGCTCTTCTTTCTATGAGAATTAAACCTGGTGATGAAGTTATTTTACCATCTTTTACATTTATTGCAACAGCAAATTCGGTATTATATGCTGGAGCTAAACCTGTTTTTGTTGATATCGATGAAAAAACATACAACATTGACCCAAAAAAAATAGAAGAAAAAATTACAAGTAAAACAAAATTAATTTTACCAGTCCATCAAATTGGTTTATCCGCTAATATGGATGAGCTGAATAAAATTGCTAATAAATATAATTTAAAAATTTTGGAGGATGCAGCATGTTCCTTGGGATCCAAATATAAAGGAAAAATGATTGGCTCGATCAATACAGCATGTTTTAGTTTTCATCCGAGAAAATCAATAACAACAGGGGAAGGTGGAATGATTATAACAAACGATGATGAAGTTGAAAAACTAAGCAGAGTATTAAGGAGTCATGGGGCATCTATATCTGATTTAGAAAGGCATAATTCAAAGGGAATAATTGCTGAAAGATACGAAGATTTAGGATATAATTATAGAATGACGGATATCCAAGCAAGTATAGGTATTGAACAGTTTAAAAAACTTAATTATATATTAAAAAGAAGAAAAGAACTAGCAAAAAGATATGATGATTTATTAAGCAATATAAATTCTATTGAAATCCCTTTTGTTCCTCAAGGGTATGATCATAGTTATCAATCTTATATGATTAGGTTAAATAATTTAAGTAGAGATGAAGTTATGCAAAAACTTCTTGAAAAAGGAATATCCACTAGAAAAGGAATTATGACGATACATAGGGAACCGTATTATGTTAAAAATTTTGGTCATCTAAATCTTCCAATTACAGAAAAAATATCCGATTCAACAATGATAATTCCTTTGTTTGTTGAAATGACTGAAGAACAGCAGGATTATATCGTAAAGAATATAAAAGAAAATTTATGATAATTTATTTATTAATTTTTTATATAAGTCGATTGTTTGTTCAATGACAATATCTTTTTTAAAACCAAATTCATCCAAGAATTTTGGTCCATTTTCAGATAATTTTTTCCTAAGAACTTTATCTTTAAGTAAAACCAATACTGCGTCAGCTAAAGCATTAGGACCTTCTTTTGGAATTAAGTATGCATATTCTTTATGTCTATAATAAATGGGTTCATATATTTTTCCAAAATCAGTAACTGCTTTTGTTATTATACAAGGAACTTTAGAAATCATAGCTTCTCTTATTCCACCTGAAAATAGATTACTTTTTGGACCTAAAGCTGCATATATTGTGCTGGCTTGTAATATTACATTAACATCATCCCTTTTTCCAAGAAGAAAAACATTTTTTTCTAATTTATTTTTTTTAATCAATGAGATTATTTTATTTCTTAATGGACCATCTCCAACCATTAAAAACTTAACTCTTGGATTTTTCTTTAATATAATTGGTATTGATTTAACAAAGGTGATTGGATCTTTAAACGGAACAAGACGAGCTAAAAAAGTTACAATAGGATCATTATTTAATTTATATTCTGATTTAAACTTATTAGTATTAACTCTTTTTTCAAATCTTTTTGTATCAGAAATATTTTTTATATCATATATCTTTTCTTTCCATCCTAAATATCTTATGATATCATCTTGCTCCACACTGCTTGAAATTATACCGTCTAAATTTTTTAATATAAATCTATTTAAAAATTTAGGCATACTTCTTATTCCAGCACCATGTTCGCTTAAAAGCAATTTCTTTTTGTATAATTTTTTAGCGATTAATCCTGGAATTCCGGCTAAAGTCCAATTTGCATGAATTAAATCACTTTTTCTCGCCACCTTTAATGTTTTTAAAATAAATGATAATAAGAAAAAAGGGAGCTGGAGTTTGGCTATAAAACTGTTATTATACTCATCAAGGATACTCTGTCCGCTTGTTAATTTTTGATATTTTTTGGGAAAGAAGTACTTAAATCGATGAATTTTTACTCCATTTTTTAAGTCAAAAAGATTTTTCGAATTCGGTGATGATGGGACTACAACATGAACATCTACTCCTTTTTCAGCTAAACCTTTTGCAAGTGCAAATAAGTGCTGCCCCCCATAACCTTCGTCAAATGATGTAGACAAAAAACATATTTTCATAGTCTTTTATTACTAAGGGAATAACTTATAAAATATTCTGTTTAATATAACTTAATTTCTAAAATGAGAATATTAATGGTTACAAGACCAATTGGAGAACCTTGGAATGAAGGCGGAAAAAACCTTGCTTATAATCTAGCTAGGAATATAAAGAACAATGAGATTAATTTATTAGCAAAAAGTAATTTTAATGTTAAAATAAGAAATATTCATTTAGAAAAAATATTCTCATCTTCAAATGAAAGAAAAATTAATTTTTTCGATAAAATAAGACTCTTAATTCGATTAGTTTCTAGTGATAACTTGGAAGTTTATCATTTTGTTTTCACACCGGAATTATATTCTTCTTTATTAGCAAAGTTTATATTAAAATCGAAGAATAAAAAAAGTATTCAAACAATCCCAACATTAATAAGAAATAAGAAGTTTATAAAGAGTTTAATTTTCGCAAATAAAATTGTTGTTTTATCAGATTATACAAAGAATTTTTTAATTGATAGGAGTTTCAATAATATTATAAAAATAAATCCAGGAATAGATACTAATCTCTTCAAACCAAGGAAGAAAAATTTAGAGTTAATAAATAAATTAAAAATAAAGGATAGATTTGTGGTTTTGATTCCAGGAGAATTAGAGGCAAAAAGAGGAACTCGGTTTATGATAAAATCAATTATAAATCTGCAGAATTCAAAGGGTTTATTTTTTATTTTCTCTTATAGAAAAAGTGAGAATAATGATCATTTAGGAGAGAGAAAATTTATTACATCTGCTTTAAAAAAATATAAAATAGAAAATTTTACTTTTTTAGAAAATTTTAGTAATATTAGGGAATTAATTAATGTATCTGATATTATGGTATATCCAACTTTAGATATGAATGAAAAACAGGAAATTCCAATGATCTTGCTAGAAGCTTTGGCAATGCAAAAACCCATAATAATAACTGATATGCCTCCGCTAAATGAAATCTTAAAATCTAATTGTGGAATAAAGGTAGAAAAAAATGATTATAATCAACTTTCTGAAGCAATCTTATATTTTAAGGATAATAAAAAAATGAGACTAAATATGGGTAAAATCGGTAGAAAAATGGTTTTAGAACAATTTAATATAATCCGTATAGCGAAAGAATATGACGAGTTATATTTACAATTATAAAAACCCTTTTAAATTTATTTAAAAAGGTTAGTTTATGAAAAAAAGTTTAAAATTTTTAATTATATTTTATGTAATCTTGGTTTTGATTAAAGTTTTATTAATCACATTGGTGCCAATGTCGACTGCTTTTTCTGATGATTATCAATATTTAAAGATGAGTCGAAGTTTTTTCTTCGAACACAATTTTAATGTCCATGGTATAGATAATATACAATTCCAGCCATTATACCCTATGCTAATATCAATTTCTTATATATTTAAAGATTCGTTATATGTATATCTTTTAATAAAGTTAATTAATGTATTGTTATCGTCATTAATTATTTTTCCGGCTTATCTTTTAGCAAAAGAATTTTTATCTGAAAGGAAATCAAAAGTATTGGGGTTAATTGTGGCCTTATTACCTTTTGGTTTTAGTTATAATTCTTATATATTAACTGAAAATTTATTTTATCCTCTGTTTTTATTTTCAATTTATTTTATTTATAAATGCCTAGTTTATAACAAGAAGCAGGATATAATACTTGCCGGATTATTTGTTGGATTAACATTACTGACAAGGATACATGGATTAATTTTATTAGGAACCTTGGGGGCCTTATTTATCTTTGATTTGTTTAAGAAAAAGGTTAATTACAAATTAATTTTAATAATATTGGTTGCAATTATTTTATATTCTCCATGGTTAACCAGAAACTTAATTATTCTTAATTCTTTATCAAGTGTTTATTCTGAAAACCTTTATGTTCTAGAAGCAAGCAATATTGTCTCAAGAGGGCAAGTATTCCATTCCATTTATCCTTTGGTGGTGTGGTTAATAACTTATGTTGGAGCACTAGTTTTATCCTCATTAGTAATATTTCCTTTATTTTTATTTTACAAATCTAAAAATGATAAATTAAATAAGTTCAAAATATTAAGTTTTACAAGTATAATTGTAACATTATTAATTGCGGTTAATCATCATCTTCGAGGTGAAAAATATTTCTATAAATTAAATGATTGGATATTCTTTTCTGGAAAATTGATAGGGAGATATATTGATTTTCTTATTCCCCTAGTCCTAATTATAGGTTTTATTGGTTTAATTAATTATAAAAATAAGTTGAATAAATATAACGAAAAATTATTTAATATACCTATTTTATTGATTGTAATAATCTCTTCCATACATTTTATTTCAAGATCATTATTTTTGCCGAATAATCCATCTTTAACTTGGATTGGAATGATAAAACAAATTATAGATTCTGTTTTTTACTCAAAAAGTTTGTTCTCTGTAGATAATGCGGCAATACCTATTGCAAGTATAGCTTCTTTGATAACTATTCCATTATTATTAACCTTAATTATAATTCTTATTGCAAAATTTTTAATTAAATTAAAATTAAATAAAATTTTAGTTATGATTGTATTATTCTTATTATCTGTAAATCTAATTAATGTTGGTATAAGTAGCTATAATGCTAAAACGTGGTACGAAACACCACAAGTTCAATTATCCTTATGGCTCAACGATTATGATAAGGATAAAATTTCTAACATATTGATAGACGAGAGAGATTTTGGAGATTTAAAAAAAGATAATCAAATAATGCTATATGTTAATGCAGAGAAAAGCAGGTATACCATCATAGGGCATTGGTTAAATGATGATATAATAATAGATAATGTTGGTAATTTAGATAATTTAGGTAACATAGATTATATAATCTCAAGAGATAAAAATTTAGGTTTTAGTATGATAAATCAAAGTGAAAATGGAATTTATATCTATAAAGTTAACCAACTATATTGAGTATTATTTAGAAAATTCCCTTTTCTTTTGTAAATAGAGGGTCTCCTCGTTTACTTTTCTATTAGCACCTATCGTATCAGCTATAAATGCTAAAACAATTATTTGAAATCCTATAATCAATAAAACGGCAGCTAAGATTAAAGATTGAACATGCCCTTTATCCCCTAAATAAAAAAAGTATAAAAACCTTAGTCCCAGCAAGATTCCTAAGATTATTGGAAATAAAGATATTGTTAGTAATGCTTTTAATGGTTTATATTGAACAAAACTTTTTATAATTGTTAAACCTGCTTTTTTAGCATAACTAAATAAATTGGGTATTAATCTACTTTTACCCTCTCTTTTCCTGAATTCGCATGGAATCTGAACAATTCTTAATTTTTTATCAACAGCTTGTATAATTGTTTCTTGAACATATGTATAATCTGACAAAATATTTAACCTTAAAGCTGATTCTCTTGAAAATGCTCTAAATCCACTTTGTGCGTCCCTTACAGGATAACCTGAAACAAATCTTGTGACTAAAGTTGAAATTGTATTCCCATATCTTTTACTAAAGGGCATATGATTTAAATTTAAAACTTGTCTATCTGTCAAAACAATATCTGCTTTATTATCTAGAATTGGTTGAATCAATTTTGGAATTTCTCTTGAATTATATTGAAAATCAGCATCTATGTTTACGATAATATCTGCTTTCAATTTTAAACATTCTTCTAATCCTTTTTTAAAACTTTGAGCTAATCCTAAGTTCTTTTTATTTTTTATAACATTTACTTTAAAATTTTTTGCAATTTCAAAGGTATTATCTTTGCTTCCATCATCTATAACTAAAATTTTATATTCTTTAGAAGTTCCTTTTATTTCATCGATTACCTTAGCAATATTTTTTTCTTCATTATATGCTGGAATCATTACAAATATTTTATTGTTCATGGTATTAGATAAGACTAAGAAAGGTTTTTTAAGCTTTTTATATTCATTTAATTGAGTTGACTCTTTAACCATTCTTTAATATTGATAATAGACTGCATTGTTATTGCACCCAAAAAATCAATTGCTACATCAAAAACACTTGAAACTCTTCCCGGAACATAAAATTGATGTATTTCGTCCGTGATAGCATATAAAACCGTAAACAAAATTGATAATGTTTGTGGATTTTTACCTGTTGTTTTTAGTGCCCTATAAAACAAAAAGTTTAGAATTGCAAACTGAATTGTGTGATAAATAAATGTATTAAAATCAAAATAAGGTTGTAAGTTATTTGGAACTATTGAATTTATTGGATTTGGTAACGAAGAAAAATAATAAATTATGAAGGCATATAATAATACCGGCAACCAATATTTTATAAAATTATTAATTTTCATTTATTACCTCTAATTCAATAATTAATTCTGCACAAGGTAAAATCCAGCAAAATAGTCTTTCATAAATTAGAGGGGATGAATTTATTATTGGATTAAAAATCTTGTTTAGAAAGGTAAAATTTTCCCTTGTAAAATTCAGTTTTCTTTTAACAATTTTAAATTTTGAAAGTGTATAAAAACATTCATCTGTAAAATAATCAAATGTAAAATAAGAAAATAACCTTAGATGGGTTGGGTCGCGATAGCTTACCCCGCAAGAAAAATGAGGGACCCTAATTATTAACCTGCCTTTATTTTTTGTAATCCTTATTAATTCTTGAAGGATATTATCTAAGTTGTTTAAATGTTCTAAAACGTGGCTAGTGTATATTAAATCAAATTCATTCTTTTTAAATGGATATGGGGTTATGTTCAAGTCCCAAACAATATCAACATTAATTAATTTAACTTTATCGATTCCAATAACTAAGTCAGATTCGTTTCTAGGTTTAAGCTTTTTATTACCACATCCTAAATCTAAGATCTTCATTTTATTAAATACTCCACATATTTTGATATTACCAACCTATTGACCCCTGCACCGATAATTGTTAAGTTAGCATCCATATAAGAAAAAAAGTCGAAAGGTTTATAAACTTGTTAATTTTGTAAATTTTAGGTGATTGCGATAGTTCATAATAATAAAAAGGAGGGGAATTTATAATGGTATTTGATAAAAAAAGAGTTTTCTTATATAGTTCAATTTTAGTTTTATTGTTAATTGGTGTTTATTTTGCAAATGGTATTGCGTTTATTAGTAGAACTCCAATGTTTTCAACTGGTTTTATTGCTACAACGAATAGTACGGCTACTGCGTTGGGGCATGATGGTGTAAATTACACTGAACAGGCAAATTGGACAAAGGGTGGACAAAATGAATTGATTAATTTTACTTTAACAATGACAAGTGATGCTATGAATATAAGCTATATTAATATTACAATGCCTTTGGGTTATCAAAATATTACAACTGGTTTTGTGACAAATACAAGTAATCAGTTTGGTCAAAATGGAAAAAATTGGACATTAGTCAATCTTAACTCTTTTGGTTTAAATGGCATAGTATCATTCAAGGCGGTTAATGCGAGTTCGGCCGGTGGGATTGCAGGTAGTACTAATGGTAGTGGTAATGGTAATTTAAGCTCTGGTATGAATATAAGTTTATGGTTTAATGCCATTGCGATAAACAGTACAGAAACTGTTTATAATTGGACATTTATAGTTGGAAATTCATCAACATCAGATAATGGATTTGGAACATCATTGGGTGTAGATGGTTTAGCCCCAAGACTTAATACTACTTTAGGACATAATGCAACTGATGGTACAAATACTAAAACTACATTAACTTCAACCCAATATCTTCAATCTAATCCAACAAGTGATGGTCAAGGAATTAATATTACAGTAACTTTCAATGATTATAATATAGACAGAGTACTATTGGTTTACAACAGCACTGGTGGAAATTTAAATTTAACGCTTATAAGAAACTCTTTACATCAAGTTAATTTTACAAGAGGACAGGCATTTAATTTAAGTGGAGAAAACGTTACATTTAATGTGTTAGAATTCTATCAAGGTGCAAAAACTAATACTACTACATTATTAACAAGAGGATCATTTGATTCTGACTTCCCTCCAGCATATACATTTAGCTTTAATATATCTAATAATACCTGGAGTAGTAACACAACAAGTGATGGTCAGAAATTCAAGTATGTATTTGTAGTTCATGACTTATTTAATAATTCGGAGATTATAAATAACTCAAATGCAGAGTTTATAATTGGGAGAGATCAAAATAATCCAAGCGTAACATTGACTGCACCAACAGATACTACGATAGATGTTTACGCTTCAATAAAATACACCTGTGATGGAGCTGATACAAGTGGGCTTGCTTCGTGTACAACTACATTAACAAAACCAAATGGAGACACAGTTACAAAAACAGGATGTAGCAATGAACAAACGTTTACAACAACAGAAACAAATGGTGTAGGAACAAACACTGTAAAATGTGAAGTAAAAGATAATGTTGGAAGGACTGCTTCAACTTCAGGAACATTTACGGTATCTGCCTCAACAGGTATAGGAAGTGGAGGTAGTGGAGGAGGAGACTCTGGTGGTGGAAGTGGAGGTAGTGGATCTAGTGCAGATAATCCGGTTATAGTAAGTGAAGGAGTAACTACCGAATTAGGAACTTTAACAACAGCAGATACCTATACGAACATTGCAGAATCTGGAACATTAAGCTTTACAGCTTTAGGTGAAACACATACTGCTAAGGTATTAACAATAACATCAGATAGCGTAACCGTTGAAATTAGTTCAACTCCAAAACAAATCACATTAAACGTTGGAGATACAAAAGAAGTAGATGTTAATGACAATGGAAAAAGTGATTTGAGTGTAACCTTGAAATCTATATCAAATGCGAAAGCAGATTTAGTATTTAAGGTTATAGAAGAAAACGTTGAAACTGGCGGAGGAGATACTGGTGGAAGCGGTGAAGAAGAGATAACTGGAGAACCTACAGAATCAAGTTCGACTTGGTTATGGATCTTACTAGTGGTTGTAGTGGTTGTATTACTAGTATGGTACTTTAGTAAGAAAAAGTAAAGCGAAAGATTCATAAATCTTTTTTCTTTTTTTATTTTATGAAAAAAATAATTTTGTTGGTAATTGTTTTAGTTTTAATTGGTTCTGTCTATGGTGCTCAAGGTTTGATCACTAAAACTAATTTTTTAAAAGAGCCGATTCAAGCGTATATATTAAATGACGATGATGGTATTTCTTTCCAGTTTAATGAAAAAGAGTATGTAATAAGTATAGATGAAATTGGAAAAAATACTGCGAGAATAAAATCTTTTATCTATAAAGAGAATGGTGAAAGGGAAACATTTTATATTCCTCTGGATAAAAAACTTTCTTATAAGTTCGATTTTGATAAAGATGGTTTTAATGAGTTGAAAGTTAGCTTATCAGAAGTCAATAATAAAACGGCAGTTATATTGTTTGAAAAAATCAATGAGAAAAAAGAACTAGTTAAAGAAGAGCCGAAAAAAGATTCAAGTAACTTATTAGACATCAAGGGAATAATTATAACTTCAGGGATAATTATCTTTGGTTTAATGATTTATTTTATTTTTAGAAAGAAATAATTATTTCTTTATTTCATTCCATTGATAATGTCTATTTAAAATTAGATGTTTGCATTTTACACTTGTATCGCAATAAATTGGAATATTTTTTTTATATAAATCAATTCCAAAAAACCTATCATCAAAAACATCATTTTCATATCTAAATTCTATTTGTTCCAATATATCTTTATGGATTAAAACACAACCTAAACCGCAAGAAACAATTTTTATTATTTTATTACTTTCGAATTCTTCTTCATTCAACCAACGCATATCAGGAAGATTATTTTTTTTATTTTCTAATTCGATAAAAGCTTGTGGGATTAACATCCGTTTTCCGTTCATAACATTATGAACAAAATATACACCTGAAATTACATCTCTTTTATGATTAGTTAGTTTTGATAAAACATCTGGATTAGGGATAACATCTTGTTCTAAACTCAATAAGTAGTCATAATTATTATCTAAAGCATATTTCCTTAATAGATTTCTACTCACAATTATCCTTTGCATTGCACCATCAAAATAGGGTCCTTTAATTGCGTTTAAACCGTATTCCTTAATCTTACTAAGGTAAACATCATCTTGAGAATTATCTACCAATAAAACATCATAATTATCATAATTTAATAACTTAACCGATTCAGAATATTCTTTAAGTGCATATTCCTTATGAAACGAGGTTGGACAACCAACCAAAACTTTTGGATTCATTTAAACCAATCCTTTAGCTTTTATTTGATGATAATCGAAAGGTCTTTTTAGATAAAGATGTTTACATTTTACTTTAGGATCAAGGTAATAATTAAAACCTAAACGATGAAGGTCATATCCCAACCAACGATCATCCCAAGCCTCGATAGATTTATCATATCTAAACTCTAATTCATTAAGAATTTTTTTGCTTAAAAGAATACAACCCATTCCCGCAAAAGCTATTTCAATTAAAGAATCGCTTGAGATTTCATTATCATTTAAATAGTAAGTTGTGCCCCAAAATCCCTCTTTTTCAATAAACTTCCAAGCAAAAGGCATTATCCTATTTTCTCCATTTGGAATATTGTGATTTCCAAAAAACAATGCTGAAACCGCATCTTTTTTATGAAGAATTAATCTTTCAATTACATCTAATGGAGGAATAATATCCTGATCTAAGATTAATAAATAATCAAAATTATTTTTTAAAAAATATTCTCTTATTTTGTTATGGGATCCTGTAACCCTATCTCTCATTTTTTCAAAATAGGGTAACTTAAATACATTTATATTCAAAGATTTTATTCTCTCAAAAAAAATATCATCTTTAGAGTTATCAACAAATAAAATTTCATGATTAGAATAAGTTAAATTTTTTAAATTACCTATAAATTCATCAAAACAGTATTCATAAAGATTACATACTGGCACTCCAACCAAAACTTTTGGATTCATTTAAACTCCAATTCCAAAATAATCAAATCCTTTTTCAACTAAATCTTTTTTAGAATAAATATTTCTTCCATCAAAGACTACCGGAATTTTTAATAAAGATTTAACCTTCTTAAAGTCTAGAGATCTAAAACTCGTCCATTCAGTTACTAAAACCATTCCATCTGAATCTTTTAAAGCATCATAAGGGTTTTCAAAATAATTAATATTTGGATATATTCTTCTTGTATTATCAATTGCTTTTGGATCACATGCACTTATCTTTACACCTTTTTCAGATAAATAATCTATTAATTTTAAAGAAGGAGCTTCTCGAATATCGTCTGTTTCAGGTTTAAATGCTAGACCCAATAATGTTAACGTATTTCCTTTTAAACGATATTTATAATAAGAATCAATTTTATTTAAAAAGATTTTAACCTGATTATTATTTATTGCCCGTACAGACCCAAACAAATCTGAATCAATTCCCAATTCATCGTATATGTGAATTAAACCATCTACATCTTTTGGAAAACAAGAACCGCCATAACCTAAACCTGGAAAAAGAAATTCTGACCCAATTCGGTGATCTGTAACAATTCCTTCTTTAACTTCATGAATATTTGCACCGACTTCATCACAGAGATTTGCAATATTATTTATAAAAGAAATTTTTGTTGCAAGAAATGTATTGGAAGCATATTTAACAATTTCTGCGGCGATATTACTCATAAACAAAACTGGATTTTTATTTAAAACAAAAGGATGATATAATTCTTTCATAATTTCTTTTGCTTTTTCAGAATTAACCCCAATAACAACTCGATCTGGTTTTAAAAAATCTCTAACTGCGTCCCCTTCTTTTAAAAATTCTGGATTAGATACAATTTCAAAATCTGAAGTTGCATTTTGTTTAATAATTTTTCTAACCCTTTCCGAGGTCCCTGGAGGAACTGTACTTTTATTTACAATTAATTTATATTCTGTAACTAAAGGACTAATTTGAGAAGCAACTTCATCAACATAGTTTAGATTTACTTTTCCATCGTTAGAAGATGGCGTGGGGACTGCAATAAAATTAACTAAAGAATTATTAATTCCTTCTTCTAAATTTGTAGTGAACTTTAATCTTTTAGTATTAAGATTTCTTTTTACTAGTTCTTCTAAACCCGGCTCATAAATTGGAACCCTTCCATTAGATAACATTTCTATTTTATTTTTATCAATATCCATACATATAACTTCGTTACCTTGCTCGGCTAAACATGTTCCAGTTACTAATCCAACGTAACCGGTTCCAATAACAGAAATTTTCATAATATTAAAAGTTGAAAAAGATTTATAAAACCTACGACATAAGCAAGCTGAAGAAAGTCGGTTAAAATTTTAGGAAAATTAATCATATATTTTAGATCTTTTATCTATTTTAACAATTCCAATTTTATTTGATTTATAATCTACTTCATAAAGTATTCTGTAATCACCAACTCTCACTCTAAACAACTTTTCTTCATAACCTTCAACAATTTTAGTATCATGAAGTATTGGCATGTTTCTTAATTCTTCTATTTTATTAATTAATCTTTTAGCTAAAATTTTATCAGCTTTCTTTAAAAATTTCTCAGCTTGATTAGAATAACTAACCTCAAACATTATAATATCAACTGTTTTTTAAGTTGTTCATGAGAAATAAGTTTATTTACCGATTTTTCCTTTCTGTATTCAATAAGGGCTAGGTAATCTTCTTCAGTCATAATACTATCTATATCAACCATATGCTCTTTTATTACATTTAATTCGGATTTAATGGTATCTAATTTCTCCATTACTTGTTTAATTTCGTTTGTCATAATTATTAAATAACTTTTAAGTTTATAAATCTAACGTCTCAGCTTAGGAAAACCAGTCCAAAGCTATATAAAATTAATTAAGATAAGCGGATAAAGTTTGATTAAAAGATTCTGAATTTATTGAGCCAATAGTTACTTCTTTTCCAGTTTCTTTTTTATATAATTCAGCATATCTTTTTGCAGAATCTAAATATTTAGGAAAAACTCTTAAAGAATCCCCTTCTAATGAAATAAATTCACCTGCGACTACGGATTTATGAATTCTACTTCTAAAAATTAATCCAGCATGTTTTCCCCTTATAACATCTGGGCCATCAACAAAGCTTGCTAAAGTTTGATAATCTCCTTTGAAACCAAATCCAAATGACTCTCTAACTAATTCGTTTATCTTTTTTCTAAAAGGATGTGATTTCTCTTTTATAAAAAATATATACTCTAACATATTGGTTCAGAATTAATGTACCTTTTTAAATCTTTCTATTTATGCTACTTTAGAGTAAGAATTAATACATCTTACTCAGCTTTGAACTGAAAATCTAACGCCACGGCCCGGATTTGAACCGAGAAGCCCTTGCGGGCGCCAGTTTTCTTAAA
>CAYQPR010000004.1:0-13137 GCA_964419925.1 Candidatus Woesearchaeota archaeon
TCGGCGAAGCCGACGCGCAAAAAATCAAGCAACACATTAATAAAATTTATAGCAAAAATTTAAAATTAAAATGACAATAAAAATTCATTTACATTTAAAAAGCAAAGAAAAAAATTTTGAAGGACTAGAAGCCGCTGTATTAAGTAAAACTGAAGATGTTGTTGGTGGAAGAATTGGATTAATTACTGAAGGAAAATCAACAAAAGGTTTTGAGTTCGGAGGTCTTGGACTGACTAAAAAGTCTTATGGTGCTCTTTTTAATCTATTTAGTTTTCGTGATGAGTCGTATGGTTTTGAAATTGGATTAATAAACTACTCTAATCAAAATAAAGGATTAAGAATTGGAGTAATGAACTTTTCAGCATTAGATGGATCCGGCTTTGATGCGGGTGTTTTAGGGGGTCATAAGAATTATAATGGACTCGATTTAGAAGCCTTAATGAGTAGAGTTGATTTACAATTAAATGGTGTTCAGATAGCTCCAATTTGCTACGCTAATAATGGAGATTATTTACAACTTGGTTTAATAACAATCAGGGGAAAGGGTACAGGAAAACCTTGGTACAAAAGAGTTTCTCCATTAGTTGGTTATAATAAAAAGTAAAATGAATTTTATTGGAAAAAATAAAAGCAGTGAAAAACATAATCTTATTCTTGGATCTTTTTATAATGACATTAGTTTGAGTTTAAATGTTTTTAATGAAAATGAATTAGAAAGGTTATACAAAACAGTATCTGAAGCAACTTATTCTAAATTTGGTTTTTGTTTTAACGAACTAAAGATCAAGCTTAAAGAAGGAACATTAGACATAAATGAGAAGATAGACATAAAAACATATTATAGTTTATTTTTCATAAATAAAGTAAAGGTAGAGTACCATGACAAAAAGGGACTATTAAATATTTTTATAAAAGGACCCAATGCGGAAGATATTTTCCAAAAAATTTATAATCTGGATGAAATTTCAAAGTGTTAAGATGGAAAACCTAGAAAATTATTTTCCAAAAAATGGAAGTTTATTATTTATAAATGGATTTTTATTTGGAAGTATTATTTATATTGCAGGCATTGTTTATGCAAATTTAGAGGTTGATAAAACACAAAAATCATTAGAATTTTTAATGAAGAAACAACTTGAATTAAATCAAATTGTTATTAATAAGCCTGAAAATGATTTATTAAAACTTAAAACAACTTTAGACTCTACAATTAATGACATTGTTCCAAAAATAGGAACGGAATATTGGAAAACTTTCTTATCTTGGGGTTACTTTGCTGTTGATAATAAGCTTATTCTTCCAGATACCTCTAATTATCCTAGTTTTATTGATAAAAAGAAGAGTAATGCGCTAAAAATGTAGATTTGTGGTAATAATTCTATATATTTTATGATATGTGGTGTATAGAATCGTGGTAATTAATCAAAAGATTTATAAATAAGTGGTATATAGAGATTATATGGTTTACCTTAAAAAAGTAAATATAAAGGGTCAAGATTACTGGTATTTATTTCATACGATTAGACAGGATAATAAATTTATTAAAAAAAGTAAATACTTAGGAAAAGAAATTCCTAAAGATATTCAAATATTAAAACAAGATTTCTTAAAAGAGATATTTGAAAATGAAAAAACTGAAAATGAAAAATTAATTGAAAGTTTTACTCCATTAGAAAGAAAAGTTTTTCCAATATTAAAAAAAGAGAGTGATTCATCAAAAATAACTGAAATTTTAAGATTAAAACAAGTTGAGGTTATAAGGGCCTTGGGATGGTTGGAGAATAAAGGTTTAGTTAAAATTGAAAAAGAAGAAAAAGAAATAATTAATTTGGATAATAATGGATTACTATATCTGAAAGAAGGATTACCTGAGAAACAATTTCTTAAATTACTTCCAAACACTTTAGAGAATCTTAAAAAACGCTTAAATCCCGATGAGATTAATATAAGTATTGGTAGATTAAAAAAATTAAATTTAATTGAATTCGGAAAAAATATTAACATTACTCAAAAAGGAAATGATTTTTTGAATAAAGAATCAAATGAAGAATTATTTTTAAAAAAATTGCCATTAGAATTAAATGAATTAAAAAACGAAGAAAAAATTGTTTACAACGAATTAAAATCAAGAAAAGGGATTATAAAAACAGAAAATAAAAAACTCATTAAAACAAAATTAACTCCATTAGGAGAAGAAATAATTAAGTTAAAATTGAAATCTAATCTAATTGAAAATTTAACCTCTGAATTATTAACAAGCGGAAAGTGGAAAAATAAGACTTTTAGAAGATATGATATAAAATCTGAAGTTGAAAAGATACATTATGGAAAAAAGCATTTTGTTAACGAAGCAATATCAAAAGCAAAAAAAATATGGCTTGAAATGGGATTTAAAGAAATGACTGGGAGTAAAGTTGTAAGCTCATTCTGGAATTTTGATGCATTGTTTACACCTCAAGATCATCCTGTAAGGGAACTACAGGATACGTTTTTCATTAAAGATATTATCGGAAAACTTCCAAATAAAAGATTAGTTGAAAATGTTAAAAAAGCACATGAAGATGGTGTAGCTGGTAGTTTGGGATGGAATTATAAATGGAATGAAGAAATTGCAAAAAAAATGTTATTAAGAACTCATACAACTTGTTTATCTTCGCAAACAATTTCTAACTTAAAAAAAGAAGATCTTCCTGTAAAATATTTTGCTATTGGAAAATGTTTTAGAAATGAGACGGTTGATTGGAAACATGGCTTTGAGTTTAATCAGTCTGAGGGAATTGTTATCGATCCTAATGCAAACTTAAGGAATTTAATTGGGTATCTAAAAGAATTTGCTAAAAAAATGGGATTTAATAAAATAAAAATACAACCTTCTTACTTTCCATATACTGAGCCAAGTGTCGAAGGATATGTTTGGAATGAAAATAAAAAACAATGGGTTGAAGTTTTAGCTGCGGGAATATTCAGACCTGAAGTAACCGTTCCTTTATTAGGAATTAATGTTCCAGTTTTAGCATGGGGACCGGGTTTTGATAGACTAATGATGGCAGCTTACGAAATAAATGATTTAAGGGAAGTCTATTCTAATGATTTAAAAAAATTAAGAACGAGGAAAATATGGATATAAAATGGCAATAATAAGCATTCCAAAAAAAGAAATTGAAAAGTTTACTAAAATTAATGATGAATTAATTGAAAAAATAAATCTATTTGGAACTCCAGTTGAAGAAATCAAAGAAGATATAATCGAAATCGAAGTTCTTCCTAATCGACCAGATATGTTTTCTATTCAGGGGTTTTTAAGAAGTTTTAAATCATATCTTGGAATTGAGAAAGGATTAAAAAAGTATAATATTGAAAAACCAAAAGAGAATTATAAGGTTATTATTGATTCTTCTTTGAAAGACATACGCCCATATACTGCTTGTGCTATTGTTAAAAATTTAAGATTCAACGATGAGATAATAAAACAAATTATTGATTTACAGGAAAAGTTACATTCTACTTTAGGAAGAAATAGAAAAAAAATGGCAATTGGAATCTATCCTTTGGAAAAAATAAATCTTCCAATAAAATTTGAAGCAAGAAAACCCGAAAATATTAATTTTATTCCATTAGAAGAAAATAAAATAATGAATGGATTGGAGATATTACAAAAAAATCATACTGGAAGAGAATATGCTCATTTATTAAGTAATCTTGAAAAGTTTCCTGTTTTTGTGGATTCTTCGAATAAAATTTTATCGATGCCTCCAATTATAAATAGCAATGAAACTGGGAGAGTTACACAAGAAACAAAAGAAGTTTTTATTGAATGTTCGGGATTTGATTTTAATCTTTTGAAAAAGACACTTAATATAATTACAACTACTCTAGCTGATTTAGGTGGAAAAATTTATGGGATTGAATTAGATTATGGGAAAAAAGAAATAACTCCAAACTTAGATCCTCAAGAGTTATACGTAAATTTTAATAATGTAAATAAACTAATTGGATTAAATTTAAAAGATAATGAAATTATTGAATTAATGTCAAGAATGGGTTATTCTTATGATGGTAAGAAAGTCTTTGCTCCAGCATGGCGAACTGATATTTTACACGAAGTAGATGTTATTGAAGATATTGCAATTGCATATGGATATGATAAATTAGACCCAGAAATTCCTAAAGTTGCGACTATTGGTGAAGAATCTGAGTATGGAAAATTCAAATCAAAAATTACTGAGATACTAATTGGTTTAGGACTAATTGAAATTTTAACTTATCATTTGGTAAAAGAAAATGAAAAAGAAGAAAATGCAATAGAAGTTGAAAATTCAAGAACAGAATATAAATTTTTAAGACAAAATTTAATTATTCCTTCATTAAGAATATTATCAGAAAATAAACATAATGAATATCCTCAAAAAGTGTTTGAAATTGGAACTATTTTTAATAAGGTAGAAAATGAAATTATTGAGAAAGAAGAATTAGTTATCTTATCATCTCATAGTAATGCAAATTTTACTGAGGCTAAACAGATTCTTGAAGTTATTTTAGACAACCTCGGCTTAAGATACGAAATTACAGAGAATACTAATAACTATTTTATTGAGGGGAGAAATGGAAAAATATTAATCAATGATAAGATTATAGCGTTGATTGGAGAGTTACATCCGAGAATTATAACTAAGTTTAGTTTAGAGAAACCAGTTTCTTTATTGCAGATTGATATGGATAAGTTGTATTCTATATTAAAATGAGAAAGATTAATTTAATTGTAGTCCATCATTCTCAAAATAGGAAAAGTTTTGAAGAAATTAAAAAATTACATGTTGAAGAATATAAATGGGATGATATTGGTTATCATTTTATAATTGAAAAAAATGGACAAATTTTAAATGGAAGAGATATTGAAAAAGTTGGAGCGCATGTGTATGGTCATAATGAAAACTCCATAGGAATTTGTCTTGTTGGAAATTTTGATATTGAATCTCCTTCAAAAGAACAAATTGATTCTTTATTCAAACTTATTAATAAATTTAAATATGAAATCAAGTTTCATTGCGAATTTCCAAACGTTAAAAAAAGTTGTCCAGGAAAGAATTTTAATAAAGATTTTATCCTAAATAGTTTAAATCACTTTTTTCATTAAAATCTTTAATGATTAATGCTCTTCCTTCTTTTACTAAGTTGCATGCTGATATCAAATCTTCCTGCAAAACGTTTTCTCTTTTATTTGAAATTGCTATCCTTGCTGCGTTTATTATTGCATTTTTTATGTGTCCGCCAGAGAACTCAAATTTTGATGCAAGATCATAAAAATCAATATTTTTACCGAGTGGCAAAGGTTTGCTTAATAATTTCCATATTTCTTCCCTCTCTTTTATGCCTGGAATATCAAATAAGATATGCAAAGTTATTCTTCGTTCAAATGCCTTATCAAAGTTACTTACAAGATTTGTTGCAAAGATTATAATTCCATTAAATTTTTCCAATTCTTTTAAAAAAATATTTTTAGTTAAATTTGTTTCTGCATCTGTTGAATTAAAAATTTGAGTTCTATTTGAGGCTATTGCATCTGCTTCATCAAAAAATAATATTGCATCATCTTTTTTAGCGATTTCAAAGACTTTTACAATATTTTTTCCAGTTTCCCCAATATAACTATCCACTAATGTTGAATATCTAACAATGTATAACTTCTTTTTTAGCTCGTGTGCTAAAGCCTCTGCTGTTAAAGTTTTTCCAGTTCCCGGTGGACCCGCAAAATTTAATGAGATTGCATTTGTCTCTTGTAACTTTTTTAATCCAAATTTATTTAATATAAGATTATGATTTTTAACTTGATATATTATCATATCAATTTGTTTTTTTAATTCGTCTGAAAAAATGACATCTTTGAATGTTTTATTTGGCTTGATTTTTTCAACTAATCTTGAATAATAGTTCTCTAAGTATTTATTTACTGGTTCTTCTTCTATTACAAATTCGTATTTTGATTTATGATTGATGTCTTCTAACTCATTAAGTAATGTAGAATATTTCTTTGTAAAAACTTTTTTTAAAGAATTTATCTCTCTCTTTATCTGATTTATTTCTTTTTTTACATCTTTAACCATTATCTTTTGATATTATAAAAATTTATAAACTTTGCTAAAACTTGTAAAAAACTTTTTCAAAGTCAATAACTTTATTATTTTTTATTTTAATTCCTTCTTTTTCAAGTAAAATTCTTTTATTTTTTAAACCAGAAGCAAAACCATGCAAATAACCTTTTGAGTTTACGATACGATGACAAGGAACGTTTGGAGCATAAGGATTCTTATTTAATGCATTTCCAACCGCACGATATCCTTTAGATTTCATAGCATGTGCTATCTCTTTGTAACTAGAAACCTTTCCTTTTGGAATTTTTTTGCATAGAACATAAACTTTTTCATTAAAATTCATTTTTTTATTTTTTTTATTATAACATTGTTTAAATCATTTAAATTCGATTCAATAAATCTTATTTCTAATGAAATATTTTCATCTAAGATTTTTTTGTTACCTAAAATACCTAATATTTTCTTATTAACTAGAATTAAACTGTCTCTCGGACTCACAAAATTACCTTCTTTCAAATCAAAGCAAATTTCATCCAATTCGTTATATATCAATTTTAGTTCAGAAATTATTTCTTTAAACTTAGCATCGTTTTTAGAATTTAAGTTATGAATTATCCCATCAAGCTTTGAACATACTACAATCTTAAGTGCATATGAAAGTTCTCCACCACTTTTTAATTTTTTAAAAACATTCATTTTAGTTTATGAGCTTATTTAATATTTAAATACTCTCTTTTACTTTTATGATGTATAATTTATTATTTTCAACTGCAAATTCAATTCTCATTTTTCTATTAAAATATTCTTGAACTCTTTTATAATATCCTGCGAGTTTTAAAATTTCTTCATCATTTAAAGTTTGAATTCCCTGCCTTTCTTTTTCCAAATCTTTTCTTATGCTGTTTCCAGTTTGATCTATAGTTAAATAAAATTCCTGAGCACCTATTTCTTTTTCTTTTATTTCTAAAGTATCTTTATTTATTAAATAAATATTCGGCATAACTGTTTTTGTATATAATAAGTCGTTCATTCCATAAACTGCTTCAACCCTTATTTCATCGTTATATTCTTCGTATAATGTAATTATTCCGGATTTATTTGGATTTATCATTTTTTGTACGATCAATCCAAAAATGAATTCATTATCTAAATTATTTTTTTTGCGATAGTAAACATTTTCAAGACTATAAAAATTAACCCAACATTTTTTTATTACGGTGATTAATGAAGATATCCCTTTTATGTTTAAGTAAGTAACTTTCTTATAATTATCATTAGGATAGCTTGAGCGGACTGCAAGATAAGGCAAATTTCTGCCAGTTCTTATTAAATCTAAAGCAGTTTTGTTTGTTTTTCTCCATACTTCTTCGTCTATTCCTAAGTTGTCATAAGATTCAAAAATTTCATCTTTTATGTTTTCAGGAAACTCTGCTTTCATTATTATTTCTTTGACTTCATTGACTTTTGCTTGTAAAAGCTTAAAATTATCAATATTAAGATTATCTAGTATTGAGGATATTTGTTTGTTTATTCTCGTGTGCTCTAAAAATTTTTTAAAACAAGAGGTAGTTATTACAAAACCTTGTGGAATCGGAAGACTCATATTATATAACTCTGAAAGACTAAAAGCTTTTTTTCCAACTTCTAGAATATCATCGCTCGTTATTTCTGAAAACCATAATAAATTTGACATAGAATTGTTTATGATGTTAATTATATAAAGATTATGATAGTTAAGGTAACAAAATTTCCCTAGCCTTTTCAATCCTTATTTTTAAATTAGATTCTTCTTTAGAGATATAACAATTTAACGTCTTTAGAGCACTTTTTCTTATGTCTTCTAAATTAGTTCTATAATTAAAAACATCTTCTAAATTTAAGCCCGAAAAATTTTTCGCGACGCACACCCTCCCGTTCTCACTCGAGTTGATAAGATCACCGTTCCCGAAGTTCAAATCCAGGTCCCTAATACGATAAAGTCTACGGACTCCACTCCCTGCAGTAGAAATTTGTCTATTTCCATTGCTATTTAATTTATAAGGAAAACCATTTTTTGATAATCCTTCATCTTTAGAATCAAAAG
Organism: Candidatus Woesearchaeota archaeon; assembly: GCA_964419925.1. Classification (GTDB taxonomy): domain Archaea; phylum Nanobdellota; class Nanobdellia; order SCGC-AAA011-G17; family GW2011-AR20; genus JBBSXG01. Next base: position 8,173 of record CAYQPR010000004.1, read on the forward strand.
TTCCATCACCTTTGGTTAAAATTGGAACTTGAGTAACTTTTGTTAAACTATCTTTATTAAAGTCTACTCTTAAATTATAACTATCGTCAAAATTATTGTCTTTAATCACATCAACTAAACCTTCAACAACAAAAGGAATTTCTAAATCAATATCATTAAAATAAGTTTTAGTTTGTTTCCTTAAATGATTCCATAACTTAGAATGAGTACCCCATTTTGGATAAACTGTAAATCCTGAGTCTTCATAAGTTGAATTAACTTCAGGTAATCTATCTATAAACATTTCACTTATTTGCTGAGTCATTGGCGTTAAATCTTCTTTACTTAGTTCTCTTAAAATACTAGTTAAAGAGGTTTTATAAAAAAAGTGACAACCTTTTACAACTCCTTCTTTAGCATTAAAATCTAAAGTATCTAAAATTAAAGGTGTATTAGAATATCTTTCATTTAAAACTTTTAATCCTTCTCTTACTAAAGGATTATCATATGTTAAAGTAATAATACTTTGTTCTTTTTCGAATAGTTTTATTTCGCTCATTTTTATATTAATTCTAATTTTTTTAATAAATTGTATCTTGGTTCATATTGTTTGTCCTTTGGCTCATAACCGCCATAAACAAGAACACTATAGAGTTTTAAATTTCCATCTTTAATCCGACTAATATCTTCTATTCTTACATCAGTCTCTAATATTATTCCATCTTTTCTTGGCTTAATAAAATTGAGAAATACCGAATTTTTTTCGTAATAAACCAATACACATTCATCACTCTCAAATTTATCTCTTTTATTGCTATAATGTTTTGAAACAACATTAATTAAATCACCCTGGTTAAGTGTATCTAAATCATTCAAACTTTCTAATTTCCTTACGTTTTGAGCTAAGATTTCCATTTTAAATTCAAAAATAAAATAATTTATAAATCTTTGCATCTATTACCATTTTAAAGTTAAAAGAATTAAATCTTTCTTATTTCAATTTTATAATTTCCAGGTAATTTTGGAGGTGCTAATTTAACAATTTTCTTGGCTTTCTCAACATTACTTTCATCAATTTTAACTGTAAAAACAACAGTCCCTTTTTTAGCTTGAGCACTTAAATTTATAGTTTTACCAAATGAATGAGCCATACCTGTCTGTAAACGATCTGCGTGAGCTCCACCAAGCATTTTATTTTCTCTAAGAACGTGATAAGGATAAATATTCAATTTTAAATGATAATCTTTTCCGCCAATATCTTCATATAAATGTTTATTGACTGCTAATCTTGCACTTTCTAAACCATTCTGCCTTATTTGATGATCCCTATTTGAAATTAATACTACTTCATGAGAAAATTGTCTTTTTCCATTTCCCATTTCAAATCTTACAATTTTAATCTGAGGAAGTGTTTTAATATATGACTTAGCCCTTACTCTAGAATGTCTAGTATATGGTCTTTCTAATTTTGAATAACAATGTCCTTTTCTTAAGCCTGCCATTTTAGTTTAATATTTGTATTTTTGTTCCTAATGATTGTCCTGGAAGTCCTTTATCAAAAACTGCTCTTAATGCTCCGTTATTACCATGAGTTCTTTTAATGATCCCAGTTAATTCTTTCTTTGCTGGAGATAACCATAAAACCTTTTTTCCGATAAGATGTTTTGCTTTTTCTAAAGTATCTAAACCAGAAACTTGTAAGATCATCTGATTATTATATTGGTTATGTCTCCCCATTCTGTAATTAACTATTGTTGCTTCCATATTGACTTAGAGAAAATTACTCATTTAAAAACCTTTCTGACGTTTAAAGTAAATGAAATTCTATATCTTTTCTTGATTTTTTAAGTAAACTGATTAAATCTTTTAAATTTTTATTATCAAATGATGAAGATCTTGAATTTATTTTTATAAGTCCCATAATAGTTTCTGGAAAATCTTCTTTGTATGAACTAATTTCATCTAGAATATTTTGTTTAATCTCTCTCATGTTACTTCCGAGATAGCCGGTTGTATATCTGTTGGGAAACGAAACATCAAAACTAAATTTTCCAGTTTCCTCTCCATCTCGAATGCTAATAAGGTATTCTTTTCTTTTCATTGTTTAAAATATTATAAAAGGCATTAAAAAGCTTTTGTTAAAATTCAGCCTAAACAAAATTCAATACTGGTTTTCTCTTCTTTAAGTAGGTCTAATAAACTTTTAATTTCTTCTTGTTTTATTGGACGTATTGAATCCTTTTTGATCTTTATTGGAAATCTAATAGAATCAATACCTTTAGCACTTTTGACTAAATCAATAATATTCTCTTTAACTTCTTCTAAGCTTTTGCCAAGATACCTTGAACCACCCATTACACAAGTATCATTTAATCTACGAAATTCATAGTAACACCCATAGTTACCCTCAATAGATTTTCTCCTTATTTCAAAATAAGATTCTTTTTCCATTGTTTAATAACGGTTTTTTGTTAAATGATCTAAGCAGAATTCTACGCCTATTTTTTCATTTTGAAGTAATTTCACTAAATCCTCTCTTTTATTAAAAAGAGAACAAGTTTTATCCACCCTAATCTTTACTGGTTCTGTAATCTTGGTTTCTTTATGAAATGATTTAACATAATCAATGATAGCACTTTTAACTTCTTCAAAATCTTTTCCTAAATATCCACCACCATACAAATTATCTAAACGATGATAAAAACCGTATCCACCCCATTTTAACCCAAACGTTCTATCCGGATTATTTTTAATTTCAAGATAATATTTGTCTTCTTTATTTTCCATAGTCAATTTTATTGTAGAAATAATTAAAAATGTTTCTATTCTAAAAATTTTATTAAATCATCTCCACTAAGGTCAGCATTAAGAACTGAATTTATTCCTGCATCTTTTGCTTTTTTAACAATGCTTGGATCGCCTGAAATTCCAATTAACTTTATCTTTCCTTCAGAGATTTTTTCTTTTAGAACACGATTTATATTTAATATTGGAGTAATGTCATGACTACCCGGGCTTTCTAAATTAATATCCATGATTATTCTAGAATATTTTTCATTTTGACAAGCACTTAACAAATCATTCAACTCATCAAAATGATCTACCTCATATCTATGATGTTTTGCTAACATGCTATATGCATACATTATTGAGGGATTATGGAGTCCCAATAATAAATACTTTGTTTCTGTCATAAGTGATGTTCTTAAATAAATCCTTTTTAAACTTATCTAAAGGCCGTATTTTTTTAAATACAAACATTTTTAAGTTTTTTTATGAATTTATTTCTATGGCAAAACAAAACTTATTACAACAACAAATACAAGAAAAATTAAATATTGTTGATGAAATTAACATCAAGTTTAAAGACGTAAAACAAATTACTCATAACTATAGTAGCGAAATATCATATAAAGGCGGTTCTGTATTAAGGGAGCTTGGAATTGATCCGGTTCTTAAAAAAATTGTTGATCACCCAAAACTACACAAACATACTGAAAACGTCGTTTATACGGAAGGTTATAATTCTAAGTATTATATTTTAATTAAAGGTAGAAAAGGAGAAGAAAAACTCCATAAGAATGGTGGAGACTACTATTTTGATGTTATAACTATAGCAGAACATGAGAATAGCCCTGCTTTGGGATTTGAAAAGGTACATACACTTATTAATCTTTTAGATTCTTTGAATAATTATAAGTTTCTTTTTTCTTTTGAAGCTATTTAAAAACTAACATAGACCGCATCAATAATTCCTAAATTTTCTAATTTTTTTACATTATTTATATCTAATTTAGAATATAAACTTTCTAATTCTTTATAATTCTCATTCTTGTTAAATGTTTTACCGAATAAACTTGATGATTGTTTTTCAATCATTCTCTCTAAGGGATTTTTATGCAAAATAATTTCCGCTTGATCATCTAATTTTGTTATCCCTTGATTTATTACGGAATCTGGAGATTGTATAAAAAATCCAATTTTTTTAGCAATTTTATTACCTGAAAATGCCCAATGTAAACCTAACTCGATAAATTCCATATTCGTATTATCGATGCATTCAAGTTCTTCACGAGTATGTCCACAAAAATATCCTGCAACTGAAATAAGTTTACCATTTTCATTTATTGATGAGATTGGTTTTAATATTCTATCTTTATATTCAATTTCAATATGATGTTTATACTTAGCATTTTGAGAATTTTGAATTGAACTGCAAATGCCATTAGATATAATTGAACCCCAAAAATAAATCAAGTCAAAACCTTTATTTTTTAATAAACTTTTTTCATCTTTTATAAATGCAATATCTCCTAAATAACAAGAGACATCCTCGTTCTTTCCATAAAGATTTGGAATTAATAGTTCATTTCCAATAGTTTTTCTTAGTTCCTGCAATTTTTCATATGATAATTCAGTATGCCTTTTTGGTTCCCAATCAGCATCTAGCGTTGAAACTTTTTGTCCTAGTTTTGATAAAGATTTGGAAGGAAGAGGATTATGTCCTGCACCAATCTCCAAACACTCAATTTTATTTTGAAGATTTAATTTACCTAAAATGCCTTTCATTACTAATTTCACATTTTCAAAGTTTTCGTAACTTCTTGGAAATTTCATTCCTTTTTCTTTAAAGTAATAATATCCCTCCTCATCCAAAAAATATTGAAAAGGATTCTCTGATTTTTCATCAATAATTTCTATTTCCATGAAAATTTTGGTTTTAAAGGATATTTAAACCTTTTGTTTTATACCACTATATAGTTAATATAATTATCTAAAAACTTTTCCCAAGAAAGATTTGTCTTTAATGTTCTCTCCTAAAGACTTAGAAAATTCAATTAATTTCTCTTTTTGTTCTTTATTTAAATTTTTAGGAATATTAATTAAAACTTTAACATACAAATCTCCAAAATAATCTTCATTAACATCTTTAACACCTAAATTTTCCATTTTAAAAATTGTTCCTGATAACGTTCCTGAAGGTAC
>CAYQPR010000004.1:13237-47610 GCA_964419925.1 Candidatus Woesearchaeota archaeon
CCAGAACCACGGCATTTTTCGCATTTGTGTTTGATTACTCTTCCCTCACCATCACATTTTCTACATGTTGTAATTTGTGTAAATATTCCAAAAGGAGTTCTTTGAGAAATTTGTTGCTGTCCAGTTCCATTACATTCCTTACAAACATCTAAATCAGAATTTTTTGCTCCAGTTCCCTTACAATCGTGACAAGTTTCATTTCTTTCAAGATTAATCTCTTTTTCAACACCATTAACTGCTTCTTCAAAAGTTAGTTCTACATCATATCTTAAATCCCTGCCTTTTCTTTCACGTTTTTTTCCTCTGCCAAATATATCTCCAAAAATACCATCTCCAAATATTTCGGAGAATATATCATCAAAGTTTACGTTTCTAAAAATATCTTCCTGACTAAATCCCCGATTAAAAGCATTATGACCAAATTGATCATATTGTGTTTTCTTATCATCATCACTTAAAACAGCATACGCTTCTGAAATCTCCTTAAACTTTTCTTCAGCATTTTTATCATGCCTATTAATATCTGGATGATACTTTTTGGCTAATTCTTTATACGCTCTTTTAACTTCATCTTTACTCGAATTCTTTTTTACACCAAGGATTTCGTAGTAATCTTTTTTTGTCATATTAATTTTGATAGTGATCTTTCTAAATTTTCTCTTGCTTTTATTTCATATTTTTGCCTAAAAAAATCTGTTTGATAAATATGTGCCCTATCTAAAAACCTTTTAACAATAATTGCTCGTCCATTATTAAATTTTTCTAATGAAATTCGAGAATATTCTTGTCCTATTTGTTTTTCATATTTATCGAATTCTTCTTTAGACTTACCAAAAATAGATAAATCTATATCTACTAAAAATTTTGTATCTTCATCTTTAAATAATTTTTCATGTTTAGTTGCTAAAATATAACTTGAAACTTTTTTAATAAAAGATTCCGCTAATCCTTGCTCTCTTAAAATTTCATATGATAACTCTGCACTTTTTTTCTCATTATTTTTTGAATACGGATCATAAATTGCATCATGAAACCAAATGGCCAATTCTATTTCGTGTTTGCTAGATAAAAAGTTTTTTATTTCACTAAATTCATCTAAACAATTATTAATATGAATTAAATTATGATATGCTCTATAGGGGGTTGTATACCAGTAAAGAAATTGGCTAAAAAGATTTTTTTCTAAACCAACTTCATTACTTAATGTATCCCATTTTTTTTCTATTTCTAACTTACTCATTTATTATCATCTTCCACTTTGTAATCGGCTTTCACATCTTCGGTATTTTCTTTATGTTCTTCCGGGTTTTTCTGAAGATTTTCGTACATCTTTTTCCCAAGTTCTTGTGAAACTTCAACAAGTTTATCCATCTTTTCCTTTATCTTACTACTATTATCTTCTTTTAATGCTTCTTTCAATTCATTTACTGAACCTTCAATTTTTTCTTTAACATCTTTGTCAACTTTATCTCCATATTCTTTTAACATTTTTTCAGTTGAATAGACTAAAGATTCTGCATTGTTTTTATTCTCTATTTCTTCCTTAATTATTTTATCTTGTTCTGCGAATTCTTCTGCTTCTTTTCTCATTCTTTCAATGTCTTTTTCATTTAATTTTTGAGAAGCCATTATTTTTACAGATTTTTCTTTGTTTGTTCCTAAGTCTTTTGCAGATACATTAATAATTCCATTTGCATCAATATCAAATGTGACTTCGATTTGAGGCAATCCCCTTGGTGCAGGTAATATTCCATCTAGAACAAATTTTCCTAGACTTTTATTGTCTTTTGCTAATGTTCTTTCTCCTTGTAAAACATTTATCTCAACTTGCATTTGATTGTCTGCAGCTGTTGAAAATGTCTGAGATTTTTTAGTTGGAATTGTTGTATTTCTTTGTATTAAAGGGGTACTTACATTTCCAAGAGTTTCTATACTTAATGTCAATGGAGTAACATCGAGCAATAAAACATCTTTAACTTCTCCTGCTAAAACTCCTGCTTGGATTGCTGCACCCGTTGCAACACATTCCATTGGATCAACACCACGTTCAGGCTTTCTTCCAAAAAAGTTTTCAATAAACTTCTGAACTATTGGCATTCTTGTTGGTCCACCTACTAAGATTAGTTTATCAACATCATTTTTAGTTAATTTTGCATCTTGAAGTGCTTGTTCTACGGGATGTTTACATCTTTGTACAATTGGATCTATCAATTTTTCTAACTGATGTCTTGTTAGTTTCATTTGCAAATGCTTTGGACCTTTGCTTGTTGCAATAATAAATGGCAGATTAATATCCGTTTCAACTACCGTAGAAAGTTCTATTTTTGCTTTCTCAGCCGCTTCTCTTACTCTTTGAAGGGCAGTATCATCGTCATTTAAGTCAACATTTTCTTTTGCTTTAAACTCTTCAATAATGAATTTTATTAATGAAGAATCCATATCGGTTCCACCTAATTGAGTGTCTCCTGAAGTTGATTTAACTTCAAAAACACCTTGACCTAATTCCATTATTGTAACATCTAATGTTCCACCACCTAAATCAAAAACTAAAATCTTTTGTTCTTTATCCTGTTTGTCTAATCCATAAGATAATGAAGCAGCGGTTGGTTCATTTATAATTCTAATAACTTCTAAACCTGCAATTGTTCCTGCGTCTTTTGTTGCTTGCCTTTGATCATCATTAAAATAAGCTGGAACGGTAATAACTGCTTTCTCAACTTTGTCTCCTAAAAAATCTTCTGCATCTTTCTTTATTTTTTGTAAAATAAATGCTGAAATTTGCTGAGGTGTATATTCCTTCCCATAAGCTTTGTATTTATGATTAGTTCCCATCTTTCTTTTTGCAGCTGTAATTGTTCCTTCTGGATTACTTGTTGCTTGTCTTTTAGCTGGTTCACCAACTAAAACTTGCCCATCTTTTGTAAATGCAACCACACTTGGGAATGCTTTTCCGTATAATGATGCGCCTTCTGCACTTGGAATTATTTTTGGTCTGCCTGCTTCTAAAACAGATGCAGCCGAATTAGATGTTCCTAAATCTATACCTATAATTTTACTCATTTTGATTTCCTCCCGAAATTTTAACTTTTGGATGTCTTATTATCTTATCTTTGTAATAATATCCTTTCTGAACTTCTTCTACGATTGTATCTTCCTCTTCTTCTGAAATTATTTTTTGAATAACTTCATGAACAAATGGATCATATTTTTTGTTTATGACTTCAATATACTTTACTTCTTCTTCATCTAAGGTTTTATCAAATTCTTTTTTGATTAACTCTAAACCTTTTATGAAATCTTCTTGACCGTTTTTATTTTCTAAAGCCCTATCAAGGTTTTCTTTGATATTAATTAATTTTATAACCAATTTATGTGAAGCATATTTTAACAAATCATTTTTTTCTTTTTCAGTTCTTTTTTGAAAATTTTGAAATTCTGCCTGAACTCGCTTTAAATCGTTTTCATACTCTTGTAATTTATTTTGTAATTCTATGTTTTGAATTTCATTATTTTCTTGTTCCATAAGGTTGTAAGACATAACTTGTTTATAAACATTATTTTTTGTCTATTTTTAATAGATTAAGACTACCTTAAATAAACGAAAGCTATTTAAACTAGTCAATATTTGAGATATTATGAAAGAATTAAATTTAATTAAGATAAAAAAGCCAACTGGAAATGATCCAAATAGACACATCATTTGGTTGTGTGAAACCCTTGGTTTAATAAGTAAAAGAGATAAAGAGAAAAACACATTTAAAATTTTTTCTGAGATTGTCAAGGCAAATAAAGAAAAAAAATATTTAACATCTGAGCAGATAAGCAAGATATTAAAAATTTCAAGAACAAATGTTATACATCATTTGAATAAATTAATTAATTCTGGATTGATAATTAAAATTGGAAATAAGTACGAGTTAAGAGAAGATAATCTAACCTTATTAATTAATGAGGTTGAAAAAGATGTTAGACTAACTTTTGAAGATTTGAAAAAAGTTGCTTTAGAAGTTGATAAAGGATTAGGGATGTAAAGTTAGAATAATAAATTTAATACATTAAATTATGTTCAAAACCATATTCTTGTCTTGAGATATACTCCAAGTTTTCCACTTTTGTTTCTTCCCAATTTTCATCTTTTGATATCTCCTTACCAATTTCTGAATTATTTTTTAAGATTTTATACTTTTCATACTTATTTATAATTTTATATATTGAATCCCTTTCCTTAATAAAATAACTTAAAAGAATCTTATTATTTTTTTCTTTACTTAATTTTTTTATCAATTCAGAAATTCTAACAGATTTATTTTTATTAAAAGGATTCTGTAAATAATTTAATAAGGCTAAATCTTTAAAACTAAATTTGACTCTACTAAAACTTTTTTTATTAGGTATTAATAGGGTCCCATTTCCACCAAATCTGTATTGAATAACTTCTCCAAAATCATAGTTTTTCATTAACGGATACTCTTCAAAGTTTCCCATATACTAATCAAAATAGATAGAAATTTAAATTTAACCTATTAAAATCTCAACTTCTTTTCCAATTATATTTCTTAAACTTTCTAAAGTTTTTTCTTTTAAGAAAATATCCTGCTGTTTAATATTCTTAAACTCAGTTTCCATTTCTTCTTGAGAACTTTTAACAACATTATTAATAACCCCATTTTTATCTAAGTTCCCTTTAACTATTTCTTTCTCTTTTAAGTCTTTCAAAATAAATATTTTATCGTTAATAACATAAAGTTCTCCTTCTTTATCATTATACTTAAATCTTAACTTACTTCTCTCACGTTCAAACCCTCTTTTTCTTTGTACAAATTCTAAAATATTCTTAATATACAATCTTGCTTCCCTTCTTAGTTTTTCACTTTCAGCTTTGCTTAATTTTGTCTCACGTGCTTTTACAATTTTTTGTAATATTGTTAGATAATTTTTAGGAACTTCTCCTTTATCAGAAATTTTCTTTAAAGTATGTTCTACATTATTTTCTTCTTTAACTCCTAAAGCAGAGAATAAATCTCTTGTTACTGCAATACACGCATTATAAACATCTAAAGTTGAATCTGTTTCAGCTTTTTTCTCTAACTGATTGAATACTTTTTTTATTTTATCTAAATAATCACGAACTTCTTTAACTAGTTCATCGATTTGTGATCCTGAAACTTCTTTTACCTTTCCATGCTCAACATCTTTGTATAAACTTCTTACTTTTTCTAAAAACTTAACATATTTCTCATCTAGAGTTTTTTCTTTTTTAACAAATATTTCATTCATTAACTCAATTGTTTCTAAAGGTGTCGGAGGATTTACCCCATAAAGCATTAAAACTGCTTGAGCAGGATTTAAAACAGAATAATAAATATCTTCTACTATAATACTTAACATCTTTCCCTTGATTCTATCTAATAGTTTTTCTGCAATGTCCATCTGCATATCGATTGCCTCTGGACTTGGTTTTATCCTTCCCATTTGTAATAATAATTTCCATGGCATAAAAATTCCACGGTCATATAATGGAACACCATCTCTCAAAAAAGTAAACATAACTGGATGTGCATCTTTAACTGCATCCCAGAAATCTGTTAAGATATAAGTTTGAATGTGAAAGTCTTTATTTACTCCAGTAATATCTTTAGCTTCATAACCTTGTGTAATAATAATACTTCTTAATTTTTCTTTTAGTTCGTATCTTGACATTCTTTTAACGTCTGTATCATCAACAATAACAAAAACGTCTATATCATTTGCTTTTTTATCCCCTCTAAATAAACTTCCGGCTGCAACGTAGCTCATAATGTATTTATCAAATTTCTTTAGAACCATTGTCTTATGTACTTCTGCTATTTTGAAAGCTGCAAGCATGTCTTTTGGATCATATATTTGTGCAGACATTGCAATCAATTGTAAAACTTCATATTTTCCATCATTACAATTTTCTCTTAATTCATTTAAAAGTAAGATTTGTGACTTAATATTTTTATCAACTTCTTGAGCATATTTTTCTGAACTTTTTGTTATTTTATCATGTAGTTCAAATCTAGATATTTTTTTAGTATCGGTATCATCAACTAAGATTAAAACGTTAATATCATTTTTACTTTCTTCTTTTGGTGGAAGCAACGAGAGTCCTAAGATATATTGAGAATGTTCTTTTAAAAGTAATTTTTTAAATTTTTCTAGTTTTATTTTTAATTGTTCAAATTTTTTCTTTAAATCTTCAGGTATTTTTGGTTGTTTGTTCATTTGGGTATTTTTCTAACAATTCTTTCTAATCTATTTGGTACTTCATATTTTAAATTCTCTGTTGGCTGTGAAGGATAACCTAAAATCTGTATTAAATTTCTTACGTAATTTAAATAGTAAATGGTACTAAATTTTCTTAGATAATCATTTGGACTTGCCATATTTATTTGTTTTTATTTAATCCTTTTAAACCTTTCTTTTTAAGAAGATATAAAGTGAGGATAATTATTAAAAAAATAATTCCTAAGATGATAGTTAACCTTAATGTCAAAAATATTGGCTTTTTAATCCAATTTAAAATGATTTCAGTTATTTTTTCGCCAACGCCTATTGGAAGTTGAGATAATATATCAGTTATATTTTTGCTGTTTAGGATATTTGAAATTAAATTAGGCATGAGGTAAAATAAAACTCCTAAAACAAAATTATTTATGGTAATATGCATACTTGTCAGAAAACCTGCATTTAACAGATTAAAACATGAAAGATAGACAAATAAAAATCCGAAGATAAATAAGATGATTGAAACTAAAAATGAAAGTTTTATAGCTGATTTTATACTTTCTAAGTCCTTAGAAATCTTATCAAAACCAAGACCTTCTGAGACTAACTCGTCCTCATCAAAATTTTTTAATTGTTCGCAATTCTCATCACTTGGATTTAATTTACAGTATTCTTTTGCCTGCTCTAAAAAAACACTAATCTCCTTGCTTTGATTAATCTGTTCTTTTGCTAATCCTTGTAAATCATTTTCTAAAGAGCTTATGTTGTTTAAAGTTGAATTTGCAAAGAATGCAAATATTAATAATAAAATACTTAGATTAATAAGAAAAAATCCAAAACTTTTTGAAATAAAATTCAATGTCTTTCTTAAGAACTCATTCATGATTTTATTAAGATTATTTTAGTATTTAAAGATTTTCATAAATTTTATAAACTGATTAAAGAAGTTAAATTTCAATGGCTCATAGTTTAGTGGCTATGAATAAGAGAAAGTTTTAAATACATCGTGACATTTTGAAGTTGATGTATAAAACCTCGAATGGAAGATATATAGAAAAAAGAGTTAAAATAAATAAAAAATTATTAAAGGAGATTTTATTTAAAATCAAGAAATTTAATAATCTTACTTGGAAAGATTTAGCAAATAATTTGGGTTTATGTGAGCAATCTGTAAGAAATGACTGGATTGAAAAAGGTAACTCTATCCCTTACTCAATATTTAAACGATTACTCAACCTTCATCCAAAATTAGATTATAAGGATATTAAAGATCAAATAAAAATTTTAGAACCATTTTGGGGTCAAAAAATAGGTATAAAATCTAGAATAGAATACAAACTTAAAATACCAAATGTTAAATCAAAGGAATTTGCTGAGTTTTATGGGATTATGCTTGGAGATGGTTGTGTATATTCAAATCTATCTGGAATTTGTATAAGTTCAGATAGTTTAACAGATAAGCAATACAATAAAGAATACATTTCAAGATTAGTAAATAATCTATTTGGAATCTATCCAAAAATTTATTATTCAAAAGAAGAAAGGGTAATGAGATGTGTTTTATACAGCAGAAAAGTGGCAAATTTTATGGTGAATTTGGGTTTTCCAAGAGGCAAGAAAATTTATGGTGATCCAAAAATATTAGAAATATTTTTTAAAAATAGGTTATTGTTATCCTCTTGTATTCGAGGGTTATTCGATACAGATGGGACCGTTTGTCCACACCCAAATACAAAGATTATGCTGAGTATTTCTATAACATATGACACATTATTAAAATCTTCAATAAATGCATTCAAAATTTTAAAAGTTCAAATTGGAAATTACAATAAAGGACTAAATATGTATGGTAAAAAAAAAGTAGGCCAATATTTTAAAAAAATAGGTAGCTCCAATATAAAGCATATAACAAAATACAAAAGTTTTATTAATCATGGATTTGTACCTAAAAATCGAGAAATAGAAAATCTTTTAAAAAATAAAAACAAAGAGATGATGAAGTTACCATATATGGGCTCATAGTTTAGTGGCTAACTTCTGGAATGAAGCGGAGTCTACAGATAACGTCACGTTTACACCGTGAAGGTCCCAGGTTCGAGTCCTGGTGGGCCCATTGATAAGTTTTATAAACTTATTTGGAAAGCTATTTGGATGATAGAAGCTCCAGATTTGTTTCAAAAGGTTAACGGAATCGTTATTGGTTATTTGAGCAAGAAATCATTTTTATTAAAAAATCTAGAGAAGGAAATATCAAAGAATTCATTGCCGTTTAGACTTGCTCCGGGTTATACTGTGTTTCAATATCTAAATGATCTTATTGATGAGAGATATATAGCTTGTGACAATAATAACGGAAGATACTATCGTATTAAAAAAGAACGTAATCCATTATTAGATTTTAAAGGTTTATAGATTAAGTGAATAGAATTGACTATAAAATAATAATATAGAAAATTTAATAAATTAAACTTTTATCAGTTACTTATGCTTAACGACCCATTAAGAGATTACAAATATTCTAGATTAGTTGAAGAGTCTTGGTTATTTAAATTTAAAACTAAAGAAGACATTATAAAATCAGTAAAATATCGAAACTTTTTTTCTAGAAGAACTTATATTGAGGAACTTGAAAGAGAAATTTCATATGAATCAATGAGTGGATTTTATTTGATTGAAGAGATTATAGAAGAATTATCAATAATGAACATTGAAGAATATTTAGAATATAAAAAACTAATTGAAGGAAAATCGATAATAAATTTACGTAAAATCATACTGAAATGAATTTATCTTAATTCTTTAGCAAATGTTTCTGCAACAATTATTGGAAAAATAATCGTAGCCTCTGCTTGAACTTTAACGGCTTCTGCTTTAGGTAAAATTTTTCCCCAAGAAACAGCTTCATCGGGTCTTGCACCTGAATCGCTCCCATCATATTCTTCTGCTGTATTAATATAAACCGCATAATCTGCTCCATTTCTCATCATGTTTGCATTTAGAATATGATGTTTAATAATCCCAGATCCAAGGATAATTATTCCTGTTTTTTTAGAGGTAATTGCAATATCATTTAATTTCCTTATATCTTGAACCGAATCAATTTTTAATTCAGGATGATCGTACGAAAAGAAATAAATCATATCCCCAATAGAACCATCTATTATTGATGGAGAAAACACAGGAATTTTATGTTTATCTGCCCAGTAATATATTGATTCTTCATTATTTATCTTATTTCCTAATTTCCAAACCAAATCGCTTGTTGAGATTATATTTCCAGTTTTCTTTTCTTCTTCAGTAATTTCTTTTAAAATTGGGATAAAAAATTTCTCAAATTCGCAATATCTTGAATTTGGAACAAATATATTTCCAACTCGATTAACTCCTTTTTCTCTTAAAGTTTCTCCAGATGCAGAAAATTTTCCTAATAGAAATGGCTTAATGCATTTTATGATATCTTCTTCTATGCCTCCTGCAGTCGTAACAACTACATCGACAAATTTATTTTGAACTAAGTACCTAAAAATATCTCTTAACCCAGAACTTACTAAATTTGAAGTATATCCTAAAAAGATAGTGCATTTTTCTTCCCTCATTTTCTTAATTAACTTAATTGCTTTTGCTAAATGAGTTGCTTGAAATCCCGTAAATTCATACTGCTTAAACATTTCTTCATAATTAATTCCTTTATCAAAATTATAACCGTGAACTTCTGGTAGTCTAGGATCCTCAGTATCAGAATCTCTTAATACATTTTTTTTACCAATATCTTTAAGATTAGCCATTTTAATATAATTCTAAATAAGAAAAAAGTTAACTGTTACTTCTAACTAAGTCTTGCATAATTTTTAGTTTTTATTTTGATTTATAAGGTTTTCTAAACTCTTATATTTTTCTGAAATAAGAAAAAGATATAACAAATGGTATAATAATAAGATTTAAATAAACTTCATTTTTATGTTTCTATTAAGCGCTAGTAGTATAGTGGTTAGTATATAGCCTTGCCAATGAACTTTTGAGAAAAAGTTTAATAGCAAAGAGGCTGTGACCCGAGTTCGAATCTCGGCTGGCGCATAGAAAGATTTAAAAACAAGTTATAATCTTTAACACTATGAAAGAATATTCATCATTACCATTGAGACTTGGGCTAGGAATTATATTTTTGGTTCATGGTTACATGAAATTATTTGGTGGAATTCCGGGAACAACTGAGTTCTTTACGAGTATTGGAATACCTTTGGCAGGATTTTTTGCTTATGTTGTATCAATTTTAGAATTTTTTGGTGGAATTGCTTTAATTTTAGGAATGTTTGTCCAATGGACGTCAATTTTATTAATAATTAACATGATGGTTGCATTGCTTGTTGTACATTTACCAAAAGGATTTTCAGTAAGTAAGGGTGGATATGAATTTGTTCTTGCCTTGTTAGCAGGACTGTTTAGTTTAGCATTTATAGGACCTGGAAAATGGTCTTTAGATAAGTTTTTTAAGAAGTAAAATAGTTTTTGTGGTGTTCTTAGATTAATTAATAAAAATAGATAAGTTTAAATTGAATAAAGTTATTGTTGACCATTATGGTTGAGTTTAAAAAATTGGTGTTTAATAGAAACATATCAAATTTATTATTAGTTTTATTTTTTTGCTTAATTTTCACTGTAAATGTTTATGCCATAGAAAAAGACTTTTATGTAACTAGCGGAAGTGATTATACCGGTAATGTTGTTAGGACATTAGATATTAATGATTTAATTAAAATTAATTCAAGTGATAATAATTGGTTAATAAATAATGGAACCTTACCAAAAAATGTTTTAAATTACGATGAAACAAAGTATATTGAGTTTATATTTTCTCCAGATGTTCCTTCAAAAGCTACAATTAATAATGTTTTATTTACAATTGAATATCAAAGAATGAATAACTTAAAGATATCAAAATTAGAATTTTTTGATGGACTTAATTTTATTGATGAAGTATTGTTTAATCCTTTTATCTCAAATTCAGATATTACAATAACTGCACCAATTTCATATCTAAACACCTCTGAAAAAATTAATGACTTAAAAGTAAGGTTTTTAGCCTATACTGATGACAATTCTGATACTTTCATAAAATATGATCTATTCAAAATAAATGTAAACTATACTTATGACCCGGACAATATAAATCCAGAAGTTACTTTAGTTTATCCAGAAAATTATATTAATTTAAGTAACTCGTTAGTTGATTTTAACTGTTCATTTACGGATGATATTAATCTAGCAAATGCAAGTTTATTTATTAATTCTAATTTAAATCAAACAAATTTTATTTCAGGAAAAATAAATCAAACTAATTTTAGTTTAAACTTAGAAGATGGAGAATATTCTTGGAATTGTTTAGCTTACGATGATTCCGGTAATCCTAATTTTGCGTTGAATAACTTTACATTTAGAATTGATACATTAAAACCAACTATAAATAATATTTCAACTTCATCGATAACTTCAAATTCAGCTTTAATAACTTGGGAAACAAATGAATTAACTAATTCAACAATTAATTATGAAACAAATTTTAATGATCAAAATTTTACTTTATTACATTCATTTATATTAAATAGTTTAAATCCAAATACAGTTTATTTCTATAATATTACTAGCTGTGATTTAGTAAATAATTGCAATATAAGTAGTCAGTTTACATTTACAACTTTACCTCAGCCAGTTTCAGACTCTCCTGGAGGTTCCGGTGGTGGCGGAGGCGGAGGGGGCGGTGGAAACTCAAACATAAACCCTATTGAGAATACTGAAAATTCTGAAAACCAGGTAAACAATAATTTGGTTAATATCCCCGTAAATAGTTTAGATAAGGTTAAAGAGGTTATAGAAGAAAACAATGTATTACAAGAGGAACAACCAGTTCAAGAAGATGTCGGGTTCTTCCAAAAGATTTTTAATTTTTTAACCGGAAAAGATAATACTGTAACTGGACAAGCAACAGAAGGAAACATAAACACAAAAAATAGATTTGGATTAATAATCTCGGGTTTGATAGTTATTTTTGGGTTATTATTTTATTTCTTTTATATTAAAAAAAATAAGAAAAAGTAGTTAAATTAGATTACAAAAGCTTTTTTAATGAATAAAAATCCATTATTTTAATGATAATTAGTTTTTTTGAAGAATTTCCAAACAAAAGTAATTTGAGTAAGTTGGATTTAATAAATTTCAATACTAAACTATATCTAGCTGCCAAAAGTTACAAAGAGTTTAAAAAAATAAAAATTAAGAATAGGTTTATTAAGGAATTAATATATTGGCCAATTTTAGAAAAAAATGAGGGTTACTGGATTAGTCCCTTTTCCGATTATAAAGCATTGCTTAGAATATTTAATGAAAAAATTAATAACAAAATTATGTTAGACTTAGAATTACCAAAAAATAGGTTTTTAATGATTAAAAATTTATTTAATTTTTCTAAAAATAAAAAATTAATAAGAAATTTTATTAATGATAAAACTTATACTGCGGAGTATTACCCACAAGGAAGGTTTAAAGATAAAATATTTAATTTTCTTGGATTGAATTTTAGTGATTCTCTTCATAAAAATAAGGTTATAAAAATGCTTTATCATAGCATGCATAACTTCAATGAAAATTTTATTATAAAAGAGATATCTTATGGGATCAAGAATTACAAAGAAAAATATTTATTAGCCTTTGGAACAATTGCAAAAGGAATAAATAAAAATGAGCTTTTACTGAGCTTAGAGCAATTAGATAAAGATTTAAGAATTGCTAAAGAATTAAATGTTAGTGAAGTTATAATTTATCGTTTAGGTGGATTAAATAAAAAATATATTAATATAATGAAAAAATATGTATGAATTCAAAGAAAGATTTTTAGAGCATTACAGCAAATTAACGGACATTAAAATGTTCTGTGAATTTAGCTTAAAACGTTTAAATAAAAGTATACGAGTAAATACATTAAAAATTTCTGTAAAAGAATTAAAAGAAAAATTAAATGAATATGAGTTTAAACAAATTCCATGGTGCAAAGAAGGATTTTGGATTAAAGGACCAAGAACAGATTTAGGAAATTTATTAGAACATAGTTTAGGGTATTTTTACATTCAAGAAGCAGCTTCAATGATTCCTCCAATTGTTTTAAACCCAAATGAAAATGATACTGTTTTAGATTTAGCAGCTGCTCCAGGAAGCAAGACAACACAAATGGCTGCATTAATGAAAAATAAGGGGTTAATGATAGCAAACGATATTAAATTTGATAGATTAAAAGCATTAAGTATTAATTTACAAAGATGTGGAGTTTTGAATACAGTAACAACATTAAGAACTAATTTTAAATATGTTAAATTTAGTAAAATTTTATTGGATGCCCCTTGTTCCGGTTCTGGTGCAATAAGAAAATCATTAAAGACAATTCAGATATGGAATCCAAATATGTTAATTAAATTAAGCAGAGATCAAAAAAGATTGATATTGAATGCTTATGACTCTTTGGAAGAAAATGGAACGTTAGTTTATTCGACTTGTTCAATTGATCCTGAAGAGGATGAAGGGGTTATTGATTTTTTAATGAGAAATCGAGATTGTAAAATAGAGAAGATTGATTTAGATATTAATAAAAGTGAGATTATCTTAGATTATGACAATAAACATTTTAATGATGAAATTAAAAAATGCCTAAGAATCTGGCCTCAAGACAATGATACAGAAGGGTTTTTTGTTGCTAAAATAAGAAAATAATAATACCAATTTTTTTTATTTTTAATTAGCTCAAGTATGATCTTATCCATTTAATACTCCCATTATTTCTTACTTAAGAATATTTCAATGTAATTCATAACTATTTCTTTCATTTCAATATTAATTGAAACTTCTTCCCCGTAACTTGTTGGCTTACTCATCAGAATACCTTCTTTTTTTAATTCTTTTGCCATATCTTTAACTTTTCCTCTTAAATCAGAAGGAAAACCTTTTTGCATATTGTCTATAGAAGTATGACTATGTTCAAACTTTCCTAATCTTGCTAATTTATGTAAAATTTTCCCTTTTATTTCATCGTTTGTCCACATTAGAAGTCCACCAAAAAAGACTATGAGCGTAATGTTTATATACTTTACTATTACAGAAAGTTTATGGAAAAAAGTTTATTATTACAATTAACGGGAGAAATGCCATTATTCAAGATAATTGATTTTTTAATAGAAAATAAAAATTTAGAGATAACAAAAAAAGACATTATTGAGGGAGCAAATCTATCAAGAGCTGCTTTGTTTAAATATTGGCCGGAACTGGAAAAAAATAATTTAGTTAGAGTAACAAGGCAATTTGGAAAAACTAAACTTTACACGTTAAACACAGAAAGTCCAATAGTAAAAAGAATCTTAGACTTAGAAAAAGTATTAATTGCACAATCCTTAGAAAAAGTTTCTGAACAACAATTAATTGCAAGATAAAAAGGGTCTATTTAGATATCTGTTCTCTCCAGAATGCAGAATATAATCCTTTTTTACTCAATAATTCTTTATGATTTCCCTGTTCTATAATCTTGCCTTTTTCAAAAACATAAATTCTTTTAGCGTGTGCAATGGTTGATAATCTATGGGCCACTAAAATGATTATTAAATCTTTTTTAATTTTTATAATATTCTGAATTGTGTTAGTTATTTCTTTTTCAGTAATTGAATCTAATGAGGATGTTGCCTCATCAAAAATTATTAATTCTGGATTTCTTAATAACGCACGTGCAATTGCTAATCTCTGCCTTTCTCCACCCGAGACTTTGATTCCACCCTCTCCAATTTTTGTATTCAATCCCTTTCCCCCTCGATCCAAAATATTTTTAACTGAAGCCAAAGTCAATACTTCTAAACACTCTTTATCTGTTGCTTTTGGATTAACGAACAATAAGTTTTCTTTTATTGTTCCTGCAAAAAGCTGAGTTTCCTGCGAAACTAATCCAATTTTTTTTCTTAAATCATAATAATCTACCTTATCATTTTCAATATTATTCAAGATTATTTTGCCTTTGCTAGGTTTATATAAACCTACTAATAATTTTACCATGGTAGTTTTTCCGCTTCCACTTGGACCAACAAATGCTACGGTTTCGCCATTATTTATTTTTAGATTAACATTTCTTAAAGAAATCTCTTTGTTCGAATTATAACTAAAATTAACATTTTTAAATTCAATCAGTTTTAATTTTTTAATTTTATTAGCATTAATTGAATTTTTCTCTGGTTTAACTTTTAATATTTTTCCCAGCTCTTCATTACTAGCCTTAGCTTCCTGATATTGTGAAGCAACGTTGCCAAGTTCTCCTAGAGGTGCAAATATAAAAAATGAGTAAACAAATAAAGTAAAGAATTGTCCTACGGTTATCAATTGCCTGCTTATTAAGTATAACATTAAAAATAATAAACTAACGCGCATAGCATTAATTATTGTACCTTGCATAAAACTAAGTTTTCTTATTAATTTAATTTTTTTAAGTTCAAGTTCTAAAATTAAACCGTTAACATCATTTAGTCTTGCTATCTCTTGTTTTTCTAAGCCTAAACTTTTTACTAGTTCTACATTTCTTAAAGTTTCAGTTGTACTTCCTGCTAATGATGCAGTTTCAAGAACAATACTTTTTTGAGCGGCCTTAATTTTTTTACTCAACATAAAAGTTATACTCCCTAAAATTGGAATAATCAATAAATAACCAATTCCAATTGTCCAATTGACAGTAAATGCATAAATAACAACAAAAATTATTCCAACAACTGAAAGAAATATTGTATTAATAAAACTGTTAATTAAATTTTGTGAATCTATCCTGGCTTTTTGTAATTTTTGGAGGATTTCTCCAGACCTTTGGTCTTCAAAAACATCATATGGAAGTGAAAGAGTGTGATCTACACTATCTGAATACATCTGAGTTCCAACTTTTTGAGTGATTAAACTAACAAAATAATCTTGAAAATTTTTTGCGGTTCTAGATATTAAAGCTACTCCGACCGAAGCTAATAATAATAGTAAAATACCGTTGATAAATACATTTTTGGGTAAAATATTAGCTTTAGTGGCATAATTGTCTATAATTAAACGGAATATTTGTGGATCTAATAATGAAAAAAACTGATTGATTATGGCTAAAGCTAATGCAAGAAATATAATCTTTTTTTGTTTTTTTAAGTAATTAAATATTATCATTATATAAAAAATTAAAATTTGTTTATAAAACTATGGGGATAGCCAGATTTGAACTGGCGACCTCGTGGTCCCTAACCACGTATCATACCAAGCTAGACCATATCCCCTTAAAGAAAATTATTTATACTAGTTTTTATATGTTTTATGATAGATGAAAAAACTAATTATCTTAGGTGTTGATCCGGGAACAACAAAAAGTTATGCAATTCTTGACATTAATGGAAACATTTTGAATATAAAATCATCCAAAAAACTTACTTCTGATTTAATAATTGAAGATGTAATAATTCATGGAAAACCTATTCTTGTAGGAACTGATGTTAAAAAAGCTCCTTCATTTGTTGAAAAAATTGCTTCTAGTTTCGGAGCTAAGTTGTATAAACCAAAAACAAATTTAACCGGAATGCATAAAACAAGATTAGTTAAAAAATTTTTAAAACATAAGGATATTGAGATTAATAATAAACATGAAAATGATGCTTTGATATCTGCTGTGTTAGCGTATAAAAGCATTAAACCTCTTTTAAAGAAAATAGAAGATAAACATTTTGAATTAAATACTGAAGAGATTAAAAATTTAGTTTTAAAAGAAAATATAAATATTAAAGAAGCTGAAATTCTCGCAAAAAAATAGTTTTATAAGTTTTCTTATATATTAAGGAGTATGAATAATTATATATTATCTGTCCGTGTAGATGATAATTCTTACAAGATTACAGGAGTTAGGAATCATATCACTTCTAAGCTAATTGATATGAATGAAATTAATATTGTTGGATTGCCGGATGAATTTCATGATTTGGAGAGTATTAAAGATTTTTTAGTTAAAGATGGTTATCATTTTGATAGATATATTATTTCTACAAGTAATCTAAAATTAACTGAAAATAGACTTAGAGAAATTAATGAAGAAATGAATAGAAATTTTGATGATATAAATTTTCAATCATTTGTTTTTGAAATAAAAGAAGATGATAAAGAGAAACTTAAATCTCAGTTAGAAAGATTGGAAAGTAAATTAATTTAATAAAGGTTTTGCTGAACTTTCGTAACATGTTGTTCTTTGTTTAATCTTATTATATGGTCCACAAAACTCTCAACTTTTTGCTCATGGCTTACAATTATTAATTGTTTTATATTTAATTCATCTAAAACATTTTTTACCCTATCTAACTGCTCATCTGAAAATCCGTCTGTTGGTTCATCTAAAATCAATAAATCTTTTGTTTTTATTGTTGTAATTAGATTGTTTATAACCTGATTTAAGGCTAATCTATAGGCTAAAGCAATTGCAGTTTTTTCTCCTCCGCTTAGATATTCGTAGTACATATCATGACCGTTTTGTAATATCAACGGAGAAAACTCTTCATCCAATTTAACCTGAAAATTTTCCACTTCCATAAGAAGATTAAACCATTTCTGAAATAGGGAATTAAAATCATTATAAACCCTTGAGAATATCTGTTTCTCAATAAGATCAACTACATTAAAAAAATATTCTTCTAACCAAAATTGAATATCATTTAAATAGCTTATTTTATTTTTAATAACTAATTTATTATTAATTTCATTTTCAATTTCATTAATCGATTTATTTAACTCATTAATATTACTTAGATACGTTGCCCTATCAATTTCTAATTTTCTTTCTTTTAACAAAATTTCATCTAGTTCTTTTTTTAATTTATCATGATCAATTTCTTTAAATTCGATAATTCTTAAATTAATTCCTTTAATTTTTTCTTCGTTTGAAATAATTTCCTGAACAATTTCAGATTGTTCCTTTAATAGTTTGTCTTTTCTTTCTATTTTTTCTTTTAAGTTAGTCTTTTTAAAATTTAATAAGTCGAGATTAGATTTTTGCTCTCTTAATTTCTCTAATTCAGTTTTTATATCTTTTATTATATCTTGCAAACTAAATTTCTTATTTTTCTGAAGAACTATTTCTTTATCATATTCTGAAACTTTTCTATCTTCTTCCTCATTAATTAATGATTTATGGGAATGTAAAACCTCTTGTTGGCATAAAGGACAATGTTCTAACTTGAATATTTTATCTTTAATATCAAAAGATGATTGCTTTTTAGTTTCAAGTTCATTTATTTTTCTATTAATTTCTTCCAAACTTTTATCATTGTCATTAAGTTTTTTCTTTAATTCTTCTAATTTAAGATTTATTTCATTTATATTATCTTCTTTAGAATCTTTTAGTTCTTCGTTCAATAGATTAATATTTAATATCAAAGATTCGATGTCCTTAAGATTTCTTTCTCTTCTTTCTGAAAAGTTTTTTAACTTTAATTCAAACAATCCTAAATCTTTTTTTAATTCTTCAAAAATCTTAATTTTACTTTCAATTAATTTTATTTCTTCTCTTTTGTTATCAATTAAATGAGTAATCTGGGTTATCTGTGGAATAATTTCTTTTATTCTTGTGTTAAAGTATTCTAGATTTTCTTTTTTAACATTTAATTGTTTATATTTTTCTTCTAAATCATAAATCTGCCCTTCATACTCTTTTCTTTTTTGCTTAAGATTTGTTATAAATAGTTTAGAGTTTTCTTTAATTCTTTTATACTTATCAATGTCAAAAACTTTTCTTAATGTATCCAATCTAACATCTTTATCCCCCAATAAAATAGATTTCATTTCTTCTTGAGGTGTATAAACTGTATATTTGTAGATTAAAGATTTAGACTTAGTTAATAATTCCTTAGGGTAATTTAATAAATTTAAGATATCTTGTTTAAGCTCTACAGCGGTTGCGTCTCTTTTTTCACCATTAACTGTAATAAACCCTGAATCTTGTGATATAGAATCATGGCCTTTTTTCAAATTTCTTTTTATGACAACATCTTTTCCATCAATCTCAAAGTTTAATTCAACGCTTCCTAAATTGGTTCCATTTCTTAATAAACTTGCTCCTGTTAAAGAATCTTTTCGAAGACCAAATAAAACAAAATCAATTGCCAATAAAATGCTTGATTTACCACTTCCGATATCTCCTGCTAATAATGTTGATCCTTCTTCAAATTCAAATTCTTGACTAAGATAACTTCTTATATTCTCTAATTTTATTTTTTTAATTATCATTCTAAATTAAATGTTTTATTTGTATCTTTCATCAGCCTTAACTCAAAATCAACATTTCTTTCTCCTTCTTCCTTTTCTAGATTAAAAACATGTAATAATTCCTTAGCAACTTTTTGCTGATCAAAAATGACATTAATTTTACTTAAATTTTCTTTTAAAATAGATTCTTCAACATCATTTACATCTCCGCCTTTAGTTTCTTGAATTTCAAACTCTAAACTTTTCAATTTAACTGTATTCTTTAAAGTTATAAAAGAATCATAATTATCAATAATCTCTTTAAAATTTATTTCTGATGGCTTTCCTGATTTTAATGTTCCTTCAATTCTTATTAGTAATATTTTATCTTTAACATCTTTAATGTTTCTTAATTCATTTTCAACTTCTGAGCTTGTTTTATTTTCTGCATTAATAAAAACACTTTTTAAATCTTTTAATTTAATTGGGATATTTTTAACATTTAATTTATCATCAACAATATAAAATTGTCCGTGTTTTAATTCCTCTAATTCTTTGAATGAATTTGGAAATAACGGGCCTGGATAAGCAATTAAACCATAATCTTGTTTAAATTCATATCTAACAATGTGTGTATGACCCCCCGCGTAATAATTAAAATTTTTTGGTAAATCTGTATAACTTTGCCCTTCAACATTTTCTTGATCTTTCGGCTTGAATTCATCTAAAGTAGCATGAAACATGAATATTTTAAAACCCGATTCTTTTGCTAACTTTTCCTTGTCTATTTCTTTGTATAAATTTCTATCTAAACCTGCCCTTAAACCATAAATCCCAGTTATTTTTGTATTTGTTTTATCTATTGTGAAACTTAGTTCATTATTCTTTAATTTCATGGTATTCTCCATTAATCCTGCTTTTTCTAAAACATCTAACATAGTTTTACCGCTTGGAGAAAAATCGTGACTTCCAGGAATAATATAGCAAGAAATATCATTTTCCCTTAATTTATCCAAAGCTTGTGCAGTTCTTTTCATTATATCTATATTTGGCAAACTTGTATTAAATAAATCACCAGAGATTAAAACAAAAGCAACATTTTCTTTTATACATTCTTCAATCGCTTTTTCAAATGATAAAATACTTAGTTCTTTTAATTTTTCTTCTCTCCAGCCACCTACGTGACAATCGGCCATATGCGCAAATTTCATGTCTTTGTTATGTTAGAAAGAATTATTAATGTTTTGAGTAAAAATTTAATAATATATACTTTATAGTGGTAACTATTCGAAAGATTTATAAATTGGTTAAATTGGTTTAAATTTATGAAAGAAAAATTTAATGAGATTATTGCACCTTTGAGATATTTGGATAGTAAGATTCATAGAAGTTATCAGAAACAGGGGATAAACTTGGATTAAGCGAGGGATTTAAAACAAATGGTGTAACTTTTCTTTTAAATACGACATCAGTTTTGCTTTTGGGACCATCAGCAAGAGAACTCGTGTCTCGTGCTTTTGATTGGAGTTATTGGACAATAACACAATTTCCAGATTCGGTGGATTGTTTTAATAGATTATGTGGTTATTATGATGGTACACAAAGCCTATCCTCAAAATCTAAAGTATTAGATCCAAGACAAACTTTTTTTAAAAAATATAATCAAATTATAAGATTGCCATTAATTTTGTCAGGGTTTGGGATGATTGGAAAGTATGGTTTAGAGTTTATTGAAGGAAATTTAAACGCAGAGAGTAATTATTTCTTAATGTATGGTTTGGGAAACATTTCTTTAGCTTCTTCCATGTATTTAAAAGACAAAGATCCGAAATTACTAGAAAAACAACCAATGTGGAAGGATGCATTTAACTTAATAAGAAATGGTTATGAAAACGTGGCTGATAAAATCGGAGGAATAATACCTCAACCAGAACCGCAATTAATTCCACTTGAATCAAAATTTTCATTGGAAAACATAATTAAATAAAATTAGATTAAATTATATTTTTTTAGAATATCTTCTTTCACGCCACATCCAGCACAACAAGAGTCTTCTCCCTTGGTTCTAAAATCACAACGATTTTCTTCTTTATCATGATCATAATCTGGAATCTCTTTCCATGGAATTCCAATGTAACATTTTTCCGAATTACTCCTTACTTTATAAGGATATAATTCCAATTCATTCATATTTTTAATTGATCCATGAAGTGCTTCTTGAATGCTTCTTTCAAACATAGTAAAACGAGAATATTTTTTTGAGTTTCTATCATATCTTACTCTATTTCCTTCAATTACTAAACAACTTGCTAAAGTATCAACAACTGTTTCAACAACCCGATCTCCGTTAAATCTCCTTGGGTCAATTTCTATAAGTTTTTTAGTTAAATCATCTATATTGATGTTCCCATTATTTTTCAAAACTTCTGCGATTGTTGAATAAAGTCTAATCCATTGTCCCATATGTTTTATTAAACTACGAAAGTATTAAAAAATGATCTAAAATACACTACAACACAAGATTTTTATATTATTAAATTCTAAAAACACTATGAAAAAAGGGGTTTTTATGTTGTTTTTTATGTTATTCTTAATTCCGTTAGTAAATGCTCAAGATATTAAAATTTTTGGAACGGATTATCCTATTCTATTGGTTGTTCCAATTATATTCATGGCTTTGATTGTTTTCATATTTTTAATTATTATATTGAAAGATGCAATGTCAAGTATTCACCTTCCAAAATTTCGGGCAATTGAATTAAAAAAACACAAAGAAATAAAAGAAATTCCAGAAGAAAGAATTAATTTTATTCAAAAATTTGAGATCCTTAAGAAAAAAGAAAATCATGAAAATCTAAATATGTATTTCAATGAGATAATTAACTTAATTAAAGAATATTTGAAGAATAAATATAATATTAAAAATGAGTTTGCTTTTGAAGAAGTTTCTAATATGATTAAAAAAGTTGATTGGAACGAATCAAATTTAGCAAATAAAATAACTAAAATGAAGTATTCTGGTGTTGAGTTGAAAAAGGAACAAATCGATGAGATTTCTAATATTTTTGAGAACATAATTAGACTACATCATCAGGTTAAAGAATTTAAAAAAACTGGAATATTTTCATTTTTATCAAATCTATTTAAGAAAAAACATAAACCAGAAGTTAAAATCGTTCATGAAGAAAAAGAAAGAAAAATTGGATTTTTTAAAAAAATATTTATCCATCGTAAAAAAAATAAAATATTAAGATTAATAAATGAATCAAAAAAATATATTTATTCAAATCCGATGAAGGCAAAAAGAAATTTTGGTTTAGCTATTTTAGAATATCATAAATTAAAAGTAAATGAGGATAAACATATCTATCATAGATTAAGCGAAGTAGCTCATGAATTATTAAAGAAACATCCTCAAGAAAGACATTTTTTTGATGTTTGTAAAAAAATAGTTGCATTAAAACATTCTGGAAAATCATTAAGCCATGATTCAATAAGAGCAATTTTAACTATAAAGCATTTAATAAAAAATGAAGAAAGACTAATTTCAATGAAGATGAAAGAATTTCAGAGAAGATTAGAAACTGAAAAGAAAAAATTAACTCATTTTAAACCTACAAATAAGATTACTCATCATAAAGAACAAAAAGTTGTTCATAGAGAAATAAATAACTACGAATTAATTCAAGAAAAGAAAAATGTACTAAGGCTTATTGAAACTGCGCATGCTAATTTGAAAGTAAATGAGAACTTAGCAAAAAGATATTACGGAGAGTCTTTACTGGAGTATTACAAACTTCCGATAAAACAAGAAGCACTACTTTATTCAAAGATTATGAGATTTCATAATGAGATGGTTAAACATTATGGAAAAAAATATAATATTCTATTTGATATATCTAAAGAATTATTAAAATTAAAACATTCTGGAGATCATTTAAGTGTAAATGCAAAAGAATTAATTAATGAATTCAATGTTCAGTTGAGAAAGGATTACCATACAAATACTAAAGTAAGAAAAAAAGTTATTCTTAATCTGCCTAAGCATGTTAAAATAAAGCAAAATAAACACCATTCCCTTATTAAAGGAAAATTAAGTAGACAATTAGAAAAGGAAAAACAGCATTTACATAAAAGATTAATGAGATTAGAAAGAGGCTAAATCTTATTTAGGTTAATCTGACTATAAATGTTAACATAGATTTTCTGTTGAGGAACCGATAAATTAAATTTCAGTTTTTCCTAAGATAAAGGGAATTGATCGTTGGGTATAGATGGCCATCGGATTACGATAATAATAGAATCTTCTAATGCTTCGAAAGTGTGGAAAATCTTTTCATCAAAAAAGATAAAATCGCCTTGTTTACTTAAAAGTATCTTTTTTTTATTTTTAGGAAAGTTAAGTTCAATTTTTCCTTCAATTAAAATGCCTATTGTTTTAGCAATCTTATTAGCTGCAACTTGGAATTTTTTTTCACCCTTAGGATGTTTACCCCATTTTACTTCAAATTCTTTATTTTTAAAAATAGAATTATCTTCTAGAAAATGACCTATAAACCATCCCCTCGAATTGGATTTATCATTTAGATTTCCATTAATAATTTTTCCCATATTAAAACTATGATTAATGATTTTATAAATTTTGTGAAAAATAGAAGTGTGGAGCCCTCATGTGAATCAGAAAAATATAAATAGAAGATTTGCTAAAGTAACTTATGATCAAAAAAAGAATCTCAATTAGCGGAACACATAAAGTTCCAGCGGATTTAAAAAATGTCCTTATTTCTGACCAAGAGGCAAGGGTTGCATGGGAAGATATTACGTCGCTTGCACGCAATGAATGGATATGTTGGATTACTTCTGCCAAGAAGCCAGAGACGAGAAATCATCGAATTGAAAGGACGCGAACTGAACTTATAAATGGAAAACGCCGACCATGTTGCTGGCCTGGATGTCCTCACCGTTGAAATTAATCTGGTCCATGAAAACTATATCCACAAGTTTAGGATATCAAATTTTTGCTAATCCTGATTATATTCTTTGTCAGTTACGTAAGTTCTGACAAACTTCGTTCGCAGGGTTGTGTTTAAGTTCTTATCAATTTGAACCTAGCAAGTGTATATGTGTGAAACAAGAGATTCCATTCGTCTTCGTTTTTCATCAGAATACTTATATAGAAGTTGTGCCTAGTCTTACAGTATATTATAATTAACGGGGCGAATAAAAAATGAAATATCTAATTTTTGGAGTGTTATTAATATCGATTATTGTTTTGTCCGGTTGTTCGCAAACTGTGGTTAAATATCAATGTGCGGATGGTTCTTTTGTAGATTCTGCAACTTCATGTTCATCTGTAAGTTGTAAAACTGATTGCCCGCAATTAGATTGTGCTTCATGCCCTATTAAAACTGAAACAAAGATTGAGACTAAAACGGTTACAAATATCGTTTATGTTTGTTCAGACTTATCAGAAGTAAAGAATAAAGATGGTTGTCTAAAAGCAGATTCTGAAGGATGGTACGAAGTTAAAACTATAAGCGGAGCAAGCCCAAAAGCGACAGAGTCATTTACTATCAATTCCGCCCAGTGGAGGTACACCCTTACTTGTACAGGAATTACTGAATACAGTATGTATAACTTAGAAGTTAAAAAATTGGTTGATGGACAACCATCTCAAGTTGACTTTAGAATGATGGCTAAATGTGAATCAAAAGGAGAACCTAGCTATGTTTATGAAGGAAAAGGAGATTATTTTTTTGATATAAATCCCGTAAATATTGGCTCTTGGACAATTAAAGTAGAGGCAAAAAGATAATGGTGGAAACTGTTTTTAATTTAGTAAACTCACTTGGGGATAATGGAATTTGGTTTTGGTACTTATTTTTTATTATTTTAATAGGGGTATGGGCAAATAGTAAGAATCGAAGCGCCTGGACTTGGATGGTTGCAACTTTATTTTTTTCACCATTACTTACAGGACTTGTTCTTCTGTTTTCTGGAAAAATAGAAAAGAAAGAAGAAATTAATGAAGAAACAAGGGTAAAAAATGAAGAAAAGAAAGAGATAGAGCAAGAATATTATTGTGAATACTGCGATAAAAAATTTAAATCCAAGGATACATTAAACAAACATTATGATGGTTGTGAACCAAAAAAGATAAAAGATGAAAAAGACACAAAAACAACAATTTGGGTTGTGAGTATTATTGTGTTCATTTGGCTAGGTATCTATTTTTTAATTAATAACAAAATTAATCTCATCCCTCTTTTTTTAATTGGTTTAATTGCGACACCATTCTTTGATAAGCTATTTAATCACTACAAGAAGAAAAGTAATCGCTTAAAGCATTTTGAATTTAATTGGTGGAAAAAAAGAATAGCTATTTTAGCAATAATACTATTATTCATTTTTATCAATTGGCTAATTCCTGAATGTCCAAAATCATGCAACGATAACAATTCTTGCACTAATGATTTTTGTAATTCGGAAACAGGCTATAAATGTATGAACACATTAAAACTGAATTGTAGAGGCAATGAGATATGTGAAAGTGATGAATACGGTACTTCTGATTGTCCTAACTGCGATGAGGGTAACAAATGTACTGCCGATTCTTATGATGTTGGCTCAAAACAATGTCTTCATGCTGAAATAAAGGGTTGTGTACAATGACCATAAAAGGAGATGTTGGAGAAATCTTGTTTTTCATGTATGATTGCTATGTAAATGATAAAGGTTCTGTTAATCCAGAAAAATTATTAGAAACTACTTTTGGTTTTGAAGTTAATTTAGGATTATTGAAATTTAGTTGGAGTGCTTTCGAAAAATGATAGATTCTGATAAAGCATTAGTTGTATTCCAAAGTAAGAAAATCAGAAGAACTTGGTTTAATGATGAATGATGGTTCTCGGTAGTTGATATTATTGGTGCATTAACTCAAACAGATAGAGCCAGAAAGTATTGGTCTGACCTAAAAACTAAGCGCTTCAAGATGAAGGTTTTGAAGTGTCCGAAAAAATCGGACAACTGAAATTAATATCTTCTGATGGCAAATCCTACCAAACTGACTGTGTAAATACTAAAAATGCGTATAATGATGCATCAAAGAAGCTAGTTAGAGTCCCAGAAAACCGAAACCTTTATATATAAATGCACATAACTTATGTATATATACATAATGGAGGGAAATTAAAATGGTAACTATGACTTTAGCAGTTCCGGGAGAACTAAGAAATAAAATGGAATTGTTTCCAGAAATAAATTGGTCTGAAGTAGCTAGACAAGCATTTAATCAGAAGGTTAGTGATTTGGAGTTCTTAAGAAAATTCAAATCCAAAAGTATGTTTACTGAAGAAGATGCTTTAAGATTAGGAGCAGAAGTAAGTAGGAAAATTGTAGCAAGGCACAAAAGAGGCAATTAAATGGAGCTTGTTGTCGATGCAAACACTCTTTTTGCAGCATTGATCAAAGTTAGTCTTACTTCTGATTTGATAGTTGATGATTCTTTAACACTTTCTTCAATTGAATTTCTTTTTACAGAATTTGAAAAATATAGGGAACTAATTAAAAAGAAAACAGAACGGAGTGAAGAAGAATTTGAAAAATTTATGGAAATTTTACAAAAGAAGATTAGACTAATTCCTTATGAAGAAATTGAACCTTTTATTGAAGAAGCAGAAAAAATATGTCCTGACCCAAAGGATGCGCAATATTTTGCTTTAGCTTTGAAGCTAAATTGTGGGATTTGGACTAATGACAAGAAGCTAAAGAATCAAGATAAGATTGATATTTACTTCACTGAGGAGATAAAGGAGGTACTTAAGAAGTGAATATGTTTTCTTGGGCCCTACTTCTTGTTTTTAGAAAGTCTTTTTTGAATTGAGTATAATTATGTTAGTTTTTCCCGTCCACCAATTCGATCTCCAAAATTGGAGATTTTGAAAGCTGGAGAATTGAGTGCTGAGATGACGAGCGAGATTTAGATTTTAGCAATTTCGTGGGCTGGGAAAGTCAGATTTATTTAAATTGAATACAAATAATCCTGCAATAAAACAACTCATTAAGCTGGACTGGAATTTGATTAAAGGTTCAGAAGAAGAAATTATTATGACTGCTTAAGGTATTGTCCTATATTTTGTATTGAATAATATCCATTCTATTAATAATAAGACTAAGGCTATCAAAGTGAAACTTAATGCTAAATCCTTAAAAAGTGTTGTCTGAGTCAATCCTTCAATTTCTAAAAAAGAATTTTTTAAAGAAGATGCCGAGTTTGCACGATAATATTTTCCGCCAGTACTTGCAGCAATATCTTGTAATGTAATCTCATCTAAAATTAAACTAACTCCTTCGGTATACTCTCCCCCTTTTTCTGTTCCAATCCCAATTGTATGTATCGTAACTTGCTTTAATCTTGCATAATCAACAGCATCAGTTACGTCAGCACCCGTATTACTTTGCCCATCTGTTAATAAGATTATAACTTTAGGATTTTTACTTGTAAACATAGAATTAACGCTTGATATTATTGCATCCCCTATGCTTGTTCCGCCGGTTTCTAAAGGCTGTATTTTTCTTACAGCATTTTTAGCTGCAACTAAATCATTAGTCAAAGAAGATTCTAAAAGGGCAGTTGGACCAAAACTTACGATTGCAATTTCATTATTATTACTTAAGTCATTTATGAAATTAATTGCACTTTCTTTTGCCACATCCATTCTATTTGGTTCTAAATCATTTATGAGCATGCTATTACTTGCATCAATTGCTAACGAAAAATCAAAATTAGTTCCTTGTCCGACATATGATAAGGTTGCTCCAGATAGAGCTAAGATAAATAAAAATATGATTATTATTCTTATAAACAGTAAAAATAAATTTTTTGATAAAACTTGTCCACCTGTAACTCTTTCAATAGCTTCAAAATTTGCAAATTTCAATGCTTTTCTATTTGTACTTTTTAAAGTAAAAAAATGAACGATGATTATTACAGGAATGGATAATAAAAACCATAAAAAATCTGGTTTCTGAAACATTATTTCCATCTTAATGCCCTCGCTCTAAACAAATTAATTAATGGACGCGCGTAAGACTCATCGGTTTGCATATCAACAAAATCTGCTCCAACTCTAAAAAATAAATCTTTAATTCTTTTTTCCTCGAGTTTAACATCATATTCGTATGCTTCCTTTACTAATTTTGACTCAACAACCATTGTTTTAGTCCCTTTTATATTTGAAATCGTAACCTGTCCTGAGTCTTCTGGTAAAGTTCTATCCCTTGGATCTTTTATCATTATTCCAATGGTATCAAATCTTTTGGCAATTAGTTTAAGGTCTGATTCATATTCTTGCTTAAAATTAGCAAAATCACTTACAATTATTAAAACGGTAGATTCTTTCAAAAAATTAAGTACAAAATTAACTGCCTCTTTAAAATTTAAACTTCCACCATAATCTTCAGCATTTAATAGTTCTTTTGATAATATATAAAATTGTTTTTTCCCTTTATTTGGAGCTAACTTTTTTACAATTTTATCAGAAGCTAATGCAAATCCAACCCTATCTCCCGATTCTAAAGCAGCATGACTTAATCCAGCGATAACTTCTAAAGCGTATTCTATTTTTAACTTTTCTGTACTTCCAAATAACATATTATCACTTGCGTCTATCAAGAAAAAAACATTGACATCTCTTTCTTCAGTATATTCCCTCATCAATAAATCTCCAGTTCTTGCGGTAGCTTTCCAATCAATTAATTTTGAATCGTAATTTGGGGTGTAAGGGGTGTATTCGGCAAATTCTAACCCTCTTCCTTTAAAGACACTTAAATAATTTCCAATTAATTTTGTATTAACTAAACCCTTAGAAATTATTTGTAGTCTATTTATTGCAGGTGTTAAATCAACTTTAAAAAATCTTTTTTTCTGATTCATTTTATGAAACTGAAACCCTTTGTAAAACCTCTTTTATTATTGAATCGGTTTTTATGTTTTCAGCTTGCCCTTCATAGTTTAATAAAATTCTATGTCTCATGACTTCGTAAGCAACATTTTTTACATGCAATGGTGTAACATAATTACTTCCCTGCATTAATGCTTCCGCTTTTGACGCAATAAATAATCCTATACTTCCTCTTGGAGAACATCCCCATTCGATGTATCTTCCTAAACTAATTTTATATTTTTGAGGATTTCTTGTAGCATCAATTAATCTTACGATGTAGTTTTCAATATCTTTACTCAAATAGATTTTTTTAGTAAACTCTTGCATTTTAATAATCTCTTCTTGATTTGATATTTTTTTTAAATTATAATCATCAAATCTTTTCAAAGTCATATTTTTTCTTAAAATTTCATTCTCTTCCTCTAATTTAGGATAATAAATTTGAATCTTAAATAAAAAACGATCAATCTGCGCTTCAGGTAAAGGATAAACTCCTGAACTTTCAATTGGATTTTGAGTTGCCATGACAAAAAATGGTTTTGGTAACGGATGAGTATCATTTCCAATTGTAACTTGCCTTTCCTGCATTGCTTCTAAAATTGCACTTTGTGCTTTTGGAGGACTTCTATTAACCTCATCTGCAATAACATAATTTGAAAAAATTGGACCTTTGATAACAACAAACTTTTCTTTTTCTTTATCATAGCTAACTAATCCAGTAATATCACTTGGAAGTAAATCTGCAGTAAATTGAATTCTTGAGTAATCTCCACCTGTTGCTTTTGCTAAAGTTTTCACAATTAAAGTTTTTGCTATACCTGGAATACCTTCAACCAAAACATGTCCTTCACATAAAATTGCTTTTAACAAGCTATTTATTACAGTTTGTTGCCCAACAATTGTTTTTGCACATTCTAATCTTATCTCTTCTAAAACCTTTTGATATTTTTTAACTTCATCCATTCCGGGCTTATCGTCATGTTTTTTAGAAATAATTTTTGAATGTAATTTATGCTTGTTCATTGATTAGGAAATCAAATCTTTCTTATAAATAGTTTACTTATCATTTTAAAGTGATAATTCAAAGCAAAGAAATATTTAAATAGTAAGATATTGTTCCTAAATTATGAAAAAGAGAGAGAGTAATCGTGTTGTAGCTTTGATAGTTAGCTTATTATTTGTTGTCGTTGTATTACTTTTTACTAACTTAAGCTCGGATGTGATTACACCTTTTGTTACATATACAATTCAGCAACCAGGTAATGGAGTTGTGATCATTGGGTTTGTAGTTGCATTATTTGTGTTGTTCTTTTCAATATTAAAATCAGTTATCTTAGAAAAGAAAAAAAGTACTCATTGATATCCTGAAAAGAATTCAGATTTAATATTTTCTTTTGGAATATTCATTTCTTCTAGGATTTTTAATATTTCTTCCACCATAGATCTTGAACCAGAAATATAAAATATTTGATTTAAGTCTTTAACATGTTTTATTATTAAGTTTTTATCAATTCTTCCAGTAATTCCTTCCCAATTTTCTTTACTCTCCTCAACTCTCGTAATTGTGTCTATTTTTTTAAAATTTGAATACTTTGAGAATTTTTCAAATTCTGAGGAATATAACTGTTCTTCTGGAATTTTATTTGAATAAAAAAGAATTTGATTTGATTTTAGTTTTTTATCTACGGAGTATTTTATCATGCTCCTTAAAGGAGTTATGCCTATTCCACCTGTAAGCATAATTGCATCTTTATTCTCATCTAGAATAAAACTTCCATATGGGCCATTTATCTCAATTTTATCTCCAACTTTTAAGTTATCTAATAATTGTTTAAATGGAGAATTTGTTATTTTTGTTGTTATTGATAAAAAGTTTTCTGTTGGTGATGAAGAAATAGAAAAAGTTCTCATATTTCCTTTTGGATCCTTAACTTCTAACTTTAAAGCAAGATATTGTCCGGGTTTAAATTTGAAATTATTTTTCTCAAAAACAATTGTTTTAGTATCAAAATTCTCTTTGAAAGCATTAATTACTTTTAATTTCATATTGTTGAAAAGACTAATTAATATTTATAAGTTTCTAATAATTAAAATCTAATTGTAATGTTCCCGTTATAGGTGCTTTTATGGTTGTATAAACTCCCTGTGAATTGCTGTAAACAAAAATTGGATTATCTCTTAAGTTTCCAAGTAAATTATATATTCCTAAAGACAAATGTAAATCTTTTTCTTTAAAAATATTAAAAGAAAAATTACTTCCGACATCTAAATTTAATGAGTTTCCTAATTTTTGATAGTTTCCTGAATAATTTCTATCACTCCAGTATCCATCCTGATAACGTAAATTTGTAAAACTTGTTATGTTCTTATTAACCTCATAAGATAAATTTAAATTAATAATTTTATCAATTGATCCTAAGTAAGGTTTATCATCTAATTCAGATCTACCAAAAAAAGCACTGAAAATATAGCTGAAAATATCTTTTTTCTCTAAAGAAAAATTAAATCCTTTTGTGTTTCCAAATAAATCTTTATCAAAACTTAAAGAATATGATTTATGGTAAACTTGTGATTTTATTTTATCTAAGTACTTTGAATTAAAATTTATTACTGAATTCAAAGAAAAATTATCAGAATACTGGGTTTTATTTAGATTTTGTATTCTTAATACACTCTCAATATCTTCACGTTTTATAAAACTAGAATTATGTGAATATGATAATATAAGTTCAATGTTTTTGTTTATTTTTGCTAATTCACCTCCAAAAGAAAAGGCAAATTTGTCCTTAAATTTATTTAAACTTAAACTTGTTTTTAGTAAAATTTCCTTTGATATTAAATAAGGATTATCAATATAAAATTTGATTACATCAATTTTTTTCTCATTACCTATAAATTGTGATGCTTGAATAACCCTATTTCTAAGATTGATATACTCTGGATATCCTGAAAGATTTTCATGATTATTAAGATAATAAACTTCATTAGCAGTCTCAAGAACGTCTAAAATAACTTTATAACGCTCATTTTCAGGAATAGACTCATAGTCTTTAATAACTAAATCTTTTGACTCTGGCGTTAGATATTTGCTTAAAGAATCAATTCCTTGATAAAACAAACTATTTATGTATTCAATATTATTATGATCATTTGATTTACTGTTGGTGTATGATGTGTAAGTAAATCCTAAAATATTTTTTGAGTTATTTTTGACTTCAAAATTTATAGTATAATTTTTTGTATTTATCTTTGTTTTTGAATTATTTTTATTTTTTAATTCTTCTTCTGAATTGTTTCCCCATTCTTCCCACCCTAAATTAGTATTAAAATTAAAATGACCTATATAAAAATTAGAGTTTGCTAAAAAGATATTATGGATGGATTTAGAATTTAGTTTTATATTATTTTCTTCTAGATTTTCCTCTAAGTCATTACCCTCATGATATGTAAACGCAGCTAAATTTATTTTTCCATCAAATAGTTCTAGATGAGATTGAAATGAGGTAACTAAAGGAAAAAATCTTGTCTCAGGAATATTTTTTTTTATAAACCATAATGGTTCCTTATTATTAATGTACAATGAAACTGAACTATTCAAATCTTGTATTGGAATATTAGTGGAAATAGATCGATCTAATAAATTAGAACTAAGTTCAAAACCAAATTTTTTATTTAATTTACTTTTTAAGTTAGTGTTTATTGTTGATAACAATGCATCATTTTTTGTTGAATAAAAACCATTACTTATATTAATGTTATCAAAAATTTTTGAGTCTAGAATACTACTAATTCCTTTTTGTTGCCATATATTTCCTAGAATAGGAATATTACCAATATAATAAGCCCCTAAGACATCAGGATTGACACCATCAATAAAAAACTGCGAGATTAAGTTAGATGCGCCCCTTTGAACTATAGGATTTAATTCTAAAGCCTTAACATTATTTCCAGAGTACAATGAATTAATCAAATCACCTTCTTTCAATTTTTCTGTTTCAGCTTTTTCTTGTTCTTCTTGAGCTTTTTCGTTGATAATTATTTCCGGAACATTATAAATTTTTAATGAATCCCCTTTACTTTGAGCATTTAGAATATTAAAACCAAGAAATAATGCTAAAAAATAAGGTTTAAGTCTTTTCATAATTTATCAATTTTTTCTGCTAATTCAAAGTCATTCTCGCTCAATCCATTTATTGAGTGAGTAAAAATTTCTATATTACATTTTCCATAAGTAAAATAAATGTCTGGATGATGACCTTGGCTTTCTGCTACTTTTCCAATTTGATTAACAAATTTCAAAGTTTTTTTAAAATCTTTAAACTTAAACTCTTTGTATAATCTTCCTTTTGAATTAATTTTCCAATTTTTAAGTTTTTTTAAAAATTCTTTAATCATATTTTTTGGTAGTTTAGAAGTTTTATTTTCACACGAATAACATACTAATCTCTTTGAAACCATAAAACTAGATATATTTTTTTATATTTAAGATTATCCTAAGATTTATAAAGATAGTAAATTTACGAACTTTATGGATATTAAGCAAAAATTAC
Organism: Candidatus Woesearchaeota archaeon; assembly: GCA_964419925.1. Lineage (GTDB taxonomy): Archaea > Nanobdellota > Nanobdellia > SCGC-AAA011-G17 > GW2011-AR20 > JBBSXG01. Next base: position 47,244 of record CAYQPR010000004.1, read on the forward strand.
TTGCGATTGCGATTGCTATTGTTTTGGTTTCATTCATTGCTGTTGGAATTGAAACTTTTTACAAATCCCCAGAAAATCCTTGTAATAAAATTTATGAAAATAGGCCTAAAGCTTTTGTTTCTAATTGTGAATTAATTCAAGAACCAAATAAAACTGAATGTTTTAGAGAACAAAATTTATTTTATGAAAATCAGAGCATTGAATCTGAGAAATGTTATAAAGAATTTTCTCCATTAGAAAATAAGTATAAGAGAAATGTTTTCATAATTTTAAGTATTTTAGGAGTTTTATCGGTTATAATCGGATTGTTATTAAAGACAGTTCCAGCGGTTTATCTAGGATTGATGCTTGGTGGAATAATAAATAT
>CAYQPR010000005.1:0-40852 GCA_964419925.1 Candidatus Woesearchaeota archaeon
AGTTCCATTTACAATTAGGTTCTTCATTTTAGTTGATTAAATTTAGAAACTAGAGGTATTTAAATCTTTCTAATTGTTACTATTTTAAAATGATTAAATTAACAACCTAAATTTATGTCCAACAGAATAAACTTGACCCTCTTTAACCAAACTTTCAAGAACATTATTTATTTCAATTACACCCTTTCCTAATTCTGTTTTGAGTTCTTCAAGACTAATGCCTTCTTTCTCCTCATATTTTTCAATTAGGTTTAGAATATCATTTCCTAAATTATTTGAGGTTAAATTAACTTCTTCTATTAAAACATTTCCTGAATCAATTAATTCTTCAGATTTAAGATTTTTTGGCTTGCCATATAATTTTATTAGTTCAAGTTTTCTTAATAACTCCCAATTAGGGTTTAGGGATTTAATTATTTCCGCAAGAAGATAAATCTCTTCATTATATTTTCTAATTTTTCCAATAATAAGAACAATTTCCCCTATTGAAAACTTTGATAATAATTTAGTATCTTCCTTCCATGCTTTAATTCTTATTTGTTCGGTTCCATCATCTAAAGTCAAAGAAGCGTAATTTTTATCTTGAGATTCTGATTTGCCGATTATTGTCGCAATTAAATTTACTCTAGTAATATTTTGATTATTAAAGGAAATGTAATTACTTTCATATTCTCCAGAATTCTCAATATAAGGATTAGAAAAAATATCTGAAATCCAAAGTTTGCGAGCAATTAATCGATTCATTATAATAAACTAATCTGTCCTTTTTTTGGTTCAAAAATATATCCCTCTCTTTTAAGCTGTTCAATTGTATCTTCAACTTGAGAGTGATCTATGTTCTTTAAAGCAGCCTCATCTATAACATCTTGTAATAAAATAACTTTTCCAACTTTCTCTTCTAATTTTTTAACAATCTCTCTTATAGCTATCACTTTAGACCTCTGTGAAGTTGAAACTCCAGTTGTAATTCTATCAATGTCAATTTCTCCAGTTTCGTAATCAAAACCAACCTCCATTAAACAATGTGTTAAAAGATTTATAGAACGAATTGCGTCTCCCCTTGTAACATACTCGCTTAATCTTGTTTTTGCACTTCCTTCTGATAATCTAACTAATGCTTCTAGCTGTCTTGCACTGATTGGAATTGGCCTTAATTTTCCTTCTCCTTTCTGAGGACGATTACGCAAATTTACATAAAAGTTTTTTATTTCTTCTATAGCCTCATTTGTTAATTTTGGAAAAATTTTTTGTTTTGCATAAGAAATATATTTTTTTAATAAATCGATTTTTATATCTGACTTAAGTTCATCTGGATTTTGCTGTAATCTTAATACATGCGTTGCAATTTTAGTATCTAATTCTGAACTAGGTGTATCTTTTATCGGAAATATCAAATCAAATCTATTAATTAATGTCGGGGGAAGATCAATTTGTGCGGCGAGTGGTGTAAATGGATCAAACCTTCCCATCTTTGGATTTGCAGCTGCTAATACCGTTGTCTGACATCTTAAAGTGGCTTGGATATTTGCTTTTGCTACGGATATTTTTTGCTGCTCTAATGCTTCATGCAAAGCATCCCTATCTTCGCTAGACATTTTATCCAACTCATCGATAAATAATTGTCCACCGTTAGCTAAAACCATTGCTCCTGCTTCTAATGCCCAACCCCTAAGAAATTCGTCCTTTACGACAGATGCTGTGAGTCCTACACCTGAAACAGATTTTCCAGCGACGATTCTTCCTTTTGGAGCTGTTTTTGATACAGAAGTTAACATTGTACTTTTTGCACTACCGGGATCTCCAACTAAAAGTATATGCGTGTCTCCCCTTATTACCGTTCCATCTTCTTTTAATTTTCTAACCCCGCCCATTAATTGAATCATTAAAGCTTCTTTTACTTTTTCATGACCATAAATACTTGGGGCAATAGAGCTAACAAGTCTTTCATAAATTCTTGGATCTTTAGATAAAGTTCTAATTTCTTTTTCATCAGCTTCTCCGATTTCAACTTCCCAATATGTTTTTTCAATTGGATCAATATAATTTGATTCCATCATCAAATCGTACCTTATTGATTGAGCCCCTGATTTTAACAGAATCGGAACTTCTTTTATTACGCCAGTTACTAAAACTTTACTACCTGGAGTTGTATGTTTTTCCATTTTTGGATCAACTAAATCCTCTTTTAAAAAAACGCTGAGTCGTTTTGGTTGATCTCCACTTTCAAGTGCTTCTGGAACTTCTTCTAAAATTAATCTTTGTGCATCAACTAAATCTTTGCTTAATAATCTAAACCTTCCCCTTCTGCCACAAGAGCATCTTGAAGGTTCTCTAAATTTTGTGTCTAATTGTAACAATGTTAGTGTTGTTCCACATGCAGGACATTCAAATTTTGCGGAAGTAACTTGTGGACGAACATCAGAACTTTGCCTTACAATTCCTTCAATATACATAAATTTATTCAGATGAACACTTCTTATATCTCTAATTAAAATAAATTGATCTTTCGGGAGATTAAAAAATCTTGTTCTGAAATTTTTTATGTTTAAGTCTAAATCTGAAATAGAAAGTTCTGCTGCTCTCGTGGTGTCTTCAGGATATTCTAATAAATCGTCAGCTAATTCATGATCAAATTGAGCAAGTTTTGCGAAGTCTATTTTAACAACTCCAATTCCACGAGCAGCTAATCGATGTAGCTCATCGTGATAAACTGTTTCCATAAACTCTTTAAAACGTTCAATTTGTTCATTAGCTTCAATCCTCATTTTACTTTTTTTAAGACTACAACTAATTTTTTAACGGCTTCTCTTAATTTTGTTTCGCTTCTTGTTCCCGTGCAAACAATTTTTCCGTTGCTAAACAATAAGAAGGTTGCCCTTGTTCCCGGAAGTTTGTAAACTAATCCTGGAAATTGTTCAGGTTCATATTCTGTGTTCTCTAATTTCATTGCTAAAGAATTTAAATTTAAAGGCATATTAATTGTTCCTGAAGCAACCATATTTTGCACGATTATTTTTGGTTTAACAATAATCTTTATTCTTATTTTTCTTAAATTTTCAATTATTTTTGTTAAAGATTCTTTTACTTTGCTTAATGATTTTGCCCCAGTGCAAACAACTTTTCCAGAACTGAAAATTAATGCTGAAGTTTTTGGGTTTTTAATCCTCATAACTAATCCTGGAAATTGTTCTGGATTATATTCTGTATTTGGAAGAACCTCCGCAAGTTTAATCAATGGTATGTCGTGTTCTAAAGAAGTAGAAATAACTATATTTTGTATTTTTATTTTAGTCTGGTTTTTCATCAAATTCCCCCCTGTTTTTTAAAAACTTATTTATAAATGAACAAGAAGGTTTATAAAGGTTCTTTATAAAGGAAGTGTACCCATCTTAAAAGGGTTAAAAATGAGACAATTTGAAGATTATTCAAAGGACATCGAAATATTTCTAAAAAATCAAACAAAAGTTAAAGAGTTTAATTGCATGAAGTTAGTTTTATATTTACTTGGAATTCCAGAGGTAAATGAATTTAGATACTTATTTTATCCGGATAATTTACTAAAACGCTTTAAAGAGGTAAAAAATCTTAATAAATTAGATTTAGGTGATTTAGCAATTTTTTTTAGTGAAGAAAAATCTAGACGAGAAAATAAATATCCCATGATTGATCACATTGGGTTAATTTACCAAAAAAAACCTCTAGAAATATTTCATAAATTTTGTTTGGGTAAATATGAAATTTATCAATTAAAAGATTTTGAAAAATATACTTTAGAAAAAAAAGTTCATTTAAAATACTTTACAGAGATTAAATCTTTTTAATTTTAATCTCGAAATCTTTTTCTTTTATTTTAAATTTATCTTCAAAATTTGAATTCAAATTTTTAACAATTTTAGCATTACTTGATTTCTTAATTAAATCGTAATCTAAATCAATTTCAGATTTTATACTAAGTTCGATTTTATCTTCTTTGTATAAAGAAGATTTTTTTCTTAAATCTTGAATTCTTCTTAGGATCTCTCTTGTAAATCCTTCTTTCTCGATTTCGGGTGTTAATTCCGTATTAATCTTAATTCTAAAATCTTCCTCAATATCAATTTTATTAAAAATTAATTTTTTGCAGTTCACTTGAGATTTAATCAACTCTTCGACATCTTTTATTGAGTTACATAAACTTTCATTACCTTCTTTTATATCTAAAATAACTTCTGATAATGGCCACCTCACTCCAACCTGTTGTTTTGTTCTTTCGCTTAATAATCCTTGGATAATAACTTTTGCCCAGAAGATAGCTATCTCACACTTATTATTAATCAAATCTTCATTCGCGATTGGCCAATTTTCTAAAAATATCGATTCATTTGATTTATATAACTCTTGATAAATTTTTTCAGTAATGAAGGGGGTAAATGGTGCAAGTAATTTTAATCCTTCTAAAAATGAATTTGATAAAGTAGTTTGAATTTTTTTATCATCGATTTTATCCCTAATAAAATGAACATAGGTTCTTGATAAGTCATCTAACAAGAATTTTTTTATTTCTTCTAAAGCCTTATTTGGTTCTAAATTTTCTAAAGATTCGGTTACAATCTTTTTTACGTTTTCTCTTCTTGATATAATCCATTTTGATGCGACATCATCAGATTCTTTTTTATTTGAAGTTGAATAAAGTTTTATATACTTACTCAAATTCCAAATTATTTTCAGGTAACCTTCACTTTCTTTTGCGATATGATAACCAAATTTTAAATTAAATAAGGGATTTTGAGAACAATAAATCCAACGCATAACGTCTGCACCCATTTTTTCAACCGCTTCATCAAACCAAATTGCGTTTCCTTTTGATTTGTGCATTGCTTCTCCTTTTTCGTCTCTTACCTCTTCGTATGCGAAAACTTTTTTATATGGAAATTTATTTTCTAAAGTAACCGACATGAATAAAAGTGCATAAAACCATAACCGAACTTGTGCTCTCATTTCGATAACTAATTCAGCTGGAAACCATTTTTCCCAATAAATTTTATCTGTAAAATATTTTAAAGTAGAAAAAGGAACAATGCCTGCATCTAACCAACAATCTCCAACTTCTTTTATTCTAGAAATTGTGGAATTACATTTACTGCATTTTATTTTAACTTCATCTATCCAAGGCCTATGCAACTCTGGAAGTGTATTAACAATCTTTTTCTCAACTGCTTTTTCTCTTAACTCTTTTAATGAGCCAACAATTTCAAGATGGCCACATTCACATTCATAAAACATTAATGGCAAGCCCCAATATCTTTTTCTTCCAATATTCCAATCACCCATATTGTCAAGCCAGTCTTGCATTAATTTTCCAACATGTTTTGGTTCCCAAATAACTTTTTCAGCTGCTTTTTTCATCAAAGGACGAATTTCATCTGCGCCAATAAACCACTCAGAACTCATTCTAAAAACTAATTCTTCCTTGCAACGCCAACAAACAGGATATCGATGTTTATAATCTTCTATTTTGAATAAAATATTTCTGTTCTCTAAATCTTTCACAATTTCTTTCTTTAATTCTTTGCTTATTTTTTTACCTGAAAGCCAACCAAACCCTTTGTTATAAATTCCTTCTTCATTTAAGGCAGATGGTATTAATGAAAGTTTTTCTTTTTTTCCTAATTCATAATCTTCAGCACCACATGTTGGGGCAATGTGAACAATACCGGTTCCTTCTTCTTCTCCAACTTCATCCCATTGAATTACCTTATGTTTTATTTTTTTCTGAAAATCTAATTCTGGATAAAATGATTCATATTCTAAATTCAAAAGATCTTTTCCTTTTAGTTTACTCAATATTTCGAAATTCTTTCCAATTTTATGAAGATTAGATTTGGATAAATAATAAACTTCATCATTTACTTTAACTTTTATATAATCTAAATTTGGATTAACAGCGGCTGCGACGTTTGAACTTAATGTCCATTCTGTTGTTGTCCATATTAATAAAAATTCATTTTTCCTATTTTTTAATTTAGCTTTAACATAAACTGAGGGATGGACTAATTCTGCATAACCACCATCAGACATCTCATGTTGAGACGAAGAAGTTCCACATCTGATACACCATGGAAGAACTTTTACTCCCTTGTATAACCACCCATTCTCATGACATTTTTTTAAAAAAGCCCAAATCGCTTCAATATTTTTATCGCTCATCGTATAATAAGAATTTTCCCAATCCATCCATTGCCCTAATCTTATAGATTGTTCCGTTTGGATTTTAGAAAATTTATCAACTCTTCCTCTACATGCTTTAGAAAATTTATCTAATCCATAACTTTCAATATCTTCTCTCGAATTAAATTTAAGTTCTTTTTCTGTTTCAACTTCTAACCATAATCCTTGGCAATCAAAACCATTTTGATATCTTTGATCATAACCTTGCATTGCTTTAAATCTTTGATAAATGTCTTTGTATGTTCTACCCCATGCATGATGCACACCCATCGGATTATTTGCGGTTATGGGGCCGTCAATAAAAGACCATGATTTTTTATTTCGATTTTTATTTCTAAGTTTATCAAAAATCTTCTGTTCTTTCCAGAAATTTAGAACTTCTTTTTCAATTTCATTATGAATGTAATCTGACATAAACTAGCCTTCATTGTATAATTTATATAGTTTTCTAGGCTTAAAAAGAAAGTTTTATAAACAATAATTTTAGATAAATCTTAGCAGTTATTCAACTACTTTTAATGTAGATAATAATTGTAAATAAATATAAGGAGTGTATAAAATATGTACGGAAATAGAAGATTCAGTGAAAATAGAAGTGATAGAAGTTTTGCTCCAGTTAATGTTGGAGATGAACTTGACTTAAAAATAGAAGCTGTTGGTGAAAAAGGAGACGGCATAGCAAAGGTTAAAGGTTTTGTAATCTTTGTACCTGGTGTAAAACAGGGTGAAGATGTCAAAGTTAGAATAACTAAAGTCTTAAGAAAAGTTGGCTTTGGTGAAGTCGTTGGTAAAGAAAGTTCTGAAAAATCAGAAGAGTCTTCAGAAGGGGAGAGTAATACTGAAAGCAGTGAAGAAAGTTACGAGGATACTCAAGAAACTGAAGATACAGAAGATTTTGGTGAAGAAGAATCATAATTACTTTTTTTCTTTTTTTTATTTTTACACAACTTTTATAAAGATTTATCCTTTTTAGATTATAATGAATAATTTGTTTATAGAGAAATATAGGCCGAGTAATTTTGAAGAGGTTGTTGGACAAGAGATAATCGTTCAAAGAGTTAAGGCGATGAGTGATCAGAAGGAAATTCCACACATGTTATTTTCTGGACCACCTGGAACTGGAAAAACAACAATTGCATTAATAGTTGCAAAAGAACTTTTTAAAGAAAACTGGAAACAAAATTTTCTTGAAATGAATGCTTCTTCTGATAGAGGGATAGATATAATAAGAAACCAAGTGAAAAGTTTTGCAAAAACAAAACCCATTGGAACAAATTTACCTAAATTAATATTTTTAGATGAAGCAGACGCATTAACAAAAGATGCTCAAAATGCATTAAGAAGAACGATGGAGCAATTTTCTGAAAATTGTAGATTTATTTTAAGTTGTAATTATGTTAGTAAGATTATAGATCCAATTCAAAGTAGATGTGCTATGTTCAAGTTTAAACCATTAAACGAAGAAGATATTAAAAAAATAATTTTGAATATTGTTAAAAATGAAAATTTAAAAATTAATGATAAAGCCCTGGAAGTTTTGTATGGTACTTCAGAAGGAGACGTAAGAAGAGCCGAAAATATTTTACAAAGTTGTTCTATAACTTCAAAAAATATTACTGAAAAAGATATTTATGATGTTGTTGCACAAGCAAATCCAAAAGAAGTAAAAGATATTTTGGAATATGCTTTGAAAAGTAATTTTATTATCGCTAGAGATAAACTACTTTCATTGATGTTAAAAGAAGGTTTAAGTGGGTTAGATATGATTAAACAGATTCAAAAAGAAATTTTAAATATTCAAATAAATGATGAGAGAAAGTTAAGTTTGATTGACAAGTGCGGGGAAATTGAATTTAGACTTGTTGAAGGAAGCGATGAATTTATACAATTAGAGAGTTTTTTAGCCTTTATGGGAAAAAAGAATGAAAATAACTAAAGACGATAGAAAGCATGAGTTGTTTAGGATATTAAAAAATTTATACTTCTTGACTGAAAAAGAAAAATTTGATGAATATATGAAATTAAAAAAAGTTTATAATAAACTTATGCAGGAGATTTTTGGAAACATTACTAAAAAAGGTGATGAGGGTTTTGAGTATGATCTGGCAAGAAACTGTTTTGATCATTTCTTTATGTCAAAAAGTCATTATGAATTTTTAAAAAAACCTAAAGAGGAAGTTATTTCTGCAAAACGAGAGGCTCTTCTTAAAGCGTTAAAATTAATGAATGAGTTAGAAGGTTATTTATGAAATTAAATTTTCAGTATTCACAAGTATATGATGAACTTTTAAGTTATATGTCTAGAAATAATTTTGATAATAAACAAATTTTGGAATTAGAAACATTTACGATTCAGCTTAGCAATTATTGGAATAAAATTAATAATAAAATTTTAAAAGAAATTGAAAAAGTTTCAGGATTAAGGTTTAAAAAAGACGTTGATTGTTTTGTAGTTAAACATTTTGGTTATAGGGCAATTTCTGATCCGTTTACGATTAAGATGAATAAAGATTTTAATTATTTAACTGGGATTATAATTCATGAACTAATTCATATTTTATTGAAAGATAATGAAAAGATATTAGGATTAGTGAATAAAAAGTTTAGTTCGCAAGATAATGATTTTAAGGTTCATTTCCCGGTTTTGTTGATTGAAAGAAAAGTCATTGAAAACTTATTTGGAGAGAAATTCTTTAATGAGATTATGAAAAAAGATGATCATAATCCTGATTTAGAATATGAATGGGAAGAAGTAAACCATGTTTATAATAAGTTTAATTCAAACGTAATAAAATTTTTAGAAAAATGTTAATAAACAAATACAAACCAAAAAAATTAAGTGAAATAAAGGGGCAGGATTTTCAGATACAAGAATTAAAAAATTATGTTTTAAGAAAAGAACCGGTTCTAATTCATGGTGAAACTGGAATTGGAAAAACTGCAACGGTTTATGCCTTGGCAAAAGAATTAGATTATGAAATTTTAGAAATAAATGCTTCTGATTTAAGAAATAAAGATCAAATACAGGAGATAATTAAAAATAATTTAGAACAAAAAAGTTTGTTTGGAAAAGAAAAATTAGTTTTGATAGATGAAGTTGATGATTTAAATGCAAGCGATAGGGGTGGATTACCTGAATTAATAAGTTTATTAGAAGGACCATTCTTTTCAATAGTTTTAATTGCTAATGATCCTTGGGAAAGTAAGTTTAAAGTTTTAAGAAGTAAATGTCAATTAATTGAATTTAAAAGATTAGGAAATGATACTATCTTAAATTCGATAAAAGAAATTAATGAAAAGGAGAGCCTAAATATTGATGAAGAACTCCTTAATCAGATTGTAAAAAACTGCAAAGGCGATTTAAGGGCAGCAATTTATGATTTAGAATTAGCAAAAATAAATAACAAAGAAGTTGATGTTAGAGATAAACAAGAAAATATACAAAATATTTTAAGAAGAATCTTTAATAAAAAAGAAGTAAACTCCAGGCTATTTGATAACCTTGATGAAAATTTAGATGAGATATTATTATGGTTAGAGGAAAACACTCCAAAAGAATATGATAAAAATAATCTAAGCAAAGCATTTGAATCTTTAAGTAAAGCCGATATTTACAGAAAAAGAATAATAAAGTGGCAACATTATCGATTTTTGGTTTATCAAAGTTTATTAATGCAAGCAGGTGTTTCATTAGCAAAAGATAAAGAAAATAATAATTATAACAATTATCAAAGAAGTTCTAGAATTTTAAAAATTTGGATATATAATATGAAAAATGCAAAAAAGAAAGAATTTCTTAAAGAATTATCTTTAGGAATTCATACTTCTCCTAAAAAATTAAATAACGAATTACCTTATATGAGAAAATTTTTAGAATTTTAAAGAGTTTAATCTTTTAATTCTTTCATTTACATTAGGATGAGTTGAAAATAAATTAAATAAGAAGTTTGTTTTAAATGGATTTGCTATAAACAAACTCGAAGCAGCTTCTGATCCGAATCCTAAAGGATGTTGTTTAACAGATGAATGGATTTTTTCTAAAGCCTTTGCTAAAGGTTTTCCATCTTTTACTAATTTAGCCCCCGTTTCGTCTGCAAGGTATTCTCTTGATCTTGAAATTGCCATTTGAATTATTAATGCAATTATTGGAGTTAATATTGCTAATACTAATAAACCAATTAAACCACCTCCACGTTCATCATCTTTTCCACCACCAAAGATAGCTGCAAATTGTGCCATATGTGCTAAATATGAAATAACTCCTGCGATTGTTGCTGCTATTGTTGCAACTAAGACATCCCTATTCTTAGCATGACTTATCTCGTGAGCTAAAACCCCTTTCAATTCTTCTTTAGTTAATAAATCTAAAATTCCTTTTGTGCAAGCAACGACATAATGGCTTGGACCTCTGCCTGCACAAAAAGCATTTGATTGCTCTGTTGGAATTAAATAAACTCCTTTTGGCTCAGGAATATTTGCTTCTTTTGAAAGTTCTTTTATCATTGAATGCAACCAAGGATATTCTGATTTTTTTAATTCTTTAGCATGATAAAACATTAAAGCAATTTTATCTGAAAAAAAGTAAGTAACTATATTCATAATTAAAACAAAAGCAATTGCAACTGTTAATCCTGTTGAACCATAGAAACTTCCAACAAATAATAGAAGAGCAGTTAGTACTCCTAACAATAAAACAGTTTTAATTTGATTCCACATTTTAAACAAAAAGGTTTATATCTTTAAAAATTTTGTGATTGGTATGCCTTATCCAATAATTATAGGTAGAAATGAAAAAGAGAAAAAAGAACTGGGTGATAAAGGTTTAGCTTACATTGGAAAAAGTTATGTTCAGATGGGAAGTACGAGTTCTTTAAGTAATTATATTTTTTTAGACATTGCAAAGCCTCATACAATTTTAATTGCGGGTAAAAAAGGATCTGGAAAATGTCTGACCGGCGATTCTTTAATTACATTAGAAGATGGTTCTATTAAAGAGCTTAAAGATTTAGTTAATGATAATAATAAAATTTTAGCTTTAAATAATGAGTTAAAAGTTTCGAAATCAGATAAAAACGATTTTTTTGAAAGAGAAGTAGAAGAAGTGTATCATGTTAAATTAAGAAGTGGAAGAGAAATAAAATTAACACCAGAACATCCTTTACTAACCATAAAAGGTTGGAAACCGGTTTATGAGTTAAGTTTGGGGAGCAGGGTTGCGGTTCCGAGAAAATTAGAAGTTTTCGGTGATGAAAAAATGCCTGAACACGAAGTTAAATTATTAGCTTATTTGTTAGCAGAAGGGCATACTAAACAAGTTACTTTATTCGCAAACTCAGATCCAGAAATTGTAGAAGAATTCAGATCATCTCTGAAGACATTCGACCATTCTTTAGTTTTACTAAATGAAAAGAAAGACCATTATAGAATCTCTTCTCCAAATTGGAAAACCAAAGTATTAGTTTCCGGTATGAGAAATGAAAATGGTCATTTTGCAAAAGGGTGTAAAAATATATATGAAAAAAGAAGCATAAGAAAATTAACTGAAAGAGAAAAATTATATGGTCTGCTTGCTCCGCAAAAATTTATTTCACAAAATATCTTAAAATTAAAAAAAGAATTGCTAGTTATATTTTTAAATAGATTATTCAGTTGTGATGGAAGTATATATAAAGATAAGAAAGGCCATTCAGAATATTGGGAAATAAGTTACGCTTCATCATCAAAAAAATTAATACATCAAGTTCAACATTTATTGTTAAGATTTGATATATTATCAAAGCTTAGAAAAAAGAAGATTAAAAATAATGATAAAATATTCAATTCTTATGAGATTGTTATTAATGAGGCAACCATTTCAAAATTTATAGAACAAATAGGGTTCTTTGGTGTAAAGAGAAAAAGACAAGAACAATGTATAAATGAACTTGCAAATTCAAATAAAATCAGAAACCCAAATGTAGATACGATACCAAAAGAAATTTGGGAATTACACAAACCAGAAAATTGGACTAAAATTGGAAAATATTTTAATTACAAACATCCTAAAGCGATGCGAGAAAGATTATTTCACAATCCCTCAAGGCAAACTTTATTAAAAGTGGCTGAATCTGAACAAAGCAATCCTTTGATGTTATTGGCAAACTCTGATGTGTTTTGGGATGAAATTGTCTTAATGGAAAAATTAGAGGGTAAATTTAAAGTATATGATATTTCAGTTCCAGAGTTACATAATTTTGTGGCTAATGATATTTTTGTCCATAATAGTTATTCATTGGGTGTTATTGCAGAAGAGGTTATTAATGCTCCAGAAGAAGTAAGAAAAAATATTTCAATCTTAATATTCGATACAATGGGAATTTTCTTTAGTATGAAATATCCAAACGAAAGACAAAGAGATGAATTATTAAAATGGGGACTTGAACCAAAGGGAATGGATGTTAAAGTTTATATTCCCAAAGGGAAATTTGATGAGTATAAGGAAAAAAAGATTCCGGTAGATTATAGTTTTTCTATTCGTCCAAGTGAATTAAATGCGAGTGATTGGTGTAATGTTTTTAATATTGAACTAACAAGCAATATTGGAATTTTAATTGAACAAGTTTTAAATAAATTAATTGGAGATTATTCTATTGAAGATATTATTGCAGAAACAAGATTAATTAAAAATTCAGATGATTCCACTAAAAGTGCGGTTGAAAACAGATTCAACGCAGTCAAAACATGGGGTCTATTTGATTTAGAAGGAACAGAAATAAAAGATATAATAAAACCGGGGGAAGTTTCGATATTAGATACAAGTGTTTATGAAGATTTTAATGTCAAAGCAATTGCTATAAGTATTATTTGTAAAAAATTATTTAATGAAAGGGTTATGGCTAGAAAAATTGAAGAAGTTTCTGAAATTGAGGAGCATCAAAGTATGTTTTCAAGAGAAGAAAGAAAATTAGAACGGCCTTTAGTTTGGTTATTTATTGATGAAGCTCACGAATTATTAAAAAGAGAAGGCAAAACCCCTGCTTCAGATATTTTAACACAAATTATTAGAGAGGGGAGACAACCCGGAATAAGCATGGTTATGGCAACACAACAGCCTGGCGAGATTCATCGAGATGTTATTACCCAAAGTGATATTGTAATGAGTTTTAAGGTTACAGCTAAACCCGATATTGATGCTTTAAATTTAATAAATCAAACTTATTTAACGGAACAAATTTTGGATCATATGAATAATCTTCCAAAAGAAAAAGGTTCTGCAATAATTTTAGATGATAACTCTGAAAGAATTTATAGTATCAAATTAAGACCAAAACTAAGTTGGCATTCTGGAGATACACCTTCAGCAATATTATTGAAAAAAGAAATTATGAAAATATGAAAGACAAATTTACTTTAAGAGCTGAAGAAGAAGGGTATAGGGCAAGAAGTGTTTACAAATTAATTTTTATGAATAAGAAGTATGATATAATTAAAAAAAATTATAATATTCTTGATTTGGGTGCATGGCCGGGTTCATGGATGCAAGTTTGTTTAGATTTACAAGCAAAAGTTACAGGAGTAGATATTAAACCAATACAAAGTATGACCGGAGGAAAATTTATTTTAGGAGACATTTATGATGACAAAACATTTGAAAAAATTGAAAAAAATGGTAAATATGATACAGTTTTAAGTGATTTAGCTCCAAAAACAAATGGGATAAATAATCAAGAACTAAGTTATGATTTAAGTTCTATGGCTTTTGAGATTGCTAAAAAAGTTTTAAAGAAAAATGGAAATTTTTTATGCAAAATGTTTCAAGGTCGAAACTTTAATGAATTCTTAAAAGAATTAAAGAAAAATTTTGAATTTGTAAAAAGTGTTAAACCTGAAGCTTCAAAGAAAAAGAGTAATGAGATGTACTTCGTTTGTAAGGGTTATAATGGTTGATATTTTCCACGACTTTCTCTTTTAATTTTTCCTTGGTTAGATAAATTCGATAAAGCAATGTATAAACTAGGTTCACTAATTTCGAGACTTAACCTATTTAAATAAGATTTAATTTCTGGTAGAGTTTTACATTGATGCTCTATTGCTTCGATAACATATTTTTCTTTGTTCTCTCCTCTTTTTAGTTTAGATAATCCTTTAAATCCGCTTTCCGATATTAAACCAATTTTTCTTAATTTTAATTTTAATTCCTTAACTTGATCGTTTAATCCTTCATTATCTACTTTTTTTGCTTTATAAGTTTTAAATTCTTTTTCTAACTTAGAATATTTTTCTTCCAACTTATTATAATCTTCTTGAATATTCTCTCTTCTCTTAATTTCTTCATTTAATAATTTTTCACCGTGTTCTATTTCCGCAATAAAACCCTCTTCGCTTGTTTGGTAATTTTTTATTTTCATTTCATAATCTTTTATTCTTCCTTCTAAACCTGTTTGAAATTCGCTAACCGATTCGACTAATGCACGATTAGTTGGGCTTAATTCAACTTGTAATTTAGAATCCTCGGTGATATCTTCTAAAGAAATTTTTTTAACATCGCTTCTCTTTGAGGTTTTGCTTTGGATAAGTAAATCTAGGTAATCAAGAACTCCCCCTTTATTTAAACCCTCCTTACCAATCTCTTTAATGATAATATAAGGGCGTTTTTGTTCAATGGAGTAATCTTTAAAACCTTTAAGTTGGGTTCTTAAAGTTTTGATTATGTGGAAATATAAATTTGAATCATCTGCATTTTTTGAATTGCTTTCTACTTTAATTTTAATATTATATTTTTGAACCATAAACAATTCTTAAAATTGGTTATTTATAAATCTTTCTATTTTAAACCACTTTTAAGTAACTACAAAATCAACACAAACTCGATAGTTGTAAGGGGAAATATTTCCGCATTTTGTGATATTTAAAAGTTTTATTTTTTTAAAATGTTTTTTAATTTTATTCAAGACTTCGTCCGGAAATTCTTTTTCATTGCAAAAATCATAAAAATGAATTATTGTCTTTTTTTTAATTTTATTTTTAATTAAGTTTAAATAATTTTCAGCGTTTTTTGGAGCAGGCATTAAAATACGATCAAATTTTAAGTTTATTTTTGGAAGTATCGTTTTAACATTTCCTTTAAATAAATTTAGATTTGTTAGCTTATTTAACATTGTGTTCTCAATAGCATAATCATGAGCGATAGGATTTATTTCAATCCCATAAACTTCTTTTGCTTTTGAATTTTTGCTAATGATTATTGGATAAACCCCGATGCCAGAGAACATTACCAAAACAATTTCATTCTTCTTGATTTGTTTTGCAATTCTTAATCTTTCGTTGCTTAATCTTGGAGAGAAGTAGCATTTTTCAACATCTAATTTAAATGAGCATCCACTTTCTTTATGTATTGTTCCCCTTTTATTTTCTCCAATTAATAATTTATATTTTGGAAGCCTATAGATTCCGGAGATTTTTTTTGTTTTTAATAAAATTGTTTTAATGTTTTTATTTGTGTTTAAAACATGATTTGCAAATAGTTTCTGATTTTTTAGATTACCATTCAAACTTGAAAAGATTGCAATATCTCCAATAATGTCAAATGATTTTTGTTTAAATTCATTTATTGTATTTTTATTAACAATTTTCATATAATTAAAGAAAAGTAAGATTTATATATAGTTTATGATTTAGTTAAAAAGAGATTCCTATGAAAAAAAACGAAAAAAAGAAGGGAAATAATTATTTTTATTTGTTTCTTGTTTTATTTGTAGCTTTTGTTCTATCTCAAGTTATTTTTTTAAATCAAGAAGGTCTTATGATTAATAATGAGATTACTGGAGCGATAGAGTTGGATCCTGCGGGTGGGCTTGGAAATCTTTTTGGAAGTGATGTTAGTGTTCAAGGTGAGTCTTATCAAATATGGTTATTATTAGCTGTTTTTGCTGTTGTTTTTAGTATAATGTATAATGGAACTAGTTTATTATCATTTTTTCAAGGCGATGAAAGAAGAGGTACGAGAATAATTATTTCTTTAGCAATTAGTGCAATTACTTTATTTGCAACTCCAATAATGTCATTGATTGCTATTTTAATTTCATATGTTGGTGCATTTGGAAGCCTTGCAGTTATATTTCTACTTGGTGCGATTATTTACATTTATACACATCAAACTTTGAGAGATCGGATTAGAGAAGTTTGGCCTGGTGGAAGGAATCAAAACCAACAACAGAATCAAAATCAGAATCAACAACAAAACCAACAACAGAATCAAAATCAGAATCAACAACAAAACCAACAACAAAACCAACAACAGAATCAAAATCAGAATCAACAAAATATTGGACAACTTTTAAGACAAAATAATTATCAACCTATGCAAGTTGCTCATGCTCAATTAATTCAAGCGTTCAACGGTAATAATCCTAATATGAATACAATAAATAATCGTTTAGGTTTGATTAGACAAAATGCTTTAGGAATAATAAATTATTTGGGAAATGCAGGTTTAGCAGGTCAAAATGTAAATCTGGTTATGACAAGAGCAGGTACGATAAATACTAGAGTAACTAATATTTTAAATCAGAATTTTAATGTAAATCAATTACAACAGTTAAGGCAGAGATATAATTTAATAATTCCTGTAATGAATCAACTTGGACAAGCATTAAATAATTTATAAAATGTTTCCTTTTAACTTATTCAAAAAAAAGAAAGAATTTCCACCATTGGAAGAAGATAATCTAGATTTAAATCAAAACGCTTCTCAAGAACTAAATACTTTTTCAAATAGACCAGAACAAAATTATTCTAGTTTTGATAAACAAGATTTAATTCTAAGTAAATTAGATGCAATAAATGCTAAAATTGAGAATATGACTGAGAGATTGAAAAAAATTGAGGAATTAGCTAAATAATTATTTAGTTACATATGGGCTTACAACAGGTTCAATTAAAGGCCATACATAAGGGGCGGCAACAACCAAAACACCTATAATGAGGCTGTGCGTCCATGTTTCTTTTAATCCTTTTGAACTTCCAACCGTTGATTTAACTACAGCAGAAGCTGCATGAACCTTAATAATCGTTAACAACCCTATTCCAATTTGGAAAAAGATTGGATTCTGTATTAATGGAATACCTTGAAAAAATGCAAAGTTAGTATAAACATACTCAGTATTCATAGTAATAAAAATAGCAAGAATTGCCCAAAAAACAGAATGCATACCGTGACTTAACCAGTGACTTCCACGAAAATTTTCATCCCTATGAACCAAGATAAGTTCGTATAACCCAACAACAGCTCCCATGATTAAAGATGGAATTATGATTAATTCTGTTTCTACCATTGATTATTTTTTAATTTAGTTATATTTAAATATTATGTTTTTTAATTAATATCAATGAAACCTTGGTTGCACAAGATAGAAGTCATTGTTGATAAGATAATTCCTTATTTAGTGTTTATATTATTAATTTTAATCGTCGGTGAATTTACACATTATAGCCTTATTGAAGAGAACAAAGATATTGTTTTGATTTTAGATTATTTTATTGTTGGAGTTTTTGTAATTGATTTGAGTTTTAAGTATTATCGAATAAAAGACGCTAAAACATTTTTTAAAAAATATTGGCTTGATTTAATTGCAGTATTCCCTTTCTTTCTATTATTTAGGTTAGTTGAAGAAGCTATTCTGGTTTTTAGAATAAGTTCTGAGCTTGGAGAATCACAAAAGATATTACACACTTTAATTGAAGCTGGGAGAATCTCTAGAGAATTAAGTGAAGAAGAGAGAGTTTTAAGAGAAATACAAGAAGCAACTAAATTAGAAAGAACAACATTATTCGGAAGAATTTTAAGGCCATTAGAAAGAATTCCTAGAATTTGGAGAATGCTACACTTTTATGAACGCCCTTATAAAAGAGATTAGAACCACTTATTCAAATTTTGATTACTTTTAACTTCTTTAGAAACTTTAGAAATTCTTTCTAAATTTTTATTAATTCTTTCTTCATTAAAGTCATGTTTCTCAACTAAAAGTTCTTTTATTTTATCAACATCGGGAGATTTCCATTTTAATTGATAATTTTTCATCACGGGCATGCTCTTGAATGTAGCATAAACTTGTTTCCAATTAAATTCAGTTTTTACATTTTCAAATAACTCATCAAAGTTTTTATATTGTTTAACGAGTTTTAATGCCGTTTTCTGTCCAACTTTATGAACCCCCTCATTAAAATCAGTTCCAACTAAAATCCCTAAAACAATTAATTGATCCTGATTTATTCCTAAATTTTCTAAAACACTTTTTAATTCAATTAATTCTGGATTTATATTAACATAAGCTCCCGAAGGAAGTTTTTTTCTTGTTGATAGCGTTAAATTACGAATAATTCTCGGCGCGCCAAATAATAAAGAATCATAATCACTGCTTCCAACGAAATCAATATCTCCCCTTTCATTCATAAAAGAGCACTGTGCTTCAGCCTCTGAAGGAGCTTGAATTACAGGAAGTCCTAAATACTGAATTAATTCTTTTGTTTCATCAATCATCTCTTTTTTTAACCTTATACTTTGTTTTGAATAACGCAACATCATTTCTTCATCGTGTTCTTCTTTTGCTTTTTCTAATTTATCTTCTGCAATCTGTTTTCTGTATTCTCTTTCTTCATGCTCTTTTATTTTTAACAATGGAGGTTTACCATCAAAAACAAATGCTAGTTTAAGATTCTGTTGCATTAAATTTGTAACTCTTGCAATAACGCCTTGTAAGTGTGAGGTAATATTTTGATTATTATCCATTAAAGGAGTTCCATCAGGCTGTCTTATTGAACTTAAAAACTGGTAAAGCATCTGAGAAGCATCTACGGCAATGGTTTTATTTTCCAAATCTTTAAACGAAATTTGTTTCTTTGGAACTAAATCACTTATTTGTAAACCCATGAAGATATTAAACAATAATAATTTATAACCTTTACCAAAAGTCTTAAAAAGATTTGTTCCATCATTAGTTTTAGAAAATGACTAAAAAGTTTGATTTACAAAGTTTGGTTGGTAACGAAAGTTTAGATACTGAAAAAATCGAATTCTATGAGTCTCTTAGAGAAGACCCATTAAGTCCTGAAGCTTATATTATTTCTAGAAAATATGGTCTAGATTTTGGATTAATGAAAAATTTAATTTTAAAATATGAACATAATAAAGTGCTTGAATTTATGGATTTTTATTTTAATTTCACTAGGGGGAATCTTGTAAATTTTGAAGATTCACTGAACCTTGCAATGAAAAATGGGTTTTCTTATTATCCTAAAGAGATAAGTCAATTAGAGCAAGAAACTATGATTTCTGAAAATAAATATGGAATTAATCCAATACAAAGAGAAACAGAGTTGGCTTTAAAAAATTCAAATTCTCTTACATTGAAAAAAAGGAAACGAATTAGGATAGATGATTTAAATTATAGGCCTGAAGTTGAGAGTAGTTCTCATTATTCTGAGCACATGTTTACAAAGATGCTTGATAGAGAGGTCTCTGAGAATGAAAAAGAAGATTCAAGCGAAAATTAGAAAGGTTTAAATTAAAATCAAAAAGTTCTAGGGTGATGATTAGAAGTATCAGGTTAGACCATAAAGGTGGTTACTACAATTATAAAACTCATGAGTTAAAATTAAATAACCTTTGCAATGGTTTTAGTTCTTTAAAAAATTATTTGGGAGAGATGTTTACAAGATGTCCGAATGAATATTTTAATTCTGGTCCAAGAAGCTCTAAGCTAAAATTCAAGTTAAATGATTTAAAATTATTTCAAATAACCGGACATGAAGTAAGTGATTTGGCATCTCAAGGATTAAAATTTAATCAAAATAGATTTAAGGATGCCCACCCAAAAGTTCAAGTTTTTTTATTAGAAAATGATGATAGAACTGTTGCAATGGAAGTTCCAATATGGATTCACCCTGAAGAATTATTAAAACATAACAAACTTTTCAAAGCAAATTCCCCTTTAACGGGTCATATTGATTTGTTAAGAATTGAAGATGGAAAAATCTGGATTTGGGATTACAAACCGAACTCTTTTGAGGAAAAATATGCTTCAACACAAACTTATTTTTATGCATTAATGTTAAGCCAAAGAACGGGGATTAATTTAGAAAATTTTAGATGCGGGTATTTTGATGTTGATTATGCTTACTTTTTTAAGCCAGAATTGAAAATGCTTGAGAATAAACCATTGACCGAATTTTTATAGAAAGATTTTTGAATAAACATTAATTTTAAATACGATCCCTTATTAATCTCTTTATGGTTAAATTAGAATTCTATCCATTAGATATTGATTACGATAATGATGGATTAATTAGGATTTTAGGAAAGACAAAAGATGAAAAAAGTGTTTGTTTTTATGATGAAACATTTAAACCTTATTTTTGGGTAATAAATGATCTTGAAAATGCTAAAAAGAAATTAAAAAATTTTGAGGAAGTAATTAAAGCTGAGGAGCATAAAAAATCATTTCTAGGAAAAGAAATTAAAGCACTAAAAGTTTTTTACAATAAACCAAATGAAATAAAAGAAATTTTAAGTGATTTTGAAGTTCAAGAAACTGACATTAATTTCTCTAAAAGATATTTATTTGAAAATGAAATTTTAATGATGAATTTAACCAAAGTCGAAGGTGAACTTTTAGAAGATGGAAGATATGATTTCTGTATTAAAGGAAAATTAAAACAAGATAAAGAAAATTTCTTAGAAAAACCAAAGGCCCTGATATTTGATATAGAAGTTTATGGTCAACATGGTGGTATAGATAAAGTTGAAAATGACCCGATAATGATGATTGGTGTTTATGGAGAAAAATTAAAAAAGATAATAACTTGGAAAAAATTTAAAGCTCCAAAATATGTTGAATTTGTTAATTCTGAAGCTGATATGATTCAAGAATTTATTAATACTGTAAAAGAATATTCTCCAGATATCCTGATTGGATATAATTCGGATAACTATGATTTTCCCTATATCAGAACAAGAGCGGATAAACATGGAATCAATTTGAATATTGGGTTAGATAACTCTAATTTAAAATTTTCGAGAGGGATTGAAACAAGTGCCAAAATAAATGGAATAATTCATTTAGATTTATTAAAGTTTATTAGAAAAAATATGGCCGCAAATTTGCAATTGGATTCTTACAGTTTAGATTCTGTTGCCAAAGAATTACTACAAGAAGGGAAAAAAGAGATTGATTTTGAAGAGATGATGGAAGCATGGGATAAAGATTTAGATATGGAAACATTTTATGAGTATAATCTAAAAGATTTAGATCTAACGTTCAGAGTTTTTGAAAAAGTTTTTCCTGTAATTTTAGAATTGGTAAAGTTAATTGGAATTCCCATGTATGATTTATGTAGAATAAGTTATGGGCAATTGGTTGAAAATTATTTAATGAAAAAATCAAAAGAATTCAATGAGATTATTCCTAATAAGCCTGCTTATGGTAAGATTGGTGAAAGAAGATTTGAAACATATCAAGGAGCTTTTGTAATGGAGCCTAAAGTTGGGTTTTATAATAAATTAGTATTCTTTGATTTCAAAGCATTGTATGCGAGTTTAATTGTTTCTAAAAATATTTATCCGGGAAGTTTAAATAAAAAGAACGGATATAAAACTCCTGAAATTATTGAAGACGGTAAGAAAGAAGTTTATTATTTTGATAAAAAAATTGGATTTATTCCAGCTGTTCTTAAAGATTTAATCATAAAAAGGAATAAAATTAAAGAATTAAGTAAAAAAGAAAATAATATTACTTTGAAAGCAAGGAGTTATGCATTAAAAACAATTGGAAATTCTACTTACGGGATGTATGGATTTTTTGGAGCGAGATATTATAGCAAAGAATGTGCTGCAAGTATTACTGCATTTGCTCGAGAATATATTCAAGACACGATGAAGAAAGCCGAGAAAGAAAATTTCAAAGTTATTTATGGGGATACTGATTCTGTTTGCTTATCATTAGGAAATAAAACAAAAAAAGATGCATTAGAATTCTTAAATAAAATAAATAAAGACTTACCTGAATTGATGGAATTGGAATTGGAAAGTTTTTATGAAAGAGGAATTTTTGTAAGTAAAAAAGGGAATGTAGCAGGAGCAAAAAAGAAATATGCCTTAATAGACGAAAAAGGAAAAATAAAAGTTACGGGTTTTGAAACGGTTAGAAAAGACTGGAGCGTAATCGCAAGAGAAACGCAGTTAAATATTCTAGAAACAATATTAAAAGAAGGAAAATATGAAAATGCATTGAAATATGTTCAGGAAGTAATTAAAGATATTAAAGATAAAAAAATACCGTTGAAAAAAATGATAATTAAAGAACAATTGAAAATGCCTTTAGAGAGTTATAAAAATTTAGGACCCCATGTTGCGGTTGCTCATAGAATGAAAAAAATAGGAATGGATGTAAGTCCAGGAGCAAGTGTTTATTTTATTGTAAGTGATGAACAAGGAAAAATAAGAGATAAAGCAAGAATTCCAAGTGAATGTAAAAGTTATGATTCTGGTTATTATCTTGAAAATCAAATAATTCCAAGCGTAGAAAAGATTTTTGAAGTTTTTGGTATTACAAGAGATAAGATATTATTAAAAGAACAAAGTAGTTTAGGTGATTTTTAAAATGAATACTTTAAAAGAAGTACAAAGTTTGCTTCTCCCAATTTGGAATAAGATTTATGATAAACCTGAATGCCCAAAAAGTTTTATTAAATTAATGACATTTATTATTCCTAGATATAAAGATTCTAATTTTGATGGTTTACTTGGAAAATTAAAGAAAAGAGGAGTTATTGCATCTTTAAGAAAAACACAAATTGATTTGATTGAAGTAAATAAATTAAATAATAATTTACAAAGACAACTCAGCGAGCTAATTAATGGTTTTGAGAATAAAGAAGGATATGTTTCTTATGATGATATTATAAGTGAGTCTCATTCCGTTAACTCTGACTTTGCACTAGCAAGAAGACTCATTTATCAGATGATTGAAGACACCGCATTTATTGATTTTTTGAAAAATAAACTTAAGAATAAAATTGTTGTAGACTTGGGTTGTGGAAGTATTGATGATTCGGTTGTGCATGTTTTGAAATTTTTAGGAAACTTGGGCATAAAAAAATATTTTGGAGTTGATAAATATTTATATGGGGAACACGGGTACCTAACTCCTGAAGAATTTTTAAAGGATTGCCTAAAAAAAGAGGATGTGAATCTATCTTTTGAAACTAAACTTATCGGTAAAGATATTCTCTTATTTTTGAGGTCTTTACCAAATAATTATTGTAATATTATCTGCTGGAATATTGGAAAAGAACTTATAAGCGGTAACGAGTACAGAAAACAGATAGAAAAAGAAATTATTCGAGTGATTCCAAAAGGAGGACTTTTGATTACCGATTGTTTTAGTGATTTAGATGAAATATATTATCATAAATATGAAAAGTTTTTAAAACTTGTACGGAATTTTGAAAAATATGATGAAAAAGGTCTTTTAAAACGAGGTGATTGGGCAATGATTTATGAAAAAATCTCTTATTGAATAAATTTAAATAGTTTCTTTATTAAAAAGTTTTATGGATGATTGGCAAAAAGCTGGAAAAATTGCATGGCAAGCATTGAATTATGGGAAAACGTTAATTAAAGTAGATAATAATGTGTTAAAAGTTGTTGAAGTTATAGAAAATGAAATTAAAAAATTAAATGGAGGATTGGCATTTCCCGTTCAAGTTTCTATAAATGATATGGCGGCTCATTTTACACCAAACGATGAAAAAGATTTAACGTTTAAACAAGGCGATTTAGTAAAATTAGATGTTGGAGCTCAAGTTAATGGTGCAATTGGTGACAATGCTTTAACAATTGATTTAGGTCAAAATAAAGAGTTAAGTAAGGCATCACAATTAGCACTGCAAGAAGCGATAAAATTAGCAAAACCCGGAACGAGGGTTTGTGAAATTGGAAAGGTAATCGATAAAACAATAACTGAATTTGGTTTTAAGCCAATTAAAAATCTATCTGGGCACGGGTTAGATTTATATGAACCCCATTCTGGATTAACTATTCCAAATTATGATAATAATGATCAACTAGAATTAGAAGAAAATATGATTATTGCTATCGAACCATTTGCAACGGATGGGGTTGGATTAGTTCAGGATGGAAAACTATCAAACATTTATAAAATTGTGAATGTTAAACAAGTAAGGAATGATATAACAAGAAATGTTTTGAAATACATTATTGATGAATATAAAACATTACCTTTTGCTAAGAGAATGCTATTAAAAAAATTTGATTCGTTTAAAGTAAATTTTGCTTTAAGGATGCTTGAAAAAGAAAGTATTTTACATCACTATCCACAATTACCAGAAAAAAGTAAGGGTTTAGTAAGTCAACATGAATTTACTTTAAGGGTAAAAGATCAACCTGAAGTTCTAACAAAAGAATAAATTTATATACTAAAATATTAAATTCATGAATATGCAAACAATTAAAGATATAATGAATAAAAAAGTTCTTCACTTTGATGAAAATGTTTCTATAGAAAAGATTTCTAAGGAGTTTGCAAAAGTAGATATTGGATGCATTATAATAACTAGAAATAAAAAACCAATTGGAATTATTACTGAAAGAGATATGCTAAAAAGAGTTCTTGCAAAAGAATTAGACATTAGAAAAACAAAAGCTAAAGACATTATGACTTCTCCTGTTGATGTCTTAGATCAAAACACAAATATTTATTATGCGAGTAAAATAATGAGGGAAAAAGGATATAAGAGGTATCCGGTTGTTAAAGGTGGAAATGTAATTGGATTAATAACTGAAGATAATTTAATTGATTACTTTACAGAACAAAGAAAAAAATTTGTATTAAAGAATTTAAGTAAAAATTTAAGAAAAAAGTATTTATAATAAAATGGGACTAACCGAAGGAAATAAAGTTTTAAAGAAATCGATTGCGGATTTAGAGTTGATTAAGAAAAATTTAGGTAAAACTGGTTATGGTGATGAACTTAGTTCTAACGGTTATAGTGGACTTGAAGAATTTAAAAATGAATTTACGGTTCTTATTAGCAGATTAAGTAGTTTTATAAAAAGTTATGGTAAAAATAAATAATTATCCAAAATAATCTGGAACTTCTTTTATCAAACCAGCTCTTGCTTTCTTTAGATAACTGTCTTCGATTTCTTGATATCTCTCCATGAATTCTTTTCCAGCACTTGGTTTTGATTTAATTATTGCTTCTTCAAAATGTTTTTTTGTAACTTCTTTAGCTTTCATATCTTCCCTTAATGCTAAAATACCCGCTTCCCTGCAAACGGTTTCTAGATCTGCTCCGACATATCCTTCTGTTTTTTCTGCAATTTTATCAAGATTAACATCTTTTGCTAATGGCATATCTTTTGTATGTATTTGCAATATTTGTAATCTACTTTCTTTATCTGGTGGAGGGACCAATAATACCCTATCAAATCTTCCTGGACGTAATAATGCTGGATCCATAATATCTGGGCGATTTGTTGCAGCAATAACAACAACCTCATTTAACTCTTTTAATCCATCCATCTCGGCTAATAAAGTATTAACCATTTGGTCAATAGTTTTATTTCCGATATCTGTTCCCCTTCTAGAAGCGATTGCATCAATTTCATCAAAAAATATAATTGCTGGAGAAGCGTGTCTTGCTTTTTCAAATATTTTTCTTATTCCTTTTGAACTTTCTCCAACCCATTTATTTAATAATTCTGGACCATTGACTAAAATAAAGTTTGCTTCAGATTCTTTTGCAACAGCCTTTGCCAATAATGTTTTTCCTGTTCCTGGTGGACCATATAATAAAACTCCTTTTGGAGGTTTAATTCCTAATCGTTTAAACGAACCCGGATGTTTTAATGGCCATTCAACAGTTTCCTTAATTTCTTGTTTTACTTTTTCTAAACCACCGACATCTGTCCAAGCAATATTTGGTTTTTCAATTAAAACTTCTCTTAAAGCACTCGGTCTTACTAATTTTAATGCGGCATTAAAATCTTCTTCGGTAACTACCAATTTTTCTAAAACTTCAGCAGGTAAATCATCATTATCCCCTAAATTTAATTCTGGAAGAGTTCTTCTCAAAACATTCATTGCAGCTTCCTTACATAATGCGGCAACATCAGCTCCAACAAATCCATGAGTAATCTCTGCAAGTTTAATTAGGTTAACATCTTTTGTTAATGGCATATTTCTCGAATGAATTTTTAAAATATTTAATCTCGCTTCTTTATTTGGAACACCTATTGATACTTCTCGATCAAATCTTCCTGGACGCCTTAAAGCAGGATCAATTGCATTTGGCCTATTTGTTGCACCAATGACAACAATCTTTCCCCTTGATTTTAATCCATCCATAACCGTTAATAATTGTGAAACAACTCTTCTTTCTAACTCACCATAACTTTCTTCTCTCTTTGGAGCAATTGCATCAATCTCATCGATAAAAATAATACTCGGAGCGTTTTTTTCTGCTTCATCAAAAATATCTCTAATGCGTTTTTCGGATTCTCCATAAAATTTATTCATAATTTCTGGACCATTGACTAAAACAAAATTTGCTTCTGATTCATTAGCAACAGCTTTTGCTAATAATGTTTTCCCAGTTCCGGGTGGACCATGCAATAAAACTCCTTTTGGCGGTTCGATACCCAATCTTAAAAATAAGTTTGGATGTTTTAATGGCAATTCAACCATTTCACGTATTTTATTTATTTCTTCGCTCAATCCGCCAATGTCCTCATAATTTACTTCTAAAATTTTTTCTTCTAAAATTTCAATCGCTTTTGGATTTAATGTTAATTCGGTATTTTCTGTAATTATAACTGCAGAATCTTTTGGATTTGTACTTGCAACAATAAACCTAATTCCACCTAAACCAAAACCACCCGGAAAATTTTCTTCAAAAATACTTGAAAACATATCTTCAAAAAAAGGTGAGTCTGACATTGTTCTGTGTCTTGATTTAACTCCCCCCGGAACTAAAATATCACCTTTAACAACTGCTCTTCCTAACAATGTTCTTCTAAAAATTCTTGGATCAGCTTTAATCATTACTCCTTTTTGAGCGGGTGCAATAACAATTGATTTTGCTTCTTTAACTTCTGCTCTTTTTATATTAACAAATTCTCCGATAGATGTTTTTGAATTTCTTCTCATAATTCCATCCATTCTTACAACTTGCTGTCCAACATCGGTTGGATATGCACGATCAACAATTGCGACGGTAGTTCTTCCGCCAGTAATAGAGATAACATCGCCTGGATGAACTCCAATTGAATGCATTGTTTCAGAATCTACTCTGACAATACCTTTGTAAGCCTCTTCTTGTAAAGCTTCCATTACTTTCAATTTTATTTCTTTTTGTCCTTTTTCCATGTTAATTATTTAAAACAAAAATTTAATAAATCCTCCTTATGCTCTTTCTTAAAAATATTGATATTTTTCCAGGCTCTTCTAAGTTTAAATTTATTAGCTTGCTCATTTCTTGATCAAATTCCTCTTCGAAATCAATAATTTCTTTTGGTATTGAAACCGTATATGAATTTCCAACCATTCTTAATTTAACATGAAATTCTTTTTGTCTTAATTTTTGAAAGTTTTCGTAATTTTGCTGATCTAAGGGATGTAAGTATTTTTTATTGCAATCTTTGCATTCCCAATATCGTAATTTAAATCCGTCTTTAAATAACTCTCCTTTATTTGTTTTTTTATTACAATTTTCACATAATATTGTCGTATTAAATAAATCCGCCATCTTGTGTATACTTGCGGTGTATATTCAAAGTATATAAAGTTTTCGATTTTAAGAAGATATTTAAGATTCATTGTTCACTAACTTTTATGATTAATGATATAATAAATCTGAAATCTGGAATTAATTTGGTTTATGGAGAAGGAGCTACAGGAAAAACAACTTTAGCATTAATGCTTGCTTATGAATTTAGTAAATTCAGCAAGGTAGTTTTTATTGATACTGAAAATGGATTTAGTTTTGATAGGTTTAAGCAGATTTCTGGAGAGAATTATGAGAACTGTTTAAAAAATGTTTTATTAATTAAGGCTAAAAATTTTGAAGAACAAATAAGAGTAATAAAGAATTTAGAAAATATTGAAAAAGTTTCTTTAATCATACTAGACAGTTTAGGAATGCACTATCGCTTAGAATTAAAAAATGATCAAAAATATGCAAATAATAAGATTAGTGAAATTTTTAAAATATTAAAATTAATTAATGAGAAAAATATATTTATTTTTTTAACAAACCA
This sequence comes from Candidatus Woesearchaeota archaeon, assembly GCA_964419925.1. Classification (GTDB taxonomy): domain Archaea; phylum Nanobdellota; class Nanobdellia; order SCGC-AAA011-G17; family GW2011-AR20; genus JBBSXG01. Next base: position 28,523 of record CAYQPR010000005.1, read on the forward strand.
AGTTTATAATAACTTTGATAATAACAAATTGGAATTAGTTGGTGGAAAGATGGTTAGAAATCTTTGTGGTTGGATAATGAAGTTAGAAAAAAACCCTAGAAAATTAATAAATGAAAGTACAAATAGCGAACATTTGTTTGATATAATGGATTCAGGAATCAGATTGCTTTGATTCCTTTTGATGTTCTTCTAAATATCTTTTTCTTGAAGGACATTCATTGTTTATGCAAAAGTCATAAGGTCTTTTTCCTTGTCTAATCATCTTTAATTTAGGAAAACTGCATTCTTTACATATCTCACCAGGTTTCGGCAAAGCATATTTTGGAATTGAAAATGTTGTTTTACAGTTAGGATATTTATTACAAGCAACAAAATAAGATTTATACAACTTATTATATAATATTCTTAAATCGCCTTCCTTACAAACGTGACATTTACCTACAATACTTACCTTATCTCTTGTTTCTTTATTTGCTTCAGCTAACGCTTTTCCAATTTCCAATTCATGTTTTTTGAATTTTTCGAGTATTTTTAATAAAATCTTCTTATTCTTTTCAACAATTTCTTCTTTAGTTTTCTTTCCTTCTTCAATTAATTCTGTTTCTTCTTCAAATTCTCTTGTTAATTTTTCGTCTACAATTTCTGGAGCATATTTTTCTAATGTTTCAACCGTTTTAATGCCTAGTTCTGTTGCTTCAATACTTTGTTCAAGTATATACTGTCTGTCGTATAATGTTTCAATAATATTAGATCTCGTTGCTTTTGTTCCTAAATGTTTTGATTCTAATTCCTTAACCAAAGATGCCGGAGAATATCTTCTTGGAGGCTGTGTTTCTTTCTCAACCATTTCTACTTTTGGTTTTAATATCTCATCTCCTTTTTTCATTTCAGGGAGTTCAATTTCTTTTAATTCAGAATAAGGAGCATAATATTTATGCCATCCAGGATAAGTTGTTAAGATTCCTTTTGTGACAAAGATTTCTTTATTACATTCTATTTCTACATTTAGTGATTTACGTTTTGCTGGTTCACCGTAAGTTGCAAATGTTCTTTTTGCAATTAAGTCATAGATTTTATGTTCACGTTCTTGTAATTTTCCTGGAATCTCTCCAGTAATTATTATTGCTGGATGTGCCGGATCTGTTTTTTTACCATTATTTGGAATTAATTTTGTTTTTAATAATTCTTTAACAAAATCTTTATAATTTGAATCTAACATTTTTGTGAGAATTTCTTTCATATCTATTGAATCAGGAATTTGTTGAGAACTTGTTCTTGGATAACTAATTAATCCTGCAACATATAATGTTTGAGCAATTGCTAAAGATTCTTTAGGATTTATTCCAAAATTTCTATAAGCTTCTAACTGCAATGTTGTTAAATCGAATGGAAATGGGGGTTCTTGAGTTAGTTCTGATTCTTTTATTTTATCTACAAATGCTTTTTTTCCTTTAGTATTTTTTAGAACTTTTTCTGCTTCTTCTTTCTTCCAAAACTCTGAGGTTTTATGTTCTGCAATAATCTCTTTTTTATCTGCTTTTCCAGTTAATGAAACTTCCCAATATGGAACGGGTTTGAATGCTGAAATTTCTTTTTCTTTTTGAACAATTAAATTTAATGTTGGTCCTTGAACCCTTCCAATTGATAATACTTTAAAGCCACCTTGAGATGCTTTCATCGCTAAGGTTAATGCTCTTGATAAATTGATCCCGTGTAACCAATCTAATTCGTGTCTGCATAATCCTGCATTTGCTTGACCCCAATCCATTGTTTTTGCTTTGTTTGTATAAGAAACAACTAAATCTTTTTTTGTTAATGTACTAAATTTCATTCTATGAGCATCTTTTTGTTTGCAAATAAACTTTACAATATTTAATCCTAGAACGGTTCCTTCATCATCAAAATCTGTGCATACTGTAAATTCTTTTACGTCTTTAGAAATTTTTTTAAAAGTTTCAATGTAATCTTTTGTATATTTTGCAAATTTGTTTACTTCATATGTTGGAACCCATTCATAACTAAAAGTTGGATATTTCCATCCTTTTCCATCTTTTTCTTTTAATCCAAATAAATGACCAACTGCACAACCGACCACAATTTTCTTTTTGTTATGTGTAATCTCATAATAAGGAACCTTTTTGTTATTTTTTTTAACAACTTTATCGTCGGCTAAAGCTGTTGCTATTTTTAGAGCTGCGTCTGGCTTTTCTGCTATTAAAAGTTCAGTCATTCAATTTTAATTTTAGAACGTAGTATAAAAATCTTTTTATATTAAATGTTTATTATTTTTCCTTCGCTTCCAACATTAATAACTAAAGTTTTTCCCAATTTCTCTTCTATGCCTGAAGCTTCATGAATATGACTGCAAATTAAAATATCCGGTTTAAATTTTTTAAGTGCTTCTTTTACACCTGAGCTTCCTTCTCGAACTAAAGGATGTCCAAATCTCCCCATTTTTGCATCTTTTGGATGAACATGAGTAACCATTATTGTTTTTTTAGAATCCTTAATTTTTTCAAAACCTTTTTTCAATAAGGTAAATATTTCATCTTCAGAAATTTGATTAATTCCTATATTATTTCCTGAACATCCAAAAATCCCAACATGATCATATTTAACAGAATACCCGTGTAAATTAGTTATTCCATAAAAATCTGCGATAAAATCTGCTGTAGCTAAACTCTCATGATTTCCAGGAACGAATAAAACCTTTTTTTTCTTGTCTAAAAATGGTGAAATAACCCCTGGAAGTTTATCATCATCCCCCATTATATCACCGGCTAGAACAACTAAATCAACTTTTTCATTAAATGCTCTTTGTGCTAGTTTTCTTGCGGTTCCAACATCCCCATGAATGTCTCCTGCAGCTAAAATTTTCATATTATGATAATAAAAATAAGGTTTATAAACTTTTATTCATATAGCAAATTATGGATAGATTAAGTGTTTGCAGTATTTGTAAAAGTAATTTGAGTTCTGCGAGCTGTAAATTTTGTGGGAGAAATTTTTGTTTAAACTGTTCTAAGAATGGAGTTTGTAAATATTGTATTGAAAGATTTTAATTTTTAGATTTAATTACTTTAAAACCTGTATATTTGTGTAAGGCTTTTGGTATCTTAATACTTCCATCTTTTTGCTGATGATTCTCAATTATTGCAACCATTGCTCTCGATGTGGCCACCATGGTGTTGTTTAGGATATGAACATATTTCTTTTCATTATTTCTATCAAGATATTTTATATTTAAAGCTCGAGCTTGAAAATCCGTACAACTTCCTGCGGAGGTAACCTCTTTATATTCATTCTGTCTTGGGAACCAAGCTTCAATATCAAATTGTTTTGCAAATTTATTTCCTAAATCTCCAGAACATATCTCAATGACTCTAAATGGAATTTCTAAACTTTTAAAAAAAGATTCGGTCAAACCTTGCATATATTTTAAAATTTTCAATGATTCTTCCGGTTTTGTAAATATAACTTGCTCAACCTTATTAAATTGATGCATTCTAAATAACCATTTTGTATCGATTCCATGTCCCCCAATCTCTTTTCTGAAACAAGGAGTTACAGCAAATATTTTTCTTGGTAAATCTTCTTCTCTCAACATTTTATTTTTATAAAAAGTAACTAAAGAGTGCTCTGCCGTTCCAATTAAATATAAATCTTCTTTATCAACTTTATAGACAACATCTTCAAAATCTTTTAATCCATTTAAAGCTCCCAATAAAGTTTTATGATTTAATAACATGGGTGGAACAATTGGTGTAAATTTATTTTTAATTAAAAATTCTACGCCATATCTCTGTAATGCTAAGTCTAAAATTGCAATATCTCCACTTAGATAATTAAATCCTTTTCCAGCATTGCTAATTCCCTGCTCAAAATCAGCATATCCCAATTGTTCTAAAAGTTCTGCATGATTTTTTAGTTCAAAATTTAATTTTTTGGGCTTACCAACTTTTTTTATTACTGGATTATCGAGGCCATCTTTTCCGAATGGAACATCTTCATTAAGGAGATTTGGAATTTCCAACAATAAAGAATCTAACTGAGATTTTCTAATATTATTTTTTTCTTCTAAGTTTTTGATTTCTTCTGGTAATTCCTTTGCTCTTTTTATCTCTTTACTTGCATCCTTGTTTGATTTTTTTAGTAGATTTATTTTTTCAGAAATAATATTTCTTTCGTGTCTTAAAGACTCGATAATCTGGAGATCCTGACGATATTCTTTATCTAAAGAGATAAGGTTATTTAATAAACTAATTTTTTCTGGTTTATTTCTCTGTTTTATATTCTCTTTAACAAGTTCAGGATTTTCCCTTATTAGATTAATATCAATCATAATAGTAAAAGTTGAATAGATTATATAAAGATTATGTTGTAATGAAAACATTTAAATATAGGTAAAGATAGAAAAAGTTTTGGGGATGAAATTGGTTAAGAAAAAGGAAGATATTTTTGAAGTATTCTTTAGAAAAAAACCAGCGATGATGTTGGTTGCTCTTAGAAGAAGTGGTAAAAATAGATATGGGAGTAATCTCGCTAAGGAAGTTGATTGTACTTATTCTCATGCGGTTAAGATCTTACAAGAGATGGAAAAAGCTAATCTTATTAATTTTGAGAAACATGGAAGGATAAAAAACGTTCAGTTAACTGATTCTGGAAATAAAGTTGCGGAACATATTGAGAGAATTAAAGAGCTTTTATAAAAACGGGCTCGATGGGATTTGAACCCACGACCTACTGATTAAGAGTCAGTTGCTCTACCAGGCTGAGCTACGAGCCCATCATTTTTTCTTTATGATTTATATTTAAAAAACTATTGGAAAAATTTAAAAACAAGTTGTTCTTTGCAAACTTATGAAAAATCTATTAATTAAGATTAATGAACTTAAAGTTAATAATTATTCTAGAAAAGATGATTCTTTTGATGTCACAATTTCTTATATTGTTAATGAACAGTCTGGAAATATAACTAAACATTTTAAAATGGACAAACGAGCAGAAATTTTAGGGCATGAACTAGTTGAATTTTTGAAGGGTTATATTAAAGATAAAAATAAACCTTCTGCAACTGAAAGCGATTTTTTGGGAAATGTTGTAATTACTAGATATAACGATGTTGAAGAAGTTGAAGAAAAAGTTTCTGTGTTTTTTAAGAGATTTAATGATCACATAAAAGGATATAAAACAAAAGGATTTCATGAAGGATTTTTAACAAGATATAGTACTCCTGATGGATTTTCAATGAAAATTAATTAAAAAAATGGGAGTTAACAAAACCCCCTTTTTAAAAAAAATATTTATTTTCTCTTTTTCTTTCTTCCGCCACGTGCCATCTTTGCTTCGCAGACATTTCCTTTACCGTCGACATAATACAAATAACCAGATTTACGTTTGACGACGTTTTTTGCAATTACTGTTCCCATTTTTGGTTACCTCCTTTAATTATCATCGTGGAAAGGGCAAACTAGTATATAAACTTATTGATTCTCGTCGAAGAAATCTAATTTAATAATTCTTTATCCAAAAGTATTTTAGCTATAGTTCCAGTCATTATATCAAACCGATTTTGAATGTCTTCTTTAGATTGAAATTTATTTGATGGAGAGATTACCCTTATCACGCTCCATCCCTTTTTGGTCAATAAAAGATTTTTTAGATTATCTTTATTTTTAACTTTTTTAATTTTATGCCAATACTCTCCATCCCACTCGATTGCAATTTTGAATGGATAGATTGGAATGTCAACTTCCATACGATTATCTAATATTTTCCAGTCATTGCAACCGACACAACGATAACCAAATATTTTTCTAAGATGTTTTACTGCATTTATTTGTTGATTTGAGGGATTCTTTCTAAGATTAGATAACAACCTCTTATGTTTTGATGGGTTCTTGTGTAGTTCAGTTAAAAATTTAGATGCAATTTTTCTTTGTTTAAACCTAAATAACTTAGAATTTCTTCTTTCAATAAAAGATGCTCTAAACTTATCTGAAAACTCTTTGTTTTTGAATAATTTTCTAATTGATTTCTTGTGTTTCTTTCGAAAAGATTCATTCGACCATAATTTTTTAATTGCTATTTTATGTTTATCTATTAGTTTTTTATCGTGTATATACCTATTTTTCCAATATGTTGATAAAAATTCTTTCTTATTTTTTATTATAAATCCAGCTTTTTTTAGTCTATTTATTCTAGCAAAAATTGAACCTTTACCTTTATTTAATCTTTTTTCCAAATTTTCAATTGTTGTATTTGGATAATTTTTGATTAAATATGCATCTTCTTTATCTGTCCAAAAAACAATTGATTTTCTCCTTAGTTTAAGTTTATCCTTTTTACCAATGATTGCACCAATCTCCCGGCCGGGTAATAAACTCTTTATTTTATTATATGGCTCATTAATGTTTTCTTTTAATATACAAATCTCCTGCTCATTCCATTTTTTACTCATCCATTTAAAAATATTTTTTTATTTATAAAGCTGACCCGCGAGGTTGTCACTTGGACAGTTGGGAGATAATATATATTTTAGAGAATATATTTAATTTTCGTCAAATGGATTTTTAATTTTTTTAATATAATCCATAAACGGTTTATTTGAAATAGAACTGTTTAAAACATTAGAAGAATTTCCAAGCATCATTTGAATATATTTTTGGCTTATCCCATTATTATGAAGTACATTTGCAAATGTTGATCTAAGTGCATGACAAAAAACCCGTTTATTTAAACTCGCTTTTTTTGCTGCCAACTTTATCACCTTTTGAGGAAGTTTTATTGAAATATGCCTATCATTAACATTGAACAAATAGGGATTTTGATCTTTTCTATTAGACAAATATAATTTAATGTCTTCAACCAATCTGTTTGATAAAATTGCGATACGATCATTGTTATTCTCTAATTTTATATTGATTATTTTTTCATCTAAGTTTAAGTCTTTGATCTTTAGTTTTATGACCTCTCCTGCCTTTAATCCAGAATACGCCATTAATTTTAAAAGTAATTTATGTTTAGGGTTATCAACATTTTCTATTAAAGATTTTATCTCTTCTTTTGTTAAATTTGAGGAAATTCTTTTATCTAATTTTTGTAACTTAACATTTTCCATTATTCTCCTGTTAAAAAGATTATAAAAAGAAAATTTTAATGCAGACATTGCAAGATTAACACTTCTTGCTTTATATTTTTTCTCTGAAGTTAAATAACTTAAATAATTTTTAATATCAATCTCTTCTGCTTTTTCAGGTTCTTTATTTATGAACTTTAAAAAATCTTTATTATGTAATAGATATGAATCGATTGTTTTTTGACTAAATCCCCTCGTTTTTAATTCGTTTTCTAGTTTATCAAGCATATGAGTATACTAATCGTTAAATATAAAAGGGTTACGATAGAAAATTTTCTTGCAAAAGATTTAAATATTGTCCGGAAAAAGTTTTATAATGGATTTTTTATCTTTATTAGCTTTAATTGCTGGAGTTTCTATGGCGTTATCAAATATTCCACAGTCAATTAAAATATTTAAAAGAAAGAGTGCAAAAGATATATCTGTTATAAGTGTTTTAATTATTCTTTTTGGAAGTATTATCTGGTTTATTTATGGAATTTCAATAAAGAATACGGCAGTAATCATTTCAAATGGAATTGGGATCTTAAGTGTTTCTTTTGTTTTAATTGGATGGAGATTATATAAATAATTAATATGGAATAATCACCCTTTTAGGACTTTCAGATAAACTTTGAAAATCAGAATGGTATAATGTATGTGAGAGAATATCTGCCATATAAACGACATTTGGACATTCGTGAAGACTGTGACGTTTGATGAAGTTATCTATAATGATGTTAGGATATTCTTGAAAACTTCTTTTAATATGCTCTTTTTGATCTTTTCTTAAGATACCATCCAAATATATTTTTATATTTTCAATTTCAAATAAATAGTTCTCTAAAAAATTTCTAATTAAAAAAGGTGCAACATGCGGAATATTTGTTGGAACATGTTCTAACTCTTTATTTTCTAAGATTGAGAATCGGTAATCTATTCCATTTGTACTAAACCATCTTTGAAATTCTTCGTAACTTGCTCTTTTTCCAAACTTTTTGACTAAACTATCTTCATGAACAAAAGAAAAAGTCGCTACAATGATTTCTGATTTTCTTTCTCCTGCATGATTACTATCATCTAAACCAACAATTAAAACGTTGTCTTCTAAACCCCGATTATGCATATTCTATATTAAATGAATAAATATTTAAATGTTTTAGAAAGAATTTATAAATAAGGGAACTAAGATAAAGTTATGAAGTTTAAACTAAATTATGTTGTTATTCCATTGATTACGATTTTCGTCTCTTTATTTGGAAGTTATTTAACAAGTTCTGGAATGAAATGGTATGATACAATTAATCTTCCTTCGTTTACTCCTCAAGGGGGTTTTATTGGATTAGTATGGACAATTATTTTCATTTTAACAACAATATCTGCTTTAATTTTTTACAATAAGATTAAGAAAAAAAAATTAGTTGTTTCTTTATTTTTAATAAATGCGTTTTTGAATGTATTTTGGAGTTATTTATTTTTTTATAAACATCTAATATTTTTTGCTTTAATTGAGATGATATTTTTAGAGATTTCTGTGTTATTATTAATAATTTTTATGTGGAAAAAGTCTAGAACCTCATCTTATTTATTATTTTTATATGCTTTTTGGGTTTTATTTGCGACGTATTTAACGATTAGAATTTGTTACTGAACTAACTATTCCGAATGTTTTAGAACGAAAAGTTTATATATCTAAAAAGTATAAGTTTATATTAATAGGAGATAAATATGAATAAATTAAAAAATAGATTTAGAATAAAACATTCACCAACATTAAATACTGTCTTAATGATTGAAGAGGTTTTAAGAAAAACAAATGATTTAATGAGCTTAGCAGATATAAAAAGAAAATTACCTAGAAAAGTGATGCATCAAACAATTATTCAGGTTTTAGATTATTTACAACATAGCGGAAAAATAATAATCGGAACTAAAGGAATTCTTTGGATTTATGCTCCGAGAAAGGAACTTGATTCCCTAATTAAAAGAGGAATGGAAGTTTAGTGAATAAGTCAATAAAAATAATATTATTGAATGAGGCAAATGAGGAATATAAAAAATTAAATGAAATTGTGTCAAAACAGATTAAATAAGGCAGTGAAAATAGTTTTGAAATACAATTGTTAAAGTCTATAAAACAAAAAATTGATTTTATAAAACTAAATCCATTTTATGGTGATCATATTCCTCGAAAATTAATTCCAAAAGAATATAACGCTCAAAATCTTTGGAGAGTTGAACTGACAAATTTTTGGAGAATGTTATATACAATAAAAGGAGACGAAATTGAGATTATTTGTTTTGTTTTAGATATAGTAAGTCATAAAGATTATGATAAAAAGTTTGGTTATAGAAAGAAATAGATTAACGCGAAAAAATAAGTTCACCTATTAGAACGAATAAAATTAAAATTCCCATAAACGAAAAGATATAAACAAAAATACTGCGTTCCTTGTATTTAATTATGCTTCTTATTCCTAGAAATGAGGATATTAATCCTGAAACAAGAGAAGTTATTGCAATGATTATGGTTAAGGTTATGTTAAGAGAAATATCTTTAAAATGAAATAAGGGTCCTAAAATTCTAGAAAGAAAAAATAAAAAAATATATAAAATTCCAAATTTAAATGATAATTCTCCCAGTTTTGTTTTTGGTTTAAATTTCATTGTTTATGATTAACTGAATATGTTATTTAAAGATATTTATTTTATATCTAACCCCTAATCGGGAATTAGTAATAAACTTAAATCCCCTCCGTTTATAGATAAATTAGAAATTGTAGACCATGCTAATATTGTTAACCATAAACATAATGTAATATTAATAAAAAATAAATGAAAAATTAATTTTTTACTTCTAAAAATAAAAAATAAACTTGTGTTGAGAATTATTAAAAATGCAATAAGATAAATGATTATTAAATCTGATTTAATACCTGCCATTAAAACTTCTCTTTTTTGTTCTAATGTTAATTTATTTAAGTCTTCAGATTTAACGTAAGTTGTCCCGGCAGAATAAGGCTTGAGTTGAAATTTATAAAATGTTTTTATATATTGGTTTAGGTTTAATTGATAACTAGCAGTTATTCCGTATTTATTTAAAGCTTTAACATGCGCCATTTCATGATTATAAGTGGAGAATGCGGATAAGAGTGGAATTAATATCAATGAAGATAAAACAATCAATATAATTACAAACAAAAAATTAATTTGAAGTTGTTTAATTGTAAATTGGTTCATTTTTTATAACTAAAAAACCTTTAATTTTTGAGTAGTGTTCGATGTCCTTTTTATTTAATTCCCCTGAAAATAATATGCTAATTGTTTCATTATCTTTTAATTCTATAACGCGACCACGATACCATAATCCATAAACTTCTTTTCTCTTGTCATTTTTTATCTTAATGTCCTTTCGGATACATCCTGTTTTAAATTTTCCATCCTTTACAACTAATTCTTTTACAATTAAGTTTTTCATCTTAGCTGAGATACTCCTCTAATTCTTTTTTATAAATATCAAAATCACCATCACTGTATAAAACAAAAATAATTTTTTTAATAGAATCGGAAGTGAATTTACTTACCACTTCTTTAACTATTTCTGCGGATTTTTCAATTGGGACCCCAAAAGCACCAGTTGCGATTGCAGGAAAGGCAATACTTTCACATTTATTTTCTTCAGCAAGTTTTAAAGAGTTTTCATAACATCTTTTTAGTAAATTTATGTCCTCTCCATGTTTATATCTTGGTCCAACCGTATGAATAACATATTTTGCGGGTAAATTATATCCTTTTGTTATTTTTGCTTCACTTGTTTCACAACCATTAAGGGTTCTACACTCTTTTAACAATTGTGGGCCTGCGGCTCTATGAATTGCACCATCTACACCCCCACCACCCCAAAGACTTTTATTTGCTGCGTTTACTATTGCATCTGCTTTAATTTTTGTAATATCCTTTTGAATTACCTCAATTTTGATCATTTTATTTTATATTCCTTCATTTTTTTAAAAGCAATTTTATCAATGGTATCATCAATCTCTTTTTTAGTTGCTATTTTCTTTTTTAAAATGATGTCCTTTAAAGTCTCTATTGCAATTCTTGAGATTACATTTTCTGCATGAAGAGCAACAATCATATCAAAAATTAATTTTGAATTATATTTCTCATCAAGTTTTTTCTTTTCCCAAGATTTTTCAAAGTATTTACTTATAATTTTATGAACATTATTTCCATCATATCTTATTTTTTTCATTTTATCCGATATAATTTTTAACTTTAATTAATTCTTTATTTATTTTAGAAATATTTTTTGGGCTAATGTTTTTTACTGGAAAATCATCAGAACCTTCTTCTTCATCTTGTGTTTTTGTAACAACCTGAACAATTTTGAATTTATTTTTCTTAGAAATTATTTTAACTGCAATGTCATCTTTTAATTGTTTTTTAAGTTCTTTTAATTGTTGTTCTAATGTTTTCATTTTATTTAGTGAGCTTAACTTATATTTAAGCCTTTCTACCATAAATTAGAAAAGTATATAAATTAGTATATTTTAACGTTTAATATGAATGTGTTAATTTCAACTTTATATGCATTTGAACCTGTAATACTGGTTTCTACAAAACTTGGTGTGGATAAGTTAATCTTAATGATTGATGATAAACCTAATGAGATTCAGCGTAAATCTCTAGAACTGATTAAAGATAGTCTTGGAAAGGTAGTTGAAGTCAAACAAATTAAAACTGAAGTTTATAATATTGTTAATGTTGCTGAAGAAGCGATTAAAGCAATCGATTATGAAAGTGATAAAAATATTATTTATGTTAATGTGACTGGAGCAAGAAAAACTCAAAGTTTGGGATTATTATTTGCTGCTTATTCCAGAGTTGAAAAAATAAAACAAATAGTTTATGTCATAGAAGAAACAAAACAAATGATTTCTTTGCCTAAACTAAACTTTAATTTAAATAATTCTCAAAAACAAATTCTTGAATATATTAATAATAAGGAATTAACAAGTTTAAGCGATTTAAGCTCTAAGATTAAAATTTCTCGTGGTATGTTATATAGAACAATAAAAGAATTAAAAGATTTAGGATTAATTTATGATGAAGAAGGATTTAAGTTAAGTGATGCTGGGAGGATTGCTGTACTTTAAAATGGATGAACAAAATGCAATGGTTGTCTTTCAAGACAAGAAAATAAGAAGAAC
>CAYQPR010000006.1:0-39779 GCA_964419925.1 Candidatus Woesearchaeota archaeon
ATAACTGTTTATATACGAATTCAATTAAATTTTTCACCTTTAACGCTTTTATCATCAATATTTTTACTTTCGTAATTTAATTTTTCGTAATCATTATTAAATTGTAAATTATCAATGGGGCTTTTAACATTAATAAATTTCTTCGGAGCAATATGAAGATAAATCATTGTCGTCTGAGAACTATTATGCCCGAGTAAAGATTGAACAGAAGCAACATCGTAACCATTTTCAATTAAATGAGTCGCATAAGAATGTCGTAAAGTATGTGGATGAACGTTTTTATTTATTTTAGATTTCTTAGTAGCTTTTTTAAGAATTTCTTGAACGGTTCTTACACTCATTCTACCATTATAACTCTGAAATAAATAAGAATCAGAATTCAAATTTTCATTTTTAATATAATCTAATAGTTCACCTCTCAAAGTTTCAGCAATAATAAACATTCTATCCTTATCTCCTTTTCCATGTCTAACCCAACCATAATCTTTAGGTATTTCCAGATCAGAGATTCTTAAATTAATTAATTCAGAAACTCTTAACCCGGAAGAATAAAGTAATTTGATCATTAATTTGTGTTTTCTATTTTCAATATTGTTAATTAAATGAGTAACCTCTTCTTGACTTAAAAAAATGGGCAAACTTTTTGGAGTTTTAGAAAATCTAATTTTAACCATAAAATTTTTATTTAAAATCTCCTCAATTAAAAATTTTAAAGCATTCAAATTAACATTTATAGTACTTCCAGATTTATTTTTACTAACTAAAAAATCAAGATAATCTTTAACATCTTTTTTACTTATTTTTCTTTCTTCTTTTTTAGAATAATTTAAAAAGTTATTAACACATTCGAGGTAAGTTTGAATGGTTCTTAAACTATATTTTCTTCTTAACAATTCTTTTCTCATTAAATAGATTAGGTCCATTTTCCACAATTAAAAAAAGAAAAAATTAGACATCAGCGATGCCCTTTTCTACAATTTGGAAGATACATTCCGCTTCCGGCAAATTTGGAGCGTCTACCATCTTAGCAACCCTTGTATCTTTCTTTCCACGTCTTAAATAAACTCTATACGTTGAATTATGTCCAACGATATGGCCCCCGATTGCAACTGTCGGATCTCCAAAGAATACTGCTGGATTTGACATTACTTGATTCGTTACGTAAACTGCAATGCTATATGTATTGGCTAACTTAAGTAATGTATGCATGTGCTTATTCAGTTTTTGTTGTCTATCGCTCAACTGACCTCTACCTGAAAAATCACTTCTAAATAAACTCATCAAAGAGTCAACGATTAAAAGTTTTACAGGAAGGTTGTCATTCTTAATCAAGTCTTCAACTTTTTCTGCAACCAACATTTGATGATCCGAATTAAAACATCTTACAACTCTAATTCCACCTAAGATCTCATCTACATTTAATCCATTTCCTTCTGCAATTTGTTTTATTCTTTCTGGTCTAAAAGTACTTTCTGTATCCAACCAAACCGCGATTCCTTCAGCACCGCCTTTATCTTTTGGTAATTGAACATTTACAGCAAGTTGATGTGCTAAACTAGATTTTCCACTTCCAAATTGACCATAACATTCCGTAACTGCACCAGTTTCAATTCCGCCACCAAATAAAGAATTTAATGCATTACTATTTGTAGTTATTTTCAAAACATTTTGTCTTCTTTCTAAAGCCTCTAATCCAGTTTCAAAACCCATATCTAATTTACTTCTTGCATTATTAATTATTTTTCTTGCAGTTGCCTCAGTAACCCCTGCAATTTCAACCATATCTGCAGGACTTGCTACTGCAATGCTCATTAAAGTGTTAAAACCAGCTTCTTCAAGTTTTTCTGCAGTTGCAGCACCCACTCCGGGTAAATCTGTAATCTTAAACTCTTTTTTTTCAGCCATTTTATTCACCTTCCTCTTCATCACGTTGTTCTTGATTTAATAATAATTCTTCTTGAGCTTTTTGTAGGACCAAGATTACCTTTTGGATGTCGTTCCTTCTCAAATTGATGACATCAGAACGCCAAATATCTTCTCCTTTTTTCTTATAACTTCTGCTTACAGTAATGGTTTTGAATTCCACCATTCCACCATTAAAATCTTTTTCATTGCTCCATATTGCAGTTTCTATATTTCCAGATTTAAACTTCTTAATAGGTCTATTTACCATATTATTGCCTCCATTGCTTTTCGCATTTTTTTCATATGGCCTTAAAATTAGTTTTCCTTTCGGTTTTTATTTAAGGTTGATCTCTATTAGAACAATCTTATTTATAAAGCTGACCCGCGAGGTTGTCACTTGGACAGTTGGGAAATAATTGTAGTTTCAGAAGATATATATTATAGCACATACTAAAATAGTTAGTTTTAATAATTTGATAATTAACCATAATTCCATGAAGATATTATTTATATGTAACCAAAATAAAAATAGAAGTAAAACCGCTGAAGAAATATTCAGCAATAAGTTTAAGACTAAATCTGCAGGCCTATTCAATGAAAAACCCGTTGTAAAAAAAGAATTAGAATGGGCAGATCTCATTGTTGTTATGGAAGATTTTCAAAGAACGGAAATTTCTAAAAGATTTCCAGAACAATATCTTAAAAAAAGAATTCTATCATTAAACATACCGGATACTTACTATTATAATCAACCTGAATTAATTAATGTTCTAAACTCAAAAGTAAAAGAATTATTCTAGCCATTCGTTAAATTGTTTAAGCGCTTCTTCTTTATTATCAAACATCTTTGTTTCTGCAATTTTCATTTCAAGAAATCGTCTAGTTACTTTATATTTTTTACCTTTTTTGCTTTGAAATTCTTTTATTGAAACTTCCCATTTTTTCATTCTAAAAAATAATTAATTTTTATTTATAAAGCTGACCCGCGAGGTTGTCACTTGGACAGTTGGGAAATAATTGTAGTTTCAGAAAATATATTTTATAATATAAGTTAAATTAGCAACAACTAAGAATACTAAAAACACCCTTTCAAAAATCCCATTAGTTTTTATAAATCCATGAATTCTAAATTTAAACGGATAGAATAAATAAACACCTTGTTTCGTTAAAATATCTAAGACTAAATGACTTAAAAAACCGATTAAAAATGGAATGTAATAATTATTAAAAAATATTTTTAAAATAAAACTTAAAATTAAGGCAAAAAATAAGCTATGAATAAATTTTCTATGTCCAAAAATAAAATTAATAATAAACGATAATGGTTTAACCTTTCTTCCAATCCAGCTTTTTCCATGATCAATATCTGGAAAAACAGCAGAAAAAACTAAAACCAAAATAAAATAATTTAAATTAAAATAATTTAAAAAAAGAAATGAAATAAATAAAGCAAAAAACAAATGAGTTTTAAACATCATCTTAATTAAATTTTATTTCTTCAATAACTTCCTTAACTGCCTCTTCTGCTTTTAATTCCTCCAAACCATTTATTATAAATTCATTCCTATCGAACATTTCATTTTTAGTTACCTTTCCATTGAACTTAAATTGGCTTCCAAGAATATTAATCTTAGCTTCTTCAAAATAAGATGGATTATCCTTTATCTGATTAATTTCGGACATTATTTTAACGGCTAAATCTCTAAATGCAACCACCCTAATGCTATCGGTTCCATCGTCTAAATATAAATTCAATATTGGATTTTTAGTTATGGAAGAAGTTGGATGAAATTCACATTTGCTAACACCATCATTAACGGTAACTTTTTTATTGCATTGGGAACAAGCATCATAAAATCTTGGTTCAAATACTTGGACAATTGTTCCAGAGATTGCTGCATTTTCTCCAGCAATTAAGTCTTTAATCTGTTTTTTATTAAACGAATTATTAATCTTAATTTCTCCAATGGTTTCTTCGGGATTTAAATCTAAACTAGATCGATTTCCCATATGGATCTCTTTAAAACTATTATTCTCTTTAACGTAAGCATTTTTTAATTTAATTACTTTATCTAACCTAATATTATCATTTTCAATTTCTCTAATCTGATTAGTATCCCACATAACTACTCTGATGGTTCCAGTCTCATCACCTAATAATAAACTTCCAATTTTTCCCTGTCTTGTCCCTGTATCGAATTCGCGAACAGAGTATATCTGTAAAACCTTACCAACAAGATTAACCGAGCCCATTCCAGGCATGATTTGATTAATTTTTAATGTTTTTTTACTGAAATCCTCAAATATCTTAACACCTAACTCATTTGCAACGATATACGCCGCGCCTTCTTTGCTAATTAAGTCTCCTAAATCCCTTAATTTCTTAGTAACCTTTGCATCAATTTCTGAAGAATTCAATCCTTTTTCTATTTGAATTTTCTCTACAATTTGATTATAACTTAAATTTATCATTTAAAATGTTACCTCTCCTCTATTATCTTCACCTATATTAAACTCAAATTTTAATTCCTTAAAACCGAGTACCGGTGATAAACTTATTATGCTTTTATGGTTTTCTATGGTAAAGTATATAAGATTTGCCTTTAATATTGAGTTTTCTTTAGTGCAGGTGGAACTTTTTTTTGTTCTATCACAATTAATAAATTCGTTTCTTAAATTAATTAACCTATAAAAATCAATCGGAGTTTCTTGTTTGAAAATTTGTTCAACCGTATAATTAAATTCAAAACCCTTATTTTTTGTTTCATAAAATTTATTTTTTAAAATTACCTTAATATTTTTTTGATCAAAACTTAAATTGATTAAATCCAAATCATAATATTTCAATTCTTTTTTTAAGATATTTTCAAAATTTTTCTCTAAATCAGGATTACATTTGCTTGTTCCAAGTTTCCAATTTTTATTGCAACTTGCATCAACACCGCCGTTAATTGAAAATATTTCGCTTGCTTTATTAATTGAGAATTTAACTGCTTGAGAATTATAAAACAAATCGTTTTCTGCATTTTTATATGCGTTTGAAATCGCAATTTGATTCTCTCCAAGTTTTAAAGATTGATCTATATCTGGATTTCTTGCTATAAAAACATATCCTGCATAAGCCATGACAAACAAAACAACAAGTGCGAAAGTTGTCATAAAAACTGCTTTCTTATTCATTTATACAACCCTCCGCGTAATTAACTTTAATTTTATCTTCATTCAAAGTAGGAATAATAACTGAACTTTGTCTTAAATGAAAATCTCCATTCACATCCCCTAAACTTATTTGTTGAAATAATCTTGAATTATCTTTTATTAAAAAAGCATTAATTACGATAGTTTGACATTTTTCTTTATCGTGATACTTTTCTAAAAATTCTTCAGTAAATCTCGTAATTTCTTTATAATCCTTATTATAGTAAGAGTAAACAATTAAATCAGAGACAATTAATTTTGATTTTTGATCAAAGCTTCTTAAATAGTTAAGCAAGTTTATATTTGATTCATCATTCGATAAAGCATCAACCTTTGCTTTAACTTCCCCTTTTCCAAATGCGTTAAATAAAACAAATGAGCCTAATAAAACTAAAAATATTAAAACCAGCCCAAATACAAATCCTAATTCTTCCTGTCCTTTTTTCATTTTTGATTTAATATCGCAATGTTTAATAATCCGTTCTCAAATTTATTTTTATCATAAACCAAAACATAAAATGTTCTATTTGTACAATAAAAATTATCTTTATTAAAACAAAATTCAAATTTATTCAATTTTTCATTTAACTTAATGTCTTTCATTCCATTATAATTTAATGAGATCATTACCCCATTAGATTCTGTTTGAAAACATTTCTCTAGATTTTCTTTTCTAAACTTATTAATGTCAATTATTCCAGGGTAAACTCTTTCATCTTGATAAGCTAAACAATTAACATCGTAGATTAAATGCTGTCTTAATAATGAATGTTTGAGTCCGTCAATTTTAAATTCTAAATTACTTGGAATTTGAATAATTACAAAAATAAAACCCAAGATAACAAAAACAACGATAGCTTGGAGTATCCAAAAAACCCATTCTTTTGTTAGACTAAATGTTTTACCTTTTTTGTTCATTTTCTAAATTTATTTTAATCAAATTTTCTTTTTTATTGATAATTAAAGTATCATTGTTTTTAACACTAAACTCACCAAAATAAGTTATAAAATTTTTATCTAATGCATAATTATATCCTTTTTCAGAATCAATTTTTATTCTTCCTTCATCAAGAAGCAGAGAATAATCATCTTGAAATGTATATCTAATATTTAAATTATGATTTGCACTCGAAATTAAATCAAAACTCAATCCGATATCATTAACTAAATATCTTTTAGTGATGACCCTCCCTGAAGAAACGTCATCAATGTAGTTATAAATAAAATAAGCAATGATTAAAGAAATTAAGATATAAAAAACCCATAAAACTAATCTGGTATTAACCCCTTTTTTATTCATAGTATCTTAATATAAAAAGAATTTATAAGGTTTACTTAGGATTAATAATTACCTTTCCAAGATTCTTATTAATTTCAAAATCTTTCGGTTTTTTTGTCGTATCGTAATATAATAGATAATTACACGAGTCCCCCCCAACAATATCATCATTAAATTCAACGCATTTTGCATGGTCACCATTACAATCAACCAAAAGTCCACTTCCAATACCCAAATAGTCTGAATCAACTTCGCAAATACATAAACATGAATTTCCTTTACAAGTTAACGGTTTTGGAGCATTCTGAGCAAGATTAGCCTTACCACAAGAATCTTTTAAATCATTAATATTAATTTCATTTAGACCCTTGCTAAATCCCAAAAAGATATAATCACTATTCGAAGATAATGTTGTTAAAATTTTAGTATTATCTTTTAATTCTTGAACTTGTTTAACCAATGATTCATAATAAAAAACAGGAAACTCTTTATTTTCATCTTGAAGTTTAAAGGAACTTATCAACAAATAAATGATTCCAAACAAAGCAATTATTATTATTGCGGTAATCAACAAAGAACCTGCAGATTCTAATGTTTCTTCTTCAACTCCTTTTTTGTTCATCTCATCCTCCGATAAAAGCAGATAAAGAATCAATCAGTTTATTAAATTGTGATCGATAAGATACAACTATAACGACTAAAACTAAAACAACGAGAATTAATATCGCAATCGTCTGAAAACTTAATTCCATCGCTTTTTTGTTCATCTTAAGCAGATTATAAACAAGAGTCCTCAACACCCGGGCATTTAACTCCTACAGGAGATTCGGCACAATGGTATTTCCTAATATTTCCTTCTGCATCTTTATCAACCAAACCGTCTTCGTTATTATCAAATTTCCATGACTTTCTACAATATTCTGAATTTTTCCTTAATATATCCGAATCATAAGTTTGAGCTTGACTACAATATGAGGTACATAAAGTAGTTGCCGTAGTAAGATCACTTTGTTTAACACCAAATAATATTTCTGAAAGCTTACTAAATCCTCCTAAAAAAAATGATGCAATAACAACCAAAACCAAAATAACCAAAATAGCTACAATAATAACATTAAAAGAAAGTTCTGCACCTTTTTTGTTCATCATATCACCTTCACCTTTATTTATATTTTTATTATATAAACTTTTCTATTGCTTTAAATTTGACAAAAACCAAGTTTTCCTTGATTGATATCTTTTGTCATCCAGCAAATTTCATTTTTATTATTTTTATAAAATACCCTAAAGTTTGATTTTTCAAATGATATCTCATTATTTTTTTTATCTTTTAAAATTGTTTCTTCATTAACAAGGATAATAGAAGGATTCTCTAAACTTTTATATGAATTTAAGGTAGTATAACATTTCGGAGTTCCAACATCGGTCTGAGTCATAGTAACCTGATTATTATCTTTAATAAGAATTAATCTTAGTTTATCGTCAAGAACTTCAATTGCATGAATGCCGTTGCTAAACTCGCTAAATCCTTTTGTTCCAAGACATTTACAGTCATTATTTTTTGTTTTTTTACAACTATCTAAATCTTTTTTTAAAAAATCAAAGCTGGTTTTAGCGAGATTATTAAGGTCAGTTAAATCTTTTTCTTCTTTAAATAAACCCAATCCAAACCAGCTATCCAAAGTTTTAACTCCACTTTGTGCACTTTTCCATAAAAGCTGTGATCCGCCTAAAAGAATGAGAATCACGACGATAATTATTAAAAGGATGCTTCCTAATTTCTCAATCCCAAAAATTCCTTTTTTGTTCATCTTCCAAATCTTACAAATTCCTTTATTTTATCAATAATCTCCAACCCTTTATCTTTAAATAAAAAGATTATAAAAATAAGAATTATTAAAAAAGCAACAACCAAAATAATCTTTGCAATCTCCTCCCATCCAAAATCACCTTTTTTGTTCACATTAATAAATTAATTCAATGATATTTAAAGTTTCCGAGTTATTTTTTATTAATTTGAGAAATTGGTTTGTAATAAATCCCACCATCGCATTCTGAAAGTTTAGGTGTATCCGATTGTAATAAAAGTAATGTTGGATGGAGTATCGTTCCATCTGCCAATGTTGCTGCAGTTGCAATTCCAACATAAAGGATAGCCATTCCCCAAACACCCCCTCCTTTTGCTACCGTACCAATTTTTGCAGTTGTTGTACCTAATCCCGCCCCTCCTGCAGATACAACCGGTGTAGTAATCGAAGTATATTTTGTATATTTTACTAATCCCCCAATTCCTTGTGGAATTTTTTTTGCTCCTGGAATTTGAGAACCTCCAAGGAAAATGGTTCCAGGAACAATAACAAATTTATTAATAATTCCCCAAGTACTCCAATCTGACCCCTTATTAACAACAAAGATTGAATAAAATTTTTTATCGGGGTCTAGATTAATTGTACCCGAACCAAAATCAATTTTAGCATTTTCAGCTTTCAAAAAAAACTCGGAGTAAGATTCTTTATGTCCGGGCGGATGTTCATTCGAAAGATATTTTTCAAATTCATCAACTTCGAAATTTCTTTTATTAACATCTAGATCAGAATCAATTTTTATTTCACTACAAATTCTACAATAAGTATCACTACTTCCCCAATCAACATCCCCGTAAAAATTAGCTTCCCCTCGCCCATACATATCCCAACAATCATACATGTTATTCGCTAAAATTTTATAAATTTCACTTTGATCTTTTACATTTTTAATTGTCTCTTCGCTTGTAACACAAGATGATTCAAAAGTTCCAATTTCTTTTAATACCGGTGTGCTTTGCATATTAACCCAATTTTTGCAAGCCTCCTTACTTCCAGATGATATCAAAAAATTCGTATAAACATTTGTAAAAACAAAATATAATACTCCTAAAACTAACAACGTTAAAATAAGGTTACGTAAATTTTCAAAACTAGCTTTTTTATTTAGCAAGATTAAGCCTCCCCGTAATAACAATATAAATCATTATAATAAAAACAACTAATAAAACTAAAACAATTATTTCTGAATAAGGTAACGATGCTTTTTTCATTGAGGACCACCCAAACTAATTGTAGATGCTAAAAGAGTAAATATTATAGTAACAAAGACTGCCACAATAATATATAATATACTGCTCCTATATAAATTTTTACCTATACTATTTTCTTTAGCTAAATCATCAGCCCCATTCTCAATTCCATTGCTTAATATTGTTAAAACAATAACAATTTCAACTAGATACAATCCAACAATTAATTGTAAATAATAACTTGGAATAATGTTTTGAATTTCGAATAATTGAACAAGTCCTTGAAATCCGCCTCCAACTCCTGCAGAATCTCCTTCAACAATTTGTGTTTCAGATAATTGTGTTGTTAATCTCCCTAAAATTCCAACAATCATTGTCGCAATTCCGATAACAATTCCTGCAATAATGGGGGTAAGAAAACTAATTTGAGATTTCATGCTTGAAATAACTTCAGATAATAAATCTTTAATTCTTTCATTAACTTGATGAATTCTATCAATATATGTTGAAATGCTAATTAATGCCTTACTTACAACTAATGGCCCTTTTCTAGCACTTTCTATAAGAACTTTCATACTACTTTCAATTAAACTACTCGGATAACTCCAAATGGCACCATTATTTTTATTAAAAATTGCTTCTTTAACACTCATTCCTAATTTTTGAATATTCATATTTACTCTGCTAAAAAAATCACCTGTAGGGGTTCCAGACATATTTTCTGCAACATCTCCAAACCCGAGTTCAACAGGAACTCCGTCCCCCATTCTATTTCCAAGTTGAAACAATGCTCCGGCAAATTCTAGTTCTAATTTTTTTGTTTCATTTCTTATTTTAATCAGTTTTCTTGTTCTAATGCCGTAATACATTCCAATTCCAACAGCTAGTCCAAAAGGGAAAAATAAACTTAAAATAACGGCTCCAAATCCAAATGGCCCATAACAGGGTTTTCCAACTTCGCATGATAAACCATTATCCATTTTAAAGTCAATAAACTTCAATCCGCTAAAAGAAAAATCTTCAACGCCTAAAACCCCGAATAGAAGAGGTAAAAATCCAATTAAACTAATACAAAAAAAAACTAAAAAACTTAAAAATAAAGGACTAAATTGAATTTCTTTATTTCCTAAATGAATTATAATATTTTTATATTTATTTAATTCATCATTTCCAGAAATAAGGTCAGATTCAGAGTACCCTGTTGGTCTTTTTGATAAGATATTTATTCCAATAAAATAAACTAAAATGGGAAGTAAAAGATCATAGAGTAAAAATAAAACAAATATTTTAACAAAACTTGACCCCTGTAATAAACTTCCAAAAAGAGGAAGAATAACTAATCCCAAAATAGGAAGAATAACTCCAAGCATATGTAATATTGTGATTGGCTCTTTAAGTTCGTGAGCATAATGCAACATTTTCTCATAAGTACCATTCAAGATAACATCTAAAGATTTCTCAAGCATAGAAATTCTTCTTTCATCACTTTCCTCATATAAGCTTCCTTCAATTAAATGAAAACTTTCAACAAATTCTAAATTATAGTCTCTCCATGATTTTAAATAAGAATCTAAACTTTGTTTAATTGTACTAAATCTTCCAGTTTCAATATCCCAAAAAACTTTTCTCAAATCTAATGCTAATGGATTTCCAATGTGATCTGATGCAAATTTAATAGCATGTTCTAGGTTAGAGGTATGCCTCATGTACATGACAATATAAAGAATGCATAAGACCATTTGATTACTCGCCCTTAATCTCCATCTTGCAGCCATCGTATTTGGAATCATGGTCAATGGTTTAGAAACTAAAACACTTATCAAAATTATAATAATACTTAATAAAAGCAATTCAGGTTTTTTCAAAATAAGATAAAAATATGCGCTCAATAATAATCCAAAAGCAACTAATATCATTGAAATAAAAAATCCAAAACTTGCAGCACCCTCTGGAGTTATTTGCAAATGGCTTGTATCAATTGATTTTTTTAATTCATAGTAATCTTTTTCCTTGACCTTAACTTTTAATATTCTTTCAAAAAAATTACAAAAAACTTCGTACGATGTTAAGATTTTAGTTAAAGCTTCTTCTCTAAAGATTTTATAATCTTGAGAAAATGTTTCGCTAGGTTCGTATGACTCAACAATCTTAACGTTCTCTTTAAGTTTATTCTGGTACTTACTTAAGATCTCTTTTATATCCTTATCCATATCCCCTCTTTTTTAAAACTCTTTTTTCTTAATTATATCTTTAATCCATTCATTCCAGTCATAAAATGTTCTTTTTGAATCGATGTACCCCACTTCGCCCCTTATTTTATCTGATATCTGATGGAACACGTCGTTGCTTTTAACAACAAATTTAGATTCTAATAAATTTGAATAATTTGATTTAACTGCATAATTTACCAATGCTTCTTTTATTCTTGCCCTTAATAAAATGTTTTCCCAAACCGCGTCCCAATTTCCACTGTATTCTTTAATATTTCCAGCAATATTTTTTAAAATTTCTGAATCACCATTAATTAAATCCTGTGTTGGTTTTAATGTGTCATCTTTTGTATCATATTTCATTAAATCAACAAATCCTTTTTCTCTTAAAGGATCATCTTCCCAATGTTTTCTTACCTCGGTAATTTGCAAAACCCTTCTATTTTTATGTAAGCCATCCGCTGTTCGAACTGGATTGCTTATAACAATAATATCTGTTGCTTTAAAACTTGTTTTTGGAACCTTTAAATCATTTACAACACGATCATAAACTCCGTAAGGATCTGCCCCATGAATTGTTCCAGCAACAACATTAGCCAATGCACCGATTCTCATAGCTTCATATAATGCTGAGGCTTCCATCGACCTTATTTCTCCGACGATTAAACTCGAATCCCCTAAACGTAAACTAGTTCTTATTCCCTCGTCAGCCCCTAATTCTGAACTTGTATGAGTTAATGCACTTCTAACTTTCATTCCCTGAACATTATATCCTAATTTTCTTAATGAATCTAGAGGAAGTTCTTGTGTGTCCTCAACTAAAATTATTCTATATTTTCTCATGATTTCTACTAAAGTACTTCCAAGCAAACTTGTTTTACCCGAGCTTCTTGTTCCAGAAAATAAAATTGTTCTAGCACCGTCGACTAAAAAACTTAATAATCCTGCTGCTAAAGGGTTCATCATTTTGTTTTTAATAAATAAAGGATATGTCCAAGGATCATCCCTATGTCTTCTCAATGCAAATGCTAAACCACTTGGATTTAATGGTTTAGAAATAATTGCAACTCTAGCACGAGCATTCTTTAAAGAAAGCTCCGTATCTAAAACCGGATTTGCTTCGTCTAAAGGTCTCCCCGAAATTAATCTAAATTTGGATGCCCACGATTCTCCATCTTCAAGACTTGGAAAAATATTCGTAACACATTCATCGTAATCTTGATGAACAATAAAAATAGGACTTTCCCCTATTGGTCCGTTAATACTTATGTCTTGTATTTTAGGATCTTGCAATAAAACCTCAATTAATCCAAAACCAACTGTATATCTAACTAAAATACTCGCCAAATCTTCTAGTTCTCTAAAACTTAATTCAATTCCCCTATATTCTGCAAGCTCTTGAATTAAATCTCTTCCAATGTTAAAAAAAGTCTGCCTCATCCTTTCTGGATTTGTAAATTCTTCCTGCGAGGGTTTATGTTCCATTAAACTTCTTCTAGCTAAATCTAAAAGTTCATATTTATCTTCAGAAATTTTAAATTCTGGGGGAATCAAATGATATAAGAATTTTATATCTCCAGGAATTCTTAGAATATTAACCTCCGTATCCCTATCAAGTTTGTAAATATCTAATTCTTCAGACTCAATTGGAGGTTCTGCCATTAGCCTCGTAAACATAAAATCTGGAGTTATTTCTGGATTGAACAATTGCCTATAAAAACTTCTATCTTGCTCAATAGAATAACCTGCAATATAAGGTTTAACCAAAGTAATGAGTTTTGTTCCTTCAAGTAGTCTTTTTAAATAGTTTAAGACCTCAATATAACTTCCCCTAGATGTTAGTTCTTGAGGGTTTTCTGTTTTGTCTAAAAATATTTTTTCTTCTCTAATTGTTCTTATTAATTCAACATAACCTCCAACAGGGTCCTGTTTTAATAAATTTAAAACAATTCTTTGAAGATTAGTTCTCCATTCAGAATGGTAAGGTTCGTTCTGTCCTTGCACCGCCCCCAAACCAATTAATTTTTTTTGTTTAACTAAATGATTATAGAGATTTGCAATTTCAACCAACATTTGAGTTTGATCATAATTATAAATATAATTTCTTCTCTGATTAAAAACAATTCTAGTGACTCCAGGAGATTCAATCAATAATTCAATAACCCTAGACATTACTAAAGGATTACTTTCGATGCTTGGAACATAAGACCATGATGTTGCATCAATTTTGAGAATATTTTCATTCGTCTCTTTAACAACCTCATATTCTTTACTCTTTTTTTGAAAAGGCATATTCTAAAATAAATAATTGAATATAAAAAGTTATTTATTGATAATTTTCTTTGTTAATTTAATATAAACTTCATTCGAAACATTTTTATAGTTTGTTTGGTATAAAATGACGAGAGGTGCATATGCCAGAATTTCAACCAATTAGTGCTGATGAAAGAGTTCGAGTTCTCGAATCAAGATATTCTTTAATGAGAGATAGATTGTTTTTAATAAATCAGAACATGGTTACAGAATATAGAAAATTAAATAAGGAGATAAAATTTGTTGATGATGAGTTAAAAGACATAAAAAAAGAATTTAGTGAAATAAAATCACTTTTAAGAAACATCCTCGATGGTATGCAAAATTTTGCAAAAAAAGAGGATGTTAAAGTGGTTGAAAAATATATGCAGTGGATAAATCCATTGAATTTTATGACTGAAGAGGATGTTAAAAAAATAATTAGGGGTGAAAAAAATAGCAAGTCTGCCAACAGAGAAAATTAGAGATATGAAAGTAGAAGGTCTAAGTGATGATGATATTGTAAATGCTCTAAAACCAAATTATTCTAATCAAAATATTAGGGATGCAATAAATCAAAGTGAACAAGAGATTCCTGAAGATAATCCTTTAGAAGAACTTCAAGATTTGCAACCTATCGAATCAGATGGTGGAGATGAATTAGAAGAAGCTCCTTCTCCAGAAGACGGAGAAACCTCCGAAGATTATCCAACATATGATGTTCAAGGATCAATGTCTAGCGATCAAATCCAGCAAATTGTTGAAGCCGTAGTTGAAGAAAAATGGGAAGAATTAACTTCAAAGATGGGTGATTTAAGTTTGTGGAAAGAAAGTATGAATAATGATGTAGAATCTGTAAAACAAGAAATTCTAAGAACCCAGGATAGAATTAACAACTTACAAAATGTAGTTATTGGAAAAGTAACAGAATATAGTAGAGGAATTACAGATATTAATACTGAAATGAAGGCGTTAGAACAAGTATTCCAAAAAATATTACAACCATTAACTTCAAATATTAAAGACTTGAATAAAGTAACTGAAGAATTAAAATCAAAAACAATATTGAAAAAATAATTATTTTTTTTCTCCGGTTATTCCTGAAGAAATAAATTTAACTGCAAAAGCAGCAACAATTAATAAGAACAATGCCCCTAAAGTTCTTGGATGTGAAATTGCCCTTAATCCTTCACTCGGAGGAGTTTGCTCTCCAGTAGGAGAATAAGGTGAAACAACACTGAAGACTTCCCCTATCGCAATGATTAATAAAATAATGATTATAACTAAAACGGTCCAATAAACGGTTGGATCTTTAACTGTATTTGTCACATCCCCTTCTTTTAATCCCATAAACATAAATAATGATAAAATAAACAATGCTAATATAACTAGAACAACAAACCAAGGTGTGATTAGTTGAACAAACCTTAAGGTATCATTTGAAAAAAGAAAAATCAATGCAATTGAGAATGCTGCAATTAACTTAAGCCATTTATTTTCTCCCATTAGTTTAAATTTATCCAGAACTGCAAAAGTTAATACAAAAACAAATAGAAAAGTAAAAACTGGAAGAAAAAATTCCAAAAATCCTAAATCTTGTAAGATTGTGGCCATTTATTTTCTCCCAAACCATTTATCAAACATATCATTCCAATTAGTCTTAGTTTCTTTCTTTTTTCCACCACCGGTTACCGCCCAAATGATAACTCCGATAATGACTATGACTAATAAGGTTCCAGAGTTAGCTTCGAGCCAATATCCAACATCTCCTCCAACTAAATCACCAGAACTCCCGGGGATTAATGCCCAATAAATAATGAATAATGAAGCAATTGCAAAAACAAATAATAATATCCCTGAAAATCCAGATTCGACTTTTGCTCCAAAAATTCCAACCAAGATTAAAAACATTACTGCAACAACTATAAACAATGAAACCTTTGGAATAAATAGGTTTAGTTTTTCTACAATCTCAAACTGATTAATCATTATAAATCCAATTATCAAAGCAACAACAACATCAATATTAGTTTTTGGATCATTTTCTTTTGTTTTACCAAACAACATTGTTTTTTCTAAAATCGCAAAAACAATTGTAAAGACTAATAAAAAGGGTAATACAAATTCAAAAAAACCCGAAGATTGAAGTTGATAAAAAAAATCATAAAATGTAGCCATATTAAGACGCCTCCTTTTCTTTTTTTCCAGGAGATTTTGTTACATAATAAATTGCAAACAAAATAACCCCTAGAACCAATATTGCTGCAATGGCAGCTCCACTCCAGTTTTCAATAATTAAAAAAGCTAAAATCTCAAGATATGAATTTCCATCCTTATCATAAATTGAGTTTATGAATATAGCAACTACTGCAACAAACATTATAATTACAAAAGCAGTATACCATCCTTTGTGTTTTGATCTAAAATCCATCTCTTCGGTTTTAGAGAAAACTCCGATCATTAATAAAAAGCTTACTGCAGCAACAACAAGCAAAACAATATTTGGTAAACTTTCATTTATTGCCCTAACTACATTTGCCGTAGCAACAACTAAAAGGGCGATTACAAAAGAAGCCATCGCATTTAAATTTTTATTTGGAACCTCACCACTATCCTTTATTTTTACAGTTCCAAGAATTCTTGTTTTTTCAAAAATTGCAAATGTTATAGTAAAAACTAATAAGAAAGGTAAAACAACATCAAACAGTCCAAAATCTCTAAAAAACTCTATCGCTTTTCCTAACGGGGTTACCATTATACCTCTTTTTTTGACAAGATTAATCCACTAGTTCGGATTTTCCTTCTTCAGATTGATCATCGTAACTAGGAATTGCATTTTTACTAACAACAACCACATCACCAAAAGCTTTAACCAAATTGTGAGGCACAACTACTCCTTTTGCTCCGCCCAAAACTTTAGTTAAATATGAGTTCTTTGTTGCCCTTACTCTCCACCCATATACCCTATTAGAAGAGATAACAGCTTCCTCAATATTACCAAAGTATACTCCATCATCAGTAAAAACTTCCATTTCGTATGTCTTCGTTACGTTTTTTGTCTTTAACACCATTTTTTTCCTCCTTTATTAGCAAAAAAGAATCCCTTTAAATATTTAAAGCTTTTCTTTTAATCATGGAAGAATATAGTAACCTCACAATCATAGGAACCTCACACATTTCTATTGAAAGCATAAAAGAAGTAAGCTCATTTATTAATAATTTTAAGCCTGAAATAATTGCGTTAGAATTAGATGCAAAAAGATTTATGGGAATCACACAAAAAAGGAAACAAAAAATAAGAGATGTCCTAAGTCTTGGATTAAAAGGTTATTTTCTAAATTTAGTTGGAGCTTATATTGAAAAAAAATTAGGGGAAATTGTCGGAGTTAAGCCAGGAAGTGAGATGATTGAAGCAATAGAACTCGCAAAAAAACACAGTTTAAACATAGCCCTGATTGATCAAGACATAAGTATAACTTTAAAAAAACTAGGTAAAATTAAATTTAAAGAAAAAATAAAAATTGTAAAAGACATTTTAAAAGGCGTATTTCTGAAAAAAGAAAGAGTTGAGTTTGATTTAAAAAAAATTCCAAAAGATGAGGTTGTTGAAAAATTAATAGATAAAGTAAAAGAAAATTATCCTCAAGTTCATGAAATTCTGATAAAAGAAAGAAATGATGTCATGGCAAAAGCTTTAAATAAAATAATGAATCTTAATAAGGAGAAAAGAATATTAGCAATAATTGGAAAAGGGCATGAAAAAGAGGTTATTAAACTCATCAGAATATTGGACCATAGTTAAGGTTATTTTAATATTAACTTTAATTTTTGGTTTCAACGATGGAAAAATAGATTTTGAGTTTAGCAATTGGTTAAAAAATTTAATTCTTGTTTGTCTTGTTACTTCAATTATAACTTTAGTTTATGTTTTTGGTTTAAAATTATCATCCCAATATTATGGAACTGAAATAGAAATTAAAGTTTGGAATTCGTATAAGTTTAAAGAAGCAAAACCTTTCTTTAAAAAAGTTTTATTGATATATACAACCCCAATTTTAAATATAATTGTAATGTTAATTACAAATGGAAAATTTTATTTAGCAAATGTTTTAAGTTTTAATGTTAAAAGAGAAGTTTTTGGAAGAAAATTTCAATATCTAACTTATTTTAATACCTCTTTAATTATATTTGTTGGTTTATGTTTTAATTTAATATTAATGTGGTTATTTAAACTTGGAAATTTTGAGTTGGGATTAAAATTGAGTTTTTGGTTTATCTTATTTAACTTGATTCCGATCTCAGAATTACCCGGGGCAAAATTATTAGCAGGAAGCATCGCATTCTATGTATTTTCATTATTCTTTTTCTTGGTAAACATTGTTTTACTACAAGCAATAAATTCATTTGCATCATTATTTATCTCATTGATATTTAGCATTATCTTTTCTATGATGTATTTTTTCTATTTTCAATTTAAAAAAGCATAATTGTTATCATTTTTAAGTAATCAAAATAGAAAGTTTTATAAATAGACACTCTTTGAAGGACATCAAAGAAAATGTTACAACTAATGCAATCATTTAAGCAAAAAGGATATGGAATTTTGGGAGAAATAGTTAAAGAGATTTATGAATTTTTAAGATCTGGAAAAGATCCTCAATTTGTAATTAAAGATCCGGTAAACATTAAGGAAGTACTTGCAAAAGACTACTTTTTAGATTTTGAATTTATAACTGCTGTAAACCGAAAAAATTTGCCTTTCGATATTCATGTTAAGGGGATTTATATTGATAAAAAAGATGAATCACCCCATTTACAGCTGAGTGAATTAGATTTTTCCTACTTAGAGAAAGAATTAAATGAAAACCCATCAAATGATTTTAGATTAAAAGGGAAATCAATTTTTTACAATGATACAAAATTAATAAAAACATCAACATATTCTCCTTGGGTATCTGGAGAAAGATCAAAGAGGAGTTCATTAAAACTAATTCCAAAGCACAATGAAAACGAAAATTTAGAGAGGGCGATTGAAGTTGTTGATATTATCTACGAAAATAATGCATTCAAATTAAACTCAGAAAACGAAAAAAAATTAGATGAATTAATAGGCTCAATTAGTTTGGTCCCGGAATTAAAACAAAAACAAATTTTAGAAATGCAAGGGATGATGGACGACGAACAAATCTTAACAATGATGCCTCAACGAAATATATATCAGGAGGTAAGAGCAGATATTTTACAAGCACCAAGTAAAGATCTCGAAAATTTTGAAAAATGGTATACTGCCTATTTAAGGAAAAAGGTCATTAGAAAATTAATTAATGGTAATCCTAATCTAACCTGGATTAAAGCAAACGAGATTCTTAGTAAAATAGAGAGAACTGCGCAATAACTTAACAAAACTATTTAAATCTTAATCCCTTAATTAATTTATGTTTGAATTAAAAGACATAGAACCAAGGGAATATCAGTTAAGTATTCTAGAAACATGTAAAAATAGTAATACTTTAGTTGTTTTACCAACAGGAGTTGGAAAAACATTGCTTGCGGTTTTATTAGGGTTAGAAAGATTAAACAAATTTGAAAATTCTAAAATATTAATTCTAAGTCCGACTAAACCTTTATGTAATCAGCACATTCAAACCTTTAAAAAAAACACTAATATTGACGAAGATAAAATTTTATTATTAACAGGGATAATAAGTGCGGAAAAAAGAAAAGAGTTATGGCAAGAATCAAAAGTTATTATAGCAACACCGCAAACAATTCAAAAAGATTTAGAAAGTTCTAGAATTAATTTAAAAGATTTTTCAATGTTATGCATTGATGAAGCACATAGATCTAGAGAAAACTTTGCGAACACGCATGTAACAAGATACTACCTTGAACAAGCATTAAACCCAAGAATAATTGCATTAACGGCTTCCCCGGGTGGAACATTAGATAAAATTAAAGATGTAATGCAAAACTTAAATTTAGAAGCAGTTGAAATCCGTTCAGAAATTGATCAAGATGTAAAAGAATATATTCAAAAAAAAGAAGTTGAGTGGATTGAAGTTAATTTAACAGAAGAGTTAAAAAATTTACATTCAAAATTAAAAAATATTTATTTAAACAAAGCAAGAGAATTATTAAGATTGGGTTTTAATAAACCAACACATTTGATAAGCAAAAAAGATTTATTACAAATCCAAATTTCTTTAAGAAATAATTTGAATAATGGAGATAAATCTGCGTTTTATGGGATTTCTTTAACCGCTCAATTAATTAAAATAGATTATATGTTAGAATTATTAGAGGTCCAGGGACTAAAAGTTTTAAGTAATTTCATGGAAAAATTAAAACAAGACGAGAGTAAAGCTGCAAAAAATATTTTAAGTAGTAAAGAGATTCAAGAATGCATCACAAAATGCAACAGTTTGCTTAACGAGAAAAAAGAACATCCAAAATTTGATAAAATTTTAGAGATTGTTAGGAATGAGATTAATTTTAATGAGAGTATTAAAATAATGATATTTGCAAATTATCGAGATACTGTTGAGGAGATTTTAAATTTGCTTAAACGAAATGAAATAAGGTGTATGAGATTAATCGGACAAAAATCTGGATTAACACAAAAACAACAGATTACAACAATAAAAGATTTTGAGGAAAGTAATTCAAACGTTTTAATTACAACATCAATTGGTGAAGAGGGTTTAGATATTAAAGGTGCAAACTTGGTTATATTTTATGAAGCAATTCCGAGTGAGATTAGAAAAATACAAAGAGCGGGAAGGGTGGCAAGATTACAAGCAGGAAAAATAATTTTTTTAATAACCAAAAACACAAGAGACGAAGCTTATTTCTGGAGCGGATATCAAAAAGAAAAGAGAATGAAAAAAGCATTGTATAGCTTAAGAGAGAAAAATATTCAAGACTTTTTAAAAGAAGATGACCAAGAGAAGATGTAAATGGGTGAATGATAACCCCTTAATGATTAAGTATCATGATGAAGAATGGGGTAAACCGGTTCATGATGATTTAGTTTTATTTGAGTATATTATTCTCGATGCATTTCAAGCAGGATTAAGTTGGAATATGGTTATAAACAAAAGAGAAAATTTTAGAAAAGCATTTAATAATTTTGATCCAAATAAAATCTCTAAATATACTGAAAAAGAGATTCAAAGATTATTAAACGATAAAGGTATAATAAGAAATAAAGCGAAAATAAATTCTACAATAATAAATGCCAAAAAATTTCTTGAAGTAAAAAAAGAGTTTGGAAGTTTTGATAGATATATATGGCAATTTGTGAATTATAAAACTATAGATAACAATCTAAAAGATATCTCAAAAATTCAATCAAAGGATAAAAATTCAGATAAAATGAGTGAAGATTTGAAGAAGAGAGAATTTAAATTTGTTGGAAGTATAATTTGTTATGCATTTATGCAAGCAGCAGGGTTAATAAATGACCATACGATTGATTGTTTTAGATATAAAGAAGTGAAAAATGCCTAAAATAATCGTTGATTACCGAGAAAATAAAGAAATAAAAAAAGAACTGTATAAAAATAATATTGATGTTGAAATAAGGGCTTTAAATTCTGCAGATTTTGTAATGCAAATTAAAGACGTTAATGGTAATGTAAAAGATTTAGGAATAGAAAGAAAAACAATTACAGATTTCTTAAACTCAATCATAGATAAAAGAATACTAAAACAGTTAATTGTATTAAAAGAGCATTTTCCATTGCAATTGTTAATTCTCGAAGGTGAAGAAAACATTTATGCAATCAGAGATTTTCATCCAAACTCTATCCGCGGGATGTTATCAAGTATCGCAATTGATTATCAAATTCCAATACTTTATACTAAAAATGTAAGAGATACGGCAGCATATCTTTCTTTAATTGCAAAACGATTAGAAAAACCAAGAAAAAATATTAACTTATTAGCTAAAAGAAAACCATTAACATTAAAAGAGCAACAAGAACATTTTATCGGAAGTCTTCCGGGAATTGGAGATAATTTAGCTAAATCTTTGCTCAATGAATTCAAATCCATAAAGAATATTGTAAATGCTGAAGAAAAAGAATTAACGAATGTTGAAAAAATAGGAAAATTGAAAAGTAAAAAAATCAGAGAAGTTATTGATTCTGAGTATCATGAATAAATTTATAAACTTAAGAATTGTATAATGATATGGTTAATTATCTCACAATTTTAATTTCGGGAATTATTTCAATGTTTATAGGTTTCTTATGGTATGGTCCTTTATTCGGAAAGCAATGGATAAAGTTAAGTAAGATTACAGATAAAGAAATTAAAGAGGCAAAAAAGAAGAGTATGGGAAAAATTTACTTCACCGCATTTATCGGAACTTTAGTAACCTCGTTGGTTTTATCCTTATTAATCAATTATCTTGAAGCGATTACTTTTGTAGAAGGTGCTTGGGTTGGTTTTTTAATTTGGATTGGTTTTTTTGTAACAAGTAAAATTGGAAGTATTCTTTGGGAAAATAAATCAGTCAAACTTTATTTATTTAATATTTCTTATGATTTGATTGTTTTATTGATAGCTGGCGGAATTTTAGCTACTTGGGATTAAAACGTTCTAAAATTTCATATTTTGGTCCATCTTTTGATAATTTACTTTTAACCAAGCAAAACTCATTAATCTCAAATTTTTTTCTCTCAATTTCAATTTTCATGTTTGTTTTAAACTCTTCTTTGTTTTTAATTAGCTTAATTCTCCCTAAGGTAATATGAACTTTAAAATCTTGATCTTTAGAAAATAAGTCTAACAATTCGGAATCTACTTTTTTTTGTAATTCGATTAGTTTTTCTTTGGGATTTAAACCCGCCCATATAATTCGAGGATTATTTTCATCAGGAAAAAC
Source organism: Candidatus Woesearchaeota archaeon (assembly GCA_964419925.1). Taxonomy (GTDB): domain Archaea; phylum Nanobdellota; class Nanobdellia; order SCGC-AAA011-G17; family GW2011-AR20; genus JBBSXG01. The sequence continues at coordinate 22,830 of CAYQPR010000006.1, forward strand.
CCCAATTTTATCTAATTCGACTTCAAATGAATCAAATTTAATCTTATTTAATTTTTCTTTAATACCATTCAACTTTGTTTCATTAATATCACCAATAAATTTTAATGTAAAATGAATATTCTTTTTCGCAATCCAATTTATTTTTCCATGTAATAATTTCTTTAATTTGTTTTCAAGTTCGTATAAATAATTTTTAATTTCTTCAGGTAAAAAAATTCCGATAAAAAGTCTCATATTAATTCTTTTATTCTTTTATTCTTTTAAAGTATTCATTTTTTAAACTTTTTTCTAATTGGTTCCAATATTTCATTTAAGTATTTAGCACAAGAATTTTTCAAATCTTGTGGATGTAGTTTTTTATCAATAAAACTTTTCTCCAATTCATAATAATTTTTAAATTCTAAATTTCCACCAAATTTAGCAGACCTTTCTATAACAATTTCTTCATATCTTGGAAACACAATCGACTGCATAATTTGCAAAATTGGATTATCTTGTTTTATTCCTTCGGGGCAATACGCATTTATCAACTTCTTCTTAATCGATTCTTCTGTATCATTAATTGAAATCATACTTTCGGGGTTAGAAGAGCTCATCTTTGAACCCGGGCCTTTCAAACTTGAAATTAGAGGAGTATGCACGAAAGAAGGAACTTTATAATTAATTGTAGAAAACGTTTCAATACCCAAAGCATGTATCTTTCTTTGTTCTAAGCCTGCTTGAACTAAATCAACTTTCAAATGTTTAATATCAACGATTTGCATTAAAGGATAAATTACCTGAGAGACTTTTGCATTATCAAAATCTCTTGCAACTTCTTGCATGCTTCTCAAAGCACGATTCATGGTAATATTTAATGAAAGCGTTAAAACATCATCAATATAATCAAGGTCCCTTTGAAACTTACTTCCCAAAACAAACTCGGCATCTAAACCCGCAGCTTTAAATCCATTTTCCCAAATTTTACATTGTTCGTGAATAAAATCCCAATCTCCCTTTCGATTTAACCAAGTATGCCAATCCGCTAACAAAACTTTAACATGAAATCCTGCTTTCTGTAAATCCATTAATTTTGTTATAGTTACCAAATGACCCAAATGGATTGGACCAGATGGTTCGTATCCACAATAAGTAATGGGCTTTTTTAATTTTAAAATATCCTTAAATTTATCTTCGCCCAAGATTTCGGTGGTATTCCTTTTTATCAACCCGATTTTAGTTTCAGTATCCATAATTAAAAACTTATTTAAATGTTAATAAATTTAACTATTTTTAATGAAAGAAAAAACTTTAATTAAACTCTCATTTATTACTTCTATAATCGGAATTGTTATCTTATTGTTTATAATGGATAAGATTGAATTAAGTAAATCAAATATTTCAAACTTAACACAAAATGACATCGATAAAAAAATAAAAATAAAGGCAGAATTGTTAAGGATAACTGAAACTCCCGGTTTATATTTGTTAAACGTGAAAGATTTCTCTGGAGAAATTTCTGTTGTGGTTTTTAAAGACGAGCCAATTAATTTAACAAAAGGAGATATTTTGGAAATAGAAGGACAAGTTACAAATTACAAAGATAAAATTGAAATTATTGCAAAGAAAATAACAATTTTATAATCAAAAATCAAATTTAATTCTAATCAAGTAGGACTTAAGTTTTTTTTCAAGATTATTCTCATCTTCATTCGAACAATTCTCCAACTTAGAAGAATATCGAAAGATATCATCATGATTATACCCCTCATCAACAGGGTAATTTGATTGGGTTTGCAAACGCAACCTTGCTGATTTGTGAATATATTTTGCAGTTAACATTTTTTATAAGGTGATACCACCCCTTTTTTTAGCATATCACCAATAAATAAGATTACAAAAACATTTATATAGATTTCTAAAGCAATAGTTATATATTCTAATAAAATCTTATAATAACAATGATACACAAACTTCCAGACTTAGGTTATGGATATAATGAATTAGAACCATTTATAGATGAACAAACAATGAGAATTCATCATACTAAACATCATCAAGCCTATATTGACAAATTAAATGTAGCACTAGAAAAATATCCTGAATTAAAAAATAAAACGGCTGAAGAGTTGATTAAAGATTTAAGTAAGATTCCAGAAGACATTAGAACTGCTGTAAGAAATCATGGCGGGGGTCATTTTAATCATTCCATGTTTTGGAAGTTATTAAAAAAAGATATTAGTTTTTCTGGAAAAATTTCTGAATTAATAAAAGAAGAATTTGGAAGTTATGACGAATTTAAGAAAAAATTTAGTGAAAATTCAAATGCCATTTTTGGATCAGGGTGGTGTTGGTTAGTTTTAAATAAAAACAGATTAGAAATTATAAAAACATCTAATCAGGATAGTCCAATTAGTGAGGGAAAAATTCCAATAGTTGGAATTGATTTATGGGAACATGGTTATTACTTAAAATATCAAAATAGAAGGGCAGATTATATTGAAGCATTTTTTAATGTCATAAATTGGAAACAAGTTGAAGAGAATTATAATAACGCGTTAAAGAAATGATTTTTATATCCATCTAGATTCTGTAAACTAAATGTTATTAGAAATATTAATAGCAACTTTAATTGGAATAAGTATCGGAATCATAACCGGATTAGTTCCAGGATTACATCTTAATTTAGCAGTTGTTATTATGTTATCCATTTCTACTTTCTTATCAGATTATATCTCATTTATTACAATATCAGTAATTATAATATCGATGTCAGTTACCCATACATTCTTAGACGCAATCCCGAGTATTTTCTTAGGTGCTCCAGATGCAGGGATGGAACTAGGAGTTTTACCTGGTCATAGATTATTATTACAAGGAAGAGGTTATGAAGCAGTTGCATTAACCGCAGTAGGAAGTTTATTAGCTGTAATTATAATGGTTGCATTTACCCCGTTAGGAATTCCCATAATCAAATTTTTATATAAATTTATTCAACCATTTATTCCATATATTTTAATTTTCTTTGTTTTGTTGTTTATTCTTCGAGATAAAAAATCAAAAGTTTTCGCATTAATAATTTTTTTACTTTCCGGAATTTTAGGGATAATCACTTTCAATTTAGAATTAAAAGAGCCTTTATTTCCTTTACTTTCAGGTTTATTTGGTATTAGTAGTTTAATCACAAGTATTTTTCAAAAAACAAAAATTCCGAAACAAAAGTTCACAGAAGTAAATCTAAATAAAAAAGATTTAACAACTGCAATGAGTTCTGGATTCATAGCTAGTTTTATTTTGGGATTATTTCCTGGTTTAGGATCGAGTCAAGCTGCTGCAGTTGCAACTTCGTATGATAAAAAGATTTCACCTGAAAAATTTTTAATTGTTGTTGGGAGCATAAACACATTTGTAATGATTGTTAGTTTTTTAGCATTATACTCTATTGATAAAGCACGTTCTGGCTCAGTTGTAGCAATCTCAAAGTTATTAGAAAACTTCACAATAAATCATTTAATTTTATTTATGGGTGTTTCGTTGATTGCTACAGGCGGTGCAACACTCTTAACATTAAAATTTGCAAAACTTTTTTCAAATATTATGAGTAAAGTAAATTATCAAAAACTTTGTTTAATGATTATCTCATTAATTTTTATTTTAGTGATTATTATAACTGGTTGGATTGGTTTATTCGTTCTTATAGTTTCAACATCAATAGGATTATTTACAAACTCATATGGGATCGGTAGAAATAATTTAATGGGTTGTTTAATTCTCCCAGTAATTTTATATTTTTTATTATAGCTATTTATAGATAATTTCTAATTTTGGCCTTGGTTTTGAACCAACATATTCATATATATCGGTCTCAGAAGTTTTAAAATTAAAATGCTTATCGCCTATATTTTGACCGTTTTCTTCTTCTGGGATTAATTTTAAAACAACACCATTATTTGTAACCCCTGATTTCCATTGATTAACTAGGTTAGTAACATCAAATTCGTACCATTCATCATAAATTAGATTATCAACGTAAATTCTCGAAATCGAAAAATTTTCCATTGTAGGTTGATTAGCCCAAGTAACCCCTTTTTCTGTCCAAGAACTTGTAACTTTTCTTAATTCAACATTGGCAAAAGAATCATATCCTCCCATTGACCCGTAAACTTTCAACTTAGCAGATTTAATCTCCTTATTAGGGGATAAATCTTTTAGATTAAACTCAAGGTAAGCTCTCGATATCCAATAATAATCTCCAATTTCATAACGCCAAACAGCTATCCCCCCATGATCATAATTATCATTAGCTCCTCGAATTGGATTTGGATTCCCATTTTGAAGTTCAACCTCAACAGCTGCATCCTTACCATGTAAGCTATCTGGTTGTATAATTAAAGTATCATTTAAATAAGAGGGAATAGAAAAACTCCTTCTTTCAGATACATTTTTATTTCCAACTTCATCTTCGACTCCAACTTCAAATGAAAAATTTCCGTTTTGAAAAATTTTACGAGCAAGTTTATTCTGATTAGTTTGCCAGCTAGTAATAACAAAACCATCTGGGGTCATAATGCGAGGTTCATATACTAAATCAGAACCTGTAGTGGGTCCTTCACAAATGGTTAAATCTTTAAAATTTGAAATAGTTCCATAATCTTCTTTATCATTTCCTTTCCAAGAAAAATAAATGCTATCCCCCCTAACAATTGTTTCTAAATTAGATATCCATGGTGGATTACTCTGTACATCAACGTAACGTGTAGTTGTTATCAAATTTCCTGGAGAAGATGTGATAATGTATTGATCCCAGTTAGTGGATTTAAAATAAGCTTCTTCATCAAAATCAAAAGTCTCCCCAAGAAAATCATTAGTTTTTCCAAGGGATTCAATTACTTTAACAATTGGCTCCATCCCAAATTGTGTTAAAACAAAAATGTTGATCCCATTTCTGACTTTATAATAATTGTAATATTGTTTTCCGCTAACGGTTCTTATATAATCTGTAGAATTGCATCCTTCTCCATCCGTCAACAGTTCTTTTTTAATATATTTAAAAATTGAAGTGGCTTTATTTATAGAAGTACTTAACCATTCCCAATCAAAGGGATAAACCCTTAATTCATGAGAAGAGTTATGTTCAAAAATATTAAAAGAAGGTAAATAGTTTTCAGACGGATCTGTTGCTATAAATGTCTCATAAGAATCTCCATCAATATAAACCACCTCAATATTTTTAACTGGAACAGCGCGGTCATTTAAAACAGAGATGGTTACATCTTCTCCAGTAGATTTCTCCTTAAATATAATCTCTCCTTTTTCATTTGTTTTTCCTTTACCTTGATTACCTTGATAAACAATTGGAGGGTCTTTTGGAGGATCGTTAACCTCACTCGGTTTACTTTCTTTATCATTGCACCCAAGATAAACCATCGAAGAAAACAATAGATAGTAAGGAAGATTTTTAACCTCTTTTTTTACTTTTTTAAAGAGATTTTTGCTTGAGTTTACCAAAGACTCCAGTCCAGGCATAAATCTCACAATTCAATCTAATATTAAAACCTTTCTAAATAAAAAATTATTTAATCAAAAAAGATAATAAAAAAATAAGCACGATGATTAAAATTACAAACATTAGTTTTAGTTTATAATGTTTATTAATTTTTTCTAAATGTAAACATTCTTCGCATATTGGAACATTTTTGTCTATGTGAATAATCTTTATTTTATTACAATAATTACATTTTCTTTTTATTTTCATTTTATGCAAACCAATTATTCAAACTCTGTTGTTTTTCTGTTTCTCTCCCAAACATACTTTCAATCCTTAATTTTGTAATTTCTAAACTCTGTTGTAAATATGGCGGAAGTTCAAATTTTTCTGCTAGATCTAAAGCAGGTTGTAGATACTTCATTATAAATCCTTCTGCAACAGTAAATAAAAGTTTCCCTTGACATTTTGAACAAACCCCAATTAAAGGAGGTCGCCTATATTTTTCATTACAACTTACACATCTAAACTCTTGTGTACTAAACTTTCTCATATTACCCCTAATGTCCCTAATAAAATGTCTTTCAATAACTAATCTCGCCACATCTTTACTATCAACTGCCCTTATTATCTCGGCTAAATAAATTTGGCCTAAAACTTTTTCTTGCATGCTTGGAATTGATTTATAAGCTGAACATCTTACACCTGAATTAAAATCACTTGTGTCATGTGTAAATTTAAAATTATAATATTGATTATCTTTTCCTAATCTATCTTTTAATTGTTCAATTTTGATTTCCCAAGGCCATTTATATTGTTGAGCGGCTTCATAAAACTCGAGAGGATATTCAGATACTACATCCATATCAAAGACCATATCGTCAACTTCACTAGGAATTAATTTAGATGTTATAACTAGTGGAGCATCTTGGGTACTTCCTCTATGAGCAGGAAGATACTTTCTTGAAAAATTTATTAAAGCATCCATTAAAAGGATTACACAATTTTCATCACCTTCGCAATCTCTTCTCTGAGCCGCATGCCACATTGGGTTAGCAAAACATCCTTGTGTTCTTGAAAATCCAATAATCCTTCCAATGATTGCTGCAGATGTATGTGGGGCTAAGCCAATAACAAGGTGTCCAACCAAATCTTCTCTTTTCTTAATATTATAGTATCTTGGAAGATGATAAAAACGTTCCAATAAATCGTCTATGAAATTTGCTATCCGGATAAAAACAATATCTGCACCTTCTTCTATAGCATCCGTACATGCTGGAAGGATAATATCACTCGGTTTAATCTCAATCAGTTGTTCATCATTTATAATTTCGTTTCCATAAATATCATTAAAATAATCCAACTCTTTTATTTTTTCAACACTTGTTCCAATTTCTTTTAATCTAAATGCTGTAATTGGCATTTCAGTCATATCATATCTTATTGTTCCATCCTTGTTTACATAAAGTGAATGCATTGCTCGTAGTAAGCCTTTAGCAAGGTTTTCAGGAGTGTGATCTTCATTACTTGTTCCCTTAACTCCCTTGATTAAATCTGGAACATTTTCCAAATTTACTTTTTGTTTTGCATATTTAAAAAAATGATTTATCGAAAGACTTTTTGTAATAAAACTTTTGCTTTTTTCATGTTTACTACATTTTTCATCGAGAAAACTATCACAAGATTCACAAAAATATTTTTTAATTGTATTTGATTCGCATACTTCACATTTTGGATATATTGTATCAATTTGGCATGTTTCACAATAATATACTGGGAATTCTGCAGTTATTTTTCCTTCATGAAGTGCTGCTTGAAAACTCCTTAGTTTCCCCCCCTCTTCGCCGATTGGAAACAATACATGGGGGCTACCATCCAGTTTACGTAATTTTGCTTTTTCAGGCCTACCCATTCTTGCACCAATATAAGTTCCAGATTTATCCCTAATTTTAACGCCACATGTTTTTTCTAAAGTTTCAAGAATGTTTTCAGAATCTATAACAACGTTAAATTTATTCAATGTAAACAATAAAGATTTTGCATCATCTCCATTAATTATAACTCGCTCTCCAAAAAGAACGTTATGAGGAACCCCAATTATCTCTAAAATTCTTTTAGGATCTAAATCACTTATATCTTTTTCAACATTATAATTTAGTTGAAGAATAATGTTTCCTTGTGCAATTTCTCCTTTTTTAAACCACTCGATTAAACTTAAAAATTGAGGTTTGTTGATATCATCCCAATGATAAGTATACCGAGGGTGTAACGGAACATTATATTTCAAAGAGATATTAATTGCATCTTCAAAACTAATTTTTGTTGAGGGTTTTCTGAAAACTTTTTCTAACAGTTGTTGTTCAATTTCAAGTTCACAACTTAAATATTCAAAATTAATTTCTTTATTTTTATCTAAAATAGTTTTTTTGAATTCTTGTAACCACCATTCTTCATTATAACCACATGGAACTAAAAAATGAGCTCGATTAAAAAATTCTCCATAATTTACTAAAAAATCTCCTAAAAATAATATCTCTTCAACATTATCCCTAATTTCTCTTGCCTGGGATTCGTTTTCAATAAAAACAACACTTTGGTCTTTTAACTTTACAATTGGTCCTTCGATGGTATCGCAGGGAGCCATTGCACTAGATTTACCTGGCCTTTCATATCTAAGTTGAGTTCCCACTGCAATATAATCTTTTAATAATGCCATCGTTGCAGGATGCATGCTCATACTACTTAATCCAGAAGTTCTGCTTCTTCCATATCTCAATCTAAAACCACCTTTTCTTAAGGGGTGAGTTAAAACAGGTCTTCCAGCAACTAGATCTTTAATATAAGTAAAATCGGGTTTTAATTTAACTGTAGAAACTTCTTGTTTTTTTTCATGTGCTTTAACCTTTTTTTGTAGAGCAACAAACTCCTCCAAGAACCCCCATTGTTCCATCCCATATTCTTTAAACCATTTACTTATTTTTCCCCAGAATTTTGGTGCCTTCTGAGTTAGAGATTCTCCAACAACCAAACAAAAACCATTTCTTAATTTATTCGTTCCAATTCTGTCTAAATCTTTATAATTTGAAACATCTAATTTTTCACTAGGGTCTCCATTAATTTGTAAAGGCAAATGTTTTATCATAAACTCAATTTCTGGTTCACTTGGTAAGTATTGAAGATTATTTATTCTTTCATGAAAATCATATACTTCAATTATAGACCTTTTAACCTCTTCCTCGGTCGGGTCATATTCAAAATATCCCATCTGTTTTCTAATATAATCTGCAACAAAAATGCTTCCGCATGTTACTGTAGTACCCGCGCTCCTTATTGGACCTGAAAACATTAAACAAAAATATTCGTTCCCATCTTTTCTTTTATTAATTCTTAAATTTGTAAATCCTTCTAGAGGGCTAGACACAACACCGTTCGATAAATAAGCAAGTCCAATTCTAATTCCAATTTCCATTGATTCAAACTTACCTTTAAATTTACAAAATTTTTCTTGAGCAACCTCCAACCCTATTGTCATTGCAACTCTCCAATCTAATTTTCCAAGTTTAATTTCTAACTCTTCAATTCGACTTACCATTCCCGACCCTTTAAGTTGTGGTGCAATTGCGCTGATTAAACCTTCTACCCTTTCAGCCATGTTTCTTGCTAATGGAATTTCAACAAATGGATGAGGGTCATAACCCTGAGAACGTGCTTTTTGAGCAACTTCGTAAACCCCCTTTATCTGCTCGTCCAGTTTATTAAAATATTCTTCTGCGTTCATTTTAAGAGTCCATAAAATTTAAAATTTTTATTTCTCTGGTTTTTAAATTAACCAAAATAACTTTACATGGATCAGGTTGTATCCCCCTTCTTTCTTGATCTTCAGTTTGAGCAATCCAACAACTACAATTCATTAAAGTAATATTTTTATAATTCATAACTTTTGTTTTATGAATATGTCCTGAAATAAAAAAGTCGGGAATCTTTTCGATAAATAGAGGGTCCTCTTCTGCTGATGGAAGATATTGGTTAGACGCATGAGTTGGTGCGAGGTGTCTTCTTTGTAAGAGATATTTCATTATCATCTCAGGATTATCAAGTCTTCCAGCTTTTCTTATACTATCAACATTTTCTGCTATATAAGGAAAACTAAATCCATGATATATTAAAACATTAAAACCTTGAAATGATTCTGTTGACCCTATATTCACAATTGCAGGATTTGTTGTTAAAAAAATATTTGGAAGCTCTGCTAAAATACCGATTGCTTTTTTATCGAGCAGAGGTTGAGGTTCAGCAATTCTTACAGAATCGTGATTACCTGGAGAAAGAATAATTTTCAAATCTTTTCTTAACTTTAAAATATATTCCGCGAATTTTTGATATTGTTTATAAATGTCTGTAATTTCTAGGTCCTCTTCTTGTCCGGGATAAACCCCAACACCGTCTACAAGATCTCCCGGAATAAATAAATATTTAACTTTTTTAGCAATTTCCTTTTGTTGTGGAGACCCATAATCGCCATTTAACCAGTCTATAAATTTTAAAAAATTAGTTTCATAAAAAACCTTACTTCCCACTTGCATATCGGAGGTAAATGCAACATATTCCTCAACATCTGATTTTTTTAATTTCAGGTCTAAAGGTAAGTCTGGAAGATATAAGCCATCTGCAAACACAACACCATCACCTAATTTTCCGGTAATGCCTATAACTTCATCAAACAAAACATCATTAATCGAACTAAATAATTCATTTTTATTTTTACTAAAAATAATATTTAAATTTCCTGTAGGGTCCTCTAAACTTAAAATAATATTTCCATTTTTAGTTATCTTTTTATTTAAAACAAGTCCTATCACTGCAACATGATCATTTATCTTTTTATTAACGAGCCTACTGATAGAAGTTGCCTCTTGTAATTCTATTCGCGAAATTAATAAATTTTTTAATTTATTATATCTTAATCTAAAGTGCTGAACAAAATCTTGAACACTATATTTTTTATTACCTATAAAATAATTTTTTATTATTATTACATTTGATTCACTTTCCTCAGAAGAAGTTAATTTGATTGGATAATTAATCTCATTTTCAGGTAATTCTAACGAGTGAATTTTTATATTACTTTCTTCTTTTTTTATTAAATCTATCAAAATATTGTCAATAATTAGTGGTTTATCTTCTAAACAATCTAAATAGTTAATAATTCTAACACCATCTTCTTCTACCAAATCTTTAATTAAATTAGGATCGACTAAATAACCTTTACTCATTAAATAATTCACAACTTTACTCATAACCCCAATCCCTCTTTTAATATCTCTTTAATTTTTGGAAATGTAGAGGAATGAATTGCTACAACTATTTCTTTAGTTCTCCCATACCTCCCTTTAGAGATTATTCTAGAATTAATTATTCCTAACATATCAAATTCAGAAATTATATCAGAAACCCTCCTCTGTGTTAGGGGTTTTAAATTAACTTTAGTACATGTTTTTTTATAAAACTCGTAAACTTCCCCAGTAAATATTTTATTATCTTCCCCACAAACATTTAAAATTCCGTACAAAACTATTTGAAATTGTTTTGGTTGAGTTCTTATTGTATCTAAAATACGATCCTTCTCAATTTTATCTTCAGCTTCATCTAAATGAATTAATTTAATTTTTGAGTCATTTTTTCTTTCAGCTAATTCTCCTGCAACCCTTAATAATTCCAAAGCCCTCCTAGCATCACCATGTTCTCTCGCCGCATAAGCCGCACATTTCTCAATAACCCCTTCGTCTAATATATTATTTTGAAAAGCAATTAGTGATCTTTTTCTTAAAATATCTTGTAGTTGAAATGCATTATATGGTGGAAATAAAAGTTCCTCTTCAGATAATCCTGATTTAATTCTCGGGTCTAGATTATCTGTAAAAGTTAAATCATTTGAGATTCCTATAATTGAAAGCTGACATTTTGTTAATTCCGAATTTAGCCTAGTTAAGTTATATAATATTCCATCACCTGTTTTAGCAACCAACTGATCAATTTCATCGAGAATTAAAACAATTAGCTGATTATCTGAATTTATTGAATCTAAAAATAATTTATAAACCTCCTCAGTGGGTAGTCCTGTTGCTGGAACTTCTTTTCCAAAAGCCCTCGCTAATTGTGCAATCAACCGATATTCTGTGTCTGCTACTTTTTTTAATTTACAATTTAAATAATAATATTTTAAATTTAAATTTTTTTTCTGAGAAATGTCTAATATTTCTTGCATTACGTGTTGAGTAACACATGTCTTTCCTGTTCCTGTTTTTCCATAAATAAAAACATTACTCGGTTTTTCCATTCTTAGTGCAGGAGCTAGAATTGTTGCGAGTTGTTCAATTTGATCATCCCTATGAGGTATATCTTCGGGAGTGTAATTACCTTGTAAAGATTTTTTATTTAAAAAAATAGGACTTTGTGAAAGATAACTTTCAAAAAATTTTGATAAATCATTAATCCCCATTTTATTTTTAAAATTTCAATTGGATATTTAAAGATTGTTATATTAAAAAAGGTATACTGACACCATCATTTCCTCTGAAGATATTTTAAACATGGAGATCTAAAATAATATGTAGACTTAATATAAACTACCCTAATATAATAATTATAATTATTAATTTATTAAATATATTTATTAATATAGAAAAGCTTAAAAAATAAAAATAAAAATAAAAATAAAAAATTCTTTAAATTATTAAAAATTGAATCTTAAAACACTAAAATTTTAGTTTTATAAAAAATTATTAAAAATCAGATAAAATCAAATAAAATATTAAAAAAATCTGTATTTTAATTAATTATAACCTAAAAATTAATCAGAATCTAAATACCATTTTTAAAATGTTATACAATCGAAACCATGGTGGGAGAGTACCCTCTTTTTTTATATCAAAATGATTTCAAATATTTTATTTCACTACCATTTTATCCTCAATATTTTTATATTTTTATATTTTTATAAACACAAAGTTTATAAATAAGTTGTTACTCTAGAGATAATTAAGAGGCTAAAAATGTTAGAAGAAGATAAAAAATTTAATTCTAGGCAATTGCTGGGAAGGGAAATAGTCACAAAGACTGGAAAGAAGTTTGGCTTTGTTGGAGATTTATTATTTGAAACTCGAAGTGGAGAAGTTGTCCATTTAGTTGTTAAAAATCCAACAGGTTATTGCGAAGGATTAGAATTAGAAAAAGATAAAACTGGAAATCCATTAATACCTTATACTTCTGTAATTGCTATTGGTGATTTTGTTGTTGTTGCGGAAGAAGAAATAATCTAATTTTTTAAAACCTAAATCTTTTTAAATTTGAGATTATAAGTTAACTCTATGAAATCAAATAGTTTTAAGACAACTGCCGAGATAAAAACTTCTAAGAATATTATTGATCAGATTATTGGTCAAGAAAACGCAGTTAATATTGTAAAAAAAGTAGCAAAACAAAGAAGACATTTATTATTAATAGGACCACCAGGAATCGGAAAATCGTTAATTGGGCAAGGGCTAGCAGAATTACTCCCAAAAGAAAAACTTATAGATATTCTTGCATTTCAAAATACATCTGATGAGAATACTCCAATAATAAAAGAAATGAAAAAAGGTGAGGGGAGGAAGTTTGTTTCAAAGATAAAACTTCAAGAATCAGCATCAATGAAAAATCAAAATCTTTTATTTTTTGTTTTATTAATTATTACAATGGTTGCACCATGGTGGGTTAGAAAATATTATGGAGACATTATGGCGGCAGCCTCTTTGATCGGAAGTATGGTATTTTTGGCGGCATTTATTTTATTTATGAATTTAAATAAACGTATTAGTTTTGGGCAAGGATTAATCAGGACACCAAAACTATTAATAGATAATTCAACTTTAGAAAGATCTCCATTCATTGATGGAACTGGGGCTCATTCAGGTGCCTTATTTGGGGATGTTTTACACGATCCATTACAAAGCGGGGGTTTGGGAACACCGGCTCATGAAAGATTAATCCCTGGAATGATACATCGTGCAAATGGGGGGGTTTTGTTTGTTGATGAAATTGCAAATTTATCTCCAAAATCACAACAAGAATTATTAACAGCAATTCAAGAAAAAAAATTTCCAATAACGGGACAAAGCGAGAGATCAAGTGGGGCTATGACTAGAAGTGATCCTGTTCCATGTGACTTTGTTTTAGTTGCTGCAGGTAACTTAGAGACTGTTCGTTCAATGCATCCGGCATTAAGATCCAGAATTAGAGGTTATGGATATGAAGTGTATATGGATTCCGATATTAAGGATACCCCTGAAAATAGGGATTTATACTCTAGGTTTGTTGCTCAAGAAGTTGTTAAAGATGGAAAAATTCCACATTTTAGTAAAGAAGCTGTAGACAAAATAATAGAAGAAGCTAGGCGCAGATCAAATACATCCGGAAAGTTAACCTTAAGATTAAGAGAACTTGGGGGGCTAGTTAGGGCTTCAGGAGATATTGCTTTAGAAGAAAATTCAAAAATAGTTCAACCAAACCATATTGAAAAAGCTATGAAATTGGCCAGAACTTTAGAACAACAAATCGCAGATAAATATATTGAACATAAAAAGAAATATCAAGTAATAACAACAAAAGGAAGCATCGTTGGAAAAGTAAACGGCCTTGCTGTAATGGGCTCAGATGATCATTTTTCAGGAATTGTTCTTCCAATTGAATCTGAAGTTGTTCTTGGGGGAAGGAAGGCTGAATTTATTGCCACGGGACAGCTCGGAAAAATTGCAAAAGAAGCTATAAAAAATGTTTCTGCAATTGTGTTAAAACATTTTGGAGAAGATATTAAAGAAAAATATGATATTTTTGTTCAATTTTTACAAACCTCTGATGGGGGGGTTGAAGGAGATTCAGCAAGTATTGCAGTTGCTGTTGCAATTATTTCAGCGCTTAAAGATATTCCAATAAGACAAGATTTTGCAATGACTGGAAGCTTAAGTGTTAAAGGCGAGGTACTTGCAATTGGAGGCGTGACCGCTAAAATTGAAGCTGCAATAGAGGCAGGAATTAAGAATGTTATTATTCCAAAATCAAATGAAGATGATGTTTTATTAATGAAAGAAGATGAAGGTAAAATTAAAATAATCCCTGTAACCTCAATTAAAGAAGTTTTAAAGGTAGCTCTTGATTGGAAAGGAAAAGAAAGTATTTTAAAAAATTTAATCACCTAAAATTTCTTTATATTTTTTATATGCTTCATTAGAGAGACTCCATTTTCTTTTAATATTTTTCCCCTCTGTTTCTTCAAAACTAGACACGAGGTTAGTTTTTTGCATATCTTTTAATAATTTTAAGATAAATTGGTCATCTCTCAACAATACTTCAGAAACTTGATAGGTATACTTAAACTCGGGATAAGAATCATAGAGTGTTCTCAAAACCTCTTCTTTTATTTTCTCAATTAATTTATCCGAAATCTTTGACACTTAAAGTTTTTTAAGAACTAAATATATAAATTTATCTTATTCACCTTAACAACAAACAAAAACTTTATATACTTTATAAATTCGAAAAAACCATGCCATTTATAGGGTTTAATTTTGACAAGATAGAAGCTTCAAAGGAAGTAGATCAAATAAAAGGTAATATTAATGTTAAACACACTTTAAACATTGTTGATTTAAAACAAGAAGAAATTAGCATAGATAAAAAACAAGAGGTAATTAAATTCTTTTTTGAGTTTAGGTTGGATTATGAACCAAAAGTTGGTGCAATTAGTATAAAAGGAAATATGATGTATATTGATGATCCAAAAAAAACTAAAGAAATTGTTCAAGACTGGAAAAAAGAGAAGAAACTACCTCCTTCATTGATGCAGAGCTTATTTAACACAATCCTTTCAAAAGCTAATATTAAAGCGCTATCACTATCTCAAGATATTAACTTACCTCCTCATTTATCACTCCCAAAACTAGAACAAGTTAAATCTAAAGATTATAGTCAATATATTGGTTAGAAATCTTCTAGGGTCTTAATCTCTTTTTGTTTTTTAGAAGCTTGAACCCAGGTTAAACCATCTTTTTTCATGGTCTTTAATATCCTAAGTTCTTTTTCCATAAAATCTTAAACCTTATTTTGTTTAAATACTTTCCCACTATTAATTATCTATTTTTTAAAATATGTACAAAAGTTAGATTAATCTTATAAGCATAACCATTATAAAATAATTAATTTAAATTATTTCTAATTAATCATATCAAAACCTTTTTATATTTTTGTCATTCATTTCTATAAATGGAGTCTTTTGAAGAAAGGATAAAAGGATCTTTCATAAAAGTTCGTGAAGATATTAGTATTTTAAAGAAAGAGTTAGATGAGCTCAAATTAACCTTTATTAATAAAAATAATGATATTTTAATATTAAAAGAAAGCATTAAAGCTCAAAATGAGCTTATTTCTAAATTAAAAGATAAAATTGAACTAATCTCCACTGGAAATCAGAGGGTTATTAATGATGGTGGTTCTTTATTAATGATGATTAATGATGATAAGCGCAGGGTTATACATTCGTTTACCGTCGAAAAATTTAGGCACCTCACAGATCGGGAATTTTCCGTGTTTTTAGCAATATATCAACTAGAAGAAGAACACGGAGCAGTTACATATGATGAGATCGCACATAAACTTAACATTACTATTAACAATGTTAGGATATATGTCAATGATTTAATCAACAGAGGATATCCAATATATGGGGAGCGGGAGTTTAACCGAAAGACCAAGTTTAGGGTACTTAAAGAATTTAGGGGTCAAAATCTAATTGGGGAGGTACTCCTTATCAGAGAAAATAGACCCTCCAAGGTTAAATCTTCATCAGAACCTGATTTTTAATCATTATTTAAGTCTACGTTTAAACTCATTTTCTCGGAATTTCTATTTTTTTATCACTTTATCCTCATTTTTTCTCTAAATTTATCTATTTTTTTTATTATTTTTAATTTATCTTGAAATTATCCACTTTAACTCACAGATCCCTAAAAATTAAACTCTCACTTTTTAAGATTTAAGTGCATTCTTTAAGGTATAACTCCCTTTTTAGTTATTTTTTATCAAATTATCATCTCATTTATCATAAATTAAGTCTACTTAATGCTTCAAAAAGAACTCAATTTTATATATTTAAGTCTACTATCTTCGTCTCATTATAGCTTTTTTAGTCGCTTTTTCTAAGAAAAAAACCTTCCTTCCATTCTCAATATTCACCTTTTCTTTTAAGTCAAAACCTATCTTTTTTAGATCATTTAGGTGCCTTCTGACCGTAATTACACTAATACCCAATTCTTTAGCAATATCCTCATATTCTAAGGGAGTTTCAGCAATATTTAGAATATGAATTACCTTTTTTTGAGCAGGAGTTATATTGTTTTTTAGCGATTGAACGTTCATGAACGATTGATTTGAACGATTGAACGCGATTGAACGCG
>CAYQPR010000007.1:0-39135 GCA_964419925.1 Candidatus Woesearchaeota archaeon
TTTACTTCGTATAGCATTTTTTCTTTTTTAATAATAAATTTTCCAGAAATTGGTATTTTAAATTCGTACTCTTTTGGTAATATATTAAAATAACCATTTACATCAATTTCTTCTTCACCTTTTTTCTGAATGCCTTTAAAAGTGTATATTTTCATATTAATATCTTAATTAAAAAAATATATAAACTTAACTAAGAACAGAGAGAATATGGAACCTAAAAAATACAAAATAGAGCATGACCGAGAAAATTGTATTGCCTGCGGTGCATGTGCGGTTTTAGCCCCAGAATTTTGGGTATTAAGCAAAGAAGATGGAAAAGCAGATGTAATTGGGTCAAAAAAAACGGATGATGGCTATGAACATTTAGACATCAATGAAAAAGATTTCCCAATAAATAAAGATGCAGCCGACGCTTGCCCTGTAAATGTAATTCATATTGTTGATAAAGAAACCAAAAAAAGAATTATTTAATTAATCTTAAAATAATTTCTCCAACATTAACAGTATCATATTTTTCCTCTGAATTTAATTTTAATCCAACCTCATAGGTTTCTAATCCATTTTCATTTTTAACACCATCTAAATCAATTAAACAAAAATCGGGTTTTCTATCTAGATTTAGTTTACTTTCTGAACTAAGTAACGAATAAATATCAATATTATGCTCTTTTGTAAATCTTAGAGCATAGTCATAATATCCCTCTATTGTTCTATTTAAAAAATAATTCTCATCTTTAATTGTTATTGGAACTAGCTCTTTAGTTGTTAATGTATTTATATTGCTACAATTTAGATTAAATAAAAATAAACTAAAGTAAAAAAGTGAAACTTTTTTCATAATTATTTCAATTTAAAAAAATTTATAAAGCTTACTTAACAATAGTTAACAATGATATATCCGCAGGAAATAGAAGTTTGGTATTTGCTTCCAGCTATTAGAAGGGAGTTAAGTAAATTTTTAGTAAACGATGGACTCACCCAAAGAGAGATAGCTTCAAAATTGGGAATAACTGAAGCAGCAGTTTCTCAGTATTTAAAAGAAAAGAGGGGAAATGAGGTTAGTTTTGATGAAAAAATGAAAAACTACATTAGAATATCTTCAAAAAGAATAATCCTTAAAGGAGAAGTAATGAAAGAAGTTGAAAAGATTATTTCTTTTATGAGAAAAACTCGGTTTATTTGTGGAATTCATCATAAATATGATTCAAGCCTGCCAAAAAATTGTGAAATATGTATTTATGAAAAATGAATGTTAATACAAGAATTAAAGAGATGTTTGAACATAAGAACCCAGATAATCATAAATATAAAGTTGAGATCGGATTAAACGAAGAGGTTATTAAAAATATTTCTAAAAATAAAGATGAACCTGAATGGATGTTAAACTTTAGGCTAAAATCTTTTGAAGTATATAAAAATAAACCTGTTCCGACTTGGGGGGCCGATTTATCAAAGCTAAATACTGATGAAATAATTTATTATGCCGTTCCTGATGCTAAACACAATTCTAATTCATGGGAAGAAGTTCCTGAAGATATTAAAAATACTTTTAAGAGGTTAGGAATTCCAGAAGCCGAACAAAAATATTTATCTGGCGCAGGTGGCCAATATGATTCATTAGTTATTTATCATAAGTTAAAGGAAGAATTAGCAGAGAAAGGGGTAATTTTTGAAGATATGGATATTGCTTTAAAAAAATATCCTGAATTAATTAAAGAATATTTCATGACAAAATGTATTCCAATAACTTTACACAAATATATCTCATTACATGGTGCAGTATGGTCTGGTGGCACTTTTATTTATATTCCTGAAAATGTTAAATTAGAGAAACCATTACAAGCATATTTTAGAATGAATACAAGTTCATTTGGACAGTTTGAACATACTTTAATTATATTAGAAAAAAATTCTGAAGCTGTTTATGCAGAAGGGTGCAGTTCACCAAAATATAATTCAGCTTCACTGCACGCAGGCTGTGTGGAGTTATTTGTTAAAGAAGGAGCAAGGTTAAGATACATTAGTGCTGAAAATTGGAGCAATAATACTTATAATCTAAACACAAAGAAGGCAATCGTTGAAAAAAATGGAATAATAGAATGGATAACAAGTAATATGGGTTCCAAAGTTTCAATGGTTTACCCTTGTTCTATCTTAAAAGGAGAAAATGCACGTGCTGATCATCTAAGCATAGGTTATGCTGGAAAAAATCAAGAGCAGGATATTGGTTCTAAGATTTATCATCTGGCCCCAAATACAACTTCAGTAGTTAAATCAAAAAGTATTTCAAAGGATGGAGGAATAGCGAGATATAGGGGAATTTTATATATTGCAAAAAGTGCAGTTAATTCAAAATCAAAAGTTCAATGCGATGCTTTAATGATGGATGGAATTTCTAAATCGGATACTATTCCAGTAATAGAAGTTAAACAAAATAAATTAAGTATCGCTCATGAAGCTACCGTTGGAAAGATTTCTCAAGAACAGATATTCTATTTAATGAGTCGTGGATTAAATGAAGAGCAAGCAACACAGATGATTGTTAATGGTTTTATAGAGCCAATAGTAAAAGAACTGCCAATAGAATATGCTGTAGAGCTTAATAGGTTAATTGAATTGGAAATGGAAGGAAGCATAGGATGAAGAAGATTATAATTAAAAAGAATGAAGGAAAAAAATTAAAATTATTAGTCAAGAATAATCAAGATTTTTTTATAACTTTAGAAGAAAATTCAGAGCTTAATCTAATGACAATATTTAATTCAAACGAATCAAATTCAAAAATAAATTTTAATATTGATTTAAAAAAAAATTCTAAACTAAGCATGATTAATTTACAAAAATCATCAATAAACACAAACAATGAAATTAAAAGGGAAGTAATTATCGATAGAGATTCAAACTTTAGTTTATTTGACTTGAATTTTGGAGGAAAACTAATTACCTCAAATGTAAGTGTAAACTTAAACGGAGAAAATTCAAGATTTGAACATTTTGGTGTTTTTGTTGGAAATAAAGAACAAAAATTTGATATTCAAGTTAACGCATTTCATAACGCCAAGAACACATATTCCAATATGCTAACCAAAGGGGCTTTAAGTGATATGTCAAAATCTTTTTATAAGGGTTTAATAAAAATCAACAAAAATGCTTCTAATTCAAATGGGTATCAGAAACAAGATGCAATATTATTGAGCGAAAATGCCGAATCAAATTCAACCCCTAAATTAGAAATCGATAATAATGAAGTAAGATGCACACACGGATCAAGTGTCTCCCAGATAGATGAAGACAAACTATTTTATGTAATGTCTCGTGGATTAAATCCTAAGGAAGCAAAAGTTAATTTAATTAAGGGATTCTTGCAAGAAGTAACTGATAAAGTAAATTTTGGAGAATTAGACAAATTAATTGGAGAAAAAATAAGATGAAAAATATAAAAAAAGATTTTCCAATTTTTAAGAGAAAAATAAATGGAAAAGAATTGATTTATTTGGATTCTGCAGCAACATCTATGCGTCCAAAAATTGTTATAGATAAGATTAAAGAGTTTTATGAAAATTATAATGCAAATGTTCATCGTGGAATCTATTCTTTAAGTGAAGAAGCAACAGATTTATATGAAAGAACAAGAGAAAAGGTTGCAGAATTTATCAATGCAGATAAAGATGAAATTATTTTCACAAAAAATACAACCGAATCAATTAATTCGATTGTTTTTGCTTATTTTGCAAACTTATTAAAAAAAGATGATATTGTTTTATTAACTGAGATGGAGCATAATAGTAATGTTGTTCCATGGAAAATTTTAAGTAAAAAAATTGGATTTAAAATTGGATATTTAAGTTTTGATAATAACGGAGAACTAAATTTAAAAGAATTAAAAGAAAAATTAAATAATAAAGTTAAGGTTTTAAGTGTTACACACGTTTCAAATGTTCTTGGAACAATAAATTCAATAAAAGAGATAAGCAGACTATGCAAGGAAAAAAATATTAAAATAGTTGTTGATGGTGCTCAGGCTATCCCTCATATGAATGTTGATGTTAAGGATTTAGATTGTGATTTCTATGTATTTTCAAGTCATAAGATGCTCGGTCCGTTTGGAGTTGGAGTTTTATATATTAAAAAAGAATTAATTAATAAATTATCTCCATTTATTTCTGGAGGTGGAACTGTTTTAGAGGTTACGAAGGATAGTTTAAAATTTAAAGATAATATTGAAAAATTTGAGGGTGGAACTCAAAACATTGCAGATGTTGTTGCTTTTTATTATGCCTTAGAATATCTTGAAAAAATTGGAATGAAAAACATTTCAAAACACGAACAAGAACTAACAAAATATGCTCTCGAAAAATTAAATAAAATAAATGGACTCGAGATTTATGGTAGTAAAAATTATTTAAAAAGATTAGGTGTTATTGCATTTAATATTAATAATATTCATGCACATGATCTTGCAACATTATTAGATGAAGATGGAATTTGTGTTAGAGCTTCACACCATTGCGCAATGATTCTCCATAAAAAATTAAATATCCCTGGAAGTGCAAGGATATCGTTTTATATCTATAATACTAAAAAGGATATTGATAAATTAATTAAAGGAATATTGAAATCTAAAAAGGTTTTTGAAAAATGAGCATCTATAAAGAAGAAATAATTGAACACTATAAAAATCCAAATAATAAAGGAAATCTAAGTAATTATAGTGTTAAAGTTCATGATGAGAATACATCTTGCGGTGATGAATTGCAGATCGAGATAAAATTTCATAATAACAAAATTGAAGATGTAAAATTTCAGGGGAAGGGTTGTGCAATAAGCTTAGCTTCTGCCGATATCTTATTGGATTATGTTAAAAACAAAGGTATCAATGAAATAAAAAAATTGAATAAAGAAGATATTTTAAAAATGTTAAATATAGAACTAACTCAGGCAAGATTAAAATGTGCATTATTATCGTTGAATACATTAAAATTAGGAGTAAAGAACTATGAGCTTAATAATTAAGAATTTACATGCAAGTATTGAAGGAAAGGAGATTGTTAAGGGATTGAATTTAGAGATAAAGAAAGGAGAGATAGTTGCTTTAATGGGGCCAAATGGCTCTGGTAAAAGCACAATTGCTAATATAATTATGGGCAATCCAAGATATACTGTTGAAAGTGGTTCGATTTTGTATAATAATAAAGATATTTTAAAATTAAAGGTTGATGAGCGAGCGAAGTTAGGAATTTTTTTAAGTTTTCAATATCCTCAAGAGATTCCAGGATTAAACATAAGTAATTTTTTGAGAACAGCATATAATTCTCTAAATGATAAAAAAATATCAGTTATTGGTTTTAGAAAACTATTAGAAGAAAAAATTAATTTATTAAAAATTGATAAGAGTTTTATTAGTAGATATTTAAATGAAGGATTTTCTGGCGGTGAAAAGAAAAGAATGGAAATATTACAGATGATTATACTAAACCCGAGTCTAGCTATATTAGACGAAACCGATTCTGGACTCGATGTCACTTCCCTAAAAATTGTTGCAAATGGACTAAATGATTTTAAAGATAAAAATAAAAGTGTATTATTAATAACACATTACAATCGGATATTAAAATATATTAAACCTAATAAAGTTTATATTATGATTGAAGGAAAAATTGTTGATTCTGGAGATCATAAATTAGCTGATCAAATTGAAAAAGAGGGTTATAAAAAATATTTAAAATGATAAAACCAACTAAGTTAAACTTTTCTACATCGGGAATCCCATTAAGCACAAATAAACCAAATACTTTAGAAGGATTAAAAAGAGTTAAAGAACTAAATCTAGATGGAATGGAATTGGAGTTTGTTCACAGCATTCATATTAAAAAAGAAAAAACTCCTGAAGTAAATGAACTCGTTAAAAAAAATAATTTAATCATAACCTGTCATTCACCTTATTACATTAATTTAAACGCACAAGAAAAACCAAAATGGCATGCAAGTATTCAAAGAATTGTTGAAAGTGCAAAAATAACTTCTTTATGCAATGGTTATTCAGTTTGTTTTCATCCTGCGTTTAATATGAAAAACACAAAAGAAGAGGTTTATAAAAAAGTTAAAGATGCAATAAAAATTATTTTAGAAGAATTAAAGAAAGAGAATATAGAAATTTGGGTTCGTCCAGAAACAGCAGGTAAAATCTCACAATTTGGTAATATAAATGAATTAATTACTTTGAGTGAAGAATTTGAAAATGTTCTTCCTTGTATTGATTGGAGTCATATGCACGCTTATTCTAACGGAAAAATGAATACTTTAAATGAATTTAGAGAAGTTTTAACTTTAATGGAAAAGAAACTAGGAAAAATTGCTTTAGATAATGTGCATTTTCATTGTCAAGGTATTAACTATAATGAAAAAGGAGAAAGAAATCATTTAAATCTAAAAGAAAGTGATATGAATTATAACGATTTAATTAAGGTTTGGAAAGAGTTTAAATTAAAAGGGGTAGTAGTTTGCGAAAGTCCTAACGTTGAAAAAGATGCTTTATTATTGAAAGAAATATATAACAAATAGAAATCCATATATAACCTTCTATTTTATTTTTTCTTATGTGTGGTATTATAGGTTATATTGGAGAAAAAGAGGTTGTTCCTTTATTAATTGAGGGTTTAAAAAAATTAGAATATCGTGGTTATGATAGTGCGGGAATTTGTATTTTAAATAATAATGAATTAAGTTTAGTAAAACAACCAGGAAAAATTTCTGAACTGGAAAACTCACAAAAATTAAAAGAACTAAAAGGAAGTATTGGAATTGGACACACTCGTTGGGCAACACATGGAGAACCAAATGAGATCAATGCTCATCCTCATTTTGATTGTAATGATTCGATTGCAGTGATACATAATGGAATTATAGAAAATTATTCAACTTTAAAAGAATTATTAATAAAAGAAGGACATAAGTTTAAATCAGAAACAGATTCAGAGGTCCTTTCACATTTAATTGAGAAATTCTACAAAGATAATTTTGAAGAAGCGGTTCTAGAATCTTTAAAATTAGTTGAAGGTGCATTCGGTATTGCTATTTTAAACAAAAATGAAAATAAGATTATTGCAGCTAAATGCGGATCTCCATTAATACTTGGAATTGGAAAAGGAGAGATGTTTATTGCTTCAGACGCAACAGCCATTTTAAATCATACTAAAAAAGTTGTTTATCTTAATGATAATGAGTTTGCTATTTTAAACAAAAATGATTACAAAATTAAAACTTTAGATGGAAATGAGATTGAAAAAAAAGTTCATGAAATTAAATGGACAATTGATCAAATTGAAAAAAAAGGATTTAAGCATTTTATGTTGAAAGAAATTTTTGAACAGCCAGAAGCAATAAGAAACACATTAAGGGGAAGGATAAAAGATAATAAAATAAAATTAAGTTTAAATTTAAATTTTAACAAAATAAAAAGAATAATAATAACTGCATGTGGAACAAGTTGGCATTCTGCTTTAATTGGAAAACATCTAATTGAAAATATTACAAAAATACCTGTTGAAGTTGACTATGCTTCTGAATTTAGATATCGAAATCCAATTATAAATGAAACTGATTTAATTATGGTTATTTCACAATCAGGTGAAACCGCAGATACCTTAGCAGCATTAAAACTTGCAAAAGAAAAAAAAGCTAAAACCCTTGGAATTGTAAATATTGTTGGTTCAAGTATTTCTAGGGAAGTGGACTCAGGGGTTTATTTACACGTTGGACCAGAAATTGGGGTTGCAAGTACAAAAGCATTTACGGCTCAAGTTACAAGTTTATTATTAATCGCTTTATTCATAAACCAAAGTAAAGGAATTCAGTTAGATTTAGATTTATTAAATGAAATAAAAAATATCCCTGAAAAAATTTCAGATACATTAAAAGAAGGAGATAAAATAAAAAAATTAGCAGAATTTTATAAGGATTCTAAAAATTTTTTATACCTTGGAAGAGGAATGAACTTTCCAGTTGCTTTAGAAGGTGC
Organism: Candidatus Woesearchaeota archaeon; assembly: GCA_964419925.1. Taxonomy (GTDB): domain Archaea; phylum Nanobdellota; class Nanobdellia; order SCGC-AAA011-G17; family GW2011-AR20; genus JBBSXG01. The sequence continues at coordinate 8,018 of CAYQPR010000007.1, forward strand.
CCTAAAGCTAAAAGAAATCTCTTATATTCATGCAGAAGGATATCCTGCAGCTGAAATGAAACATGGTCCAATCGCTTTGATTGATGATGATATGCCTGCAGTTTTTATTGCAACGAAAGATAGTACATACGAAAAAATTTTAAGCAACATACAAGAGGTAAAAGCAAGAAAAGGAAAAATAATTGCATTAATAAACGAAGATGATAAGATAATTAATGAGATTGTTAGCCACATAATTAAAGTTCCAAAAACAATGAACGAGACCTCTCCAATTCTAAATGTCATACCCCTTCAATTATTTGCTTACTACATTGCCGATTTTAAAAATCTAGATGTGGACAAACCTAGAAACCTTGCAAAATCTGTTACAGTTGAATAAAAAGATATTTAAATAAGTTATTCAAATTATTATTAAATGAAAAAGAGGTATTTTACGCTTGAGGAAGCACAAAATTTAATTCCTGAAGTAAGTTCCAAATTAGTTCGTCTCATTAGGATTTCAAAAACATTAAATTTAATAAAAAATCTTGAGATTGATTGTGAAGATGATCTTCAATTTATATTTAATGAAATAAATTCAAGAAAAAATTTGCATAAGCTTTACTATGAGTTTTATGAGATCTTAGAAGATATATTCAATTATGGTGCAATTGTTAAAGATTTAAATTTTGGCCTTGTTGATTTTTATTCCATACATAAAGGTCAGGAAATCTTTTTATGTTGGCAGCTTGGAGAAAATAAAATAAACTATTGGCACGATTCAGATTCAGGATACGACGAAAGAAAACCAATAGAACTTCTTAACAAAATCTAGATTATTTTACCCATGGTATCTTTTTTGCCTTATATTCTAATTCATTGATCTCATCTCTCACAAATATTTTATGTTCATCTCTCAAATTAAGCATTTTTTGCGCTTCTTCTAGTCTAATAAGAAAATCATTATACCCTAAATTATGAATGTGCTTATAGGTTATTAAATATTCATCTAAATTAGAAGAAAATAAAACATAATTTTTATTTAAATTACCCGATTCTAATATTTTAGAAATATCTTCTGGTTCAATTTCTTTGTTTTTATATTTAATATTTATTAATTTTTTGTTTAATTCTTTCTCTAGTAATAAGCCTACCAAATAACATGAAGCTTCTCCTGCATAATAAACCCCTGCATGATCTCCCTCATAACTCTCTATATATAATGATTTTTCAAAATAATCATCTATATTTTCAACAGTCAATATATTTTTAAATTTTTTTCTAAATCTTTGTATAATTTTTGGTGAAAAATAAAAAGGGTCTCTACTATAAACAGCATAATTGCAAATTCCCTCTTCGACTACAGTTCTTAACAGGTAATCAACATAAAAATCACGTTTTTTTAGTTCAGGTATCTTATCCTCATACTCCTCATCTAATTTCCTTATCTCATTTATGTGTGGTTTTCTTGAAAAATGTTCTATTTCGTGCGAAATATCATAGGCAAAATCTAAAAACGGATCAAAACCTTTTCTTTTATTCTCCAAAAAAATTGGATGAATCAAATTTATAAGAAGATAAACAGCATCTACCGCAACTACTAGTTTGTCTTTTAAACAATCATCATGTTCAATATAAGCACATTTTTCAGTATACCATCTTGTTCTTTCTTTTTTTGGAAGTTTCTTAATTTCACTTAAAGATAAAGCTTCGCTTCGATCACTTTTAAAATAATAGTTATGTATCTTTAATTCAACTGAGAAATTTTTATCTTCTTTTAATAAGTCTTCCAAAAGATGAGGTTCGTATTCTGGAATAAAACTTGCAAGCCGAGAAGAACATAAATTTGGATAGTAATAAAATATCTTTTCAGCATATCTTTCAATAACTTCTTTTGAAAATCTTTTATCATTAATCAGCCTTGTTTCAAATAGACTTTTCCTATTTTGTTTAGCTCCATTCTTGGTTAGATATTCTTTATATCTTCTAATTATATCCCTCGTATCTTCTATAGAGTCTAATTTTTGGTCATGAGTAACATAAACACTAAATGTTTTGTCATCTATAGGATAAACCGATGCAGTTGGTTTTTTTGATTCGTTTAACATTTTAATTGGTTTTAAACATTAAGAATGATTTATAAATCTTAACATATCGAAAGTTTCATGAATCTTAAAGAAGAGTATTCTAAAAGAAAGGTTCTGATTAAAAAAAGACTCGATGATTTTAAGAATGTAAAAAAAGAAGATTATTTTTATGAGGCATGTTTTTGTATTTTAACGCCACAAAGTTCTGCAAAACAAGCATGGAAATGTATTTTAGAGTTTAAAGATAAGAATTTTAAAAATAATAATATCAATCCCATAAATATATTAAACGGAAAAATTCGGTTCCATAACAATAAAGGAAAATATTTATTAGAATTAAAGAAAAAATGGAATTTAATTGAAAGGGGTCTAGATAATATAAAAAATTCAAAAGAATTACGTGATTTTATGGTTAAAAATGTAAAAGGATATGGCTATAAAGAAGCTGGCCATTTTTTAAGGAATATAGGGTATAGAAATCTTGCAATCTTGGATAGGCATATTTTAAAAAATTTAAAAAATTTAAAAGTTATCGATGATTTACCAAAAACTTTAACCCCAAGAATATATTTTGAAATTGAAAATAATTTTTTAGAATTTAGTAACCGAATAAAAATTCCAATTGACGAATTGGATTTGTTATTCTGGAGTCAAGAAACAGGAGAGATTTTTAAGTAAAGATTTATAAATAAAAAATCTTATCTTTTATCATGGCTATTTCATTGAAAAAATTTAGATTTACAAAACTTAATGATTTATTGCTTGTTACATTTATAACTTCAATCGGAGTTGCCTTATTAAATCCAATATGGAGTTTATATTTTTATGATTTATTTAAGAATCCATCATTAGTTGGTGTATTCTCTTCATTGTTAAGTCTAGTAGCTTTAGTATGCTTTTTTATTTTTACTCCAATAATTCAAAAGTTTCAAGAAAAGAAAATATATAACTTATCATTACTTTTCTCAATCATAATATTATTACTAATTGCTTTAACAAAAAATATTTATGTTTCTATATTTTTTATAATTGTTTATGTAATGTTGATGGTGCTTAGAGGAGAATGTTTTGGAATTTTATTTAGGGAAGAATCACAAAATAAATCAATTGGCAAGAATGAGGGGTTAGCTTATACTCTTTCAAACTTGGGTTGGCTTATGGGAGCATTATTTGTTATTCCTTTATTAAATTATTATAAATTTTCAACGATGTTTTTATTTTCAGCAATTTTTACTTTAGTTGCATTATTAATATTTTCATTTTACAAACGAACCATTAAGAAATCAAATGATGAGATATCTTTATTTAAAACAATTAAAGAATTCTTTAAAAATAAAATTCTAGTTAAGGGGTATATTGCAAGTACGGGTATGTCCGTCTGGTCTGGTTTTATTTTTGTTTATGTTCCCATCTATATAATAAGAAATAATATGGACAGAAGTTATGTTGGAATATTCTTATTTGCATTCGTTCTTCCATATCTAATTGAGTACTTTATCGGTAAGAAATCAGATCTTGTTGGAAATAAGTTTTTTATCACATTAGGATATTTAATCATCTCAGTTTGTTCTCTAATTGCTTTCTTTGTTAATAATTTTAAGATATCCCTCGCCTTTTTAATATTAAGCAGTTTTGGAATCTCATTTATTTCTCCAACGCGTGAATCTTATTTCTTTAAGTCAACAAATAAAAAAGAGGAAGAAAAGTATTATGGTGTTTACTTAACCCACATTGAAATAGGGTTATTGATGGGAAAGATAATTCCAGCAGTTTTACTTTTATATTTCTCATTTAATTATATGTTCTTATTTTTTGCAGTTATAATGTTTTTATTTTATCTTTATAGTTTAAAACTAAAAGATGTTTAAAATGAAAAAAGAGTTAAAACAATTAAATGAATTAGAAAGATTAAGTTCTAAAATGAGACTTGCTGCAGAGTCTTGGGATGAAAAATGGAAAACTTTGATTGCAATTATTTTATCTGCAAGAAGCAGAGATGAGACAACCATATTAGTCGCAGAGAAATTATTTGATAAATATAATACATTAGAAAGTTTAGCTAATTCAAAATTGAGTAGTATTCAAACAATAATAAGATCTGTTAATTTTTATAAAAATAAATCTAAAAATATTTTAAACTGCGCTAAGATTTTAATTAATGATTATAAAGGTAAAATCCCCGAGACGATTGAGGAATTAATTAAATTACCCGGTGTTGGAAGAAAAACAGCAAATGTTTTTTTAGCCGAATATGGGGGAGATACAATTGGTGTAGACACTCACGTTTCATATGTTTCTCAGAAATTAAATTGGACTAAAAATAAAAATCCTGAAAAAATTGAAAAAGATCTTGAAAGATTATTTCAAAAAATATATTGGAGAAAAATAAATCAAACTTTGGTACTATTTGGTAAGACATATACCCGTAAAAAAGAAAAAGATAAAATTTTAGAAAAGATAAAAAATCTTACTTAACTTTATTATATCTTTTTTGATTAAATTCAATTAAATTTTTTTGTGCTTTTTTATTAAATGGGCTATATCCTAATTGAGCATTTTTTTCTAAAACATCTTTATAATATAAACTATTATCAGTTACCCATATTATTACTCCCTCAATATTATTTGTTATTAACAATGCATCATAAAAATTCTTGATGCTTTGATTTTGAACATCTTCATCTTTTTTCCCATTTAATTTATAATTAAACATCGGCCATTTATTTCCTTTTTCAACACTTCTATAACCAAATTCAGTTATAATTAACGGTTTATTTGAAACATTTTTTATTCTTTCAAAGTAATTTTTAACTTCATATTTATCATTATTATGCATTGAAACATAAAAATCTAATCCAATAAAATCTAAAGGTAATTCATTCAAGATTTCTATTTTCTCTGTATCTTTAAGTGAGCTAAACCCGATTGAGTATCCTAACTTTCCTTCATATCCCGACCTTCTAATTTTAGAGATTAAATTATTAAATACAAAAGGATAGTTTTCTAAAATATTATCAATCTCACAACCGATTATAAGGCCTTCTACAGATTTATTAATAGCAGTTTTTGTTAGTTCAAGAATGATATTATCATAATTATTAGTCCACTTTTCAATGTCTTCAGGTAAAATTTTAGTTCTTGGAAATCCATCTGAAGTATTAATCAACGGTTTTATCCAAATGCGAATGTGGTTATCATTTGCATAATCAATCAAGTCATCCAAATGTTTTTTATCAAATCTAGAATTTTGATTAATTTCATTACTATTCAAACTATCTTGGTAATAACTAGGATTTACAAAAATAGATGAAAAACCAATTTCTAATAATCTATTTATAGCCTTTTTTTCTTTATCTTCAAAAGGGACTTTTTCTGAGCAAGTTAAATTAATTCCAGAGTTTAAATACTTTTTATCTAATTCTTTTTTATCAACATACGAATTAGATATTAAAAATAAAAATAAGCTTGCTAATTGAACTATTTTTTTCATAAAATTATTATTTTAGAAAAGTTTATAAATCATCATTCTAATTTTAGAATATGAATAAGATAGCGGAGTCTGCTTATGCAGTTCTGCATTAGATGCGGAACAATTCTTAGATTTAAAAATCGGGGACCCCAAAAAATATTTTATTGTGATTGTGGCTTTGAACGTTTTCAAGATGAAGAAATTGTCTTAAATGAACAAATAACTGAAAAACCAGAGATTAGTGTTATGGAAGATCATAATTTTGGATTAGCCGTTCATACTCATCAATGTATTAAATGCGGGCACAATAAAGCAATTTTAATTGAAATTGGAGCAATGTACGGCGATGAAGCAGACATTATAAGATTTAAATGCGGAAAATGTGGTCACGTTGAACAACATTATGATTCAGGTAAGTAAATGTTTAATTTAAAAGAGGATACATCTTCATTATTCCGTTTTTATAGTGTTCTTTTGCATCATTAAATTTGCCTTTAAGTGTTAAATCAACTGCCTTAACAATAATTTCCTGATAACCATATGATAAGATTGTATCCTTATTTTTATGTTTTTTTATTGATTGCACTAATTCGGGAGCAATGTTATAATATTTATTAATAAGCTGTTTACCTTCATCAGTTTGAGAAACAATTTCACGTAAACCTCTTAATGTTTTTAATTCCAAACAGTTATCATCCAATTCTAAATGTTCAACACAGATTGTTGTAAAATAACAAGGCATTTCAAAATCTAAAAAAATGATTTTGTCACTTAGAACATCTTTTTTTAAAATTTTAATATTTGATATTTCTTCTCCAAGTTTGAATAGGTTAATATAATAACTCTCTTCATCTTCTTTAATTTTATATGGTAGAAGCCTTATTTCACTATCTTTTATCTTAATTTCTCTAAAAAAACCTCTTGAGTTTCTGTTTGATTCTAATATTTTTTTTGCGTGGTTTGAAAATAATACTTTTTCTTTTTTAATTTTCTCTAAAAGATGTGTATAACCCTCTTCATTATCTAATCGATTTAAACTTCTAACTAATTCTTCATCTTCTAAATAAAATGATTCTCTGATTCTTAAGTAATATTCAACCATTCTTAAAAAATGAGAAATACCTTATAAAAATTTTTTATCGGCATATACCTATACATTAACATTAATTGTTGGCATTACTTTCCTTTCGGCTATCCTTAGGTGAAATTGAAACGTAGAATATGAAATCCCCGCTTTTTTAGCCAATGTTTTTAGATTTGTTCCCCTAGGATATCCATAGTAATTATTATTTATCGCTAATTCTAAACATCTTCTTTGCTTATCTGTTAAATTTGTGGATATCTTTTGTATCTCAATATTATTGATTTTCTTTTCCAATAGATAAACTAGTTTAACATTAAGTTTTTTATAAGAATTAATTATTTTTCTTAATTTATTTTTTTCCCAAGAAGCTAATTCAAAACTATATTCTCCAAAATTGTTTACGTATGGAGCTTTAACATGAAATATTCCAGGTTGAAATAAAAATTTATTTAATAAATCCTGTTTTATTCTTGCAATAAAGAAGTTTCCATTTATCTCTAAATTAATTAATCTTGTTTCTTTTTTTAAATCCAAGAAAAAATTATTAATATAGGTCTCTTCCCCATTTATAGATGAAGCAATAATTAGTTCAATATTCTTTTTCTTAATTAAAACGGAAACAGGGTAACCTTTAATCATAACTTTATGTTTTTTTGCTAGGTTTCCTAACAAATTTGTTTTATCATACGGAATTGAAATCTTCATTACCCACATAGTATCAATAAAGGGAAATTGGTTTAATAAATCTATCTGAAAAACTCATTTGAGAATCTTACAAAACTTTATAAACACAAAATTTCTACTTCAATTACTTTATGAAAAATGATAACTTATTTAGATAAACCCTATTCAGATGAAGAAATATTTAAAATATTAAATCCTTTAGTTAGAACTTGGTTTAAAAATAAGTTTAAAACATTCTCAGACCCACAAAAATATTCTATAATCCCAATTCATAATCAAGAAAATGTTTTGGTATCGGCGGTAACTGGATCTGGGAAAACCTTAACAGGATTTATGACCATTTTAAATGAACTAATTGGGTTAGCAGATAAAAATTTATTAGAGAATAAAGTTTATTGCATTTATGTTTCACCATTAAAAGCACTTTCTAATGATATTTTAGTTAATTTAGAGGAACCATTAAAAGAGATGGAAGAATTAAGTAATAAAAAATTAAATATCAAAGTTTCAGTAAGAACTGGAGATACAACCGCTTCTGAAAAACAAAAAATGCTTAAAGAAACCCCCCATATTTTAGTCACCACTCCAGAAAGTCTAGCTTTAATTTTGACTTCTCCAAAATTTAGAGATAAATTAAAAGACGTTAAATATTTTATAATGGATGAAGTTCATTCATTAGCAGAAAATAAACGTGGTGTTCATCTAAGTTTATCTTTAGAAAGATTACACGAACTTGCAGGAGACTTTACCAGAATTGGTTTAAGTGCAACAGCTGAACCTTTAGAAGAAATTGCTAAATTTTTAGTTGGAAATAACAGAAAATGTAAGATTGCCAAGATTGATTCAACAAAAAAAATGGATTTGAAAGTTCTTTGTCCTTTACCTGATTTAATTAACACAACTTTCGAAGAAACACATAACTCAATGTATGATTTAATTAATAAATTAATTCAAGATCATAAAACAACTTTAATTTTTACAAACACAAGAAGTGCAACAGAAAGGGTTGTTCATTACTTAAAAGAAAAATTTCCAAAGAATTACACTGAAAATATTGGGGCTCATCATGGAAGTTTAAGCAAAGAACACAGATTAAATTTAGAAAAAAGGATGAGGGAAGGAAAATTAAAGTGTATTGTTTGTTCAACGTCTTTAGAGTTAGGAATTGATATTGGTTATATTGATTTAGTTATCATGTTGGGAAGTCCAAAGTCTGTAGCGAGGGCGACTCAAAGAGCTGGAAGGGCAGGACATAAATTGCATGAAACTGTTAAAGGAAGAATAATTGTTTTAGATAGAGATGATTTGATTGAATCAAGTGTGATGTTGAAAAATGTTTTGGAAAGAAAAATAGATAGAATTCATATTCCTCAAAATTGTCTTGATGTTTTAGCACAACAAATTTATGGAATTGCGATAAGTGATCAAATTCATATAGATGATTTACAAAAATTAATTAAAAGAAGTTATTGTTATCGAGATTTATCAAAAGAAGATTTTAGTGAAGTTATAAAATATTTATCTGGGTTTTATAATACTTTAGAAGACCGTCATGTTTATGCTAAGATTTGGTACGATGAAGAAACAAAGATGATTGGAAAAAAGGGAAAACTTGCAAGAGTTATTTATATGACAAATGTTGGAACTATTCCTGATGAAACATTTGTTACTGTAAAAATTGGAGAACAAAGTATAGGTCATTTAGATGAGGGTTTTCTTGAAAAACTTAAACGAGGAGATGTTTTTAATTTAGGTGGGGAAACTTATGAGTTCTTATTTGCTCGAGGGATGGTTGCTCAAGTTAGGGCTTCTCCAGGAAGACAGCCGAATATTCCAAACTGGGTTTCAGAAATGCTTCCTTTAAGTTTTGATTTAGGTTTGGAAATTGGAAAGTTTAGAAGATTAATGGAAGAAAAATTTAAAGGTAAAAATAAAAAAGAGATTTTAGAATTTATTAATACTTATTTATATGTGGATAAAAATGCGTCTTTAGCAATTTATAATTATTTCAATGAACAATATTTATATTTAAAAGAAATTCCAAATGATAAGAAAATATTGGTAGAACATTATAATGAAGATAATAAAAAATATGTTATTTTTCATTCATTATTCGGGAGAAGAGTAAATGATTGTTTATCTAGGGCAATTGGTTATGCTATTGGAAAACTACAACATAAGGATGTTGAAATTGGAATTAGTGATAATGGTTTTTATTTAAGTTATGAAGGGCATGTTCAGATTTTACAGGCATTTAAATTATTAAAAAGTGAAAAAATAAGATTGTTACTTGAATTAGCAATTCATGATTCTGAAATATTAAAAAGAAGATTTAGGCATTGTGCTGGTCGTTCTTTAATGATATTGCGTTCGTATAAGGGAAATACAAAGAGGGTCGGAAGACAGCAAGTTTCTTCAATGCTTTTAATTTCTGCTTTGAGAAGAATAAGCGAAGATTTTTCAATATTAAAAGAAGCCAAACGTGAAGTTTTAGAAGATTTGATGGATATTCAAAATACAGAATTAATCTTGAAGAGAATCGAAAATGATGAAATTAAAATAAAAGAGATTAATACTACACTTCCAAGTCCCTTTGCATTTAATTTAGTTCTACAGGGTTACTTAGACATTTTAAAGTTTGAAGACAAAATTAAGTTTTTGAGAAACATGCATACCTTAGTTCTCGCTAAGATTGGAAAAGAGCATGAAATTGATTATGAAACATGAAACCATAGTTTTTTAAATTTTTCTTATCAAGATTATCACATGAAAATGTATGTAGGTTATTTGAATTGGAGGAGCTATGACGAAGTAAGTCATGCTATTGGGGGTTCTTTAAATTATTTGATTTATGGTGAAAATAAAAAGTTTTCTTTTAGAGAATATGATCAAAAAGATTCATGGACCGGAATTAAATCTATAGAAAAAGCTGTTCAGGAAATGTATGGGGATAAAAAGAGGCTAAATTATGTCAAGTATAAAGATGATTGGAGATTATCAGTTTCAGTTATTGAAACTAGAAAAGAAAATAAGAAATTTCTCTTAAAAATTAAAAAAACTTTAAAAAATGTTTGTGAAGTGGAATCATTAGAAATTCTTATTAAATAAAATTGTAATAATTTGTTTATTAATCTAAAAACATTTTTACTAAAATTGAAAAAGATTGATTATGAAGAATAAAATCAAAAAATTTATAAATAAGACACATCTTACTAATAAGATATATTTTGGAGGTTAAAATGGAAGAATTAATTGAAATGGGAAAAATAAGTTCAAGAGGACAAGTAGCGATTCCATCAGACATACGAGAAAAAATGGGTTTAGAAGAAGGAACAAAAATATTATTCTTTTTGGAGAATGATACCTTGTTAATTAAAAAGATACAACAACAAACATTTGCCCAAATTACAAAACCATTAAGAGAAGCAAAGAAAAAAATAAATGAAGGAGCAGTAGTTGATTTAATACATCGATTTAGAAAATCTAAGAATGATTAAAATTGTTTTAGATACCAACATACTTATTTCTGGTACTTTTTGGACAGGAAGTTCATTTAAAATGATGGAATTGATTGATAAAAAAGAGATTATTTCTATAACCTCAGAAGAGATAATGAGGGAATATAATAAAACAATTAACAGTGATGAAATCATTGAAAAGACTAAAGAAAAAGATTTAATTATTTCAAATGTTTCAAAAAAAATAGTTTTAAATTCAACGATTATTCAACCAAACATTAGACTAGATGTTGTTAAGGAAGACCCCGAAGATAATAAGATATTAGAATGTGCATATGAAGGTAAAGTTGATTATATCATAACAAAAGACAATCATTTGCTTAAATTAAAAGAATTTAGAGATATTAAAATAATTACACCTGAAGAATTTTTAGAACGATTTAACCAACAAAAATGAAGCTTTCAGAGAATATTAAAATAATTGATTTAGCCTTATATTTAGTTAAAGAAAAAACTTTAATTATCTCCGATTTGCATTTAGGTTTAGAAGAAAGTTTAAATCGTTCCGGAGTATTAATTCCAAGGTCTCAATTTAACGATTTAATAAATAAACTAAAATTAATTCTAAAAAAAGTTAAAGTTGATAGGATAATTCTTAACGGAGATCTAAAACATGAATTTGGAAGAATTTCAAAACAAGAATGGAATGATTTATTAAAACTATTTGATTTTTTAAAAAATAAAGAAGTAATAATTATTAAAGGAAATCATGATTCTATTTTAAAACCAATAGCTGAAAAAAGTAATTTAAAATTAGTTGATAGATATGACTTAAAAAATATCACAATCTTGCATGGAGATAAGGTTTTAGAAAATTTAAACAAAACAATAATCATTGGGCATGAACATCCGGCGATTTCTTTGAAAAAAGGGATTAGAGTTGAAAAATATCCTTGTTTCTTAAAAGGGAAATATAAAAAACATAATTTAATCGTTCTTCCTTCATTTAATATGTTTAATCGTGGAACAAATATCCTAAAAGGGAAATTATTAAGTCCTTTTTTAAAAAATATTGATAAATTTGATGTATATATCGCAGAACCATCAGAAAGTTTAAATACAACCTTACATTTTGGTAAAGTAAGAGATTTAAAAAAACTGTAAAATGGAGATTTTAGAAAAAAGGGTTTATGAATGTCCTTCAATGAATCATTCGGTTGTTGGACATCATGAGGAATTAGAAAATCTAAACTATTTAAAAGGAAATAGCAATTATTATTTTTGTAAACCTTGTGGAACTCTTTATACGCTAGAGAAAGGCAAGCTTCTTTATTTTGATGAAGATGTTGATATGCTTCCAGCACTTTTAATGAAAGATGGAACAGTTTTTGATTCAAATTTAATACTGGAAGGAGACTTAGATTGAAACAGGTTATTTTAGTACGTAAAGATTTAGGTATGAGCAAAGGAAAAATTGCAGTTCAATGTAGTCATGCTGCGGCTGAAGCGGTTTTAAAATCAAGTAAAGAAAAAATAACTGCGTGGAGGCAGTTTTCTAAAAAAGTTGTTTTAGCCGTTGATAATGAAAATGATTTATTAAAATATAAAAAAGAAGCCGAAAAAGAAAAACTAGTTACAGCTTTAATTAGGGATGCAGGGTTAACCGAAATACCTGAGCATAGTTTAACTTGTCTGGCAATTGGTCCGGATGATGATGAAAAAATTGATAAAATTACAGGAAAATTGAAAACACTTTAAAATGGGATATATTTATCTTAATAATTTAGGAAAATTAACTAAGGATGATCCTTATCCTTTATGTTTAAACAGAGAACAACATGATTATGACCCCTATCAAAAAGAGGAGAAAAAAAGTAATTTTGAAGAAATTTGCAAATGTGGGGCTGCAAGGGTTTTTACAGGAGAATTTTATAGTTTTACAAGTATGGAAAATTATTTATCAAATGGTTTCAAAAATTTTAGGGATGAAGCCTTAAAAATTAGAAGTGAAAGTGGTTTAGTTAAAAAAGTTGAAGAACCTAGTTTAATCGAACCAATTCGACAACTTTATAAATCCTTATTTAATCATTGATTTTAGGACGGCCATAGTGACCTGGCAACACCGGATCCCGTTTCGATCTCCGAAGTTAAGAAGGTCTACGTTCTTAGTTGTACTGAACTTACGTTCGGGAACCTAAGAAAGCTGTCCGCCTTATTTTTACTGAATTCAAAGTCAAATGAACTATCTAAAAACTTTTTAAATCCCAAATCTAGATTCAGCTTTTTCAAGAAATATTAAAATTTTTCTTAACTTATCTTTGTCTTTTATTTCTTTACTAAGTTTATTTCTAATATTTTTTTTAATTTTATTAACCTTCTGGATAGGATCTTGACAAAGTTTTCGTTCATTTAAAGCTAAATTCTCGGCACCCCTTTCTAAAAATCTTTCATCTGCATTTACTTTAAGAAATTCTATTGCTCTTTCAATATCTTTTTCTGTTAATGCTAAAGCACATCTTTTGCAAATCACGGACCTATATGGATATGGTTTAAAAGGTAGTTTTATTTTATCACCACAATTATCACAAATGGCATCGTAACCTTCTATATTTCTTGCTATTTGCTCTTTTGTTGACATCATTCTGTAAATCTTAACTAGTATATTAATTTTATTATTTGTACTTTTTATCTCACGTTTACAATAGCTTTTTAAATGTTTAGGTTAATTTTATTTTATGGAAACTAAGGGTTTAGAAAAATACGATTTAAAGTTAGAAAAAGAAAGAAGATATAATCTTCGGGATTCAGGATTAACTAAATTAATTTTTGAGGGAAATTCAATAGATTTAGTAAAAAGTGGATTTCGTTATAAGATTATTGATTTAAAATTAAACTTAGGCGAGTATATTTTGATTTCCCAAACTAGTGAAAATGGATATGAAAGATTAATATGCCCAACATATCTTTTAGATGGAAAATTTGAAGATATCCAGGGATCTATTTATGGGGTTATTAGACCACATATTTTGGAAAATAGTATTCATCCAGACATTGTACCTGATTTTTCACCAGAATTTAATTTTTATATTGACACAATTGAAGGAGATGAAGTTGGTAAAAGCATTCATTTTCAAAATGGAAAATTAATTTGTGGGGTTATGGATTGGACTCATTTAAATCAAAACGAAATTAAACCTCATTTTAATGTGAATCTAAAACCTAACTCAGGAATTGTTTACTTTGAAGATTCTAAAGAATAAAACAATTATTATATTAAAATTTATTTTTCCAAAATCTTTAAATATCGAAAGTTTTCTAAAACTAATATGAAAAAAGAGATAAAAATTATTATTTTTACATTTATTATAGTAATCTTAGTTGCTTTGGTAGTATTCATTTATAATCCTAAACCGCAAAGTAATCTAATTTTAAATAACAATTCAAATTATACAAATGGTTATCAAAAAAATAACGAATCTTTAAAAATAGATTCTTTAGAATTATTAAAACATAATAAACTTGAGGACTGTTGGATATCTTACAAAGATAAGGTTTATGATCTAACTCAATGGTTACCAAAACATCCAGGTTCAGCACAAGCAATTTTACCTTATTGCGGAACCTCATCTGAATTTGAAAAAGCATTTACTGACCAACATAATACTTCAAAAACTCAAAAATTAGTTGAAGAAGGAATTTACAAAGGGGAGTTAAAATGAATTTTAAGAGATATTCTCCATTATTATTAAGAACTGGAATTGCAATTGTTTTTTTATGGTTTGGTTTTTCTCAATTAAAAAATCCGATGAACTGGACAAGGATGGTTCCAGATTACATTAACTTAATAATTCCTTTATCTAAAACAACATTAATCTATATGAACGGTTTATTTGAAGTCGTTTTTGCAACATTGTTATTATTGGGAGTTTATCCTAGAATAGTTTCTTTATTTTTAGGATTGCATCTAATTCACATTGTATCAATTGTAGGATACGGCGCTGTAGGTGCAAGAGATTTTGCTTTAGCGATTGCTACATTTTCAATATTCTTTAGTGGTTCGGATGAATTTTGTTTAACCAACAAGAGAAAGAAATGAAAAAAGTTGTTGTAATTGGAGGGGGTTTTGCTGGAACAAAAATTGCTAAAAGACTTGAAAACTCTTTTGAGGTTACTTTAATTGATACTAAAGATTATTTTGAGTTTACCCCTGGAATTTTAAGAACTGTTGTTGAACCATTTCACATTAAAAAAATTCAAATACTTCATAAGTCTTATTTAAAAAATTCAAATATAATTCGAGGAAGTGTAAAAAATATTTCTAAAAATAAAATTTATGTTAATAATAAAATTGTAAAATTTGATTATTTAGCAATATGTTCTGGATCAAATTACAAAAATCATTTTAAAGATAGTAATATTATTTTAGCAGATAGAATTAAAAACTTTCAAAGATATCACAATTTATTAATTAAATCTAAGAACATATTAATCATTGGAGGAGGTCTTGTTGGTGTTGAACTTGCTGGAGAAATAAGCACAAAATATCCAAAAAAGGAGATAACAATAATTCATTCAAAAAATAAACTAATTGAAAGAAATCCAAAAAGTGCAAGCGATTACGCAGAAAAATTTCTAAAAAAAAGAGGCGTCGAAATATTATATAATAATTATATATTAAAAAAAGAAAAAAATAAGTTATTCACAAAAAAAGGAGATATATTAAATGTAGATCTGGTATTTTTATGCACCGGGATAAACCCAAACTCTAAATTTTTAAATCAGAATTTATTAAATAAACAAAAACAGATTATTGTTAATGAAAATTTACAAGTCAAAGGATATAAAAATATTTTTGCAGCAGGAGATATAAATGATATCTTAATAGAGAAAACAGCTCAAAATGCAGAAAAACAAGCCAATATGGTTATCAAAAATATTAAGGCGTTAGAATCTAGTAAAAAATTGTTAATTTATAATCATAAAAAAACTCCTTTAGTTATTAGCCTAGGAAAATATTCCGGAATTTTTATTTGGAACAACTTTGTTTTTACAGGATTTATCCCAGGGTTATTAAAAAATCTAATTGAATTTTTTGAAATATTTAAAATAAAATACCTTAGATAGATTAATAAATTCTTTCATTATTTTATTTTTATGGAAAAAAGATTTGAAGATTTATTTAATTTTAAACCAATAATTGGGATGATTCATCTTTCTCATCGTGATATAAACCAGGCTTTAGAAGAAATTTTAATTCTTGAAGAAGAGGGTTTTGATGGTGCAATCGTAGAAGATTATTACGGAACAGTAAATGATGTGTATCATGTTTTAAAAGGAGCCTCAAAAATAAATTTAAATATTAAGTTAGGTACAAATATACTAAAAGATCCGTATTATTCTTTTGATTTAGCAAATGAGTTTGGTTTACAATTTATTCAATTCGATAGCGTTCTAACAAAAGATTTAGACCTTGAGTTATATTCTTTTTTAAGATCAAAATATCCAAATGTTTTTGTTCTAGGTGGCGTTGGTTTTAAATATATAGAACCTTCAGGAAATCCTTTAGAAGTTGATTTAGAAGAAGGAAGATTACGAAGCGATATAATTGTTACAACTGGAGACGGAACTGCAATGGAAACTCCAATAAAGAAGTTAATTCAATATAAAGGAATTTTAAAGGATTTTCCATTGTTTGTTGGGGCGGGACTAAATTTAAAAAATATTTATGAACAATTAAATATTTGTGATGGTGGAATAATTGGAAGTTATCTAAAATTTGATGGCAAAACAGAAAACAGGATGGATTATTCAAGGGTTAAGGAAATTATTCATGAGAGAAATGCATTAAGAGCTAACCGCGTTAATTAATTTTTTTGGTGATTTACTCAGAATCTCAATTTTATTTCCAATATAAATTGTGTCTTCTATTCTAATTCCAACTTCTTTTTTATCTTTAAAATAAACTCCAGGTTCAATTGTTATAAACTGACCTTTAGTTACTTTATCTTTTGAAACAACACTAACTTTTGGATTATCATGAATTTTTTTACTAAGCCCATGTCCCAAAGAATGTGTAAAATATGATTTATAATCTTTTAATAACATCCTAGCATAGATTTCTAAGTCACAATATGGGTAATTTATCTTTAATTTTTTAATACATTTTTCTTGACAATTTAAAACTAAATGATATATTTTTTTCTCATAATCATTTGGATTTCCAATAAACAACGTTCTTGTCATATCCGAACAATATCCATTTACCTTACATCCAAAATCTAGTAATAAAAATCCTCTTTCAATTTTTTTGTTTCTTGGCTTAGGATGAATTATAGAATTATTATTGGCTACAATTGGATCATATGCTTGTTTTACTTTAAAATTCTTAAATCTCTTTTTAATAAATTTTTCAATGTCTTTTTCAGTTTTGAAATTAAAATTAGAGATTATTTCTTTAAATATAATATCATTTATTTCACACGCCTTTTTTATAGATGAATATTTATTCATAGAAATAATTATATTTGCAAGTTTATAAATATTTACATAACTTTATAAAGTTTGATATTGATTTTTTTTAAAAATGACACCAGAAGAACGAGGTTTAAAGTTAATTACAACTTATAGGTATGATCTTGAAAACTCCGGATTAGATGAGTTAGTATTTGATGGAAATCGAGTAAATTTATTTCTTGACAAAGAAAAGTTAAAAATTAACCAATTAAAATTAACAGTTGAAGAGTTTATTTGGAATTTTCAAACTTCTGAAAATGAATATAAAAAGCTTATTTGTCCAGTATACTTAGTAAACGGGAAATTTAAGGATATTTCTGGTGGAATCGTAGGTGTAATCAGGCCAAAATTATTATCAATTAATGATCGTCCAGATATTATAACAAATTTACTTCCAGAATTTCACTTTTACTTTTATAGCGATCGTTTTCATGAATATAAACTTGGAAAGAAAAACAAAATCGGGGTTAGCAAAGAAATGAAGGATGGGAGTTTATTTTGTAAAATAACTGATTGGGAAAATATTCAAAGAGAGAAGATTGGCTCAAATTTTTACGTTGGAACAAAATGTGGCTTAAAAGATGTTTATTTTGAAAGATCAAGAAGATAATTTTTTTTCTAAATAATTTTTGCATAATTTATTAAAAACTTTTTCAAGAATCTCAACATCTCCTTTGCATCTTGAAATTATTTTCCCCCAATCTTTTGATTTATAGTATTTCTCAATTTCACTTCCCAAAACCCTTTCTTTTTCTACCTCAATTTCATTTAGTTTGGCTAAAATTTCCAAATTAGGGTTTGTAAAACTGCCAAATCCAGAAAAAAATACCATTGTGTCAAAATGATTACTTGTTAACATGCTCCAAGGATTTGTATTTATTTTTAAAGGCATTATATTATTAACACAACTTCTTATTATTAAAAATGGAATATCAAATTTATATCCATTATGTGTTACAATCATCCCAAAATTATTTTTAATAAATTCCCACAAGTTAGTTAACAATTCTTTTTCATTATCAGAATAAAATGCTTTTGTGTCTTCATCATCTATTTTAACGGCAACACAAACGATTCTGCTATAATTTGGATCAAAACTTCTTAATTCTTTTGAGATCTTTTTATCCATTAAGTAACTTTTAACGTCTTCGTTATTAATCTCTAAAGGAACCGTTTCTATATCTAAGAACAAATATTTCATATTTATGTAATGTAGGATAGAAATATAAATGTTTTTAATTTACCTATTAAAATGTTAGAAAATGTATTTTTAGCAAATTTTAGGGGATTTTGTGCTGGTGTTGATTATGCAGTTAAAGCTTTAGAAGATTTAGTTAAAGTTAATAAACCGGTTTATGCAAAACATCAAATTGTTCATAATAATCACGTTGTTGAATCATTTAAAAGAAGAGGAGTTATTTTTGTTGAAGAACTAAAAGAGATTCCAGAAGGAAATGTTGTTCTGTTAAGTGCACACGGTTCTCCAAAAGATACTAAGGATGAAGCAATTTCTTTAGGATTAAAGCCATATGATGCTGTTTGTCCTTTAGTTGCTAAAGTTCAAAAAGAAGTAATAAGGTACTCAAATCAAGGTTGTTCAATCATTTATATCTGTCATAAAAATCACATTGAAGCAAAAGGAATAATGAGTTTTGCAGAATTGAATCCTGTTGAAACTTTAGAGGATGTAAAAAATTTAAAAATTATTAATAATAGAATTGTTTATTTAACTCAAACAACATTATCATTAGATGAGGTTAATCCTTTAGTTAATAAAATAAAAGAAAAATATCCAAACATTATTTCACCAAAAAAAGAAGATATTTGTTATGCAACTCAAAATAGACAGAATTCTGTAAAAGATTTATCAAATTTATGCGATCTAATTTTAGTTATAGGCTCTGATTTAAGTTCAAATTCAAAAAGATTGGTTGAAACTTCTTTATTCAATGAAACAAATTCACATCTAATTGAAAGTTTTAATGATATTCAAGATTCTTGGTTGGAAAATATAAAAAATTTAGGAATAACAACAAGTGCTTCAGCTCCAGAGTTCTTGTTAGAAGAAACGTTAGATTATTTACAGCATAAATATGGTGATTTTAATTTAATAAATAAAAATAGAGTTGAAGAAGGAATTTATTTCAAGCCATTAGAAATATAAAAAAATTAAAATCCTAGCTTTTCTTTAACTAAGATTAAATTAATTCTATTAGGTATAATCTCATTTTCAATTATTGCCCATTTATTCGTTCCGCTATGAAATCCATATGCTTTCATTGCTCTTTCATCTTCCAATGGAAATACATGTTCTCTAACTCTTTTTATTGCTTCTTCTAAATTTCTAACTATCTTATTTGTACCTGCAACCAGAATTAAGTTTTTTGCAGCAAATAAATATGCCCCTACCCTTGATCCAGATGCATCACAGGTAACTAATTCACCTTCTTCAGATATTGCATTAACACTTCCTAAAAAATATTCAGCAGTAACCGATTTCCTTCTCAAATCACTTCTTTTTTCTTTTTCTTCTTCTTTCATAATCTCTTTACTCATATTTTTCCAATCATCTGTAGAGTTTAGATAATTAGTGAAACCAATTTCATTTAAAGTTGTACTTGATCCAGTCATTACCTCAGAATCTTTTGGAATTAATTCTTTGATTTTTTTCAAAGCTTCCTCTTTATTATCGACTAAAATAACATTCATCCCCCTTTTCATTATATTTTCAACCGTATTGTCAATCATATTTTCATTTATATTCATTTTTTTCCTCCAACTTCTTTTATATCGGTTATACGATATTAGTATATAAATATATCGGTTATCCAATATATATAAAAAATAGCCAAAACATATATATAACAAAGATTATTAATTCTATTATGGAAAGTCATTGTGATATGAAAGGATTTCTAACTTTTATTGTTTTAAGGATGATTGGTAAAAAAGAAATGTCTGGAGAAGATATCAGAAAAGAAGTTGAAAAGAGAAAGGGTTGTAAACCAAGTCCGGGAACAATTTATCCAGTACTAAAAAATTTGAGCGAAAAGGGATTGATAAAAGAAACTCATGAAAATAAGAAAATAAAAAAATATAGTCTAACTGAAAATGGAAAACAAGAATTAAAACTCGCAACTAAAAAATTTGTTAAAATCTTTTATGATATGAAAGGTGAGTTTTAACCAAAACTTATATAAATACTAATTTTAAAGCAACTTTATGGAGAAATTAATATTAACAAAAGATAAGGTTGATTTATTAAAATTCATTAATCAAAAAGGCCCTGTAACCTATAATTACATTGAAAAGAACACAAGAAATGAAACTTTTCACCTATTGATGTTTGCTTTATTGGAGTTAGAAAGTTATGGGCATATCACTTCAAAACAGGTAAAAGTAAGTTCTGAAAGAATGGATAAAATTTATGCAATTACAGATCAAGGAAAAGAATTCTTAACAAAAACTTTTTAACGTCTAAAATTTTTCTTAACAAACCTTCTTGGGCCTCTAGATCTAGAATGCTCATGGCTTCTATTGGATTGATACCTTGGTCTTTCTTCATCAGCCATTCTTCCAAGTTTAATTAATGGAATCTTTTCAAATTCAGGCATTTCTAATTTTTGCACGACCAAAGACCTATCTTCTAAAACTCGTCTAAAATTATCATGATCAGATTCAGATAATAATGAAATAACCTTTCCTTCAGTTCCTGCTCTTGCAGTTCTTCCTATTCTATGAATATATTCATTTGAAGTTTTAGGAATATCATAATTGATAATATGGGAAACATTCTTTATATCTAACCCTCTTGCAGCAACATCGCTTGCAATTAAAATACTGAATTTATGAGCATGAAACATATCAATTGATTCTTTTCTTTTATTCTGGGATAATCCGCCATGTAATTTTCCAGATTGAATTCCTAAGTGATGCAAATTTCTTGACAAAACATCAACCATTCTTCTTGTTGCACAAAATATCATGGTTAGTCCAGTGTCTTTTTTTAATAAATGTGCCAATAAAGAAAACTTATCTTTACCTGGAACATTATAATAATGTTGTATTAATTTTCCTTCATCAACATATGATTTAACCTTAATCATTAAAGGGTTTTTCATATAATTTCTAACAATATGATGAACTTGTGAAGATATTGTAGCACTAAATAACAATGTTTGTCTATTTTCTTTCAAATATGAAATTATTCTTTTAACGTCATCTATAAAACCCATCTCAAACATTTTATCTGCTTCATCTAAAACTAAAATATTAACTTTATTTAGTATAATTGTTTTTCTTTGAATATGATCAAGAATTCTTCCAGGTGTTCCAACGACAATATCTGTCATGTTTAACTTATCTATTTGTGGATTTATTGAAACTCCACCATAAACGGCTAGAATATTTAACCTTTTATATTTAGCAAACTTATGCATTTCACTGTTTACCTGCTCACATAATTCTCTTGTTGGAACTAATATTAATGCTTGTATTCCTTGTCCATGAATTGTCTTTTCAATTATTGGAAAACCAAAAGCAGCTGTTTTTCCACTTCCAGTATGTGATTGTGCAATAACATCTTTTCCTTCTTGAATCAATGGAATCGTTTTTTTCTGAATTTCTGTAAACTCAGTAAACCCTAAATCTTGGACTGCTTTGTCCAAATCTTGCTGTAAATGTATTCCTTGTAACATAAATATTTATCTTAGAATTTGGTTTATAAAGGTATTTAATGCAAAACTTTAACTTTTTTAAGAAAAAAAGAAATGCTCCTGCCGGGATTCGAACCCGGGTCGCAAGCGCGAAAGGCTCGCATCCTTGGCCACTAGACTACAGGAGCTCACTAAGTCTTGATAAAACTTTATTTTTAAATGTTTCTTAAATCTAGAAGTGGGCCTGAGCGGATTTGAACCGCCGACCACACGTGTACTTAGCTTACCGTTGAACCTGGTAATGTCATATAAGACGTGTGCTCTACCAGGCTAAGCTACAGGCCCTTCAAAGAATTCCTCTAGAAATTTAATATTTAAACCTTACTAAAGCATATTAAACCAACATAAAGAATAAATTCTATTAAAAGAAAACTTTATCTTCTTTTAAATCGATTATAACTTGTTGCTATTTTAACCTTATTTTTATCTTTTTTTATCTTTCCAACAAACGTACTTTCTTTCATAAAATTTTCAGTTAAATTTTCACGTTTAATCATCTTAAATGAAGGACTTTCAATTTTATAAATAATTATTGTAAATGGATTTGCCCTCTTTTCTACTTCATATAAACCCATTCTTATATCTGCTGCAATTTTAGGATTTTTTTCAAGGTTTAATCTAAACTTTTCAACACCAATGTGATGAATTTCTCTCATATAAGTTTCAATTAGATATTGTACCCTTTTGTTAGATACCTTAAATTTCATTATCTTGTCAACTACAATTAGAAAAACAACCGGTAAGGCAAAAAATATTATTTTATTAACAGGAAAACTCAAAAAAATATTTGTAGGATAAGAGAATACTATTAATAGAATATAAACAAAACTTGCAATTAAAAGTAGATTTATTCTTTTTACTTTTCGAGGTGTTGACCACAAAATTAGTTTTATTATCTGACCAGCAACAACTTGATCATTAAATTGATTTTTATTCATATTCTTACTAATTAATTCTCATTTATAAAATTTATCTTAAATCAAAATATTAATATACTCAAAATATAGAATATCACTATGGATTTTTATAAACTAAAAAAAGAAGAGGTTTTTCAAACCTTAGATTCTAAGCTCCAAGGGTTAAGTCAAGCAGAAGCCTCTTTGAGATTAAAAAAATATGGATTAAATGAACTAAAAGAAAAAAAAGAAAATAAGGCTTTAAAGATTTTAATCTCTCAAATAAATAGTTTTGTTGTTTATATTCTATTTGCAGCAGTAGTAATCTCTTTAGTTGTTGAAGAATATTTAGATGCAACTGTAGTTGCTTCAATTTTAGTTTTAAACACTTTTTTAGGTTTTATTCAAGAATACCGTGCAGAAAAATCAATTGAAGCTTTAAAAAAATTAGAAACAAGAAATGTTCCAGTTATTAGAAATAATGAACAGATTTCAATAGACTCAAAAGAATTAGTTCCAGGGGACATTTTATTATTAGAAGAAGGTGCAAAAATACCAGCAGATTCATATCTAATTGAAGCATATGAATTAGAGGTTGATGAGAGTATCTTAACAGGAGAAAGTGTTCCTGTAAAAAAAGAGATTTTAGTTATTGAAAAAGATTCACAAGTAAGTGAAAGAAAAAATATGGTTTTCTCAAGCACTACAATAACAAGGGGAAGAGGAAAAGCAATTGTCACAAGAACCGGGATGGATACAGAAGTTGGAAAGATTGCTTCATTAATACAAAAACAAGATGAAAAACAAACACCTTTGCAGATTAAGTTAGACAAAGTTGGAAAAACTTTAGGAACTCTAGTTATTATAATCGCAGTTTTAATATTTATCGCAGGTTTAGTTGATAAACAAAATCCAGCGGATATGTTATTAATTGCGATAAGTTTAGCCGTTGCAGCCGTTCCAGAAGGTCTTCCTGCTATTGTAACAATTTCTTTAGCTTTAGGAACCAAGAGAATGATTAAAAGAAATGTTCTGATTAGAAAATTAAGTTCTGTCGAAACTCTTGGAAGCACTCAGATAATTTGCGCGGATAAAACTGGAACGATGACACAAAATAAGATGACTGTAACGAAATATTATATTGATAGGAAAATAATAGATGTTAATGAAGATTCTAAAAACTTAAAATTAATGCATGACATCATGATAAACTGCAATAATGGAACCCTCCCCGATATTGGTGATCCAACTGATTTAGGTTTATTGAAAGCAGCAAAATTAGGAACTAAATATGAACGAATAGGGGAAATTCCATTTTCTTCAAAAACAAAAACAATGATTACATATCATAAATATCAAAATAAAGTTTATACTTTCTCAAAATTTGCTCCAGAAAAATTAGTTGAACTTTGTACTCACATTAATATTAATGGAAGGGTTAATTTATTTACAGAATCTTTAAAGAAAGAAGTTTTAAAAGTTAATGAAGAATTAGCAACAAATGCTTTAAGAGTTTTAGGATATGCTTACGCTGAAGATAAAAAAGAAAATGAGTTTATCTTTGTGGGTTTATCTGGAATGATTGATCCTCCAAAACCAGAAGTAAGGGATGCAGTTCAAAAATGCAAAGAAGCAGGCATAAGGGTTGTAATGATTACAGGGGATCATAAATTAACTGCTCAGGCAATTGCAAAACAAGTTGGATTGTCTGGAAAAGTTTTAACAGGCGATGAAATTGATCAATTGTCTAGCGAAAAATTAAGAATTATTTCAAAAACTGTTGATGTTTATGCAAGGGTTAATCCTGAACATAAAGTTCAAATTTTGAATGCATTATCGGATCATAGTATCATTGCAATGACTGGAGATGGTGTAAATGATGCTCCTGCATTAAAAAAAGCAGATATAGGTGTTGCAGTTGGAAGTGGAACAGATGTTGCAAAGGAAGCTTCCGATATGGTAATTTTAGACAATCATTTTAATTCAATAGTTTCGGCAGTTGAGGAAGGACGCGGGATTTATGATGACATTAAAAAATTTATTAATTATCTATTATCTTCTAATTTAGGAGAAGTTTTGATTATTTTTATTGCAATGTTAATTGCATTTCATGCGGATGATAACTCAATTGTAATACCTCTAACCGCCTTGCAATTATTGTGGATAAATCTAATCACAGATGGATTACCTGCTTTAGCTTTAGGGATTGATCCAATTGCACAAAATATAATGAAAAGGCCACCAAGAAATCCTAAAGAAAATATAATTAATAAATCAATGATGTTAAATATTATTTCAGTTGGAATATTAATGACAATTGTTGTTTTATTTTTATTTAGGTTAAACTTAAGTAATGTTATAAAAGCTCAGACAATTGCATTTACTTCTGTGGTTATGATAGAAATGTTTAGGGTTCAAATGATAAGGTCTCAATATAAGTTAAAGATCTTCTCAAACAAATGGTTAGTATTAGCTGTGATTGTATCGGTTTTATTGCAATTAGCTGTAGTTTATCTCCCCAGCATGAATTTAATATTTAAAACGGTTCCATTAAGTTTAATTGAATGGGGATGGATTCTAGGGGGATGTTTATTTGTTTATATATTTGGAACTTTAGCCAATAAGATAATTTTTAAATTTACTAAAGAAATAGATTAACTATAGTTAAGGATAACTTTAAATAATAATTAATAGCTAAAATTCCTATGCAAAAAGAAGTTAAAATAATTTTTATTTCATCTTTAATTGGATTATTATTTTCTGGATATTTAAGTTTTGCAAAAGTGTTTATAGGAACTTGTCCCTTAAAAGAAGGATGTCCTTTATTTTTAACATACCCTGCTTGTTATTTTGGATTTGGATTTTTCTTAATTTTATTTATCTTAAGCTTGTTTTTAATTAAAAATAATAACCTAATAAAAATAATAACTTATGTTTCAGGATTAGCAGTTATTTTTGCTATTTATTCAACAATTAAAGAGTATTTAGTTCCAAGCTGTTTAGATGGTGTCTGTGAATATTCTTTATTACTCCCAACGTGCGTTTATGGATTAATAATGTATTTAGTAATTTTTATAATCTCAATAAAGTACAAAAACAAATTAAGTAAATAATTCTTTAAATTTTTTCGGTAATCCTTTCAGATAAAGCAATGCTAATGGTGCCGCCCAATTACTCCATCGTTCTATAAAATCCCATATTGGATCGTTTGCTATTGGTCTTGCTAATGCCGTTAAAAAACCCCAAATAGAAGCATAGATTAGTATGATTCTAATGGGGTAAAATAAAGCAAATAAAGCAACAATTATATCAATAACTCCAATTAGAATCATTAAATTATTTGCAAAAATTCCTGTAACTCCCATAAATGCAGTTAACATTTCAATAAATCTTGGTTTTAATTGCAAAGCAAAAATTCCGTGTCCTAAGAATGTTCCAAAAATTCCTATTCTAAGTATCCATTCCACTTTTTTAGAATCTTGCATAATGGACTACTTTTTAATTTATTTATAAAGATATGTTTAACTATTATTAATAAATAAGATTTATATATTAAAGAAAAAGTTTAAGTTTATGAATAAAACTAAATTTTTAATAATCATTCTGATTAGTTCTTTAGTTGCAATGTTTACTTCTATATACTTACTCAATCAGCATTACTCAAATCAAAGCAGTTTTTGTAATATCTCTGAAAACTTTTCTTGCGATGTTGTAAATAGGAGTATTTATTCAGAGATTTTAGGTATTCCTATCTCATTAATTTCAATAATCACATTTTATTTTATCTCAATTTCAATGATCGCTTTATTAAAGGAAGAAAAATTATTTGTTCTAGATAATAACGATTTAATTAAAATAAACTTCTATTTAATCATCGCTAGTTTTATATTTAGTTTATATCTTATTTATATTCAAGCCTTTGTTTTGTTTACAATTTGTATATTATGTGTTTTACTTGATATCCTAATAATTATTAATTTAATTTCAATTAAACAACTAAAGAATTTTTAATTTTTTTAAAAGCTTCTTTTCCTTTTAAGAACTTTCTATAGTAATCAACACTCTGGTGAGATATTTTATCTTTATAATCTAAGTTTTCAGTTAATTTTTCTAATTTATCTTTTACTTTTAATGAAAGATTTTTTACACCCTTTTCTCCAGTTAGATAACCAACAACATACTCATACTCCTTATTTGCATTATTTTTTAAGTAAGTAAAAAGATTTATTCCAACGGCAGCATTTAATTTACTATTCTCAATTAACTTTTTTAAGAATATTTCTTCAGAGTATTTATTCTTTGGAATTATCTCTAAGATATAATTACTTAATTCATTATTCAGTTTAGTGGTTGTATTATAGATTTCATTTAAGTAAAATGGATTAATTTGAAATCTGTTTACAGCTCCAAGGTTACTTACAACAAATTCCATTCCGGTAGATTCTTTAAATATTAAAGAGATTATTTCCTCTAAATTATTTTCCGAATTTTTTACAGCATTTTTAATAAAATTAGCATCTGGGGAAATTCTTTCAAGAGTTGATGCAACCTGAACTAATATTTTATCGTTATTATTCTTCAAATCATCAAATTTTTTAATTTTAGAATTTTCTAAGTTTAAGTTTAACCCAGATTCTGGATAGACCTCAAATTGATATCTTTGTTTAGCAAAATTGATTCTTTGATAAATTGAGTTTAAATTCCAGTTAAATTTGTCAGACTCATTTTGGGATACTGGGTTTTTCATATACTCTCTAACTTTTATTAGGGTTAGATCAATAAGTTTTTTTTTAATTGGGTCTATTTTTTTTATAAATTTTAAATTGTTTACGATCTCATTATGAATTTCACCAAGATGGGTATCCTGACATCCTTCTATAATATTCTTTCCCATAAAAATACGTTCGAAATTATATAAATCAAGTTGAAAATTTTCAAATATTTTATCAGAATCATCGATTTTTATCAAAGACGTTGAATTAGCTAAACTACCTAAAGAGATTGCACTTAGTAGTTTTATAAATTTGAGCCGATTCATCTTAAAATAAGAGAAATTACACCTCGCGTTTGCGCGATTTTAATCATTTATAAGTTTTTCTTTTGTTTAGGATATATTTTTTAGATATTAAAAACCATTTCAATAAATTTATATAATCCGATTAATTTATACAAACATGGAAATTTTTAAAAAACATATCTTAAGTTTGTTAAGAAAATCAACAACTTTAAGGGAAGAAGAGCTTTCAAGTATTCTAGAAGTTCCTCCAAATCCAAATTTCGGAGATTATTCCTTCCCATGTTTTTTGATAGCAAAAGAATTAAAACAAAACCCATTGGAAGTAGCAAATAATATCAGCAAATATTTTGTTAAAGATGATCATATTGAAAGAGTTGAATGTAAAGGAGCTTACGTTAATTTTTTTATTAATAAAAGTAAACTTAATGAAATTGTCTTAAAAGAAGTTTTAAAAAGAAAATATAATTACGGAAGTTCATTTATCGGAAAGGGAAAAAAAGCATTAATAGAACATACGAGTATAAATCCAAATGCAGAACCACATGTTGGACGTGCTAGAAACGCGTTAATTGGAGACTCATTAGTAAAATTATTAAAATTCTTAGGATATAAGGTTGAAGTTCATTATTATGTAAATGATATTGGAAAACAAATCGCAATGCTAGTTTTAGCCGCGAATAATAAAAAAGTTAAGTTTAAGGAATTATTAAACCTATACATCAAAATTAATAAAGATTTAGAAACGAATCCAGAAATTGAAAAAAACGTTTTCGAATTATTAAATAAATTAGAAAAAGGAAATAAAAAGATAAGAAAACAGTTTAATGATATTGTTGAAATATGTATAAACGGACAAAGTGAGATCTTATCCGATTTAGGAATTAATTATGACCATTTTGACTATGAATCAACTTATTTGTTCAATAAAGATTGTGAAACTATTTTAAAAGACCTTAAAAATAAAAATTTATTCACCGATGAACAAAATAGGCAAGTTGTTGATTTACGTGAGTTTAGTATTCCGGGGGGAGACTACTTTGTTTTAACAAGAAATGATGGAACTTCTTTATATGGATTAAGAGATTTAGCTTATACAATTTATAAGATTAAAAAAGCAAAGGATAGGAATATTGTTGTTTTGGGGGAAGATCAAAAGTTGTATTTCACTCAATTAAGGGTTATCTTGAATATATTAAATTATAAAGCTCCCGAAATTGTTCATTATTCTTTTGTTTTACTGCAAGAAGGAAAAATGTCAACAAGAAAAGGAAATGTTGTTTTACTTTCAGAATTTATGGAAGAATCAAGGAAGAAAGCTCAAGAAGAATTAAATAAAAGAAATAATAAAGATAAAAGATTAGCTAAAATAATTGGATATGGTGCTTTAAAGTATTCGATCTTGAAAAATTCTCCTGAAAAAAATGTTATTTTTGACTGGGAACAAGCTTTAACATTTGAAGGAGAATCATGCCCCTATATTCAATATTCTTATGCTCGTGCATGTTCTATTTTAAAAAAATGTAAATTAAATAATAAAATTGATTTTTCTTTACTTGTTAAAAAAGAAGAAGCTGCTTTAATTAAGTTATTATCTGAATTTCCTGGAATTATCTTAAAATCATCTAAAGATCTAAAACCAAATTACATCGCAAATTATTCTTATGAATTAGCACAGAAATTCAATGAGTTTTATCATAATTGCAATGTTATACAAGAAAGTAAAGATTTAAAAAATTCCAGAACGGCTTTGGTTTTAGCGTTTACTTATGTTCTTAAAACAAGCTTGAGTTTACTTGGAATAGAAACACCTGAGAAAATGTAAAGGTTTAGTAAAACATTTAAACTTACTTTTTAATTCAATGCCATGATAATTTCGTTAGCAGGAAAACCATCGTGCGGAAAGAGTACATTTTTCAAAGCAGCAACTTTAGCCGAAGTAGATATTGCCCCACATCCATTTACAACAATTAAATCTCAAGAAGGGGTTGCATTTGTAAAAGTTCCATGCGTAGATAAAGAATTTAATACACAATGTAATCCAAGATATGGTTATTGTATAAATCATCAAAGGTTTGTTCCAATAAAATTATTTGATATTCCCGGATTGATTGAAGATGCACATCTAGGGGAAGGTTTAGGTTTAGAATTTTTAAATGATATAAGAGAAGCAGACGCATTAATTCACATCATAGATATTTCAGGAAGTACAGATGAAAAAGGAAACTCAGTTCCTGCTCTAAGTCATGATCCATTAAAAGATGTTAGATTCTTAGAAAAAGAATTAGATTACTGGTACTTAAATATTTTAAAAAAAGGATGGGATAGATTTGTTAAAACATTGAAAGCAGATAACTTAAACATTAAGCAAGCTTTAGCAAAACAACTTTCTGGATTAAAAGTTACAGAAGATATTGTTGAAAATTCCATAAAAAAATTAAAATTAGTTCATCATCCAAAAGATTGGAGTGAGGACGATTTATTTAATTTAGCAAAAGAACTAAGAAAAATAACAAAACCAATGATAATTGCTGCAAATAAGATTGATATTCATGGAAGTAACTTAAACTTAGAACGATTAAAAGAAGAATTTCCAGAATATAAAGTAGTTCCTTGTTCTGCTGATTCGGAAATTGCATTAAGGGAAGCAGCAAAACATAAATTGATTAATTATATTCCAGGAGAAAATAATTTTACTTTAGTTGATGAAAAAAAACTCAATGAAAAACAATTAAACGCTTTAAATTATATAAAAGAGAAAGTTTTAGAAAAATATAATTCTACAGGTGTGCAAGAAGTTCTTAATTACGCTATATTTAATTTATTAAATTATTTAGCTATATTTCCAGGCGGAGTAAATAAACTCGAAGATTCTGAAGGAAGAAGGCTTCCAGATTGTTTTTTATTACCACCAAGATCTACAGCTTTAGACTTTGCGTTTAGGGTTCATACTGATATAGGAAATAATTTTGTTAAAGCAATAAATGTTAAAACAAAGCAAGCCGTTGGAAAAGAGTATTTATTAAAGAATTTAGATGTTATCGAGATTAAAACAAGTAAATAACTTTAAATAATTTACTAATTGAATTATTAATATGGAAAAAAGAAAATATTCAAACTGGATGGATATGACGTTTGGAACATATTGTGCTATTCAAAATGTTTTAGATAATAAAAATTCTGAAAAATATCCAGATATTGTTTTTTTGGATAAAGAAA
>CAYQPR010000008.1:0-36117 GCA_964419925.1 Candidatus Woesearchaeota archaeon
GATTTGGGCAGATGAAATTACCAAAAGAAGTTTTAGAAGTTCAAGAAGGTAAATTGGAGAAATGGGGTTTTATTATAAACAGTTGTACTCGAAAAGAGTTAGAAAATCCTGACCTAATTGATGGAAAGAGGGCTGAAAGAATTGCAAAAGGTGCAGGAGTTAATTCTTCTGATGTAAGAGATTTAGTTAAACAATATAGACAAAGTAAGAAATTAATGAAAATGATGAAAGGTGGAGATCCCGAAAAGTTAATGAAAAAATTCCAAGGAAAGATGCCAAAAGGATTTAAATTTTAGAAAATATATATTCTCTAAAATAGACATTATTTCCCAACTGTCCAAGTGACAACCTCGCGGGTCAGCTTTATAAATAAAGACCACTATCTATTGACTTTAAAATGAAAATAAATCTTTTAAAATTTATTCCCAAAAAATTAGAACATAGAGATATTCTTATTCAGAAAGATAACAATTTTATTATCGTTAAATGTAATAAAATTAATCCACCCCGACCTTTAAAATTAAAATCTTTTATCAAAATTAATTTATTTTTTATGGAGATAATGGGGCTTTATTTTGGAGATGGCCTTAATTCTAGAAATCCAAGATCTAACCGTAGCGTAAACTTTTGTAATAATTGTTTTGAACTTCATCAGTTATGGATTAAATTTTTAGAAAATTTTATGTTAAATAAAGATCAATTAAGGGCACAAATTCAAGTTGGAATAAATAATGATTTAAAAAATAATGAGTTACTTGATTATTGGAGTTTGAACACAGGAATTAAAAAACAAAATTTTCAAGGTATTTCGATTAAGAAAAACAAAGCTAAAAGATATGGTTTACTTGTTGTAAATTTCAATAATAAGTTATTTAGATCAATATTTAATAAAATTTTTGATTTTTGTTTAGATTTATGTAAGGAAGATAGAGATTTTGCTAAGGCATTTTTAAAAGGTTTGTTTGCTGCCGAGGGACACGTCCAATTAAATAGGAATAATTCTTTAGCTACAATGAGCATTACAATAAAAGATAAAAAAAGGAGATTTTTTGTCCAAAGTTTATTAGAAAATCTTGATATAAAATCTCGAAATTGTTATGAGAGATTGGATATAACGGGTTATTTAAATTTTGAAACTATTCATTCTCTTAAAATTGCAAATTTACATCCGGAAAAAGGACACACTTTTAAGTTAGGGTTCAAAAATCTTTTAAATAGTTCTGCCACGAAAGCGTTAACAAAGATTAAAATATTAAATTTATTAAAAAATGAAAATTTAACAAGATTTGAAATTTCAAAAAAAGTTGATAGGGGTACCTCTGCCATCCATAAATCTTTAAGAGACTTAGAAAATAAAGGTTTTGTTATGCGATTAAATAAATCTTTTTCTTCAAACAATAAAAAGTTAAGGGATATGTGGGGTTTGGTCAAAATACCAAAAGATTTATCTATATTAATGAATAGGGATTATTAAATGAATAGAACCAACGATATTTTGAAAGTGGAAAATTTTTTAAAAAATATGGATGAAAGTGCTATAAAAGTATCCGATGTTAAAAGAAAGCTTTCGAAAGAAATTAATTCTAAGGATTTAATGAAAATTTTAAATTTTTTAGAAAATAAGAATAAAATTGTGATTGGCTCTAGAGGGGTAACTTGGATTCATTCTGATTCTCATCATTTAAAAAGAATGTTTGAAGATGCCTTAGAGATATAAAATGAAAACTTTAAAATATATAGAACAATTGCTATTATCAATTTGGACGGAATTATATAAAAAGGATAAAAATAATCTTCCAAATATATTTAGCCTGGTTTTAAATGATATTTTTCCTAGATATATTAATTATTCTGATGAACAAATTCAAGATTTAGATTTAAAAGAAAGAAATTATATTATAGCAAGATTAAATGAATTACAAAGTAAATTGATAGAATTAAAATTATTAGACAAGAAAAGGAGTCTTGATTTGAGTATGTTTATTCAAAAGATATCTAAAAGAAAAAGTGTTAAGGAACAAATAGAAGGATATTCGGATATAGGAAAACTTGAAATTCATTTTATAAAAGATTTAGCCCGTAAAATAGAATCTAATACTGTAAGAAGAACAGAAGGATATGTTGCCGCAGATATTAGCAAACATGGTAATTTTTATTTACACACACATCCTCCAATTTCTGGAAATATATTTAGAAATCTTCATATTCCTAGCATTGGTGATTTGATATCTGACTTATCTGTTTTAGAAAAACATTCTAACATAAAATTTGGAATAATTGCTGTAAATAATTTAAATAAAGTCATTGGTTATTTTATATATGAACCAAACTACTCTAAAAAATTAAGTAAATTTAAAATATATTTTAATACTATGATGGAGATGCCTTTAACAAGCTTCGGATATCAAAGATGGTATTGGGGTAAATTAAATAAACTTGGGATAACTTATAACTATAAAACAAAAGCAATGCCTGGATATTATTGGGATGATAATGATAAAATCTTTAAAGAGAAAAAATGAAAACTATCAAACAAGGTGCAGAAGCAATTATAAAATTAGATAAAAATAGAATTCTAAAAGAAAGAATAAAGAAAAATTATAGAATTAAAGAAATTGATGAAAAACTAAGAAAATTTAGAACGAGAAGAGAGGGTAATATTTTAAATAAGGCCAAGAACCTTAATGTTCCTAAATTTTTTAATGTTGATGATAACAAAATGATCATTGAGATGGAATATCTAAAAGGAGTTTTGTTAAAAGATGTTGTTCCAAAATTTAATTTGAAAGAAAACTTAAGAATATTTGAAATATTAGGCAAAGAGATATCAAATTTACATGAAAATGATATTATTCATGGGGATCTAACTACAACTAATTTGATTTTAAAAGATAATAAAGTTTATTTTATTGATTTTGGGTTAGGATTTATTTCTAATAAGATTGAAGATAAGGCCGTTGATTTATATTTGTTAAAACAAGCATTAAATAGTAGTTTTCCTGAAAAGTCTAATGAATTATTTAATAAAATTTTAGAGGGTTATAAACTAAATAAAAGATTCAACGAGATATTAGAAAGATTAAAGAAAGTTGAAAAACGAGGAAGGTACAAGAATGATTAAGCCTTTTTTACTTGTTTATTTGTCTTTAATTAGTTTATTGGTAATATATTACTTAGTTTTCAAAGTTTTTAAGAAAAAGGAAGATTAGAAAGCTATTTAAATTTAAATTAAGAAGATTAATTCTAGAGCCCCGTCGTCTAGTGGCCAAGGATTGTAGCCTTTGGACATCACGAAGGAAAGCTATAGACCCAAGTTCGAATCTTGGCGGGGCTATTCGTATCAATATGACAATCTAGAGCTATCAAAAACGGCTATGAATTATTTTATCACCTTATCTCTAACTATTTTTGATTACTATCTCGGATAATTATAATCCTCACTCAATCCTAAAAACATCCGAAGAAAATAATTATAGACAGAAAACGCCCATGTACTTTGCGAACGTAATATTTTTAAATAATACTCTCCTGAATTATTTGTGGGAAAAGATGATATTTTTTATGCAGATGATGCAGCATTAAAGCTTGCAAATTTAAATATTTCATTATCTATGCATGGGATAGATATTACAAGCGACATATATCAAATGTTAGTGATTCTAGATGAATTCAAAAAAAATAATTTTGATAAGATCGACTATTTTGAAAAGTTATTGGAAAAATTGTTATCTAAGTTTAGGATAATGCAAGGTAGAAACAATCATCTAAGACACGAGGTTATTACCGAGGTTCTGAAAATTTGTAAATTTCCTAGTTACGAAAATCAGGTAGAATATCATGGACGTTCCGAAATGCATTCCGATAGTTTTAAGGTGTTATCATTTCTTAACCAACAGATAAAAAAAGAACTTATACGTAAAAAAAATATTCTTCAGAATAAAAAAACGAATAAACATTTAATTGATAATATTTTTGGCGTTAATATATTCAAAAGAATCAATAAAGAAAAAAATGGTATAACTGCGTTAAATGCTGAAATAAAGAAATATCAAGAAACATCTTTTTCTGAACTTAATTCTGATCATTATAATAAATATATTGAACTATTGATAAGTGAACTCAGAATGGAATATAATTTGAATGAGGATATAAGTGTTGAAGAAACAGAATTAATTAACAACATTAATGCATATGTAAATATTAATGTGCATCCAAAACTCAAAAATATTATAAACAAAATCAATGAAATATGGGAAGAGTTTATTAGGAGGGATATCTGGGAATTAAACAAGCTAACTATTGATATAAAAAACTCGATCACATATCTGGATATACAAAAAAAAGGACTTCAAATATTGGGCGAAGTTAAAGATATTGACATAAATTTATTCACTAGAAATCCTAAAATGTTTATTCACATTACACGCCCCGAACTATTGGAATCTATTCTCAAATATGGAATATTGCCTGGAAAATTGTATACTAGGGCGTACTCGAAAAATATTGAATCTTTCATTGGTGGTGGCACCCCTCAAGACTATGTTTTTGCTTTTTCAAACTATAGTGCTGAACTTACCATACTTAATATTCTTGAAAATCCAGATAAATTTGATTCAAAAAGAAAAGGAAAAGCTTTCAGGCAATATGCTAACCATTTTTTATGGTGTCACAAATTATCATTTGAACAAATGATAAAATTATCCCCCGAACAATTACTAAAATTGATTAGAGAGATGCCTCCAGATGACTACACCACTAATATATGGACAACACATCCTGGAGTTTCAATAATATTTGAAGAAACACAATTACCCGTACCGAGATATAAGGATGATGATGCAGACAAATTTCAGAACGAGGTATTATTTGACTGGCGTATCAAACCATCTCAAATAAAAGGAATCGTTTATTTTCCAAAAACCAATTTATCAGAATTTTTAACAATCGAGACCATCTCCCACATACAAAAAATGTTAGCTTTGATGAGAAAATATGGTTTTTCTTTATACTTTGTTTATTTGGAAGATAAGATCATAAAAGAGATATGCTGATCGTTCAAATAAATGTTGATGAGAATAATGAGGAATGTCTTATATAAGTTCTTGGGACATATAATTAAACTGAAGGTTTCATTTAACACCTGACCTCGTATTTGGGATCTGGCGGGGCCATCATCCCTTTAACGAATCCTTTTTAAATACCTTTATAATACCAATTAAATCCCAAAAATTATGACAATAATTAAGATTAAGGGACATGAAATACAACCTGTAAATATCAGAGACTCCTGTGACCGAAGGGCGTTGCAAATCAGTAATAATATAATTAAACTTCTTGGAACAATTGGTGTTGTTGAAGATGATATTGATATTTCTGTTGAACGTGTTGCAATAAAAAAAACTCCAGCGTTTGTATCATGGTATTTTAATGAACATCATCTTTATTATAGCTATAATGCAGCAAGCAAATTCGTTGAAAATCTTGCAATTGTTCATAAGGTTCTTACATTAGAAATTACTGCATTACTTGAGAAGAGAAAGACGATTGAAGATTTTATTCTAGAGTTTAGAGAAGAACGAGATGTTGCAGAAAAAAGAAAAGATGCAAGGAAGATTTTAGGACTTGATCATGATGTTATTGATATGAATGTTATTGATAAAAAGTTTAAAACACTTGCAAAAGAACATCATCCTGATAAAGAGACGGGAGACACATCTAAATTTAAAGAAATAAATAATGCACATAAAATATTAAAAAGGGAGTTACAGTAAATTATCTATAATAAAATGGCAAAAGCAGTTATATTTGATAGAGATGGAGTAATATTAGATTCAGAATCAACAAATATAGCTTCAGCTGTAGAATGTTTTAAAGAATTAGGAATAAAAATAAAAAAAGAAGAGAGGGAATGGATTGTTGGCAGATCTGCTAAAGATTATTTAAAATTTTTTTCTAAAAAATATGATTTTTCTTATGAAGATTTTATAAAAATTCAAAAAGATTCATATTATAAACATCTAGAATCTACTTTGTTATTTGAAGATACAATTTCCCTTATAAAAAAATTACATAAAAATGGTTTTCCTCTTGCATTAACCACCTCGGGAGGATTGAATAGCACTTCACTTATATTAAAAAAAGCTAATTTAGAGGATATCTTTAATGTTATTGTTACATCTGAAAATTGTAAAAAAAAGAAACCCGACCCTGAACCTTATTTAACAACCTCTAAAAAGTTGGGCATTGATCCTAAATATTGTGTGGTTGTTGAAGATTCTTATATTGGCTTGGAATCTGCAAAAAATGCTGGAATGAAATGTATGATTATACCAAATAAATATACTAAAAAACAAGACTTTTCAAAAGCCGATTTTATCTTTTATTCAGCTAATAAAATAACTCTTAAGATGCTTAAAGAGATTTAATTCATATAATTAATTCAATTTCTTCTTTTAAATTAAATCTTTCGAGAGCATAATTTAGAATCTTATTTAGAAGATCTTCGTAAGTCATTCCTCTTGAAACCGCTGCTTTCAAAGTATCAGATTCTGGAGCAATATAACAGTTTGAATTAATATCAATAACAAAAAGTTCTCCTTTATCATTCATTCTTAAGTCGACAGAAGCATACCCATTGCATTTTATTGCTTTATATGCTGAAATTGCAGTTTCATAAATCTTATTTTCTTCATCTTCATTTAATTTAGTTGTAATAGCAGAATAAGTGTTTTTGAAATCATTACTATTTTTACTCCATTTTGCTTTATATGTTAATATTTTTGGCTTATTCTCAAAATGTTCGCTGTAATCAATCTCTAAAATTGCTAAAGTTTCAGGATTTTCATTGCCTAATAAAGGAATATTAAATTCTCTTCCCTCAATATATTCTTCAGCTAATACAGGCTTATTGAATTTTAAAATTAAATCTTTAACTTTTTCTCTTAATTCTTTTTCATTGAAAATAACTGAATCTTCATCGATTCCATTACTTCCGTGTTCTCCAATTGGTTTTAAGATTAATGGATAATTTAAATCTCCATTTAAATTTTCTTCAGGATGATTAATTATTTGTCCTTTTGGAAAATTTATATTATTTGATTTCAACACTTCTTTTAATAAAAATTTATTTTGACATAATTTTGTTGTGAATGAAGAATTTCCTGTATGCGGGATATGGTTTTCTTCTAATTTTTCAATTAATTTAATTTCATCTTCAGTATCTAATGCATCGCATAAATTAAAAACGACACAATCTTTTAAATTTTCAATGCTTTCTTCCTCATAAAACATCGAAGAAACATTATAATTTAATTTTTTTATAGATCTTATTATGTCAAGGTCTTGCGGATAAGAATAAAAAACCTTTACACCATCATCCTCTTTTATTGATGAGATATTGTGTAACGCCACGACGTTAATTTTTTCTTGGACCATTTCTTATCAAATTATCATGCTGAACTTATTTAAATTCTTTTTTGTTTTTTGTTTTTTTAAAAATATTTATAAACTTTAAAAATATTTGAAAAACATGGCAGAAATAAAACCAGTTGGAAAAATAATCCATTACTACGAGGGAATTGGTGTCGCTGCAATAGAGTTGACTAGTAAACTAAAAATTGGAGACAAAATAAAAATTAAGGGAAGTACGACAGATTTTTTGCAAAAGGTTACTTCAATGCAAATTGAACATGAAAAAGTAAAAGAAGCAAAAAAAGGAGATTCGGTTGGAATTGTTGTTGAGGAAAAGGTAAGAAATAATGATTTGATTTACAAAGCATAGCTTTATAAATATTTAATTTACAATTTTCCTAGGGTAAGTCGGTTATTGCTTACTTATGCCTAGCTTAGTTCTAGGTACAATAAACATGGCAAGAATGTATTCAGGAAAGCATGGAAAATCAGGAAGTAAAAAACCTGTAAGAAAGCATAAGTTAGTTTGGATTAGGTATCAGGATCATGAAATTGAACAGTTGATTCTTAAGTTAGCTAAGCAAAATAAATCTTCAAGTGAAATCGGAATGATCTTAAGGGATACATATGGAATTCCTGATGTTAAAGATTTACTTAAGAAAAAATTAAATAAAGTTTTAGAAGAGAATAACGTTCTTCCAAGTTTGCCTGAAGATTTAAGTAGTTTAATTAAACGTGAAATTCAAATTATTAAACATTTTGAGAGAAATAAAAAAGACATGCATGCAAAAAGGGGACTATTATTAACTGAAAGTAAAATTCATAGACTTTCTAAATACTATAAAAAAATTGGAAAACTCTCGAAGGATTGGAAGTATACTAGAGAACAGGCTGAAATTCTTGTAAGTTAAGATGCATGCTTTGATTGAAAGAGCAATTAATGAATTTAGGTCTTTAGACGAGAGAACTATAATGGTTGTAAGTCATTTGGATTGTGATGGCCTTACATCTGCATCGATAATTTCAAGAACTTTAAGCAGGGAAAATAAAGAATTTGTTTTAAGCATTGTTAAACAAATCGATGAAGAACTTCTAAAAAAACTTGCTATTGAAAAATATAATACAATTATTTTTACAGATTTAGGTTCAGGATATATAAATTTAATTGAAAAATATTTGAATCAGAAAAAAGTATTTATTTTTGATCATCATAATCCTGAAAATATTAAAGAGTTTCCTAATCTTATTCATGTAAATCCTCATTTAGCTAAAATTGAAGATGCCTCGTCTAAAATTTCGGGTTCGGGTACAACATACCTTTTCTGTAAAACTTTAAATCCTAAAAATAAAGACTTATCTTATTTAGCAGTTATTGGTTGTATAGGTGATATTCAAGGTTTTGACGGACTTAATAAAGAAATTTTGGAAGATGCAATTTCAGAAGGAAAAATAATTGTTAAACAAGGGTTAAAGATGTTTGGTTCATATACAAAACCATTAACTAAACTGCTTCAATACAGCACAGACCCTTATATTCCTGGAGTTACAGGTGATGAGGCTGGAGCATATCAATTTTTATCTGAACTTGGAATAAATTTCATTAATGAAGGAAAGGTAAAAAGAGTTATAGATCTAAATGAGCAGGAATTAAAAATACTTACTACCGGAATTATTTTAAAAAGATTAGGAAGTGAAAAAAATCCAGAAGATATATTCGGAAATATTTATATTTTAAATCAAGAATCTGATGATGATTTGAAGGATGCAAGAGAATTTAGCACTTTATTAAATTGTTGTGGTCGATTGAATAAGCCTAGTATTGGGATCGGTTTATG
Organism: Candidatus Woesearchaeota archaeon; assembly: GCA_964419925.1. Taxonomy (GTDB): domain Archaea; phylum Nanobdellota; class Nanobdellia; order SCGC-AAA011-G17; family GW2011-AR20; genus JBBSXG01. The sequence goes on from CAYQPR010000008.1 coordinate 9,246, forward strand.
TTTAAACAGTTCTCTTTTCAGAGACAAGGCAATTGAACTTTTAAAGAAATACAGACTTGAGTTGATTAAAGGATTGAATTGGTTTCATGCAAATAAGTCTAGATTTGTTCAAGGAAAGAAATTTATTATTGTCAATGCAGAAAATAATATAAGGGACACTTTAATCGGAACGACTATCGGAATTGTTGCCAAATCAAATCTTTATGATAATGAATTTGTTATTATTGGAATGGCATATACATTAGATAATCATATAAAAATAAGTATGAGGGCATGTAATCATGTTGATTATGATTTAAGTGAGATATTGGGAGAGATTGTTAGAGGGTATGGTGAGGCTGGAGGACATAAACAAGCGTGCGGAGCTTCAATTCCATTAGAAAAAGAGATGGAATTTCTTAAGAGAGCAGAAGAAGTTTTAAATAGAAAGCTTTATTAATGATTTTCAAGGCAAAAAACATATGGCTGATACGGAAATTTTAAAGAAGAAAAAGAAAAAAGGATATCTCCTTTTGGCTTCAGAATTCAATAATATGGAAATTGGAGAAACAATGGCTAGTGAGGACAGTTTTCTGATTGGAAGAAGCATAGATATGAGTCTCGCACAAATGATGGACGATCCTAAAATGCAGAATGTTAAAATTCGATTTAAAATAAAAGAAATTAAGGATGGAAAAGGTTATGGTGAAGTTTATGAGTATATGATGTTACCCACTTATGTTAAAAGGGTTGTAAAACCTGCTAAGGAAAAAGTTGAGGATTCCTTTGTTTTGTTAACTAAAGATAATATAAAAGTTAGAATTAAACCGATTATGCTAACTAAAGCAAAAACTCAACAGTCTGTTTTAGCAAACTTAAAATTAAAAACTAGAGAATTTTTTTCTGAGTATTGTAAAAACAATGATTATAGTAAGTTTTTACATGATTTAACGATGCATTTTTTACAAAAAGAACTAAAAGGCATTTTAAATAAAGTTTATCCTTTAAGTATTTGTGAAATAAGGTTAATGCAGAAATTATGAAAGAAAAAATAATTCCCGAGATACGAAGATTAGAATTTAAAGATTTGGATAATGGTTTTTATGAGGCTCTTGAAAATTTAACTGTCGTTGGTAATATTTCTCAAAAAGGAAAAAAAGTTTTTAATGAAATTTCTAATAATTCTCTTTATAATATATTTATTGCAGAATATGAAAATAAAGTTGTTGGAACCATTACTCTTCTTTTAGAAAGAAAATTTATTCATGGCGGAGGTTTAGTTGGACATATAGAAGATGTTGCAACTAATGAGGATTTTGAAGGAAAAGGCGTTGGAAGTTCTCTGGTTGATTATGCAATTAAATATGCTAAAGAAAAAGGATGCTATAAGGTTGTTTTAGATTGCTCTGAAGAAAATGTTTCTTTTTATGAAAAGATGGGATTGAGACGGCATGAATTTGGTATGAGAATTGATTTATAGCAAGATATTTAGTATATTCTATAAAATATATATTTTTTCCCAACTGTTCAAGTGACAACCTCGCGGGTCAGCTTTATAAATAAAAAGATTGTTATTTATATACGATGAAAAGAGTTAAATTTTATAAAGGTAAACAAAATTGGTTGTTAGAAAAAGCTATTGCAAAAGCTGGATCTGAAAGAAAACTCTCACAAATTGTTAACATCTCTCATCAATTGGTAAATCACTATCGAAGAGAGCATTGGCTTTTACCAGATATGAGATTAAGACGAATATTGGACTTTTTGAAATTGAATAGAAAAGAGATTAAAAAATTTATTATTAAGGAATTGGATGGAAATTGGGGAAGACATAAAGGTGGTGCTGAAATTGCTCGCATTCAAAGAGAACGCATGAGAGAATATAGAAAAATACATCCCGAATATAACCCAAATAAACGGGATTATAAAAAAAGATTAAGAGAAAGGGTTATAGAAATTTTGGGTGGTCCAATTTGCGTTAATTGTGGCTGTAACAAAAAAGAAATTTTAGAGATCAATCATATTAAAGGTAATGGAAGACAAGAACTTAAGAAATATCAAAATTATCATGCATTTTTTAGAGCTATAATAAATCAAAAGGTTAATAAAAGTGATTATGACATTTTATGTTGTGTGTGTAATGCAAAACATTATGTTGAAAATAAATTAGGTATTAAAGGTTATAAAATAGAGTTTACGCCGCTGTAGCTTAGACTAAACGAGGAATTGTTTAGGGGCAATGGCTGAGCAGTTGTTTTGTAGGAAAAACTCCAAAAGAACAACAGGTCACCGGTTCAAATCCGGTCAGCGGCTTATTTTTTTCGAAAGGATTATAAATTTTCTTGTGTAGACTTCTAATATGTCAAACTTGTCAAATAAATTTGATAATTGGAAGGAAATTGAAATAGATGGAGAAAAGAGAATTTTGCTTAGACCAAATATTAATGCTTCGTATTATTTAGGTTTTGTACTTAAAGGAATACAAAATACTCAAGAGGTAAACGCTATTTATTTTGGATATTCTGATGGAAACCATTTATTTTATGATTTAAACCCTAAGGGAGAAGTCGATGTTTATGTTTCAAAAGGAAGATGTTTTATGAGCTATTTATCTCATGGAGAAGATGACCCTTTTATACCATTCGTTTATGCAGATTATCTGGGAACATTACCTTCGTGTAGAGAAAAAGAATTTATATTTAAACAAATTCAAAAAATTAAAAAACAAGAAACTGAACTAACAAATAAACAAATTCAAAAAATTATGGCAAATACAAATTAACTTATTTTTTTACTATAAACATTATATTCCCTTTGTATCTTTTTCCTTCCAATATTTTAAAATTTGTTTTTTTTAATAAACTTTTCAATTCAAAATAATTAAAAAAATAATAATATCGTTTGTATTCTTTATTTTTTATTCTCCATGAAATAAGGGAATTCTTTTTCTTAAATAAAAATTTTAATTGCCATTTATCCCAAACAGTTATTAATGCTAATCCATCTTTTTTTAAAATTCGATGCAATTCATTTAAAGTTTTGATTCTTTTTTCTTTAGTTTCAAGATGATGTAATGAAGCAATCATTAAAGCATAATCGAAGTATTCTTTCTTATAGGGTATTTTTGTTAGGTTTGCTTTTTTTAATTTAATTTTTAGATTATTTTTTTTTAAAAATAATCTTGCTTTATTTAACATCTCTTTAGAAAAATCAATTCCATATAATTCAAACGTTTTAAATGGAATTAAGTTTCTGCAATTTCCACAGCCTAAATCTATTATTTTTCCTTTATCCTTTATTATATAATTTTTTAAAAAGTAGTTTGTTATTGGAAGTGGAACATTTCTAAAATTATTCCATTGTTCTGAAAGTTTATCCCATACTTTTTCTTGGTTTTGCATAATAAATCTTATTTAGTTATTTTTATAAATATTAACATTACATTAAGTTCAAGGGCTCGTAGTTTAGTGGCTATAACGTTTCCTTGACGTGGAAAAGGTCGCAGGTTCAAGTCCTGCCGGGCCCATTTTCTTATTTTAAAATTTATTCTTACTTTGAGATAAATTTTACATTATCCATTTCTTTAAACTCTTTATCTCCCGTTACAAACAGACTATTATTCTCTACAGAAAACACATACCCAACGCTATCAAAAAAAGAAATATCTCTTTTTCTATGTAAATATCTAAAATTCTGTGCCTTTAATAATAACTCTTTTTTTACATCAACGGTAAAATTAAGTAATCTCTCACACCATTGTTTTGCTTCATCATTATCTTTATTTTTAATTAAGACCCAATAGAATTCTGCTAAGGTCGTGTTTGGTATAACAATGTCCTCATTCATTAAAAAAGAAAATTTTGGATTTCCTCTACAAATCTCTATTAATGCATATGTGTCTAAACAATACATTTTAATCCCATTTACTGGTACTCTTTCTTGACTCTTTTAATAACTCTTCACTGGTTTTATTAAATTTTATTGATCCAAACAATTCTTTGAGGGCATTTGATTTTTGTTCTATTCTTATATTAACCTCTTGTCCGGGTTTTAATCTTAATTCAACTACATTTTCTTTTGGAATTATTACTGCTAACGAATTCCCCCATTGCTTTGTTTTAGTGATTACCATTTTATATAATTTGTTAATATTATTATGATACATAAATGTATCATTAGTATATAAGTCTTTCTTTTTGATGATTAAAATAATGGTTAATTTATAACATAATCTTTATATATGAAAAGATTATATTAAAAAGAGAGATTTAAGGGTTTGAATATAAAAAGAGGTGAAAAAGGCTTTTTAAGCTTAAATAAAGGCTTTAAAGGCTTATTTATGATACCAAAAGAAGAGGAGCTCATAAAATTTATAAAAAGTAAGGATTTAGTTAATTTTAGTTCGATAGCCAAACATTTTAATATTCAAAATGTGACTGTTTCTGATATTGTTAAGGATTTGGAAGCAAAAAAATTAGCAGAAGTTGTTCAATTTGGTGGAAATAAGTTTATTAAGTTAAAAGAGAATAAAATGAAAAAAAGAGGACAGGTAACCACTTATATAATTTTAGGAATATTAATTGTTTTAGTTGTTGGAATAACGGTTTATTTAACCAACACTTCTTTAAGAGATAAATTTGATATAGAAAGGGAAAAGATTCAAGTGACTAAAGAATTCATTCCATTAAAAAACTATTTTGACTCTTGCATAGGTAATATTGCATTAGAGGGCTCGAAGAGGATTGGAATTCAAGGTGGATATCTTAACATTCCGAATGATGGGATGCCTGTAACCCCAAGAATTCCGTTTTCAAATAAACTTCAAGTTTTTGGTAATGATGCTCTTGAAGTTCCTTATTGGTTCTATGAATCTGCAAACGGAATTCAAAAAACTCAGATTCCAACAGTCAAGGAAATGGAAAAAGATTTACAAGATTATATCTCATTTAATTTAAATAATTGTTTGAATAATTTTACTCAATTTAGTGATTATGAAGTTTCTGGATTTAGCAATATCGAAACAAAGGTAACTATTGATGATGATAAAATTTTTGTTAATGTTTTAGGAAAATTAACCTCGACCTATAAAGGTTTAACTCAAGAATTTGATGAATTTATAATTTCAATTGATGCTCCTCTCGGAAGAATGTATAAAATTGCTAATGGAATCATAACTCAATCCAATCAAAATAATTTTTTTGAGGAATTAACTTACGATATGATGGTCGTTTATGATGAAATTCCCCTATCTGAAACTGAGTTTAGTTGCGAGCAAAAAATTTGGGGCGAAGAACAAGTTAAAAAAGATTTCAAGAAAATTGTGAGTAAAAACATAAATGAGATTAATTTAAAGAATGGAAATAAATTAAATTCAAAAAAATATTTTTTCTTAGACGCTGATTCTCAAAAGATTGATGCTAGTTTTTCATACAATGAAGATTGGCCATTTTACATGGAAGTTACTCCTTCTGAAAATGGGGTCTTAAAGAGTGATGAAATTGTGAAACAAACAGGAGCTTTAAGATTTTTAACACAATTCTTTTGTTTGAATAATTATCATTTTGTTTATGATGTTAAGTATCCGGTTTTAATAACCTTAAATAAAGGAAATCATATTTTTGAATTTGCTTACCAAGTTATTATAGACAATAATCAGCCAAAAAAGGATAAGATTAAAAAACTGGATTCATTTGAAAGTTTTGATTTATGCGATAAAAAAATAACAAAAACTAAAGTTTCAACATATATAATCGATGAAAATGAGAATTTAGCTCCTTTAGACAAAGTTAAGATATCTTACAAATGTTTTTCAAATACATGTGATATTGGTGAAACTAAATTACAGGAAAATGGTGTTTTCTTAGAAGAAGATTTTCCTCAATGTATAAATGGACAAATTATTGCTGATAAAAAAGGGTATTCTTCTGCAAAGGTTACCACTTCAACTAATCTTGAATCAAGCGTTTCTCTTACTTTAGAAAAGTTGTATAATCTAGATTTAAATTTGAAACTTATTGATAAATATTCTGGCGAAATAAGAAATTTAAACTCAAATGAGAATGCTTTGATAAAAATTGAAGGATTAGATAACGATTTGTCTTTTTTAATAAGTTATCCTGAAATTGATAAAATTGAATTAGCACCTGGAAATTATAAGTCAACAATTTATGTTAATACTAATAAGAATATAAAAATTAATGGTCAAGAAATTGAAAATTGTGTAAGCGTTCCGAAAGGAGGGGTTTTAGGATTATTTTTTGATGAAACTAAATGTGTTAAAAATAAGATTGATGGATTTGAATTAACTCAAGCTCTTGTTGGGGGCGCTGAATTTGAACTTGAGATAGAAAGACAAAAATTAATTAATGCAGATTTTATTAATTTATATGCGATTTATGATAAAATTCCAAACACTAATGATGAAATTTTGAGAATAAATGATGAACTAAGTGCTTATAGTAAAAATAAATATTTTAAATATCCTGAACTAAAATGAAATTAAAAATAATTGCAATATTTTGTATATGGCTTATAATTAGTAGTTCACTAAGTGTTAACGTTTTTTCTGAAGAAGATGATTCAAACATATTTAAGGGATTATTTTCATCCGATCAAGATACGGGAGAATCAATTATAATAAATGTTGATAAAATTGAACCTTTTGCTGGTGTTCCGACAAGTGTTATTGAAAATCAGAATGCCCCAGTTTATGTGTTTTTAAAAGGAAGTACTTTAGGAAGTTTAGTTTCTAAAGATGGTTCAAAATCTGCACCATTGTATGGAATCCCTAAAATAAAAAGTGTTGATATTCAACCAACTGGAGTTTCTCGTTCTTATGTTGGGCCTATTCAATATGTTCGTCCTGTAAAAAATCAGTATGTTAGTCAAGATGGATTAATTGACATGGGATTTTTAATAGTTATGCTTAAGAGGATTTCTCAAGAAGGAAAAGTTCCAGATAAGATTGATTTAACATTTGATGCAGATATTCGATTTGATTTAGAATCTGGATTTGGAAATTTTGGAGAAGAAGATTTAGTTTTGAAAGAAGCAGTAAATGAAGAGAATTGGAAAAAAGATCTTAGTTTTTCTCAAGGAAGAAATTCTTTTTGGGGAAAAGAAGGATATGCTCGAGCTTCAAAAATTGATCCAGAAAGTGTTTCTTTAAATTTTTATAATAGTAAACTTCAATCAGTTTCTAGTACAAGTCTCAGAAAAACGGAAATTTCTCAACCTATCTTATTGAGAAGTGGATTTAAAATTTATGATAGATTTAGAGTTAGATTAAATGATATTAAATCTCCTCAAGATAAAGCTGTATTTTTAATAAATAAAAATGGAGAAGCACCTAATCAAAGATATTTAGCTGTTGGTTCAAGACTATATCCAGGTTCTAATTGGAAAGTTGTCGAAATAAGACAACCTATTCCTCTTTTAGGTAAAAACGGAGATGATACTGATGGAAAAAAGGCTAGTGTTGCGCAAGTTTTAATTAAAAATGAGCAAGGTGAAGTTAAAGTTTTACAAGTAATTAAATACCTTGGAGAGAAAATTGAAATTAAAAAATCAGATGGATCGGAAGATAAATCCAAATCTGAAGATATTGAAAAAATTCTTGTTGGAGATCAAATAAGTAGGGGTGCGAGCGTTGCAATAAAATTAATGACTGACCTTGGTTTGACCGATTTTCAAGCTGCGGGTATTGCAGGAAATTTAGTTGCAGAAAGTGGGGTTGAACCTGCTAGGGCTCAGAATACTGCTTCAGGAGTAAAAAGTAATTTGGTAATTAATGGACGTACAGGTTATGGATATGCTCAATGGACTGATTCAATAAGGCAAAGGAATTTAGCAAGTTATGCAAAATTAAAAGGCGTTGATTGGGAAAATACACCCTTAACCGATGAAATAAACTACGGGTTTTTAGTCGAAGAATTTAAAATTTATTATTCTGGGGTTTTAAATGATTTAAGAGCAACTAAAAATGTAAACGACGCTTCTGATGTTATTTTACAAAAATGGGAAATACCCCAAGATTATGAGAAAGAATATAAAAAAAATGAAAGAAGAAATCCGTCTAGACTTGTTTTAGATAAGTTAAGAGAAATGAAAATAGTAGCTGATTTACCTAATCTAGAAAAACAATTTAAAACAATAACCTCAACAACAGGACCAATAAACTGTGAAGATAAAGATGTTTTGCCTGATGATGATATGGTAACATCTTTGGAAGGATATAAAAGTTTTGAAATAAGTGAATTAAAAAAGAAAACATATTGTAATGCAATTAACGATTTAAAAAAAGTAATTGAATTAGAACAAGATTCTGAAAATGCTGATGAAGCTTATTTTTATTTAGGAAAATCTTATGATGAGTTAAATGATAATGATAATGCATTGAAATCTTATTCTTCAATTAGATCCAACTCAATTTATTTTGACAGTGCACAATTAGCAATAAGTTCTATCGAGAGTAAGATTGAATTAGGAATTGAAACTGAATCAATTTACCTTGAAGATGAAGACGTTTATTTAACCTTAAAAAATATTGAAAAAGTAACTAAAGAAGATCTTCCAACAGCTTACATAACTTTTAATGGAATTACCAAAACTTATCAAAAAGATGATATCTTAATGAGCGATGCTGAAGATGAAGAAGGAATTAAATTTAATTGGGCAATTAGTTCTGTAAATGATGATAACATTGTTTTAAAACAAGTTTATAGTGATGCAAAAAAATATGGGACAACTGAAAGTTTAAGATTAAATGATATTAGACAGATTATAACTAAAGGAAAAGAAAAGGGTTCAATACAGGTTACAAGAATAGACACAAAACAAGAAGCTTACGTTACTATTTTACCCGGGACTGGAAATGCAATAAGTAAATCTCAATTTAAAGTTCATATTCCAATTGAAAAAAGACCTTTCAAATTAACTCCTGATGAAATTGATAATCAAATAAATCAGACAAGGAATTTAATCAAGAAAATGGACGATATTATCAAAAAGATGGATAATGTCTTGAAAGTTTGGAAGGGGGCATGTATCTTTGTTTATGGTTTCTTGACTTTGAAAAACTTTTTACAAGGTCCGGTTCATCTTGCTGCTAGAAGAGAAGCTATGGATGGAACAGATGGAAAAAGTGGATGGAAAATGTATTGTACTGAGAATAGTGGTGGTGGAGTTGAGAAAAAGTATAGTAATTATGATGAATGTATTATTGAAAATAAAATTTCAATAAATAAAGAAATTGAGATAAATGAAGAAATAATTAAGGGCAGACAAGCTGATTTAAAAAATGAAAAATTATTTGAAGAATATAAAAATCCAGAAGGAAAGTATTTTGTTCAGCCTGAAACAATTGCAAGACAGAAATCAATTGATAAAGAAATTGATGCTTTAGAAAAAGCAAATGTTGAAATCGATGGAAAGCTTGTAAAATTATCTGAAACTGAACTTCTAAAGAAAAAAATAAAAAACTTAAAAGAGGAAAAGATTAGACTAAATCAAGATACTCAATATAAAATTGAATCTGATAAAAAAGCTGAAGAAGAATTGAAGATAATAAAAACAAAAAATCCAGAAATAAGTAAAGAAGATGAAAATGCAATATATGAATCTTATTTTGATAAACACTTAGAATCAAAATATTCTTCTTTTAAAGTTGGAACATTTGACGAATATTCAGTTATAAGAAGTAGAGAAGTTAAAGGTGGAAAGGAACCCGTAATGCAATATTATACTTTTGATAAGAAAGGTGATGAAATCGTTGTTGAGAGGGCGACAAAAGTAGGTTATGAAGATCACTTAAAGAAAAGATTGAACGAAATCCCTTCAGAATATGATAATAAAATTAAAGAAATTGACAATAGTTTGAATAAAAATAAAGAAACTTTAGAAAAACTACAAAAAAATGAAAATGCTCCTCAAGAAAGAATCAAGGAACTTGAGAATGATATTGAAACAAACACCCAACAAAAATTAAGTATTGTTAAACAAAGAGATAGCAATGAAGAAGTTAAAGAAATCCAAAAACAAATTAATGATTTAGGTAAAATTGAATCTAATGATTACATTCATTCTCTTAATGGCAAAAATGTTTACAAGACAAAAGATGGGAAATTCATTACAGTTTCTAATGAGGAATATTTAGATAGAGAATCAAGAATAAGAAAAGATTATGCAAGTAGAAATATAGAATATTATGAAAATGGAAGGCCATATTGTGTTCCAACCGGAAATGGAAATTATGTAAAAGTTTTAGAGCATTATGGTGATGGAAGTCCTAAAACAATAGCGGAATGGAATGTGGGCCCTGATGGAGTAATATGTAACGAAGACGATGTTTTATTGACTTCGGAAGATGTTTTGAAATTAACTGAAAAACAAGGTAAAAGCAATGAGTTAAAACAATTTGTAAACCGAGCTAAGACATGTACATCAAAAGATCAAAAAGTAACTTTATCAGGATTATCCGGACAATGGATTTGTAGTTATTCAAAATCTCTTATTGATAAAGCAATTTCAAAATCAAGATGCACAGATGTTATGGATATTGGAGATTGTCAAATAATGTTTAATGTTTGTGATCCTGTAATGTGCCCAAGTTCAAGATTTAATTTAGGCGGAAGGTGGGAATTAAGTCAGAGAAGTGTTGTTGAAACTGGTTTAATTGGAAGTTTAGTTTTAGGAATGCCAAATTGGTTTGTATTTGGAGGAACAAACGTTATTCCTCCGATTTGTGCTACAGGTATTAGTGCAAGTCTAAAGAGTTGGAGATCTGTAATGCAAGGATATCAAGAATGTTTGCAAGTTTCTAAAACTCAAGATAAAAGCGTTGGAATTTGTGATAAAGTAAGAAGCGTTTTTATGTGCGAAATATTCTGGAAAGAGGGTTTAGCAATTTTAGATGTTAATAAAGGGTTATTAAGTTTAGGATTGGAAGCAATTTACGGAGACAGTGCAACTAAAGGTGGGGGAGAATATTTAACATTTAAAGATAGTTTAGATAACGTTGGTGAATCTGTAAGTTTCTTTACAGATGAATATGCACAAACCGCATTTGCTGCATATAAAGCAAGATCTACGGATGAAGTTGGAAGTGATTTATGTAAGGCTGCAATATTTGGAAAAGCTCCCGGAATTGGAGAATTTTTTGAAGATTTGACTGCTCCAGAAAGTCCACCTCAATTTACAGCATTTTTTGATGTATTACCCTATTCAAGTTCGGCGGGAGCTACAAAAGGAAGTAAAAGTGGAAGTTTACTAGAAACCGTTCAAGAACAAAATAGATATCAAATTTATTATCATATTTATGCTGGAGAAGATCAAAAAATAGATTACAGTGTTTACTTAAAAGATAGAACGGGTTTGTTAAGGCCATCTTATTTCACAGAAAGTTGTACAAGTAATTTTGGAACAAGAAAAACAATTGAGAAAGGGCAGTTTGTAGATAAAAGTTTAGATTGTGTTGATAGAACCGGATATGATCAAATATGTGTTGAACTTAATGGAAGAGAATCATGTGGGTTTGGAAAGGTAAGTACTTCATTCGGATTGAAATATTTAAATGATTTAGTTGTTAAAGGAGAACTTTCAGATAATATTAACAGCACTGAAGAATGTAGACCAAATAATCCAAGTATCAGACCACAGTATGATTTAGGATTAAATTTGGAAAATAATTATGGAATAATTAATTCTGGATTAGTTAGAGTTTGTAATCCAACAAATCCTGGAAATAGTGCAAATGATCCAAGATGGGAACCTGTTGGAACTTGTACAAGGGATCCTCAAGGGAATGTTATAAGTCAATGTTGGTTAGATATGAAATCCTATGATATTAACGATGTAGTTGATAGAAAAGAAATTACAGATGAGCTAACTAAAAATGGATTACTAAAACAAAAATCGAATTTAATAAGTTTAGAAGAAAGTGATGAATTATTTAATAAATTAGAGAATGATTTTAGATTAATATTTGAATTAACCGGGTCTGATATTGGATTAAATGATAAATATTCCAAACTATTAAAAGAAGACAAATCAATTAAAAATAGTCTTAGTGAGATTCAACAAATAATAAAATATTCAACTCCTGATGAAGAAGGACATAAATCCAATTATAGATATTTAATTAGTGTCTCTCCTAAAGTTGAATTAATTGGAAAATCTAGAATAAGGATAGCACAAGTTTACTATTCCCTTGGAAGATTGTTTACTGGAATTAATGAAGGACAAAAAACTGATTCAATTGACCTTTTAACTGGGGAGAGCACATCTAAAAATAATCTTAATGTTAACGATATCATAACGTTTACTTATAATGGTATTCAACATACACTTAAAATTTTAAAAATTGAAGAAGATAAAGTGACTGTTGAAATTAATTCTCAACCACAAACTGGTGTTTTAAATTATGGAAAAGAGAAAAAATTTGATATTGATGAAAGTGTTGATGGCGAGGATATTATTGTTTCTATAACAAAAAATAAAGATGGTAGTGTTAAGGTGACTATAACCGGAATTAAAAAAACTTCAGAAGATCAAAATGATCTATGTGTTATCGAGTACGAGGAAGATAACATGGGCACTAAGGCGGAGCGGGCAAACTTTTTTTATAGATTTAATAATAACAAATGGGAAATGAAGGAAGAAAAAGTAGGTTATAGAAATTCTACTTCCGGTACTTCTGAAAAACCTTTTAATTCTTGGGTAGAAATTAATTCGGAAGTTTGCAATAACAATGCATTTAGTGATGAGACCGTTGATCATTATAATCAAGTTTACAAAGAGATTTGTGATACCTTTGCCAAAGAAAATAAAAATTATGAATCTGGTCTAGGTTATCTCATATTTATGGCTAAAGAAAAATATAAAAATGATTATCTTATTGTTAGTGGTGAAAAATTGAAAGGTGATTTACTTTCTTTTGAAAATTTAAAGAGCGTTTGCTCTGGAAAATCTCAAATTAAAAATCTACCGATTGAAATTAGAATTGTTCTTCATAACATTCTTGGTGATAATTTTTTTGGAGATTTATTAGATGGAGATTATATTTACTCTTGGAGTGGTGATTCTTGGAGTGGAGGAGATTCTAGTGGTAAAGAAATTGAAAAATATGCAAAAAGTTCAGGTTATAGTGACGGAGTTGAATATATAAAAAATAAGGTTTTTAAAAATGAAGACTATTTTAGTAAATTAATTTTAAGCTGCGGAGATAATGAAAAAGTTTTGGCAACAAAATCGAATTTATTTTCAGTTGATATTAATTTAAAAATTAAGGAAGAAGCTGAAAAAACATGTGGATATAAGTCTCAAGAAGTAAAACAAAAAACAGAAACAATTTCAAAAACAACGACTGTTAAGGTAACTCAGGAAGATAAAACAACTAAGACAGAGATTTCTAGACCGGATTCAAAGGTTACTGGAAAAACGGAAACTAAACCTATAACAGAAACAATTGAAATATCAAAAGAAGTTAAGGAGTTTAGACTTCAGCCAACAGAAATAAAAAAATTAACAAATTATTCATCATCACTTAAACCAATTTTAGAAGAGGTTAAAATTCCTGAAATTAAATTTGAACTTTTTGGTGACCCTTTGGAATCATTGAAAGAAGAACTTATTCTTAAAGACATAAAAGCTATTGAATACGATGGAGAAGAAGAACAGATTAAAATTTCACAAAAAACAATTAATGAACTAATGCAGGAAGAAATTTATGATAAGGTAATTATTTATGAACCAAAAAAAGAAACAGGGATTAATAAAGAAGATATAACAACCTATCTAAAAAATAATAAGATCAATTTAGAAGCTAAAAACACGATTGATATAGATGATGTTCTTAAAAATATTGATGATTATATCTTAACTATAAAAAAAGTTCCTGTAAAAAGCCAGCAGGGAGTTTATGAAGAAAAAATTATTATTTCTGACAAAGACGCAAGAGAGATTTTAGGCATTGAATTAAGCGAAATAAAAAAAGAAATAAAAACAATTCCTAAAGTTACAATCACAAAAACTGAATTGGAGTCTTATTTAGAAGAATTAGAAAATGATAATGTTAAATTAAAAAAATTAACCAAAACAAAATTTGATATAAATTCAATTAAAGAAAATTTAGATAAGTATGTGGTTAGCTTGGAAACAATAGCAGTTACAAATCAAGAAGGAATTGCTGAATTGGATTTTGATTCCCCAATAAGCAAGATTATTATCTCTGACAAAGACGCAAGAGAGATTTTAGGCATTGAATTAAGCGAAATAAAAAAAGAAATAAAAAAACAATTGACATGCATTGATGTTCAAAAAGATAATAAACTTAAATCTGAAGGTGGAGTTTTTGATTGTAATCCAAACAATTCTTGTAGACTAGGAAGCACTTTCAATAAAGGACAATTAGATTGTGGACAAGGAAATAGTTGTTGCAGAGTTTCTTGCGAATCAGCTTATTCTGATTATGAATGCACGGATACTTCTAAGTTTAGTTGTGAAGGTGAAAAGAAATTGGGATATTGTTCAGGTTCTAGTAATGTTGTTTGCTGTAAAAAAGGTAGTTCTAAAAACATTCAAGGCGGTGGAAGTTTTTTAATTGATTCAGATACTACCCTTAACAAAGCAGATGTTTTGTTGGTTACAACTTCAAAACTTCAAGCAGATCAAAATTTTAAAAAAACCCTTAATGAATGGAAAAATGAGTTGAATCAAGAAGGATTAATTACTTCTTTTTTGGTTTTAGATACGAAAAATACTGGAAATAAATTTAGTTATGATCCTAGTTATGTTGATTGGTCGTCTTGGAATTCAGTTAAAAGAGTTATCGATAAGATCACTAAAGACTTAAATCCAAAATATTTAATCATTTTTGGCGGAGATAAGGTTGTTCCAGTACCTTATGTTATTGAGTATGATTCTATTAAAAAGCAATATAATTTTGGTGATTCTCAAGATAAAGATTTAGAAACTGACGAATTTTATGCTTATGATTTAAGCTCATTAAATCTAAAACCTTTATCTGTCGTTGCTCCAAATGAAATTAAATTTATTGTAGCAAGGTTTCCATCAACAAATAACCAACCTTATTCTTCTTCTTTAATAACAAAGATAATGCAAAGTTCAATAAATTTTAGAAAAAATAATAAACAAATTTCTTCAAATCCATTAATCATTTCCGATATGTGTGGTAATAAAGAAGGAGATCCTAGTAAAGATTGTATTATGGCTTATTCCTCTAATGAAGTTTCAAAACAATTGTATGGGGAATCTTGTCCTTCTAACCCTTTTGATAATTTTATTTCAATTGAAGACTCTCGGAAGAAATTTAATAGTTATTTGAGTACTCCAATGAGCCGAGAAAATCCAAATTGTGTTTGGGCGCCGCCTTTTTGTTCTAAAACTCCTGAAGGAAAAGAATATTGTAGTGGGAATGAACTTAAGAATGTTTTAACTTCAAGTACTGATGTTTTATTAAACGCTCATGCAAATCCAGAAACTTTAAGATTAATTGCACATAATCCATTATCCAGTAATCGTATTTTAGATTCATCAACTATTAAAAATATAAATTTAGATAAAAATAATCCTTTATTTTTTATAATGGCATGTAGATCTAATTCGCTTAAACCATTTGATGCTAGTATAGCTGGTTATTTATTGAATCAGGGATCTAGCTCTGTCATTGGAATGAGTACAAAATCTCACCCTTCATATGGTAAAGAAGTTCCTATAAAATTTTATCAAAATTTGAGGAAAGGATTAACTTTTGGAGAATCTTTATTTGAAGCTAAGAAAGAAATTTATAAAGATTACAGTAATGATGGATGGAAGATTTATCATGCTAAATATTATCAATTATTTGGTGATCCAACATTAAAAGCGGAAAAAACAGGAAATGATATTTTTGCAGATACTAATCTCTTTACAGGCGATGTTATTAATGAATTTGATGAGGGTTTAGATATGGAATCTTGTGAAGGAGGTTCTTGTAGTCTAGAAGATGATTTTTGTATCTTATCAGATAATGATGCTAATTTTAACATTGAAAAATCTTACGACACTTATGTTACTAAACTTTCTTCAATAATTAATGAACGGAAAGATAATGGTAAAAATTATGCCGATAATGTAATTGAATGGGCGAGTTTAGTTTTTGATAATGCTTATGAAAAAAGTCCAGAATATTTAGCTTTAATTTCTTCTTTAATTGAAGAGGAATCTGGATTTAAAACTGACTCAACTAGTGGTTTGGGGGAAAATACATATCAATTTTTATTTAAAGATGTTGGTTTAGATAATATTTTTGGAGACTTAAGATCAATAACCGTTGGTTGTATGAATCTTAAGATGTGCAATGCTGAAAAAATTGCATTAAAAGAAAAACTGTCTTTGAACCCGAATAAAAAAAATAACAATGTGGACACTACGCAGATAAATAAAGATGTTTATAAAAGCCTTCAAACTAAGAACGGGTGTGTTTACTATGGTAACTTACACCTTCTTGATGTTATAAAAAACCATTTTGGAACTTTGAATGTTGATTTAAATGACGAAAATGTTAAAATGATAATTTCTGATTATAGTAGTGGTAGTTTTAATATTAGAAATAAATTAATTCAAATTAAATTAAACAAGATTCTTGGAGAAAATTTATACTTGGATGGAGATTTACAAAGTTATGATAAAGGAACTTGTAATCTTAAGAACGATGTTACAGATACGGAAAATTCATTTAGAAGGTTTATTGATAAGTATAATCTAAAAATAAGTGATTTAGAATTAAAAGGTTACTTAAAATTAGAAAAAACAAAAGATTTCGAGAATACAAAGATTTATTTGGAATTGGATAAAATTTGGAGTAATGAGGTTAAAGAAAATCCAGAATTAGATATTATTCTAAAGGATTCTGAAATAAAATTCTTATCGGGATATAATAAAAAATTTAAAACTTATAATGAATATCTTTTATCTCTAAACGGCGATCAAGCTTCTTTTGAAACAGAATCATTTGAAGATGAATTTGATTTGGTTGATGATGTAAGCTCTGAAGATTTAGCTTATAACGAAAATGATAATCAACTAAGCGGAGCTTTATTAACTTCTTTAAACATTGAAAATAATGTTGAAATTGCTCACCCTAAAGTTCAAATTTATGATTCAACAATAAAAAAAGCGAGTAGAGATTTTGATATCGATGAAAATTTGATAAAAGCAAAAATAATTAAAGAATCTTTTGGAGATCCATATTTAGTTAATCCTTCATGCGGAGATGTTGGATTTTCTCAATTATTACCACTTACAGCAAAAGAACAATTTACTAGAATTTCTAAGCTGCAAAAATCTTCAAAATATTCTTACATAAATAATTATGATTCTAATTTATTTGTTAAAAAGATTTATTCTAAATCAAAGTTTAACTGTGATAAGCAAAATGCTCAAACTTTAAAAAAATTATCTAAACAATATGTTGAAAATGGAGATTTAGCTAAACTAGAAAATCTTGATGAGCGATTTTCTCCAGAAAAAAATATTTATACGGGATCATTTTACTTAAGCTATTTAATTCACAGATTTAACAGCGAAACTTTAGGCTTGGCCGCATATAATCGTGGACCAAAATATGTCTTGAAAAACTGCTTAAAAAATGAAAATAAATGTAAAATAGATTATGTTAAGGATATACTTGCTTACCGCGATGAAATTGAGAGTATAACATGAAAAATTTTTTAAAAATATTTTTTTTGGATTTAACCTTTTTTGTAATTGCGATTATTTTAATCCTATTAGGGAGGTTGAGACTAGAATTTATGTGGACAAGTTTAAACAGCTTTGCTCCTCAATTAAGCCAGATTGATCCAAATTCAAATGTTTTAGGTGCACAGAGTCTTTTATCTCAAGTTAATTCAGCTACTAACTCTATCTATCTATTTTTATTTATAGTTTTACCTTTAATTTTTTATATTTTATATATATTAACACAAGGAATTACTTTTTCTTTTTTAAAAAAAGAAAAGAAATATTTTCTTAAATTTATTATTATTAATTTTATTTTAACTATTTTTTTAACTGTATCCATTTACTTTTTTAATTATATTCTTTTAGGTATAGCTTTTATTCTAAGTTATTTCATTTTCTTTTTGTATTTTAAAGACTATAAAGAAGTATTTTCATCTTTGAAAAAATTTCATATTTATTTTTCTTTATATTTAGTTTATGTTGTTTTATTTTTATTGATATTGTCTGCGTTTTTTATGGGAAATTTAGCTTATGGGGTAAGTGATTTGTTTTATTTATATTCAATTTTTGGAATTTTGTTTACAGCTTTATTTTCTTATTATAAAATTTATTTAGTTAAAAAATTAAGTTAAATGCGGGAAGAAGGATTCGAACCTTCGAAGGCACTAAGCCAATAGGTTTCCTACGAATATCCTAAGCCTATCTCATTTGGCCACTCTGACATTCCCGCCTAAAAATTAAAGAATTAATGAACTTTAAAAGTTTTACTAATAGAATTAAACGTTTTGCCAAGCATAACTTCTTAATTTTTTAGTTCTTCCAAAACCACAAGAACTGCAAATTCTTTTGCTTCGATGATAAGTTGGTTTTCCGCATCTCCTACATCTTATGTGAGTTACCTTTCCAGATTTCTTACCGTGAGAAGCTGTTCCTTTTGTCATTTTATTGCGGACTAATTAAAATTATAGTATCTCCTCTGACAAAAACATTTCCTAGTTTTCTTAACAATTCACCGTTAGAATGTTCTTCAGCATTTTCTAAAACTACATTGATATAGATATCAAATGCTTTTAAATTTCCGATTAATTGTTTTCCATTTTTTAGTTCTAAAATTACTCTCTTGTTTCTAGCTTCATTTAAAGCATCTAATGGTCTTTCAGGATTCATACTGCAACTGTAAAATGTAAGGTTTATAAGCTTTTTCAAAATCTTTATAAAGAGAATAATCACGAAAAAACTATGGCAATATCTCAAGCTCGTTCAAAAAGAAAGATTAGCGGAGGAAGATACAGAAAATATAGGAAAAAAAGATTGCATGAATTAGGAAATCTTCCAAGATTGACAAAGTTGGGCGAGCTAAAATCTAAATCTATTAAAGGTAAATTTGACAGTTATAAGAAAGTTTTGTTAACCGTAAATTTTGCTAATGTTTATGATCGAAAAAATAAAAAATATTCAAAGGTTAAAATAGATACTATTGTTGATAACCCTGCAAATAGAAATTTTGTTAGAAGAAATATTATGAATAAAGGTGCGATAATTAAAACTTCATTAGGTAATGCAAGGATTACTTCAAGACCTGGACAAGAAGGAACGGTTAATGCCACTTTAATTGATTAAGTATACCTTACTAAGAATTTTCTCGTCGATAAAAATTTGTTAATGGAAAGCTTTATATACTTCTGATAAAGATGATATTTAAACTTTGTGGTATAACCATCTTGGGGGGGTAAAAATGTCATCATCTCAACACGTTAAAAAATGTCCGGAATGTGGAAGTATAAATCTTATTCTTCATAAAGAAAAAGGTGAAATGGTTTGTAAGGAATGTGGTCTTGTTCTTGAAGAAAAAATGGTAGATTTTGGTCAGGAATGGAGAGAATTTGATTCTGAACAGGCTGAAAAACGTAGAAGAACTGGAAGTCCGAGTACTTGGACTAAATTTGATAAGGGTCTTGGAACGGATGTTGGACAGAGAAGCGATGTTTATATGTTAAACACAAAGGAAAGAAATAAATTTTTTAGACTAAGAAAATGGCAACATAGAATTTCAACTGCAATTGAAAGAAATTTAAAATTAGCTTTAGCTGAATTAAAAAGAGTTTCAAGTTTTTTAAAATTATCTCCTTCTGTTGAAGAAGAAGCTGCGAGAGTTTATACTTTAGCAGTTCAAAGAGGATTAGTTAGAGGAAGAAGCATGGAAAGTGTTGTTGCAGGAGCATTATATGCCGCTTGTAGAAGACACGAACTTCCAAGAACTTTAGATGAATTAAGCGACGCTTCCGGAATTGATAAAAAAGAAATAGGAAGAACTTATAGGTTTATTACAAGGGAATTAGGAATAAGAATAATGCCGAGTAATCCCGTTGATTATATTCCAAGATTTGCGTCTGCATTAAAATTAAATCCAGAAACACAAAGTAAAGCTGTTGAAATTTTAGAGAAAGCTCAGAAAGAAGAATTAACTTCTGGAAGAGGACCAACTGGAATTGCAGCTGCTTCTTTATATGTTGCTGCTTTAATTAATAATGAGAAAAGAACTCAAAGAGAGGTTGCAGATGTTGCAGGGGTTACTGAAGTTACGATAAGAAATAGGTATAAAGAATTATTACGTGAATTGAAATTAAAAGATGAGATTAAAAAGAAGTTTTTAGAGGGAGAAGAGTAAAATGGATATTAGTAATTTTATATTGAATAATAAAGAATATCTCATTCTGGGTTCATTATCTTTAGCCGGATTGTACTCATTTTATTTATTAAAATTTAAATCTAAAGAATCGGAAGAATCTTATACGGATTTTTTATCAAAAGATCGAATGAATTATAATAATTTAGAAAATAAATTTAAATGTGATAATTAATTAAATTTCAAAACTCATTAGATCGTAAGCACATTCAACGTTTTTAAATTCTTTTTTAGCTTCTTTCAATAATTCGTTTGTATTATTATATCTTTGAGAAAAATGAGTTAAAATTAATTTTTTAACTTTAGATTGTTTAGCTAATTTTCCAGCATCTTTTGCGCTTAGATGTTCTTTATCTGTTAATTTATCTTCTTCTAGCCAAGTTGCTTCTGAAATTAATAAATCTGAATCTTTTGCAATCTTAACAAGCTCTTTATCGTAATAAGTATCTAAAATAAAACAAACTTTTTTACCTTTCTTTAATATTGTTGCATCTTTTACTTTTATTTTTTTTCCTTCATAAACAATGTCTTTTCCTCTTTGCAATTCACCAAGTAAAGGATGTTGCACCAGTCCGAATTTTTTTGTATACTCTATATTAATTTTTAATTTATCCTTCTCAATTAGAGAATAACTTAAACACTCAATAGAATGCTTTACATTATTTGATTCAAGATAAAATTCATTACTCTCAAAAAACTTTCCTTCTTTAATTTCATGGACTTCAAAATTAATTCTTGCTCTAAATACTAACCCGGACATCATATTCCTAAAGAAATTTTTTGTTCCTTCAGGACCATAGATATCTAATTTTTTAGTATAATTACTTGCACCTAAACTTTGTATTAATCCTGGAATTCCTAAAACGTGATCTCCGTGCCAATGTGTGATTAATAGTTTAGTTACCTTTGTTGGACTTATTCCTGCTAATCTTAACTGTTTTTGTGTTCCTTCTCCACAATCTAGTAAAATTCCTTCGGTGTTATGACTAATAAAAATTGCATTAGGATTCCTATCTTTTGTAGGGAGCATTGCACTTGTTCCAAGAAATGTAATTTTCATATTATTATTAAAGAAAAGGCTTTTAAATAACTTATCATTATTCATGTTATGGCAAAGAAAAAGCAAGAAGTTATAGAACAACCAGAAGTAAAACAAGAAGAATTTAATAAATTTCAAATTAACATGGTTGGAGAAAGATTAATTGCTGAAGATAAGCAAGAATCAAGAAATTTATATGATCAATCTCGATATGGAGAAATAAAAGATAATAAAGTTCAATATTCCCTAGTTGAAGGACTATATTTATTAGAAAAAGGAAGGGTAGATATTTTGGAAGGAAAGAAAAAAGTTGATTTTGATTCCTTTGTTAAAAAAACTGTTAAAAAAGAACCTAATTTTTGGACAAGATACGTTGCCTATAGAGATATGAGAAATCGAGGTTACATTGTTAAAACTGCTTTAAAATTTGGAGCAGATTTTAGAATTTATGATCGAGGAATAAAGCCTGGAGAAGATCATGCCAAATGGATAATGTACCCTGTAAAAGAAACTTCTGGACTAACATGGTATGAATTTTCTGCTAAAAATAGAGTTGCACATAGTACAAGAAAGAGATTATTATTAGCCGTTGTTGATGATGAAAATGATACAACATTTTATGAAGTAGCTTGGACTAGACCATAGATAAAGCTTTTATATCTTTACACTTATCTCCTTATATGCCAATTAATATACCTGACTTAAAATTTAAAATTATAGAATATGTTAAATTAAATGGACCTAGTTTGCCGGTTCAGCTTTCAAAACAAATTGGAAGTAATATTCTTTTTGCTGGTGCTGTTTTGTCCGAACTGGTTGCCAATCAAAAATTAAAAATAAGTAACGCTAAGGTTGGAGGAAGTCCAGTTTATTATATTCCCGGACAAGAGTCAAGATTAAATATGCTTTATTCTCATTTACACGAAAGAGAGAAAAGAGTTTATGATTTATTAAAAAATAATTTAGTTTTACATGATAATTCTTTAGAACCTTGGGAGAGGGTTGCTTTAAGGGATTTGAAAGATTTTGCGGTTGCTTTTCAAACAAATAATGAAATCTTTTGGAGATGGTACCAGTTTTCTGAAGAAGAGGCTCAAAAAGCTATTGAAGATTTTAATAAAAAACCAGAAGAGCCTAAACTTCCTGAAAAAGTTCCAGAGGTTGTTAAAGAAGAAATTCAAAAAGTTGAAAGTGAAGTTATCCCTGAAGTGCCAAAGATTATTGAAAAGGTTAGAGAGAATGTTGAGGAAATTAAAGAAGAGATTAAGATTGAAACAAAAGAAATTGAAGTAGAACAAAAAATTGAAGAGAAAAAAATTAAGAAGATTAGAAAATCAAAAAAAGATTCAAATGAGTTCTATTCTATTTTAAACGATTACTTGATGGATAAGGAAATTGAAAAAATTGAAGAAAATATTATTAAAAAAGATAAAGAATTTGAGTTAATTGCAAATGTTCCAAGTAATTTGGGATTGATTAAATTTTTTATTGTAGCGAAGGATAAAAAAAGAATTTCTGATTCAGATTTAAGTTTGATCCATAATAAAGCACAATTGAAAAAATTACCATTAATTCTGGTTTCTAACGGAGAATTAACAAAACAAGCGAAGGAATACATTCAAAATAATTACTTAATTTTTGAAAAACTTTCTGATTAGAAAATAAATTGGAAAGGTTATAATTAAAATATAAAAAACATTTTTAAAATTAAAATAACTTTTTTTACTAATCTCTGTTTCAATATTATTACAACTTGAATTAAACGTTTCTAAACTAATTGGATATAAAACACTTAAAGCTTCTTCAACTTCTTTCTCAGGGATATTTTTATTTTTACTTAGCAACCAAATAGCCCAATCTTCTTGATTTAAACTACCTAAATACAAACTTTGATTTAAATCTATTTTATTAGCATTACATTTTGATTTAAACTTATAATTAATGTTCTCAAATTCTGAATGCAAGCTTCCAGGCTCTCTTGATACATAATGAGGCGCAACAAATGAATCTGAGATGTAATGAGAAGCTACCCCAAAACTATAACTTGCTTTATTATACTCTTTCAATGAGTAATTTAATTTTGCACCTATTAACCATCTCTCCGCTAACCCATAGCTGATTGGATAATGATGAAATCTTGTATCATGAAAAACTAAATCTGGAGATGTTGCACCATATTTTATCAAAGACAAATTTAAATTTCCTCTAATTTCTGGATCTAGGTGATAATAAACGGTTTCTGCCAGAGATCGATGATAGTTGGAGTTCCATCCCTCAACAAAACTAGGTAAAAGAATAAAAACCATTAAAAAGATGTAAAATTTCATCGATTTGATAATATGAAGAAATATATATTTATTTTGGGAAGGGATATTGAACTGAGTTTGGCTGAATTATTTAGTTATTTAAAGAAAAATCAAATTAATTATAATGTTTTGGACAAATTTAGAGATCTTATTGTAATTGAAATTGAAAAATTATTTCAAATTGATCTTTTAGGCGGGTTAGTTAAAATTGCAGAGGTTATTGAAGACAAGGAATATTTCTTCAATAATTTAACATTTAGTAAAAATAAGATAAAATATGTTGTCAATGACGAAGAGATTAGAAATAATTTAAAAAAGATATTTAAGGAACAGGGCATTAAAGCATTTTACAAATCTGAAATTAAAAGTTTAACAACTGCTTCCAGAGTTGATTTGGAACTTATAAAATTTAAAGATCATCTTGCGAAAGTTATTATGATTAGTAACCCTAAGGAATATAAGAAAAGGGATGAATTGAGGCCTTTTTTTGATGCTAAGAAAGTTACTTCAATTAGATTAGCTAAAATTTTAATAAACTTGAGTGAAGCTAGAAATGAGATACTCGATCCTTTTTGTGGTAGTGGTACAATCTTACAAGAAGCTTTGTTGCTAAATCTAAATGCATGTGGATTAGATTTAAACATAAAAGAAGCTAAAGAAAATTTAGGCTGGTTGAGAAAGAACTTTAATTTTAAACCAAGATATCGCGTATTTCAGGGAGACTCAAGGAGTTTAAGTAATTATTTTAATCGAGTGGAATGTGTTGTTACAGAACCGTATTTAGGACCTTATTTTAAAAAATATCCAAGGTATGATGAAGCGTTAATGGTAATAAAAGATTTAGAAAGATTATATATAGATGTTTTTAAGGAACTTAATAAAGTTGTTGAAAAAAGTGTTGTAATCTTGCTTCCAATAATTAAAACTAATGTTAAAAAAAATTTGAAAATAAATATAATCAAACTATTGGAAGGAACAAATTTTAAAATAAGAAGCGAAAATTTTCCAATTATTTATTTTAATAAAGGGGCAATTGTTGAGAGGGAAATATACGTTTTGGATAAAGTTAGAAATCGAGTTTAATCGTAAGGTTTAAATACCTTCTTTTAAGAGGCAAAAATATGGGTAGAATAAAGACAACACTTGTAAAAAGAAATGCAGTTGAATTGGTTCAGAAATACAAAGATAAGTTTAGTGATAACTTTGATGATAATAAAAAAGCTCTTGTAGGGTTAGCAGAACTTAATTCTAAAAAATTAAGAAATGTTTTGGTTGGTTATATTACCAGATTAATTAGACGCGGTCAAGAATAAATTTTTTCTAATGTATTCTTTGAAATGGAAAGTATTTTAAATTATTATTAATTATGGTAAAATAGGGTTATAATAGTTTTATGGAGGTACAAAAATGACTGATAATAATGATCGAAATGTTGTGTTTGTTGGTGGTAAACCATTTATGAATTATGTAACTGGAGTTGTCATGCAATTTACTACTCAAGGTTCAACTGAAGTTAAGATAAAAGCAAGGGGTAAATTTATCTCAAGAGCAGTTGATATTGTTGAAGTTGCTGCAAAAAGATTTTTAGAAAATAGTGTATCAATTGGTGAAATAAAAATTGATAGCGAAGAATTTGAAAATCAAGAAGGGAAAACTGTAAGAGTTAGTACTATTGAAATTACCCTAAAAAGAAATTAGTTTTTAAACTAAAGCAATCACTAGAATTCCTATAAAGTTTGAAACGATTGAAATCAGAACAAATTCTCTATCATCTACCTTTATACTTCCTAGTATTGATGCCGCTAATTCATCCGGTAGCGGAGATGCAATTATAATCCCTGCAATTAAGGGTGCTATTTTTTTTAATATCTTTATATAACTTTTTTTTAAATGTGGATGAAATTTTATTTTATCTGCTAGCCTTTTAATCTCTTTAGATAGACTATATTTTACAAATCTGAATATCAAATAGTCACTTATTAAAGCACCTAAAGCTCCAAATAAAGCTACACCAATTGGATTTAAGTCCCTTGAAATTAAATATAAAACGGAGATAGATGGTGCAGTTGTTAGTCCGTAAGTAAAAAATAACCCTGAAATGAGTGCACCCAAATATTCTAATTTTCCAAGCTGATAAATATAATCTTTTATAAAATCAGATTTTAATATGAAAACTGCAAGAACAATGCTTAACAGAAATAAAAATAAGTTTTTATAGTTCCAAACTAATTTTTCAGTTTTAATTATTTCTTTTTCAATTAATTTTTCCTCTTTTTTTATCCAAATAAACATGAAGTTAGAAAAGTTTTACTATTTATAATATTTTTTAAAATAAAAAAGCTTATATTTAGGTGAAATAAATCGTTAGGAAGGTGATATGGTGGATAAAAATATAAAAGAGACGTTTAACATTCGAAAGGAGATAAGAATTCTTATTATAATCTTTTTATGTATTTTGATTATTGGGACAATTGGATTTTCTTTATTAAAAAGTGTTAATTTATGGGAGGGGTTTATTTTAACATTAGAAACATTGTCTTTTTTACATAAAGAAGAATTTGGTTATGTTAAGGCGTTACAGGTATTCTTATTATTTGTAGGGGTTGTATTGATATGGTTTATAATGTGGACTACTTTAGATTTGGTATTAGAAGGACATTTTCAAAAATATTATAGTGGGGTGAGAAACATGGATAAAATAAAAAAACTTAAAGATCATTGCATTGTTTGTGGTGCAGGACGAGTTGGAGAAATGATAGCAAGTATATTGAAAAGAGATGGAAAAGATTTTGTTCTTGTTGAAAAAAATCTTGAAGTTGCAAATGAAATGCAGGAAAAAGGTTATTTGACTTTATATGGGGCTAGTGTTGATGAAAACACTTTGATAAATGCCCAGATTAAAAAAGCTAAAAAATTGGTTGCGTGTACGGGTGATGATGCTAAAAACGTTTTGATTATTTTAACCGCAAAAGAACTAAATCCAAGCATTGAAATTGCCGCAAGAGCAAATGACGAAAATATGGTTAGAAAATTAAAAAAGGCCGGTGCAAAACATATTTTTTTACCTGAATTACTTGGAGCTAAAGAAGCAGTTCATGAATTGGGATTAGATTAAATGGCGTCGAG
>CAYQPR010000009.1:0-13389 GCA_964419925.1 Candidatus Woesearchaeota archaeon
TTTTTACATTCTTTAGCTAAGATTAAAGTTGAATCTAAAGCAGAATTTCCCCCACCAATAACTGCCACGGTTTTATCTTTATATAAATGAGAATCATAGATTGCATAAATATGAATTCCCCTTCCAGAAAATTTATCTTCACCAGGGATATTTAATTGAGCAGGAACCTTTCCATAAGCTAAAATTACAGATTTACTTTCATAAATTTCATGGTTTGTTAAATGAACTTTAAAAGTTTCATTTTTTTCAACTTTGTTTACTCGCCCTAAAATAATTTCAACATTTAAATCTTTAGCTTGTTTTTCGAATATTTTCATTAAATTAGCACCATGTTCATTATAGAAACCAGGATAATTTTGAATATTGCTCGTAAGAATTGTTTGACCACCTTTATCTACACTTAGGATTAATGTTTTTAATTTTCTTCTAGCAGTATAAATTGTTGCACTTAAACCTGCGGCTCCAGCTCCAATAATGATAACATCATACATCTCAATTAGAGATTAAGAACAGTTTTTAAAATTAATCTTTTAAATTTTAATCGAAATCTTTATAAATAAGTTTAACTTAGTTCGAATAAGGTAGAGTAAGATGGTACAAGCACTATTAGAATTGGATGAGAATACAAATCGGGTTTTAAATATCGTAAAAGCTAAATATGATTTAAAAGATAAAAGCGAAGCTATAAAATTTGTCGTTACTGAATATATTGAATTTGAAAACGAACCCGAATTAAGACCTGAGTTCATTGCTAAGATGAGGAAGATTGAGAAACAAAAGAGTATTAGAGTTGATGACTTTGCAAAAAGATATGGCTTAAGTTAAAATGTATAACCTTGACATAAAAGAAGAAGCTGATGAAATATTCAAAAAATTACAAAAGAAAAATAAAAAACAATTAGAAATTATTAATAAAAAAATCTTAGAAATAAAAGAAAATCCAATTCATATTTATAAATTTTTAACAAAACCTCTTCAAAACTTCAATAGAGTTCATATAGATAAAAGTTTTGTTTTGATATTTAAAATAAAGCATGAAGATCAAATAGTTGAGATATATTACTATAATCACCATGATGAAATATATAAGTGGAGACCAAAAAACGAAGATTAATCCTTTAGATGAATCTCAACAACATCTTCGTCATTTAATTTAAAACTTAAACCAACGCGTTGTCCTTGAAAACGAACGTTTGGTCCAAAAACTCTAGCATAATCAAACTTTCTTAAAAAATCTTTGTGAATATGCTCTGCTAGACATTTTAAAATTGAATTTTTTCTTAAAGCAACTGGTGGATAATCTTTTTCTTTCCCGGGTTGTTTTGTATAAACTTTAATTAAACTTAAGCTTTTCCAGATTATATCTTTAAAATCTTCTTGACTGTAATAATAAACCCTTGGTAAATCAATTCCATATAATTCCTTATCAATTAACTTTAATTCTTCTTTTTCTTTAAATGTTACAATTAACGCATCACTCTGTTTTATGATAGCTAATAAACTTGGCCCTAATTCAGAATATTCAAAATCTTTTGTTATAGCCGGAATTTCAATAATTTGCAATTTAACACCATGATAATCTAAAGTTCCAACTTCGGGTTTTTTTGTTGTAAATGGATATGGTGCAATTTCAACATTAGCATTTGTTAATTTTTTTAGTAAAGTACTTTTACCAGAGTTTACTGTTCCAATGATACAAATCGTAGCTGCACCTTCTTTTTTAATGTTTAAAGATTTTCCAGAACCTTTTTTTTGCTTCTTTTCTTTTTCAATTAATGACTTATACTTTGCTATTTTAGTTTTAATTTCTTTTAACAATCCCTCTGATCCTTTGTGCTTGGGCGCAACAGAATACATTTTCTTTAATGCGCTTAATTTTTCAGAGATTGTTGTAGCTCGATTGAATTCACCCTCTGCTGCTCCATATTCATGACCTGCATTAATTGGCATTTTGTAAGTACCTCTTGTGAACCTTAATGTATAACCTTAAAAAATATCTTAAAAAGCCTTCTTCATCTTTTTGAAGAGCTTTATAGTATTGTATTTTCTTCTTATTTTCTATAATTAACATTGGGAACTTATTATTCCATAAAATGTAATTTATTAATAACCTTCCAATTCTTCCGTTTCCATCCCCGAAAGGGTGTATCATTTCAAATCGATAATGAACAATTGCTGCCAATTCAACAGAATTTAATTTAGAATTATGAATAAAAACAATCAATTCTTTCATTAAGTTGTTTACATCCTGCCAATCTGGAGCAACATAATTTCCGACTCTAACTAAATAATCCCTAAATCTGCCGGCAATATCATTTTTTGTTTCATTAAATATTTCATTATGCCATCTTAAAAGGGTGCTAACTTCAATTTTTTCTTTCGTGTTTAAAATTTTTAAAAAAGTCTTGGCGTGATTTTCGGTTTCTTTTATATCATTCAAAGATTTGTTTGGAGCAATTTTATTTTCAATAATTAACTTTGATTCGGGTAATGTTATTTTACTTCCCTCAATCGCATTGGTATTGAAGGTAAATGAGACTGCAATGTTCTCTTTTTCTTTTTCTTTTATTCTTTCTGGAATCTTTTGCCATTCTATTTGAAAATTATTCCTTATTTTCTCTAATTCGGCGTAGATAAACTTTTTACTCTCATTTTCAAGATTTTGTTTAATTTTATCTAGATTACTCGGTATCTTTTTTCCAAGGTATTTTTCTTTTGTTGTAATCTTATTATTAACTCTAAAAGAATATTTTAAGTAATAGTAAATCAGTTTTCCTTTCTTTTTTTTGACGATTCTCATAAAGATTAATACCCCCACATTATATATAAATATTTCGTTTTTTATGTTTTTTGTAGGGGTAATGGTTAAGCTTTTTCTACATTTGTATTTGCAAGTTTATCAAATAATCTTCTCCTTGTAAAAGCATGATAAATTAGATCTATTAAAAAAATCCAAATTAAATAATTAACAAAAAAGCAAGCTTTTGGAATATTTCTAATTAAACTCTGAGAAAATTTTAATTTAGATTCTGAAGAAACCTTTATCTTGAAAATCATCTTTCCTATTGTTTGTTTTAATCTCCATTCCATCAATGTAAAATAAACCAAAGCTGCAAAAGCAGTTATTATTGAAATAATTAATAGTTTTGGTCCTAATGCTTCATAATTCTGAAACATTAAATTAAACGTTTCAGTTAAAGATTTTGAAGAATCAATATTATTTTCAATAAAATTATTCAAACTTAAACCAACTAAAAATTCTATAATAATAATGTCAATTATAAAAGCAAACCCCCTTCTCCAAATTGAAACTTCATTATATTGTTTTAAAGGATTGTATTTTTTCATAAGGATTTTTTAATTTTTAAATATTTAAGGTTTTGCAATTTTCCATAATAAATTAAAATAACTTCTGTATTGATTAACAATTTCTTTTTTATTAATGATTATTGTTGTAATGGGTTTATTCCAATCTATTATTGCAACATTATTTTCATATATCTCGACATGCAAAGGACTAAAATATTCTTTAGGAAGGTGTTTAAGTTCTGATAAACTTGCAAATAAACTTTTCTTTGGTTTTTTATTAAATAATAACTTTTCTGGAATTCTATGTTTTTCTAAGTGTTCATTTAATTTTTTTAATTCTTTAGGTAATATATTGCCAATGATTTCAGAATCTAATCCAAAAGCGAGTAATTCGATTTTTGTTTCAGTAAGTTCTTCAAAAACTTTTTTTGGGCCTGCAATCCCAGTATAAACTCTTGTTGGTTGATTCCAAAGAAGATTAAACTGTGCAATAAAAGAATCTGCAACATCTTTATTCTCTATCACAATAAGTAATGGTTCATTCCCTGTTTCTGATGGAAAAATGATTATTCTATTTTTAAGAACATTTATGGCTGCCGGGATTAATAAATCTTCAGGTAAATATTTAAGTTCGGCTAAAGGATTGTTTTCAGGAAGACTTTGTAATTCTCCCCTTGCACTTTCATTGAATAACTGTTTTGCCCTTACTCCCCTTTTAGCCCTTTCTTTGTTCCATTTAACAAAAAACCTATTTGATTCTTGTGGCCTTTTTGGAATCCCATAAACGTATAAGGTATCTCCTTTTGATGCTAAGTCCAATGCTTCATAAAAAGCAGTTTCTAAACCTTTTATTCCACGATAAATTTTGGCTTCTTGTTTGATTTCAGATAGATTTTTCTTTAATTCTATTTTTGGAATTAGTTCTTGAATTGCTTTTTTTTGTAATTCTAAATCTTTCTTCTTATCTTCAATATAACTAATAATTCGATTTGGATCGGATGCTTCAAAATATTTTATTTTACCATCTAGGATATAACTTACT
This sequence comes from Candidatus Woesearchaeota archaeon, assembly GCA_964419925.1. Taxonomy (GTDB): domain Archaea; phylum Nanobdellota; class Nanobdellia; order SCGC-AAA011-G17; family GW2011-AR20; genus JBBSXG01. The sequence goes on from CAYQPR010000009.1 coordinate 4,352, forward strand.
AGACCTTTTTGTATTAATTTGTCTAATATCTCATAGATTTTAGAGCTTGAAACATTTGACCTTTCAATTATTTTTCCAGTTGTTGAACTACCTATTTCTAATAAGGTAAAATAAACTTTAATCTCAGATTTAGTTAATCCAATATCTTCTAATATTTTTGTATCCATAATTCTTAATTGAATTATTTCTATTTAAACTTATCTATTTTCTCCCCCCTTAGGGTTAGAGATAGTTTATATACTTATAATAATCACTTTAAAGTAACGATAAATAAGAAAATGAATCAAAACATAAAAACAATATTGGAACCTTTGGAAAAACATATCACAGAAGAGATGTATCAAAATCTAGTTAATCAAGTAGAAAAAACATCTCAACTGTTCTCAAGTCCTAAAAGTTCCATGTATCTTGGAATTATTGAAAATTATTTCAATGATATGGATAAAATGGGAAAGTCAAATAAAAAAGAAGAATTAGCATCAGAAATGATTAAACAGCTAGAAATAAAAACAAATTCAAGATATTGGAATTTGGATAATATTGTTTATTTATACAATAATAAGATTTCAGATGGCAGTATGCATGAATCAATGAAAATGTATATTCCGGAAGGATTATTTTTAAGAATAAAAGAAAGAAATGTAACAAATGAGGATATTCATTTTATATCAAATAACAACCCCTATTCTGAAATCCCAATAACTATAGGGATGTACACACTTGCAGATATATTAAGTGAAGCATATAAAAAAGTTGGTTTAAGAAATACTGTTGAGATTACAAATCAAGATACAATAATTGATTTTACTAACCAAAAATCTTTACAAGAACAAGAAGATTTTAGAGATTTATACAATATAGAAATCCAAAGAAGATATTCTAAGGGTAAAACAAAACCTAATTTACAAGAGACGGAAGAGAGAGTATATCGACCAGTTATTTTAATTAATAAAGTTAGGAGAAATAAAAATGACTGATGAAAAAGAAATAAAAGAAAATGCAGAACATAGTATAGACACACGACTTAAAACAAGAGAAGAAAGAGATGCGATATTATCGAACATATCTACAGATACATTATCAGAAATAGTTAAACTAACGACGAAAAATGATAGGGATATCAAAAAATTGAATGTGATTGCTAGAGGATTAATACAGACTTATTATAATATATTCACACTTCAAAACCCTAAGTATATATGGATTCTAGGCCAAATGCTAGAGATAGGCAAAATCGATGGGAAGGTGCAAGAAAGTCTTTACAAAGATTACAAATATATAGGCGGAGTGGCGGAAAAAGAAGAAAAGATATACGTAGGATCAGAAATTGATGCGAATATATTGAAAGGAATTTTTGATAAATATAGTATTTCCACCAAAATAATTTCTTACACAGGAGAGGAATTTTCTGAAAAAATAGGATCACTGACATCTTTGATTAGGACAACACCAGAACAATATATAAAAATTATACAAAGAAACGGAAATCCTAAAACAGAAAAATTATCGAAAGTGACAGTAAAAGGAAAAGTCATAGAGTTTTACAAGACAATAGAAGACGCATTCAACGATAAACCATCAACAATAGTAACACCAGCAGGAATGTATCATACAAAAGAAAAACAAAAACAATATTGAGGAATAAAAATGACACAAACAGATAATATGATAGAACAAATAAATTTAAGAGATGCAGAGCATGCAACTTTAGAAGAAATAATGCTTCTAAAAAAACAATGTGAAACAAATATTGTATTATGGAATTCTGCAATAACAGAACTAGCAAAAATTTATCATGAAAAATTCAAAGAAAGTAATCCAGGATATATGTTTATTCTTGATGAAGAAGATATGTATAGGTTACATGGCGAAAGATTTAGAAAAAAATTTAGGAAAAATCTTGGTGAATTGTTGAAAGATAATAAAAAAGCATATGTAAGAGAAGATGGTGGAGAAAATGTAGCATATTTTGAGGGAATTCGTATAGAAAAAAATATTGATATACAAATAATACCCTACGTAAAAGATTTTATTTTTATGGATAAAAAAAATAAATCCATAGATTTACTTGAAAATATTTCAGAAGGGTTAATAAAAATAGTAAGAATAGAAAATCATTCTGCAACTGGATTTTTAGAAAGAGCCGTTATGCATGGCAAAGTTGTCGAATTTTACAAAACTCTAGAAGGTGTATTAAAAAATGAACCTTCAACAATAGCAACACCAGCAGGAAAATATCATGTTGAAAGAAATGGTTAACACGAGGTAAATACAATGAAAGAAAATCAAATAGAAAATATAAAAGAACGATTAAAAGAAAACTCAGTAGAAAGTTTACAGCAAGTTATAATGAAAGAATGGATGGAAGTAGAGACCGGTTGGGGTGAAAGACCTGATGGAGTTTCACTTCATATGACCATTAACGATTATAATAATTATGTTAGAAAATATTGGGATTCTTTACCAAAAGAAGTTCCTTATGAATATTCAAAACCTTGTCTTTTTGGGGGTCCAACAGAGATATGTGTTTCTCAGGAATTATATCTTCGAGTAAAAAAAAGTGAAAATGGAATAAGGATACCACAGGATAAAATAAAGGAGATACAAAAATGAAAAAATCAATATTATTCGCAACATTACTTACGTTATTACTTGGTGGAGCAAGAAGCAAAGCACAAGTAGATGCAAATGTAGAAGCAATAAAATCATTTAAACCTGAAAAGTCTTATATTAGATCAAACATGTTTTATAAGTTGCCTTTGGATATTAAAGGGTACACATTCATGGAGTTTTACCCAGATGAGAGCAACTTCGGAAAAACAACAATAAGTAAAGATGTAGTTGACAAAGTTGGAATAATGAGTCAAGCGGTTCATGGAACTGGATTCGATGATATGTATGGTTTAGGAATTAAAACAGAGTTACCTATGCCTGAAAAGGGTTTTGCAGAAGTTTACATTGCACCAGTTTGGATAGATAGTAAAGGTAAACATGTTGAAAATAGAAACGTAGCAGGTTATTTTGCAACAATTAGTTTACCATTAGATTTACAATTAAGTTCATTTGGTGAAGTAAACTTAGCTGGACCATCTAGGGTAGAATGGAATTATGGTGAAATAAGCATAGAAAAACCAATTGATAAACATTTATCGATCGCTTACAATCCTGCTTTACAGCCAGAAGGCGGACTTGTTCCAAGTTTAGAACATAGAGTTACTGCAAAGTACACGTTCTAATTCTTTTTTTTATTTTTGTACATATTTAAAAAGAAACTAAAAATTTAAATAATACCTAATTAATCTAATATTGTATGGAGACAACACAAGAGAAAGCATGGGAAGAAAATTTTAGAAGAGATATAAATAAAATGGCTAAAGAGATATTAGTCAATTTAAATAAAGATAAATCTTTAGGTATGCAAGTTGAACTTAAATCTTCTTTTGCAGAAGATAATTTAATTGTAAGTGAAAGAGAAAGAAATTATTATATTAAAATAATTCTCAGCAGTAATGTAAGTGATCCAAACCCCAACCATTATAAATATTTTATCAGTTTGGTTATTTTTAAGGAGGGTAAATTTGGTTCAAGTAGGGAAAGCAGTTTCTCAATTAGTAAAAATTTAGAGTATACTAAAAAAGAATTAAACGTGGTTAAAACACAAATTTTAGAAAGAATTCATAAATACTCAAAGTGGTAATCTAATTTTTATTTGGTAAAAACTAAACTTAAAAATAAGAGGTTAGTAATTTTATATGTTACAAAAAAAGGTTATTTTCTTTTTTTACAAATCTTTAAAAAAGGAAAGTAGAATAAGTTATTATGAATAAAATTTATAATGAAATATTGAAAAGTAAAGGAGATTTGGATAAAGCAAAAATTAAAGTTGCTAAAAAATACCATTTATCTAAACTGCCAAAGAACACCGAGTTATTTGCTTATAATCAAAAAAGAGAAATAATTTCAAAACCATCTAGAACAATTTCCGGGGTTACGCCTGTAGCAATAATGACGATGCCTATGAAATGTCCACATGGAACTTGTATTTTTTGTCCTGGTGGTCCTGAAAGTTATTTTGGAAACGTTCCTCAAAGTTATACGGGAAATGAACCTGCAAGTATGAGGGCAATAAGAAATAATTTTGATCCTTATTTGCAAGTTTTTAATAGACTAGAACAATATGCTTTGTTAAATCAGAATTTTGAAAAATGTGAGGTTATTATAATGTCTGGAACTTTTTTAAGTTCTCCAAAGGGATATATTGAAGAATTTATCAAGTTTGCGTATAAAGCATTTAACGATTTTGGTGAATTATTTTTTGTTAAAAATAAATTTAACTTTAAAAAATTTAAAGATTTTTTTGAGCTAAAAGAAAACTTCAGAGATATTGATAGGATAAAACGAGTTCATGAAAAGTTATTAAAAATAAAAGGAGAATGTTCTTTAGAAGAAGAGAAATTAAAAAATGAAAAAGCAAACTGCAGAATTGTTGCATTATGTATTGAAACAAAACCTGATTGGGGAAAAGAGAAAGACATTAACGAACTATTAAGATTAGGAACAACGAGAGTTGAAATTGGAGTTCAAAATTTAAGTAATGAAAGTTTGAAATTTGTAAATCGAGGACATTCTTTAAATGATACAATCGAAGCTACAAGATTAATGAAAGATTCATTTCTTAAAGTAACTTATCACATGATGCCTGGATTACCTTTATCAAATAAAGAAAAAGACATTAATATGTTCAAAGAGTTGTTTTCAAATCCAAATTATAAACCTGATTCATTAAAAATTTATCCATGCTTGGTCATGCCGGGAACAGGGTTATATGGATTATGGAAATTAGGAAAGTTTACACCAATTACATTAGAAGAGGCTGCTGAAATAATTACTGAAGCTAAAAGATATATTCCAAAGTATTGCAGAATAATGAGAATACAAAGAGACATTCCAACGAAAGTAACTTCTGCAGGTGTTAATAAAACAAATTTAAGACAATATGTTGAAGAATTATTAAGGAAAAAAGGGATAAAATGCAAATGTATAAGATGCAGAGAACCTAGAGGAAGGGAAATTTCTTGGGATGATGTTAAAATATTAAAAGAAGAGTATGATGCGAGTAAAGGAAAAGAGATATTTATTTCTGCTGAAGATACTAAAAATGATATCTTATTGGGATTTGTAAGGTTAAGAATTCCGTTTAAACCATTTAGAAATGAGATCACATTAAACTCTGCAGGTATAAGGGAATTGCATGTTTATGGAACTGCAACTGCTTTAGATGAAAAAGGAAATGTTCAACATAAAGGTTTAGGAAAAAAATTAATGCAAGAAGCTGAAAAAACTGCTAAAGAAAATGGGGTTAAAAAATTATTAGTTATTTCTGGAATCGGAGTTAAAGAATATTATAAAAAACTTGGATATAAAAATGATGGAGTTTATGTAAGTAAAATTTTATAATTACTACTTCATTTAAACAAAGAAAGTTATTTAAATAAGTAGAAGATTTAAGTGGTATGGATGATTTGATGCAGCTTGGCGGGAGTATTTCTTTATCGGGATTTAAAGATTTAGAAGGAAGCAAGATGATTGTTATAAAGAAAATTGTTGGAAATTATGTTAAAAAAATGCAGGAGAAAAAAAATAACTTTGAGGGAATAAACATTCATTTAAAACAAGTTCATTCAAATCAATTTGAAATACATGCAAAAGCTGTATTTGATGGCAATCCTTATAATTCGGAAGTAGTTGATTTTAATTTATTCTTTGCTGTTGATAAAGTTCTTGGAAAAATTCTTGAAGAACTAAATTAATTAGTTAGATTTAAATCACTTTCTAATTAATTAAAGTTATGAAGTTTAAGTTATATGAAGAGTTTCCAAATGAAGAAAGTTTATCTAAATTAGATTATATTGACTTTCCAATAGACTTAGTTTTAGCTGCTAAAAGTTTAGATGAATTTGAAAATTTAGAAAATAAAGTAAAAAAAGGTAATGTAGAAAATGTTGTATATTGGCCTTTACTTTCAAAAGAAGAAGGATATTGGCCAAATGTATTTTCAAAAAAAACAGCTTTAATGAGAGTAATTAATGAAATAAATAAATCAAAAAGAAATTTAGAAATTGTTTGGGACTGTGAGTTTGGGTTTGAAAGAAATGAAAGTGGAAATATTGTGATTGGAGATACGGTAAAATTTAAAGATAATAAAGAACTAATTCGTAATTTTTTAAAAAATAGAAATAGAAACATTGAAATAACAACGGTTGAAATTCCAAATTATCTATTTGGTGATTCATTACTTGGAGTATTCGGATTAGCATTTGATCCTTTAGAATATTATACTAAAAAGAATAAGATGGTTTATAGTAGCCTTAGGAAATATGCTGAAAAATACATTCCAAAAATTTCTTTAGATGAAAAATATTATGAATTATTTAAGCGTGAACTTAGAAATGGTGTTAATAAATTTGGAGATAAATTTTCAATAAGCTTAGGATGTTTGAGCAATGGGATAATTGGTAATGAACCCCTTATGAATATGGGAGAGCTTGAAAGAGAACTAACAATTGCAAAGGAAGAAGAAATTAATGAAGTTTACCTTTTCAGATTAAATGGGATTAATAAAGAATATTCTGAGGTTATGAAAAAGTTTGTTTAGAAAAACATAGTTTTAATAACAAAAAATATGAGAATTCAAGAAAGATTGGAAGAATTTGTAAGGCTGTATAGAGAGAAAGCGAATAAGAAACAAGATAGGGAGACATATCCTTTGTTTACAGATAAATCCCCTTACATAAAAAACCCTTTAGAAATGTATAAAGTTTTATATGATAAATCGATTGACTATTATAAAAAGAGAAGATCTTTCTCAGAATATGCTTTAGGTTATTAATCACAATCTTTATAAATGAAAATCTTAGACTAATTTTAGGAGTTAAAAATGACAAAACGTTTAGGTGGATTTAGAAGAAAGACGAGAAGCAAATTAAGAAAGAACTATAGACAAAAGTCAAAAATTTCAATTTCAAATTATTTACAGAAGTTTAAAATAGGGGATAAAGTATTGTTAAAAGCGGAGCCTGCCGTACAGAATGGAATGTACTTTCCAAGATTTCATTCAAAAGTTGGAATGGTGAAGGGCAAACAAGGAAGTTCTTATAAGGTTTTAATCAAAGATGGCAAAAAGGATAAGTTTTTAATAGTCCATCCTATTCATTTAAAAGGGTTATAAATCATATTAAAGGAGTTAAAAATGACTAATCTTGAATTAATGAGCGAAGCGCCATTGACAATGGCTGAATTGAAAGAGAAATTAGAAGAAGTGAAAAAGAGGGATGAAGAGCTTAATGAAAAAGCCCAAAAGACACATGATTATTTGAGCAAGTTTGTTCATATAAAATCAAAAGAAGCTTTGAAACTTAAAGGGAGTTTAACAGATTTAAATATTCCTAGATTAAAGGAAAAAAATATTGTAAAGATAATCGATATAATGCCAAAAGATATTGAAAGTTTAAAATTAATAGTTTCGACTGAAAACTTAACAATAAAACAGGAAGATTTGCAGAAAATACTTGAAACCTTAAAATAAAATGTTAATTAAAAATGATCAAACAACAGGTAAAGGAAGAGCATGCAGTAGTCTTGGATTTTTTGCCGAATGGACATCCGTTCGACAGCAGACAAGGCCAAATGAAAATACCTATAGCGCAAGCTCTTGGAAAAGTTCATTTTGTTCTACTTGAATTAGTCCCAAAAAAAGGAAATTTTTTACAGCCTCATGAAGAGGTTTATATTGGTGAAGGCAAAAGAGATAAAATTCATCATATCTATGGAAAAATAGAATATGAGAGATTGACTCAAACTGCAAAAGAAGAACTTAATTTTATAATCGAAGAATTAGTTAAGAAGGATCAATCAAGATTCATTGAATTTTTTAATAAAGCAGGCCCTATAAACACAAGAAGACATCAGTTAGAATTACTTCCTGGAATTGGGAAAAAGCATATGTGGGAAATAATTGAAAAGAGGCAAGAACAGGAGTTTAAAGATTTTGATGATATTAAAGCAAGAGTAAAATTAATGCCCGACCCAGAAAAAACAATTGCTAAAAGAATATTAGTAGAATTAAAGGGCGAAGATAGATATAACCTATTTACAAATCAATAAACTTAAGAATTTGATCTTTTTCTCAATGTAATGCTAAGTAAAGTTCAAGAATATGCCCTGCAATACTTAAATAAAGAAATACAACTACAACATCCTTCATTGAGCCCTTTAGCAAACGCGTTAATTTATGAGATGAAAAACTTTTTTGGAAAAGTTGATGATACTGACCATTATCAAAAAATTGTTGATTTTAAACAATTTGAGAAAGCAGTTGATGAAATTGAAAATTGTGGTTTTGTTTTAGATAAAAGAAATCAAAACGTTCTAGGATTTCCTTCTTTAGAAATTTTAATTGAAGATACAATCAAAAAAGCTGAAGAAAAAAATGAAAAGTTTTCTTATTTTTTAAAACAAATAAAACCAGACGGATATTCTGCTTTTATTGATGTTATGTTGTATGAGTATTTTGGTAAAAAAAATAATTTTAATCAAGCTAAAATGATGTTTAGAAAAGTTTAAATATATCTTTGATTTTACTTCTTTATGGGTTTATTTGGTAAAACTAAAAAACAGGTGAAAGAAGAGCTTAAAGTTATGGATGGAGATGCTTTTACTAAAACGATTATTGGTGCTAATGGTGATGCAAGGTCTTTATTGGCTAAAGGAATAGATGCTAGACAATTGAAAGCAAGAGGGTATGATGTTGCTAAATTAAAAGGATTTAAGTTTGATGCTAAAAGTTTAAATTTGTTAGGATACAGTGCTAAGGATTTAAGAAACGCAGGATACAGTGCTAAGTATTTAATAGACGCAGGATACAGTGCTGAGGATTTAAGAAACTTAGGATACAGTGCTAATGAGTTAAGAAACGCAGGATACAGTGCTAAGGATTTAAGAAACTTAGGATACAGTGCTAAGGATTTAATAAACTTAGG
>CAYQPR010000009.1:13489-33798 GCA_964419925.1 Candidatus Woesearchaeota archaeon
GCTAAGGATTTAATAAACGCAGGATACAGTGCTAAGGATTTAATAAACGCAGGATACCGTGCTAAGGATTTAATAGACGCAGGATACCGTGCTAAGGATTTAAGAAACTTAGGATACAGTGCTAAGGATTTAATAAACTTAGGATACAGTGCTAAGGATTTAATAAACGCAGGATACAGTGCTAAGGATTTAATAAACGCAGGATTTTCTCAAGAAGAAGTAAATAAACTCTTTTCAAAGAAAAAATAATTTTAATCCTGTTTAAGTTCCAACCCATATTCATCTAAAAACTCAACTATTTCAACAAAACTTTTTCTACCAAAATTCCTAAATTTTAACAAATCAGATTCACTGTAATTTAAAAGTTCATTTATTGTTTTTATGTCAGCTGCCCTTAAAGTATTATTTGTCCTTACACTAAACTCAAAATCATAAATGTTTTTGTTCAAATCGATTTCTTTTTTTTGATTAGAATTTATTCTCTCTAACTCTCTCTCTTCTCGTAACTTTTCTTCTACTTTACGATCAATCTCTATTTTTGTAAAACGATCTTGAATTTCATGATCACTATAACCATATAACTTTTTTAATGGCTTAGAATTATGGTCGTGCCACAATCTTCTGATTGATTTTTCTTTTATTTGCCTTATCCTTTCTCTTGTAAAATTGTAAATTTCTCCAATCTCATCTAGTTTCATAGGCTTATTATCCAAACCAAAATAAAGTTTTAATATATTTTTTTCCCTTTCAGTTAAAGTGTCTAATACACCTTCAACAACTTTTTTCTTCAAATCAGAATTTTCTATGTCAAAATATCCTTTTCTTAACCTTCCTTTTACATCACTAATAAACTCTTCTGTTAATTTAGTTTTACTTAATTTTTTAGTAATATCTTTACTCTTAATATAATCTTCAAATAGATCATAAACACTTCTATGAATAACATTTTCTCCGAAAACTCTTTTCATTAAACCATCATAACCACTAATTGTTTCACTATACTCACTAAATTTAATTTTATTTAGAGGTTCTTCTAATAATTGTGAAACTAAGTCATTATTTTGTACATCAAATTTACCTTGTTTTGTTTCACTAACAAGATATTCGATTCCTCGTTCAAAAGAACTTCTTGTTGGAGTAACTTTATCTTTAAGATTTTTTGCTACTTCATCTTGATGTCTTTTAGAAATATTATATAATGTTTCTTTGCTGATTTTAAATTTCTTAGCTAATGGCCTTTGTGGATATCCTAAATAACTCATTAAAGCTACTTGATACTCTTCATTATGATTTAATTTTTTAATATTCATAATTGTAACCCCTTTTTAATGGCATATAAACCTTTTGATTTGATAATATTGAAATTAATATAAGTGTCATTAATCTTAGATATAAATAACCTCTAGATTAGTTTACAACTCTAAAATCGTTAGTTTTATAAAGGATTTATAAACAATCTTTATGAAATGGAAAACTTAAGGGGAATTGTTAGAATAATGAATACAGATATCATCGGAACTAAATCGGTTTATAATGGTTTAAGAAAAATTAAAGGTATTAGTTTTATGTTTTGCAATGCTATTTGTAATACTCTTGAGTTAGAAAAATTAAGAAAAATTGGAACTTTAAGTGAAGAAGAAGTTAAAAAAATTGAAAGTTTAATTAAAAATCCTGAAATGCCAAATTGGATGCTAAATAGAAGAAAAGATTACGATACTGGAAACAATTTACATTTAACAGGTGCTGATTTAATATTCAGCAAGGAATTTGATGTTAAAAGATTGAAAAAGGTTAAATCTTATAGGGGAATTAGACATGCTATAGGCCAACCTCTTCGTGGACAAAGAACAAGAAGTCACTTTAGATCTGGAAGAAGCGTTGGAGTTCAAAGAAAATCTGTTGCGCAAAAACCAGCAGCAAATAAAGATAAGAAAAAATAAATAACTTAAAATGGGAGACCCAAAAAAACTACGTAAAAAATATGTCCCAGTTAGACATCCATGGCAAGGTCCTAGAATTATAGCTGAAAAAAAACTTGTTAAAGAATATGGATTAAAAAATAAAACTGAGATTTATAAGGCAAGATCTTTTTTAAGAACATTTGCTAAACAAGCTAAAAAATTTGCATCGTTTAATACTGAACAAGGGGATAAAGAAAAAAAACAATTGATGAATCGTTTAGAGAGGTTAGGTTTATTAAGCTCAAATTCTTCATTGGATCAAGTTTTAGCTTTGACAATAGAGCACATTTTAGGTAGAAGATTACAAACATTAGTTTATAAAAAAGGTCTAACTAAAACTATAAGCCAGTCAAGACAGTTTATTACTCACGGACATGTTTCGATTAAAGGACAAAAAGTAAGTATTCCGGGGTATATCGTTAACTCTTCTGAAGAGAACGAAATTGAATTTGTAAAAGATTCAAGCTTAAGCAGTTTAGATCATCCTGAAAGAAAACCAAAAGAAAAAATTGAATTGAAAAAAGAGGTTAATGAGAACGTAGAATGAAACAAGATAGACTAAAATGGGGAGTTGCACATATTTATGCTAGTTATAACAATACTGTAATCACAATAACAGATTTAACGGGTGCTGAAACATTAGCCAGAGCAACTGGTGGAATGATTGTTAAAGCACATAGATTAGAGGGAAGTCCAACTGCAGCAATGGGTGCTGCAAAAAAAGCAGGAGAACAAGCGAAAGAACATGGCGTAAATGCTTTGCATATTCAAGTTAAGGCTCCTGGAGGACATGAAGGGCCACATAATCCTGGTGCAGGTGCACAAGCTGCAATAAGAACATTTTCAAGAGATGGATTTAGGATTGGATTAATAGAAGATGTTACGACCGCAGCACACGGGGGTTGCAGACCAGCTCATTTGCGTCGCGGCCGCCGTGTCTGAGGGGATGAAGAGTTTAAACTTTTAAAATTTTTTAATAATGGTCAGTATCATCAACTTTAATAGGAAATTAAAAATTCATAAGATAAATAAAATGGTAAAAAAATATTTTCATGGATTAGTATATGAAAGTTCAAAACGTGAAGAGGGAATTCATTATTTTATATTTAACATTGAGGATTCTGGTCCGGGTAAACTTGTAAAAGAATTAAAAATTTCAGAATCTGGAGAAACTTCGGATGTTGTTAAACTTATGAAAGGATTCTCCCTTAATCCAGATGACCTTATTTGTGAATCTTCATTTGGACTTTTAGAGATGCACATTATGAAAGAGAAAATAAAGGCTATATACTCTGATTAAAGTCAAAAGGGTTTCATCGCAAACTTTAAAAACCCAATTTTAATCTTAATAACAAACACAAAATGGAAATAGAAATTCTAAAAAATAAAGATAACAAGCTAAGCTTTGTAATTGATGGAATAAATCCAGCTTTAGCCAATACATTAAGAAGATTAATTGTTTCAGAAGTTCCAGTTCTAGCAGTGGAAGAAGTTGAATTTCAAAAAAATACTTCGGCACTTTACGATGAAATGATTGCACATAGATTGGGATTAACTCCATTAAAAACTGATTTAAAAAGTTATAATTTAAAAGAAGATTGTAAATGTAAAGGAAAAGGATGTGCAATGTGCGAATTAAAATTAACATTAACGTTTGATCAAGATGGAATTGTTTATTCATCTCAACTAAAAAGCACGGATCCAAAAGTTACACCAGTTTATGCAAATATTCCAATTGTTGAACTAATAAAAAAACAAAAAATTGAATTAGAGGCTACTGCAATTCTTGGAAAAGGAAAAACACATATGAAGTTTAGTCCGGGATTAGCTTATTATAGAGGGTATCCTGAATTTGTTGTTGGTAAGGATTCTAACTTAAAAAAAGTACAAGAAGAACTTAATGGAATAATAACTGTTAAAAATGATAAAATTTTTATAAATGATTTTGAAAATTGGAATGATAGACATGAACAAATTTTAGAAATTAATAACATACAAATGAACAATAGTGAAAAGAAATTTATTTTTAATGTTGAATCTTGGGGTCAATTATCATGCAAAGAAATAATGTTAAAAGCTTTAGAGATATTCGATGATAAACTCGATGAATTCGAAAGTAAATTAAAAAAAGCTAAGTAATATCTATTCTTAAAAGTTCATAAAGAAAATCTTTTGATGGTTTAATTTGAAATTCTTTTTTATCTAAATCATTTTTATTATGATTTCCTAATAATTCGAAGACTAAGGAGGGTTCTTTTAACCAATATTCTTCTAAATAAGGATTATGAAAAGAATATTTTTTTAAATCTTTAAGGTTTTCAACTAAAGTTAAATTAAATTGTGAAATTAAACTTTCAATTTTGTTTGAAGAAATTAAAAATAAGTAATTATTATTTAATCTTTCGTTTAAAATTGGAAAATAATACTGGTCTAGATTTACAAGGTCTTCTTTTTCTGATAAGCTTATTAAAATTTTTTTGTTGTTATAGTCTATTTTCATAAAAATGTTATAATGAAAAAATATTTAAGGTTAATTAAAAAAAGAATGATAAAGCGGGAATGCCGGAGCGGTCAAACGGGCATGGCTAAGGACCATGTGGCTTAGTGCCTGCGCAGGTTCGAACCCTGTTTCCCGCATTAATCGTAAAGCTTTTAAATCAAGTATTAAGGATATTGGTATGGTAAAAATTACAGGAACACAAACATTAGAATTAAAGAATTTGATTGTTAGTTTACATCAATTGTCTAAGAAAGAAAATGTTCCGTTGTGGGAAAGAATAGCTAAAGATTTGTCAAAACCAACTAGAATAAGAAGAGAAGTTAATTTATATAAGATTAATAAAACTACTAGAAAAGATGAGATTGCACTTGTTCCTGGAAAAGTCTTGAGCTTAGGTGATTTGGATAAAAAAATTATGGTTGCCGCTTACAAGTTTTCAAAAGAATCTAAAGAAAAAATAAATAAAATTGGAAAAGCAATAACTATAAAAGAATTGATGAAAGAAAATCCAAAAGGAAAAAAGGTAAGGATAGTAGGATAAAATGATAATAAACGCAGAAAATGCAATTTTAGGGAGATTAGCAAGCTACGTTGCAAAACAAGTCTTGTTAGGGGAAAAAGTTGAAATTGTTAATTGTGAAAATGCAATAATGACCGGAAATAGAAAAGAGATATTTAATCAGTTTACTCAAAAACAAAGTCCTGGAGATGTTGTACATGCTCCTAAAGTTTTTAAGATGCCTAATATGATTGTTAGAAGAACAATAAGAAGTATGTTGCCTTGGAAAAAAAGTCGTGGAAGGGAAGCATATAAAAGAATTTTTTGTTATATTGGGATTCCAGATAATTTAAAAGATCAAAAAATGTTAGTTTTAGAGAATTCTAGTTTGAATAAATTAAGGAACATAAAGTATGTATACATTAAGGAGATATCTCAGTTTTTAGGCAAAGAATTGAAATAGATTATGGATGAAAAAACATTAATTGAAAAGATTTCTGAGGGTGCTCAAAAATTTAATGAAATTAGTCAACCAATTACATCTCCCTTAGAGTTTACTAACCTACATGAAAATGGAAATATTAAAGATTTTGATAATTATATTGAAAACGGTGTTAATGCGATTAGGGCATATTATGGTATTTTTTATTATTATATTGAAAAAAATCATTTTACAAAGAAAGAACTTTTTTGTTTAAATGAATTTTATGATTTTTTAGAGAAAAGAGATAGTGAAAGATTAAATGAATTTTTGAAATATTATGATTTAAGAAAAAAGATAAAAGTTTATAAACCCAAAAATTTCACGGTTTTGAAGAATTAAAATGACTAAAGTAGCACATGTTTCAGGAAAAAGGAGAAAAGCGGTAGCTCGTGCTACAGTTAAGCCTGGAAAAGGGATTATAAGGGTAAATTCGATTTTACTTGAGAATTATAACCCAAAAATGAGCAGAATGAGAATTATGGAACCTTTATTAATTGCTGGAGATGAAATGATTGATAAACTCAATATTCAAGTTAACATTCGAGGCGGGGGATTTCAAGGACAAGCTGAAGCTGCAAGGTTGGCAATAGCCCGTGCATTAGTTCAATTTTCAGGAACAAAATCTTTAGAAAAAAGTTATTTAGACTATGATAGACAATTATTGGTTGCAGATGTAAGACAGAGAGAAAGCAGAAAACCAAATACACATTCAAAAGCAAGACAAAAAGTACAAAAATCATATAGATAGTTTGAAATATACTTCCTAAAACTACAATTATTTCCCAACTGTCCAACGGACAACCTCGCGGGTCAAGTTTATAAGTAAGAATATGTCAGATATTGGATGAAATCTAATAATTGTTTAATGGTTGATTTAGAGGTAGGTTTTCAAAAAAATTTATTTAGTCATCTACTAAAAAAATATAATAGAATTCAACTTTCCAAATTACTTAATCGAACTTCTTCTACATTGTATCATTATAAAAATTTTAGAGTAAAAAGTTTACCTTTAAAAATTGTTAAAAAAGCAATAAAATTATCTGATATTGATGGGATTAATTTAAAGGAAAACATTATAAGAAAATATAATATGAGAAAAGAGGTAAGAAAGATATTGGAAATTGGTGCTAAAATTAGACATCATCAAATTAATTCATGGAAAAAAAATATCCCAAGCATAAATGAATTAATAATAAATAACAAAATCTTATTAGAAAATTGGTTTAATAAATATCTTAGATTAATTAACTTTGGAGCAAGAGATTTCAAAACAATAAAAAGAACAGGAAACAAAATAAAAATAAGTTATACAAATTATTCAAATTCTAAAAAGAAACTTTTTATGAATTATTTACCGGCTAAAATTGAAGTAGATGATGATTTCCAATATTTCTTTGGTTTATGGTGCGGGGATAGATTAGGAAGAGGTAGATTTGGAGTGGCTAATAAGAACAAAAATATTAATTTCTATACAAAATACTATTTAAATAAGCTATATCAAAAATCTGAATTTATACTCATATATAACAACGGAATTAAAAAACCAAAATTGGATTACAAAATAAATAAAATATATTGTAATAAAACAGAAAAGAAGATAAAAGGATACTGTGTCCATGTTGGAATAAAAAATGGGATTATGTTTAGTTTTTTTGATTATTTATACAAAAATTTAGATAAAATTTTAAATAGATTGCCAAACAGATATATATTTTTTGCCGGCTTATTTGATGCAGAAGGGAATGTTTCTTTAGAAGGTAGTTCTTTTAGGTGGTCATGTTTAAATAAAGAAAAAGTTAAGATTTATATAGATCATCTAAAAGAATTAAACTTATTCAAAAGATACGATGGATGTAATTTAGTTTCATATGATCGAGAAGTGTTTGCTAAAAAAATCCTGCCTTATTTAAAACATCCTGACAAAATAAATAAAGCGAAATTGATCTGCCATGGAATTGGTAAACTCGAAAAAAAATTTATTCAACTTTTATATATTATCAAAAACAATCAAGGAATAACAAATAAAGCACTAACGAAAGTTTTAAAAGGAGGAAAAAAGTATGCACAGATTAAGTTTTTGGAAAGATTAGGTTGCATTAGGATGATAAATTATCCTAAACAAATATTGATTACAGAGAAAGGTTTGGATGAACTCCAGGGGGGAAGGTAATGATAATACCGATTAGATGCTTTCAGTTGCAATAAGCCTGTAGCACAATTATGGGCAGAATATAAGGAAAGAGTAATTAAAGGGGAGAATCCTGAAAAGGTTATGACTGAATTAGGGTTGGAAAGATATTGTTGCAGGGCATTATTTTTAGGTCATGTTGATTTATTGAAAAATATTGCAGAATATAGAAAAGATTAAATTTATATATTTTTTCATTAATCATTTTTTATGGAAGATTTAAGTCAAGTTTTTTATAAAACGCAAGATGAAATTGTGTTTCCTGGACCAATCTTAAATAACCTAAGAAATGATTTATTAAACAGACTGGGTTTATGTTCGCACCATAATCATATTTTAAGTCCAAACAAAGAAGATAATAATATGGGTTTTATTGAAGTCCCTAAGCCAAAATATACTCGAATTGATGAGATAGTTGAGTTTGTTAAAAACTTTTACAGTGAAAAAGGTTTTAATTCTAGGATTTTGGTTGAAAACCACGTTCTTGCAATAAAAGAAAAAGAAAAATACGAAGTTTGGGTAAATGAAAGTGGGACATCATACTCCTTATTTATAACAGAACCTTTATTCTCATAATTTAGTAGAATAACAAATATTTTATATATTAGTTATATTAAAATTTTAAATAAAATGAGAGATGATAAGTGGCTTTATAATCGAATGTTGGAATTATGGCAGCTGAAATTTATGGATGTTCCAATGTTAAATGAGGTTAGAATCAGATTTAAAGGAAAGTGGAAAACTAAATTTGGCCATATAAGGATGAAAAATAAAATTTCTGAAATTGTGGTTAATTCATTATTTAAGCATGAAGATGTTCCCCAATATGTTATCGATTTAACCGTTGCTCATGAATTGGTTCATTATTCTCATGGATTTAATTCCCCTTTAGAGAGAAAATTTCAATATCCGCATCAAGGGGGCATTGTAAATAAAGAACTTAAAAAAAGAGGTTTTAAAGATGCTTTATCGATGGAGAAAAAAATATTTAGAAAAGAATGGCCACAAATGTATTCAAGAGTTAAAGCTGAATTAACTATTTAATTTTTGTTCTAAATCTGAAACATTATTTTCTAATTGTTTTTCTTTGTTTTTAAGATTTAAAATAATTTTTAAATTGTTATAATTAAAAAATAAAGTATCATTTTTTTTATCAAACAGAATATGTTTTATATTTTCAGAATTATTATTGTAATCGCAAGCAATTTCAAATTCAACTATTTCTGGAAGCGTTTTTGGACTGATTTCATAGCAATTCTCATTTATTATTTTAATATAAAAATCAATATTGTCTTTAAAAGTTATTGGGATTTCTTCTAAAGAATGAATTGAATTTTCTAATTTTTTAAAAGAATTTTCTTTATTATCACGATATTCAAATATAAAATAACATCCGTTTAGGTTCATATAGTTAAGTTATAACAAAAAACTTAAAAACCTATCTAAAAAGATTTTCTGGATCTAAAATTTTAGCTACTAGTCCTTTATTTTCATATTCTTTAAAGAGTTTGTTTAACTCACTAGAATCAGGGCTATGTTCATTTTTATTATTTAAAATATATAAATGATCCCCATTATTCATAGTTAAATTAATATAAGAATGTCCAAAATCATACCTACGTCTAATTTTTTCAAAAAACGAGCTAGCCAACTTTTCAAAGTCATGATAGTCTAACTTATTTTTTTTAGTTTTTCCTATTAAAATTAAATAACCGTCTGCCATTTGGAGACTTGAACGGCATGTATTGGTTTATAAGATTAACGCTTAAGAAATCTCATATATTTTTTACAATTGAAACAATAATAAATTATTCTTGATTTATGTAATCTAATTCTTAAATTTTTTCCGGGAACTAAAAAAGAATAACAATGTTTGCAAAATCTTCTTTTATATTCTCTTGGAATACTTAAATTAACTTTCATTGCAGCCTTTCTTGCCAAATTAACGTATCGGTTACTTAATTCAGGATGATCATTAAACTGTATCTTAGCTTCTTCAAATAATTTTTTAATAACCTTAAGAACTTCTTTTTTCTGTTTTTCTTTATTAATTTTCATGGTACTATTTTCAAAAACTCTTCTGGTTTGATAATTTTTATGTTTTTAAATTTTTTTAGTTTTAATAAGTGATTATCGTAAGTTATAATATAGTCTGAATTTGAAGCAACAGCACATTCAATAATCTTATTGTCATCTGGATCTTCTTTAACCACATCAATTTTTTCGATAATTTCAACGATATTTAAAAATAGAGATATTTTTTGAATGAAGAGATTAACTTCCCCTTGAGAAAGTTCAAAATCCCTCATAAGTGTGTTACAATACTCGCTCAATATTTCTGTTGAAATAAAAATTTTTGCGTTGATATTTAATAAACGAATCAATACTTTCTGTGCTAAACTATAATTCCATAATGTTATTGGGATTAGTAAATTGGTATCCAAAACCACGTTCATTTTACTACCTTCTTCTCGATTTTAAAGCAATTCTTATAACATCTTTCTCTGTTAATCCCTTAGCTTCTAATCTTTTTCTACCTTCTATAGCCATTTTTTCTAGATCTTTTATTAACTCCTCCTTTGATGGCTTTTGCATTTTTTTAAGAATGATTGTATCATTGTTACTTGTTACAATAAATATCGTTCCTTCCTCTGCTTTAACTTCTTCTCTTATATCTTGAGGGATTACAACTTGCCCCTTTGAACTCATTCTTATTATTTCAAATTCCATTTTAACCTCCAAATCTTACTTTCCCATAGTAAGATTATCTTACTTATAAACCTTTCCTTTATACTCTTGTGATATCTAATGATATTTTAATAACATTAAGAAATTCTTTTTTTCTTTATTGATTTTTAGATATTATTTTAAAAAAAATAAAAAAAAATTAATACTGTTTAACCTTATCTATTGAAGAGATTAATGCCCAGATCCATACTCCAATTAATAATGGGATTCCAATTAAGATTAATGATAAAGGAATTCCAATTATAAATAATACTAACTGAGTTACTCCTTTCTTTGTATCTCCCCAAACTATTGTTCCAAGTCCAGGTAATACAAGAACATTAAGAATCAACCCAACAATCGCTAAAGTTTTGTCATTAGTCTCAACATTAACTTTTACTTTTGTTTTATTTGATTTTGCCATTGTAATACTTTGATAAAATCTCTATTTAAGTCTTTCTATAACAATCCAACAAAAACGTAATAAATCATAAATAGATTAAATAATAATCCTAAAAATGCTAAAATATTAAATCTTCCAATATTTAAAGGAACTATAAAGTTTCTTTTTACATTTGGCCATTTATATCTTAAAATAATTAAAGCTAAATTAACAAATGCGAATGTGATAAATAATCCTAAATTAGCAATCCCTGCGACAATCTCTATATCTCCAACTAAAACAAATAACAAAGAAACAATCATTATTAAGAGAATACTAAACCAAGGTGTTTTTCTGTATTTATCAACAGCAGCAAATATTTTTGGTAAACCCTTTTCTTCTGCCATCCCATAGGTCATTCTTGAACTTGTTACTAAGCTCATTAAAACTGTGTTACTTGTTGAAAACAAAGCAATCATAGCCAATACAAAAAATATAATTCCACCTAAAGAAGGAACCGTTGCTTTTGCAACATCAGCCAATGGAGCACTTGAAGCACTTAACGTTTCCCATCCTAAAACCGAAACTGAAACTACTGAAACTAAAATGTATATTATTGAAGAAAAGATAATTGATAACATAACCGCTTTTGGAATTGTTTTTTGAGGATCTTTTGTTTCTTCTGCTAATTTAATTATATTATCAAACCCTAAGAATGCAAAAAAGATTAATGCAGTTGCTTGTAGAACTCCTGAAAAACCATTTGGCATTTCAAAATAATCTATTTTTCCAATAAATTTAAATCCTAAAATAATGACTAAAATCAAACCCAAACTTTCAATTAGAGTACAAACTGTATTGAACCAAGAACTTTCCTTAATTCCATAGTAATTAACTAATGAAGTTATAACAACAACAGCTAGAGCAGTTAATATCATTGGAGTTTGAAATAAGGCTGCAAAATACGTTGCAAATCCCAAAGAAACAGTTGAAGCAGTAACAATTCCTGCAAATACAATAACCAGTCCTAACCAAAATGCTAATTTTTTATTTAAACTATGCTCAACATATTCATATTCGCCAGCATCTTTTTTAAATATTGATGATAATTCTGCGTAACTTAATCCAGTTAGCATTGCAATAACCGTTCCGATTAAAAATGAAATCCAAATTGCATTTCCTGCAATTCCAGAAGCAACGCCAATTAACGCGTATATTCCTGCACCGAGGATAATTCCTATTCCGGCTAATGTTACTTGAAACAATCCCAGCTCTTTTTTTAACTTAACCACAATATTTGAGAAATTTATTTATTTATAAAGATTAGTAATAACATTTAAATAGTAAATTAATCTTTATTTTATTATGAAAAAAGGGGTTTATGTTGTTGTTTTATTATTGGTTTTATTTTCTGCTTATTTCTTAATGAATTTTTTTAATGAAGGTGTTGTTGGGGGAAAAGTAAGTAAAGAAGGTGCTCAACTACAATCAAATAATGTGAATTATATACAAAAATCATTGACAAATATTGATTATAATAAGATTATAACCCCTTCTAATGCAGAACAAGAATTAAGAAATTATATGGGCACTTTAAATATAAATGATGAACATTTTAAGTTAGATAAAATTACTCAATTCAAGAATAAATTATTTGTTTATTTTGATCAATAT
Organism: Candidatus Woesearchaeota archaeon; assembly: GCA_964419925.1. Lineage (GTDB taxonomy): Archaea > Nanobdellota > Nanobdellia > SCGC-AAA011-G17 > GW2011-AR20 > JBBSXG01. Next base: position 25,905 of record CAYQPR010000009.1, read on the forward strand.
TATAAGAATATTCCAGTTTATAATTCTAAGAACGTATTTTATGTTAATAATGAAAAACTAAGTTTTACAAAAACAAATTATTATGGTAAAATTAATTTAGATGTTAATCCGTCAATAAGACCTGGAAATGTATTTAATTTTATTAGGGAAGATTTTGAGACTAAAAAATTGATTAAAAGAGATTTTGAATCCAAATTTGATCTTAAGGAAAATGATAAAATAAAATTATCTTTGAATGAAATTCAAAAAAATTATTATGATATTTCAGGGAAGAAAAGAGAATATGACTTTTCTAAAATTGATATAAATAAAATTAATATAAAAGAACCTAAATTGATCATTTATCCGATGAATAATAAATATTTCTTAACCTATCAAGTTGAAACTAATTCAAAAGATTTTGATTTAATCTATTTTATTAATGCAAATACTGGAAAAGTAATTGACATAAAGGATAATAGAATTTACTATGGTATTTCTGGAAATGTAACCGGAAAAGAATGGGAAGATCCTTTCACATCTCAAACTCAATTAGAAAAACCTTTCATTCATAATAATTTCACAATAAATGATCAGGAAATAATAACCGATGAAACCGGTTATTATTCTGTTTCAGATTTAAGCGGTCTAACTAATTTAGAATCTTACTTATCTGGACAGTGGGTAACTGTTTATAATTCTCAATTAGAAAAGTCAAAACACGTTTCTTCTTTTAATGATAATTCTGAACATAATTGGGATTGGGATTTAGATGATAATTCTTATTTAGATGAAGAAAGCAATGCATTTTATCATGTTAATAAAATTCATGATTATGCCGTTTCTATTGGTGCAAATGAAATGAATTTTAACATGGTTACAAATGTGAATATTAACAATGTATGTAACGCATACTATGATGGGGAGAGTATAAATTTCTTTAAAAAAGGTTCTTACGGATTTTATAATTGTGAAAGTACTGGTGTAATAAGTGATGTTATTTATCATGAATATGGTCATGGGATTATACATGAATTAAACCCAAGTTTATTGGAACAGGGTTATTGGGGTGAATCTGGAAATATTCATGAGGGTTTAGCAGATTATTTTGCATGTAGTTTAAATAATAATTCTGATCAAGGAGAAGGGTTTTTTATTGGTAATTCTAATCCTTTAAGGGTATGTAATTCAGATGATAAATATCCTGAGGATTATAATCCTGAGCCCCATTCAGGTGCACAAATAATTTCTGGAGCAATGTGGGATATTAGAGAAGGTATAGAAAGAATGTATTTAGATCCGCTATTAACAAATGCGTTAAGATTACAACCAATCTCATTTTCAGAATTGTTAGAATCTTTAATTATCGCTGATGATGATAATGATAACTTGGGAGATGGAACTCCAAATATAAATTTAATTTGTGATTCGTTTTTAGATCATGGAATTTATTCAGATTACTGTGCCGGATTTACTTCCAAATCCCTTGCAATAATAAAAGAACCAAAAATAAATCAGATTATAAGCGGAGTCATGAATATAACTGGAACTGCTTATCCTTCTAAGAATAATCAACTAATTAATTATAAATTAGAAATTAATGGACAAGAAGTAGGAACATTTACGGATCCAGTATTAAATAATAATCTCTATTCGTTAGATACCACTTACTTTAATGATGGGGAAAATATTTTAAAATTAATTGTTACAGATTCAAGTGATCACGTTAGTGAGTTTGCAATAAAAGTTGTAATAGTTAATATGGAATTTAACTATCCAAATCGAGATGATGTTTTAAGAGCCGGTGAAGTGATTGAAATAAATGGCACAATATTAAGTAACAAATTTAGGAAATATGGAATTGAATATGGTGTTGGTAAAAATCCAGAAGAATGGCATGATGGAGGAATAAATTTAGTAAATGAGGGGCAATATCAAATAATAAATGGAGTTTTGGGTAGATGGAATACATCTTTTATAAATGAAGCAAATTTTTACACTCTTCGAATTACAGTTGATGGAAATATCGTGAAATATAAATACTTGACATTTTATTTAGATCCTAAATTAAAAAAAGGATGGCCAATAACATTTGATTGGAGTTTAGATAAATTTGGAGAGCATATTTATCCTGGTTCTATGAGACCTTACGTTCTTGATCTAGATAATGATAATGAGAACGAAGTTATCTTCCTTTATGGTGCTAATCTTTCAAAGATATTTATTTATGATCAAAATGGAAATCTAATTAGAGAAATCGCCCTTCCTATTAGTAACGCTTTTATGGGATATCATGCTCATGAACCAAGTTTTGGTGATATAGACGGTAATGGGGATTTAGAGATTGTGATATGCATGCAGAACTCCCTTTCTGTTATTAATCATGATGGGAGTCTTTTATGGAAAGATGACACAAGTACGGATTTATGTAGAAGCTCAATTACCCCGGTCATTACTGATTTAAATAATGATGGTAAAATGGAGACCATATTACAAACGATCTCACATTTGAATATCTACAATAATATTGGAACTAAGATCTATAATTATAATCTTCCAGAAGGATCGAGATCTTACTTTAGTAATTTTTTTCCAGTTCCAATCGTAGTAAAATCTGATAAAGCTAAGTTTGCGGAAATTTTCCTTATTGATCCAATTGAACCGGCTGCAACAATTTATTTGTTTAATTTTGATTCTGGGTTTAGTAATCCGAACATAAAAAAAGTTAGTTTTGATGGCTTTGCAATAGATGGTTCTTCCCCCATTGCAGGAGACCTAAATGATGATAGTAAAGATGAGATCATTTTTAATCTTTATGATAGAACATCAGAAGAAGATGGTAAGGGTTCAACAGTTTTTGTTGTTAATGAAAATTTAGAGTTATTGGAAGGTTGGCCTACTCATAATTTGGATGGAAACTTTTTTTCAGGTTTAGCGCTAGGTAATCTTGATGAAGATGATGAAATAGAAATAACTTTTGGATCAAATGCGGATCAAACATATATTCTAAATCCAAATGGTTCTATAGGGTATAGACCAATTTTTATTGTTTTAGCCCAAACAATTTTTGATGTTAATGGAGATAAAAAACAAGATATGGCATCTTTTTATTGGGATATGTTCTCCGGACATAATAGAGGTGAATTATTATTTAATCTAAAAACAGTTTCTAACGGAGCACCATCACCCCCAACATTAGCTGATGTTGATAATGATGGAAAATTTGAAGTCCTTGGATCAACTTCATGGGTACGTGATGATGAGGGTAATTATATGTATAAGGCTAAGTCCTATATATGGGAGACTGAATACGACTCCAAATCTTTAAGTGATTGGCCGATGTTTCAACATGATGCACAACATACAGGAAATTATGGCAATAAAATAGAAATTAAAAATAAACCAAAAGTAAAGTTAGAATCTCCAATAAATCAAACATTTAATTTAAAACAACAAATTCAATTTAACTGTTTAGTACAGGCAAAAAACAATGAAAAAATAACAAAAGTTGAATTATGGTTAAATGAACCAAGTAAAGAATTTTATATAAATGAAACCAAGATTATAAACAAACAGGTTGATCGAGCAATATTTTACAAGAAATTTAATAGAGAAGGGAATTATACATGGAATTGCAAAGCTTACGATTCAAAAGGAAATTACGAATGGGGTTACGTTGATGGAAAAAGTGCAGGATTTAAAATAAAGAACTTACCAAAATGTTCTGATAATACAAATGCAAATTCATGTTCAAAAGTAAAACCAAAATATTGTTCTTATAATGAACAGACTCAATTAAGTGGTTTAATTAATAATTGTCAAATTTGTGGTTGTAATCAAGGATTTTCTTGTCAATCAAGTGGAATTTGTAAAAAGGGAACAAGTAACTTACCAAAAGCAACTTAATCAATTTTAATCTTCACCAAACCAAGATTCTACTACTGCACAAGCAAGTTTGTTTTTTTCTAAAATCCATATTGCACCCATCTTTCTCGTTTGAGTTAAAAACGTTACAGTCTTAATTGTTTCTCCGATATTAATTTTTGAAGCACAAGAAGGATTTAATTTATACAAAGCAGTGTAATACTCTTGGTTAAATGTAATCGTTTCTGTTCTTAGTACTTGTGTTATTTGTTCACTCCCTAATAAATTTTTTACTTCAGATTTTTCTAGAGTATATGTTTTAAATTTATCATCATTCATTTTTCTTATATCTTTTTGTGTTAAAGAATAAGCAAAATAACCAAATAATAAAACAACTATGAGAATGATCAGTGCAATTGACAATTTTTTCATAATCCTATACATTTATTCAAGTTTTTAAATTGTTCTATATTTTAAACTATTCTCAAAAATATTTTATTGTGGTAAATCACCAAAAATGTTTATAAGTAATGTTAATTTTTTACATATAAATTAATAACTGTCAAATCTGTGGTTGTAATAAAGGACATACTTGTCAATCAAGTGGAATTTGTAAAAAGGGAACAAATGATTTGCCAAAAACGAATTGAAAATGTTTAAATAGTAATTAATTATAAAAAAACAAGGTGATATGATGGATTTATTAGAAAAATTATTAAATGCGTTCGGAGTTTCAGGAAGTGAAGGAGAGGTTAGAAAAATAATTCTTAAGGAAATAAAACCTTATTTTAATAAAATTCACGTTGATAAATTAGGGAATTTAATTGCACATAAAAAAGGAAAAAGACCAACAGTTATGTTTGCAGCTCATATGGATGAGATTGGATTAATCGTTAAAGGGATAGATAATTTAGGAAAAATTTATTTTTCAACGATTGGAGGCATAGAACCTTTATCATTGCTTGGACAAAGAGTTTCAGTTGAAACAACTAAGGGAATGCTTTTTGGTGTTGTTACGTTTAATGAAATGAGCAATGCATTTGCAATTGAAGGTAATCTGAAATTAGCTGATTTATTTATAGATATGGGTTTAGATCAAAAAGAATTAATTAAAATTGGTGTTAAAACTGGAGATTATATTTATTTCAAAAGAAAATCGATGAATTTAGGCAATAAAAAAATAATTTCTGGAAAATCTTTAGATGATAGAATTGGATGTTACATTCTAGTTCAATTGGCAAAAAAATTAAAAAATGTAAAAAATGAAATTTATTTCACATTTACGGTACAAGAAGAAATGGGACTTTATGGAGCAAGAACTTCTGCATATTCTATAGATCCAGATTGGGCAATAGCTGTAGATGTAACAAATACGGATGATTTCTCCAATAATCCTACTATTGTTTTAGGTAAAGGACCATGTGTTACAATAAAAGATGCGGAAATGCTATCAAGCAAGGTAATTGATGACTGGCTAAGAAATATTTCTAAAAAAAATAAAATACCTTTACAATTGGATGTAAGTGATTTTGGAACAACAGATGCTTTAAATATTTCTATAACAAGAGAAGGGGTTCCAAGCACAGCTGTAAATGTTCCGGTTAGAAATTTACATACAACAATTGGAATTGCGAATAGAGATGATATTGAAAATGCAATAAAACTGCTTGAAATTTTATTAAAAAACCCGCCAAAAATTAAATTATAATAGAAAAGTTTAAATATATCGGTTGATATAACTACTTAAAATGTTTGAAAACTTATTAAGAAGAAAAGAAATAGGTTATGTTAGGTTTCCAAGATTGGATACTGTCCTTATGGTAGAACAATTTATTAGAGATAATGGGGGGACATTTAAAAAAAAATCACTCTGGGAAAATCTTCCAAAAAAGATGATGTATCAAACTTATTGTATAATTTTTGATTACTTGGCTGAAACTGGAAAAATAGCCATTGATAGAGAAGGAAAAATTTGTTGGATTTGGAATCCCGAGATGGTAAAAAAATATTTAGCCAGAAAAGATTTAGCATGGAAATAAAATCAGAGATCAGATTTGTTGATGAAAAACTAAAACAAGCATACATTCAATTGGATAATGGGAAATATCAACAGAAGGAATTAAAAAAATGGTTAGAACGTGCTTTTATTGATATTGAGAAAAACGCATTTTGTGGACTACAGGTATCAAAAAGATTAATTCCAAAAGAATATGAACTGAAATATGGTCCATTAGAAAATCTTTGGAAATATGATTTACCAAATGTGTGGAGACTTATTTATACAATTAAAAAAGATAGAATTCTTGTCCTTAGTATTCTTCTTGAGTGGATGAACCATAAAGATTATGAAAAAAGATTTGGATATTAATATGAAAATCGTGATTGCTTTAGGTGGAAATGCGCTTTTACAAAAAGGAGAGAAACAAGATTATTCTACGTTGATTAAAAATATTGATAAAACATGTAAAAAAATTATTCCTTTGATAAAAAATAATAAAATTATTATAACACATGGAAACGGACCGCAAATCGGATTTTTAGCAATACAAAATGAAGTTGCAAAATTAAAAGTTCCTCAAATGCCTTTAGATGTTTTAGGCGCAGAATCCCAGGCATTGATTGGATACTTATTTGAAGAACAATTATTAAATGAGTTAAGAAAAAATAAAATTAAAAAAATTGTTTCAACTTTAATAACTCAAGTTCTAGTTAATAAAAATGATAAGGCTTTTAAAAATCCTACGAAACCAATTGGTCCTTTTTATACAAAAGAGCAAGCTGAAAAATTGAAAAATAAATTTAAAATAAAAGAAGATTCTGGAAGAGGTTATAGAAGGGTTGTTCCGAGTCCAATGCCATTAAAAATTCTTGAAGAAAAAGTTATTAATGAGTTAGTTAATAAAAAAATAATTGTGATTGCTGCTGGTGGTGGTGGGATTCCTGTTTATTTGAAAAACAATAATTTAATTGGTGTTGAGGCTGTAATTGATAAAGATTTAGCATCTCAGGTTCTAGCAAATAGCATAAATGCAGAAACATTATTAATATTAACGGGGGTTGATTATGTTTATTTAAATTTTGGAAAAAAAGATCAAACTAAAATATTGAAGATGAATGTAAAGCAAGCTGAAGGATATCTTAAAGAAAATCAATTTGCTGAAGGAAGCATGAAACCAAAAATAGAAGCTGCAATTAGATTTTTGAAAAACGGTGGGAAAAAAGTAATTATAACAAATCCTGAAAGCGTAGTGAAAGATTTAAATAATACGAAAGGAACATTAATTGTAAGGTAAAAGAGGCGTGAGATGAAAAAGATAAATGCGATTATTGTTGGGGCTGCTGGAAGAGATTACCATAATTTTTTAAGATATTTCAAAGATAATTCTTTATTCAATGTCGTTTGTTTTACACAGGCACAAATCCTGGGAATAGAAAAAAGAAATTTTCCAAAAGAATTAGCTGGAAAAAATTATAAATCAAACATTCCTTTTTATCCTGAAGAAAAACTTCCTGAATTAATTAAAAAATTTAAAATTGATTATGTTTTTCTATGTTATTCTGATTTAAGTAATGAAGAAGTTATGAAAAAAGCATCAATTGTTTTAAGTTCTGGAGTAAATTTTGCTTTACTCGGAACAAATGATACTTATTTAATTTCAAAAAAACCAATTATAAGTGTTACAGCAGTTAGAACAGGATGCGGAAAATCAAGAATAAGTAAAAGAATTGCTTTATATTTAAAAAATAAAGGTTATAAAATTGTTAATATAAGACATCCAATGCCTTATGGCGATCTAAGAAAAGAAGAGGTTGAAAAATTCTATACTGAAGGAGATTTAGTAAAGTACAAAGCAACGATAGAGGAAAGAGAAGAATATGAACAATATGTTAAAAATAAAATACCAATATTTGCTGGTGTTGATTATAAAAAAATATTAAATGAAGCTGAAAAAGAAGCGGAGGTTATCTTATGGGACGGTGGAAACAATGATTTCAGTTTTATTAAACCAGATCTAAAAATTGTTTTAGTTGATCCAAGAAGAGCTGGAAA
>CAYQPR010000010.1:0-6101 GCA_964419925.1 Candidatus Woesearchaeota archaeon
AAACAACAAAAAGAACTTTATGATAAGATAACTGAATTATTTAAACAATTTAAATGATTATAATAATTTTTTAAGAGATTCATTAACGCTTTTTATTCTGTTTCGTACACTCTCTGCAGTTTTATCATCCCATCCATTTCTTAAAGCAATTATTAATTTCTCTACGCTTAATAACTCTTGTCTGAATTTCAAAGTAGAAGCATCTCCTAATTTTTTTCTGAGTTCATTATAAATCTTAATCGTATCATTATAAGGATTTTCAAGAATAACATATTTCATTCTTTCATTGCTAGCTTGTTTAACCGACTTATTAATTTCTTCTTCCTTTACATATAATTGTCTCTTCAAATTAATTTTTGGATATTTACTAATTAAGGATTTAAGCATTGGAATCATTCTTAAAATTGAACTATTAACATTAGAAATATTATTAGAAACTAAATTATTCAAGGCTTCTTTTAATTCAGCGTCTAGATTGCCAATATTAACACCATTTTTCTTAAATACGCTTAATTTATATTTAACCTCATCCAATTGTTTGCTATAATTTCCATATTTTATTAATTCAGAATCACTTAATCTTCGTTTACTGTGCAATAAAGGTCTTAGATTAAAGAAATAAGGTCTTCCTTTATTATATTCTGCGTTTACAAACATTCCAGTTCCAACGGGTGCTTTTATTAAAGAACTTGCAACTTTATCCCCATATTTTTCTTTAATTCTTGATAAATCTCCTTCATATCTAGTCCTCATCTGAATCTCTGTCGAGATGTTTGCCTTAATTTCTCCAACAAAATCACTTAAAACCTGGGAGATTAAAACCAAACCAATCCCCCATTTTCTAAATTCTCTTAACCCCCTCTCAACTTGAATTAATCCCAAACCCTTTCCGCCGAATTTTTCCAAAGTCCTATGAATTTCATCGTAAACTAATAATAGTTTTAATTGATCGCTTTCTTCGGGAGTTGTTTCAAAAATTTGTTTTATTGTATTTGCGATAAACAAATCTATTTCATTTGGTTTTAATTTGTGAAGACAATAAACCGTTATGGTTCCTTCTTTATTATCTGAAGAATTCTTTTTCTTTAACACTTCTCTCAAATTTAAAATTTCTCTTGGATTTTCAATAATTTTTACATTGGTTAAAAATGGCCTCGCGCTCTCCGGTTTTAAATCATAATCATTATACCTATTTAACATTTCATTTTCTTCACATTTCTTTAAGAATCCAGACCATTGTGCACTAGGATCAAATACAACGACATCAACTCCGCTCAACAAAGCACCTTCAACAATAATTTGTGAACCAACAGTTTTCCCAGTTCCAGTGCTTCCTGCAACAATTGTATGTAATTTTAACATATCTAAATTAACGTAAGCAAATTTCTCTAATTCAGTAATCTTTCCAAGCAAAGAACTTCTTGATCCTGCTTTTGGTAAAGTAGCTAAATCAACTTCAACCTGATATTTCAAAAGTTGTTGTCTTTTCTTTTCAAGATATTTTTTATAATATCCATATCCATAATATCCTCCAACACCTAGAAGAATTAATAAAAGATAATACAATAATGGAACTCCAATTAATTTAGTATTTCTCAAATTATAAAATAATGCTTGGAAGAAAGGTTTTTTAACTTCAAAACTTTCTGTAGCCGTAGTAAATTTATTTTTTCCGTAAATAATCACTGCATCGATAGTATATTTTCCTTGATATAATTTATTATGAGATTTAATCGCTTTCTGTGTTGATCCAAACAAATAAAACTCCATAAAGTCTGAATCCTGGGCAACTACTTTTCCTTCTTTATCTTTAACGGTATAGTCAATTATAGCCTCAGATTTAGCTTGCGCTCCAACATTACTTAACTGTGTGCTTATTAAAATTTCATCACTTGGAGTTAAAGAAATAAAATTAATACTTGCTTTTATTAATTGTTCAGATTCCTGTAAAGATTTAACATCTAAAGTAATGGGGCATGATATTTTTTCATCACCATAATTAATGTTTATCGATCCTTGATAAGTTTTTACTTGAGTTTTTTTCGGAATGTCTATATTCAATTTAAAAAATTCCTCTCCAAAAGGAGATAATCCAAAAGAAGTTTTTTCTAATTTAATTAATTTTGCTAGACTTTTATCAATAGAAATATTAAATAGTATTTGGTCTGAGTTTTTGCTCTTAAATGTAATTTTACGCTCTTGTGTAGATCCTAAACTTAATTCAGCCTTAGTCAATCCAACTTCAACCCTTACTTTTTCATTTTCTTTCAAACAAAAATCCCTTACTCCGGTATCTTTTGCTCCTCCAGGTTTGCAATCTTCACACAATTCTGCCAATGCAAATGCACCAATTTTATCATCTTTATTGAAAAAAACAGAAGCAGTATATGTTCTTCTATTAAGAACCAAACCATTATCTAAAGAATAACTAATCCAATCTCCAGAACAAGTCTTAGCATCGAAATCCCATTCAGGACAATGGTATATCCTTAAATCTTCTATTTTAATTTTTAATTTGTCAACTAATGTTTTATAATTAAAATTAATTGTTTTTGAATTATAATCTAAGGAATCATTAAAAATAATAGCTAACGTTTTTGTTTTAACTGGATCTACGGGGAGTTCCTGTAAAATTGCTGGACTCTCGCCAAATGCATTTATTGGATCTTGCAAATCATTTTCTATTGAGAAATTTTCAAATAAAACATAATCTTCTTCACTTGATGAATCAGGACTGTTTTTAACAATTAAATTATAACTTCCTTGGTCAACTTTTTTTGTGTAAATTCCATTTGAAGATGAGATTATTGAATGATCTAAACCAGTGTTCAAAGATTGTAATCTAAAACTAGCGACCTTTCCTCTGCTTAAACTATCAACATCTCTTAAAGTTCCGTTGAAATAATAAGTATCTGCAAAAGTAGGGTAACGCATCTCAGTTTTAAAGTTTCCTGCAAAATCATAAGCTGTTACATTTAGAATATGTTTCTTATTCTTAAATGTCGTTTCAAATCCAGTAACATTCCAATTTTGGATTATATACGCTTCTAAATTTGAACTTGGAGGAATTTCTTTTATATCTAAAGTTTTATTTGTTCCATCAGGATATTGTAAAGTAACATTAATTCCAACAACACCCTGTAAATTATTATCTTTTGTAATTACCGTCAAAGTTTTTGAATCATAATCATGGCTAATTGTTTGAATTTCTGGAGAAGTTACATCTTTAAGAATTAATCCTTCAATTACGGGAGAAGATTTAATAGTTAATAAATCGTCAGTATCACTTTCATAAATAATCTCAACTTGAATATCATAATTTCTGCCATCAATTAAATCTAATCTATTCAAATAACAATATGCTTTATTTCCTGTAGTTAAGTCAGAACAACTATCTCCGTTTATTGTTATATTTTTAATTTGTTTTATTTTACTAGTTTTATCTTCGGTACCAACAAAAGCGTTTACAGTTACTTCAAATGGATCTCCTGGTTTTTTATCAACAACTTCAGGGTCTTCTGTATTTGGAGTAATTTGAAGATTTAAATCTAATAAGTTTAAGGTAAATTTGATTGTTTTCTTTTTTGAAAAGTCGCATTGACCTGAGGGATAACTAAAATCACAAGGAATAATGTCCAAGAAAAAATCCATTGAACCTTGACCGGATACTTGATTAAGTCCTTTAAACTTTAAAAAATTAATTTCAGTAATTGAGTCTTGTCCACCTATCATAGAAACAATTCCATTTTGTTGATCCGGTTTATCTGGATCCGAATCAAACTCAAATAAATTTAAGTCAGTATCCCTTACCTCCAACTTAAACTTAGCATTATCAACTAAATTTTTAATAAAAAAGGATTTTAATAATGAAGGGGAAAATTTCAAGACAGTATCATCTAAAACATTAATTAGAGGATCACTCGGATGAGAAGGAAGAGGCTCACCTTGTCTATTTTTTAATAACTCAAAATTAATTTCCCCAGGAAAATTTAAGTTTAAAATCTTAGTTACAGTAAGAAAGTTATTTCCAGAAAGGGTAAATGTTATAGAACAAGCATCTACTGGTTTATTTAATGAAACTGAAAAATCTTCTTCTGGAAATTTGGTATTTCCATCTAATGAACTAGGAAGAGCAAAACTATTTTCTAAATCATCTGGATCAATAACACCTAAAGGACATGTAGTGGAGATATCAAATTCAGAGATTAACGCAGGATTACCTCCTTTGTTTTCAATGGATAAGATAAAGGATTTAGATTCATCATCACTTAAAAATTTTAAAGAATTTGGAGATAAAACAATATCAATAATTGTTCCTTTGTTTTCTAAAGAAAGCGATGCATCGTTACCTGCCTTACAATTATTATTTGTATAGGTTGGATATCCTCCCGGAAAACCACCTTTAAGAATATTATAATCGGCATCATTAAGTGTTTCAGGATTACCCCTAATATACTTAATTTTGATATAACCTCCACTTCCCCCTCCACCACAATTATCTAATTTAGATTGAGAAATGGTATAATAACCATTTCCACCTCGAGACTGAATCGAATCTGAAGAAGACAAACTTATTTCATCTAAATTTAATTCTAAATAACCTCCACTTCCACCGCCCCCAGGCGAAGTTGAAGTAATTGGATTTGATCCAAAAATTGTTTTTTCTAAAGCATTACCCCCATTTGCAAAAAGTTTGCCACCTTGTTCTATAGACAAAGACTTTGCATTTATTATTATCTTGCCACCACCAAATCCACCAATCCCTTTCAAATATTGGTTTGTACCAACAAATTTTCCACAAAAACTATTAGATGTAGCTCGATATGAATCCCCCCCTCCGCTACCATAAGATTTATCAGAAATTAAATTAATTTGAGGTAAATTTTTTGCAGAAATTCCCGTTTTACATAAATTATAACATCCAGAACCTCCTTCTCCAAAATATTTTCCACCACTACAAGCAAGATCAGCATTAACACAACAATAATTTTTATATTCTCCATTTATTACTCCCGATTTATATCCCTTTTCACTCGCATCAATTTTTCCAGTTCCACGAATAAAAATATCTCCTTGTGGAGAATCAATTTCAGTGTTAGCGTTTATTTGCCCTCTCACTTCAATACCCTCTTTAGAATTTATTTTAACTTTACCGCCCGCCTCGGTAGGCAAACCATTAACCAGACCGTTTAAACCGTTGATTTTTCCACCAGTATTAACAATAACTTTTTTTGCGTTAATCTCACAAGTTTTTCCTTTCGGAATCGTAATCTCACCATTAAGAATTAGTATATGTAGGGAATCTAAACTGCTAATTGAATTTTTAAAATCATCCGCATTATTTAAAGGACCTTCACAATCTCCGGTAGAATCAATTGTACAATCAATTCCAGTACACCCGTCACCATTTACATTAGCATTGTTTAAAACAAAAACCAAACTCAAAATTAAAATAAATAAAAGAACTCTAACTAGACTGCAATTTTCAACCCCTTTTTTTAATTTCATAACTAATATCAAAGAACTATTTTTAGTTTAAATATTTTGTGTTTATCCATAAAAAGTAAAAGCTTAAATATTCTTGATAATTATTGTATAGAAAAGAGAAGTGATAAAAAAATGCTTAATAAAAAAATAATTTTTACAATATTTATCTTTCTAATTATTTTAATTATTCCAAATGCAAATTCAACAGAGTGCGGAAATAATGAATGCACCTCGGGAGAAACATGTGGAAATTGTCCAGAAGATTGCTGGGGTCCAACTTATTGTACGGGTCCTTCAGTAAGAATAAAACAAATAAATGATTTCACTTCTTCTTCAAGCATTTTAATACAGGGAGATTCTTTAGATTCAGATAAAATTTGGGTAAGGGTAAGGGGAGTTTGGATACAACAACCAATCTGCTCAAGTTCATGTTCAACATGGTCTTACACAGTTCAATTAATCCCGGGAAATAATTTAATAGAGGTTCAATCAGAAAAATTAGAATCAATAAATACAGGAGGTACGAACACAAACCCCCCAACAGGAAGTGTTATTTTTATAGATAAATTAACAAAAAATCTTAAATCAAAGATTGCTTCATTTTTAAAAATAAC
>CAYQPR010000010.1:6201-32859 GCA_964419925.1 Candidatus Woesearchaeota archaeon
ATTTCTTTAATTGAAGGAAATAATTTAGTTGAAGCTCAATCAATTGATAAAGCAAACAAAGTATCTAAAATTTATGGAATAATGATTAATTATACAATTCCACCAAAACCAAAATCAACTATAACTACAACATTATCATCGCCAATTCATAATTCAAAAATAAAAACTCAAGATATTGAATTTAGTTGTTCAGCAACAATTAATCAAGATACTTTTGAAAGTATTTCGCTTTATGCTAATTTCGATGGAAACTTTAAAAAAATAGAAACTTATAGCTGTCCAATATCTGTAATAGAGTCAAATACTATATTAACTGGATTCTCCATTGTAAATGGAAATTGCCAAAAATCATTAAATAGTGATTCAATAACTGCAAAATTCAAAGAAAAAGTTAATCCCGGAACTTATATTTGGAATTGTAAATCATGCACTAAAAATAATGGATGTAACTTTGCACAAACAAATTATACCCTAATAAGGGAAGAAGAAATTTTAACACAATCTATTTTTGCAGAATTTATTGAACCTACTCCAGAAGATTATTCAATACAATCAGAAAATAATATTTTCATAAATGTAAGTATTAGTTCTCAAATAAAAAGCTGTATTTTAGAATGGAATAATAAAAATGAAGTAATGAACAAAGTTCAATTAAAAGATAAAACAATCTGCTTTTCAAAAAAAAGTTCCTTAGAAGATGGAGAATATAATTATAAAGTAATTTTAGAAGATTTAAAGAGTCAAACAGAAGAATTAGTAAGGAGTTTAATAATAAGCAATGAAGATTTTTCAGACGTTATAGAAGAACAGACAAGTTGTGGGGATGGAATTTGTAGTCAAGATGAAAACTCAAATAATTGTGAGTTAGATTGTCCAAGTATCGAACTAAACACATGCGAAGAAAATTGGGAATGTGTTGATTGGAGTAATTGTTTAGAGGATAAAAAAACGAGAACTTGTGAAGATTTAGCACAATGTGATACAGAAGATAAAAAGCCAGCAGAGGAGATAAAATGCAGAGGACCGGGAGGAAAATCTTTTGAAGTAAATCTTGAGATTCCAAGAATATATCAAACGATTTATTCAGATGAAAGTTTAGAATCAAAAGTGATTATTAAAAATTATAATGATGAACCAACAAATGTTAATCTAAACTATTTAATTAAAGATGAGAATAATAAAATAATAAGAGATGAAACAGAAGAAGTCAAGGTAGAAAAAAACTCAATCGTAAGTAAATGGATCAAATCTCCGGATAGGGAAGGAGAGTATACATTAAATGTTAAGTTGGAATATGGAACAATTGAAGAAAACTCAGAGATATCATTTGAAGTTGTAAAAGACATCTTATTAAGACCTAGATCTTCATTAACTCTGCCATTATTGTTAATCATAACATTTATATTAATAGGATTATTTGTAGGGATTAGGATTTTAATAAAAAATAGGGGAGATAAAAAAAATGAAAAATAATATTTTTGTTTTAGGTTTTTTATTTATATTTTTGTGGTTTACCGGATTAGCTGAGGGAAGTTTAAGTTTAACTGTGAAAGTTTCAGATGATTATAAATTGGTTAATCAAAATCAAACCTTGCTTGTTAAGGTTGATTTAAAAAATGATGTTGATGAAATTTTAAATGGAAAAATAAAATATAATATCTTAGATTCAAAAGGAAAATTAATTAATACAGAAGAAGATGATATTATTCTTGAAAATGTTCTTGAAATAAATAAATGGTTGTCCTCTCCTTCAGTTCCAGGAAGTTATAAAATAAAAACGATTATAGAGACGGGAGACACACAAAAAGAAGCAGAAGATACATTTAGAGTAATAAAACAAAAAGAAGAACAGTTTGATACAACGACATTTGTATTAGCTTTAATAGCTTTCTTAGTTGTTACTGGAATTGTATTTGGAGTCATAATTAAATTAAGATCTAAAAAAGAATTACCATGAAGAAAGCGCAAGCTGCATTAGAATTTTTAACTACGTATGGTTGGGCAATATTAATATTGATTATTGCTGTTGCATCTTTAGTCGGATTAGGAGTTTTTAGTCCAAAAGTAGGAACAATGTGTGAGTCTTTAGAACCCATATTTTGCACGGATGTAAAACTAGATTCAGATGGAATGTTTTCAATAACTTTGAGTTCAAGCGGAACATCAACCAAAATTGGGGAAGAAACTAAATTAGAAGGAATAGATTTAGAAATGCCAATTAAAACTTCATCAACAACAATTAATCAGATTATTAATAATGAGAATACTGAAATAAATTATCCATTTTCAGGTTTTAATTCAAAAGGAAGATTTTCTGGAAAAGCTAAGATTATTTACACCGATCCTGAAAGTTCCTTATCTCATAAAGTAAAAATTTCATTTTCAGGAAACATAGAATGAAAAGAAAGATTTATATATTAAAATGAGGTTAGAAGACTATGGAAAAAAGAGGATTTAATAATAAAAAAGCACAGGCAGCGATGGAATTCTTGACAACGTATGGATGGGCTATTTTGATATTGATTATTGTTGTTGCAGCTTTGGTTGGACTCGGTGTATTCAAAAGTCCGGGAACACCTCCAGTTTGTACGGCAACAGCTCCAATAATTTGTAGTGGAGTAAAAGTTGTTGAAGCTGGAACCATAACTTTTGATTTAGGAGCAGTTGGGGTTAGTGCAGCAAGTGTTACAGCAATAACTGTAAGTTCTCCAAGTGGAGTAACCACATGTGTCCTTTCAGATCCGGCAGCGATAGTAACTTCAGGAACAGAAACAAAAGATTATACGGGTTGTGGAACATTAACTAAAGGTAATAGGGTTATTGGAAGTGTTGACGCAACTTACACATTGGAAAATAGCAACATAGACCATACAACTACAATTAATTTCAATGCTGCAGTAGAATAATTCTTTTTTTCTCTTTTTAATATGAAGTACAAAACTTATTCAAATTTATTTAGAATTGGATGGGGGCTAAGATTTTCTAAAAAATTAAAGAAAAACGAAGGAGTTATCTTAAAGCTACCATTTCAAACAAAAGTAAGAGTAAGCATGTGGTTTGTTTTTTTTCCGTTGACAGTTTTATTTGTTAATAAAAAAAATATAATAACACATGTTCAAAATCTAAAACCGTTTCAAGTTTCTGAAAGAAAAGAAGCTTTATATATCGTAGAAATGAACTTAAATGATAAATATAGAAAAGGACAAAAATTTGAGATGAATAAAAAAACAATTTTAAGATCATTACGCGGAAGTTTAAAAGGAAAAGCAAAACCATTTACCAGAAAAGAGAGAGAAGGATTTTGGAAACAAAATGATTGAAATAATTCCCGTCGGCGGATATAGTGAAGTCGGAAAAAATATGACTTGTGTTAGAATAGATGACGAAATTTTAATTCTCGACATGGGGTTATATCTTCCAGCTGTTTTAAGTTACGAAGAAGGAGACCCAAGAAATTTAACAACTCAAGATTTAATTAAAATCGGGGCTATTCCAAACGATGAAAATTTAAGGAAGGAAAAAGACAAAGTTAAAGCGATTATATTAGGACATTGTCACTTAGACCATATTGGTGCCGTTCCTCATTTAGGTTTCCATTATAACTGTCCAATAATTGGTGCACCTTACACATTAGAAGTTTTAAAAAATATATTAGAAGAAAACCATAAATCATTAACAAAAAAATTCAAACCAATGAATTACAATTCAAGTATGAAAATATCAAAAGATATTGAATTAGAATTCTTTCCAATAACACATTCTACTTTACAAACCGTTTTAGTTGTCATCCATACAAAATATGGCGATATTATTTATGCTAATGATTTTAAATTAGATAATCATCCGGTTTTAGGACAAAAACCTAATTATGAAAGATTAGAAAAATTAGGTGAAAATTGTTTAGTATTGATTATGGATTCTCTTTATTCAAATCTAGAAGGAAAAACACCCTCAGAAAAAGTAGCAAAAGAAATGCTAAAGGATGTTTTATTAGGTGTTAGAAGCGAAGATAATGCGATAATTGTAACAACATTTTCAAGTCACATTGCAAGATTAAAAAGCATCGTCGAATTTGGAAAAAGTTTGAATAGAAAAATCGTATTCCTTGGAAGAAGTTTGTCTAACTATGTTGGTGCTGCAGAAAATCTAAATTTAATTAATTTTGGAAAAGAAGTTGAAATAATTGGTTATAGAAGAGAAGTTCAGAAAAAATTAAAAGAAATACAAGAGAAAGGAAGAAATAATTATTTAATTGTATGTACCGGTAATCAAGGTGAGCCCGATTCAATATTATCAAGAATAACAAATCAGGATTTAGAGTTTGAATTATTGCCAAATGATAATGTGATATTCTCATGCAGAACAATCCCAACAGAAATGACAATTAAAAATAGAGCAGAGTTAGAAAAAAAATTAAGACAAAAACATGTTAGAATCTTTACTGGAATTCATGTTTCGGGCCATGCGGCAAGAGAAGATCATCGTGATATGATTACAATGCTAAAACCAAAGAATATAATTCCAACGCATGGTGATAGAAGCATCACAAAAGGTTTAGAAATTTTAGCAGAAGAGATGGGTTATGAACTTGGAAAAAGTGTTCATTTATTAAGTGATAATAAAAGTGTAAAAATAAATGTTTAATTTATTCTTCATACCAAGGCTTGACATTAATAAAGGTAGCGCCTCTCAACGGATTATCCCAATGTTTACATAATTTTTCATAAGTTAAACCTAATTTTTTGATATGATCCTCAGTTATAATGTAAGGAAGAGTTTGAGACATTTGTTTTTCAGAGGGCATAACCATTTTCATAACCTCTAATGCAAGACCAGGGCTATATCTTGTTACCTCTGCTATTTCTTTATATGCTTGATCAGTTATTTGAATTAAATCTTCAGAGTTAAAACCAGAAAGTTCTGCAGCAAAATCTAATCTTTTTTGAATTACACCTCTAATAACATCTAAGGAAGATTCAAGCCTAATTATTTCCACTCCAGAAGATAAATCATTTAAGTACATAGTCATATCAAAAAAGAAAAACTTATAAAAGTTATGCATGAGATTAATCTTCAATCATAAATGTTTCTTCTATGACCAATTTGTAAAATGAGAACATTTTGACACATATATTTACAATCCCAATCTCTTTTTTAGATGTTCATGAGTATAGAAATTTCCTGCTTTGACTTCAGCCCTTGCTTTTTCTATTTCCCTTTTTGTTTCTTCATTGATTTCTAAGGTATCTTCAACCAAATTCCAAATTACCCCCTCATAGCTCTCTTTGTCATATTGTTTTCTCATTTTCAGAGTATCTACGAGTTTCTCACTTACTTGAATTGTTGTTGCCATAATAGAAATATAAGTTGCCATAGCATATAAATTTTTTCGTTTGATTCTCTTTAAATTTTAAAAAAATTAACTAGCTTTATTAAACTGCAACATTAGAGTTTCACTTTTATCTAACAATTTTCCGTTATTAGCATCTAATTTTAAATTAATCAAATTAAAATCCAAACAAAGTAAACTAATATTCCAAATTAAACCATCTAAAAACTGCAAAACAATTATTTTCTTAAGAAGTTTTCTTCCTTTAAATTCTTTCTCAATAAATTTATTTGCATCATCCAAACTGAATTTTATATCATCCAATTTAATCTCTTTTAATTTCCCTTTTGTTTTCTCAAATATTTTTTGATCCGGACTTAAAGTAATTTCATTGGAAACAACAAAAGTCGTAATCTTATTTTTTTTAGGAAGATAATAATCAAAATTCCATTCAGAATTCGAATTTGGATCTTGCATTGAAAAACAACTGCTTAAGTAAGAATCTTTATTTTTTGAAAACCATTTCTTAAATTCATCAGAATTAATTAATTTTTTGTATTCTTCAATCATAGTTCTTTGTCATCGATTTTTTTCTTAATTTTATTAATAAAATCATTTAATTTAACATTAAATTCAACTTTTCCATCCGAGGTTCTTATCGCTAAAGTTTTGTTTTGCATCTCTTTATCTCCAACAGTAATCATTATGGGAATCTTTTTTAATTGTGCTTCACGAACTTTTTTAGGAATGCTTTCATTTCGATCATCTAACTCTACCCTAATTTCATTTTTCAAAAATTCACTTTTAATTTCATTTGCAAATTTCAAATTATTCTCATTAATATTCATTATAATAACTTGCACAGGACTTAACCATAATGGAAATTTTCCAGCAAAATGTTCGGTTAAAACTCCAATAAACCTTTCAAAACTTCCAAATATTGCTCTATGAATCATTACAGGACGAGATTTCTTTCCATCACTTCCTTCGTAATTCAAATCAAACCTTTCAGGCATTTGAAAGTCTAATTGTATTGTTGCTAATTGCCAATCACGGTTTAAGGCATCTTTGATATGAATATCTATTTTAGGACCATAAAATGCCCCATCTTTTTCTTTAACTTGATATTTAATTTTATTAAACTTTAATGCATTTTCTAAAGATTTTTCAGCAATATCCCATAACTTCTTTTCACCCATTGCTTTTTCAGGACGAGTAGCTAAAAAGAAACTTGGAGTAAATCCAAACATTGAATAAAATTTATTTACTAATTCTAAAACTCTTGTAATCTCAGATTGAATTTGTTCTTGAGTACAAAAGATATGTGCATCATCCATTGTAATTTGTCTAACCCTAAACATCCCCCCTAAAGCTCCGCTTAATTCATTTCGATGTAATCTCCCAATTTCACTTAATCTCAAAGGTAAATCTCTATAACTTCTTAATTTTGAAGAATAAACAATTGTCGCCTCAGGACAGTTCATTGGTTTAAGATAATAACTTTCTTTTTCTAAATTTAGCTTAAACATATTTTCTTTATAATTTTCTAAATGTCCAGATTGTTTAAATAAATCTTCCTTAACAACAATTGGGGTATTGATTTCTAAATATCCATATTCATCATGAATCAGTCTCCAATATTTTTCAAGTTCCTTAAAAATAATCATTCCATTTGGTAACCAAAAAGGTGCACCAGGGGAATATTCGTGAAAGAAAAATAATTCTAATTCCTTTCCAATCTTTCTATGATCTCTCTTCTCAGCTTCCTCTAATCGTTTAATATAATCTCCAAGTTCATTTTCAGAAGTCCAAGCAGTTCCATAAACTCTAGTTAATTGTTTATTATCACTATCCCCTTTCCAATATGCCTTTGTTATTTTCAATAGTTTAAATGCCTTAATCTCAGAGGTATTTTTTAAATGTCCGCCTTTACATAAATCAAAATAAGTTCCGTGTTTATAAAATTGAACTTTCTCATCTTTAATGTCTTTTAATAATTCTAACTTATATGGTTGATCTTTTAAAAAACTTAAAGCATCCTTTCTCGACATTAAAACTTTTTCAAAGTCTAATTTTTTATTGATAATCTCCTTCATCTTTTTCTCAATTTTTACTAAATCTTCTTCATTAATTTCTAAATTATCAAAATCATAGTAAAATCCATCTTCTATTGAAGGACCTATTGCAAATTTAGCTTTAGGATAAATCTCTTTAATCGCACTAGCTAAAACATGTGCACAAGAATGCCTTAATGCTTCTAAATCCATAAAATGTAATTAAAATAAAGATTATTTAAAGTTTGTTATCTCAATAATTAATACATATAACACTTGCAGTTGCAGTTCGATAATAATTACTTACATCAACATAGCTACATTCCCATTTTTTATTATCAAGACTTGGGCCTGTGAAATTTAAAAACGCGGGATTACCCGAAGTTTGTGTATACGAACATCCACCACTTAAAACTTTTTTTCCGGAAGAACATCCAACTGAACAATAAATGTCTCCATTTCGGCTACAAGAATTTGTTTTAAATTCGTACCCGTTTAAACTCCCTCCAATCAAAGAAATGGTTCTAGAAATTCCGGTTTTAGTAATTTTTATTCCATTCCCTTCAACAATTTCATTTATAACGGATTTCTCATTGCCTTGTAAATCTTTTATCTTTAAATCTTTTCCGCTATCAAATTTCAGATTATCTTTAATACTAACTTCTCTTTGATCCTTAGCAAAAATCTCTTTAACCCAAAGCTCATCATGGCTTGGAAAATTATTCCATGCACTTCCAACAACAAGGCTAAAACTAAGCAAGATAACCAAAAAGTACACATAATTTTTTCTTATGTTTATTTCAATTTTCATTTTAAACGCTCGCACATATTGCAATAGATTTCAATTCACGATATGTATTTCCAGTATCTTTTAAAACACAATCCCATTTAGTATTATCACTATTTGAAGCAATTTTTTCAAAATAACTTCCAATTACATTATTAACTATATCACATCCACCACCAAGAACTTTTTTTCCGGAAGGACATGAAACCGAACAAGAGATACTTCCATATTTTTTGCATATATTGGAAACTTTTTCATATCCACTAATCCCAACTCCACTTCCAATAATTTTTATTTCATTATTTTTGCTTCTAACAACATTAACTCCTTGTTCAGCAAGAATATTACTTAAAACCGATTTATCATTAATCTTAATCTCCTTACCATCAACTAAAGTTAAATTATATCTAACATAAATATTATTATCATTATTTTTAGAATAAATCGATTTAACCCATGTATCGGTATGACTTTGTGGCATCTCAGAATTTGTCCACTCAAGAAGATTATCTGCAAATACAAAACTTAAAGAGAGCAGAATAAATACTAGTAAAAAATAAAGTTTTTTTGCTGTTAAATTTATTTTTATTTCCATTTTAAACACTCGCACATATTGCAACAACTTTTATTACCCGATTAGCCGAGATTCGACATTCCCATTTATTATTATCATCACTTGGTGCCGTCTTTTCGAACCATGATCTTGCACCATCATAAGAGCAGCTTCCGCTAATAACTTTTTTTCCAGAAGAGCATGAAGCAAAACAAGAGGTTGATGATCCACAAATCTTACGAATGACCTCGTACCCTGAAATTCCAGTTCCACTGCTTGAGATTGTCCTAGAATTTCCACTTCCAGTAACACTTATTCCATTTTCACCAATAATATTTGTAACGACTGAATTTCCGTTGATTTTAATATCATTCTCGGCATCAACAATAAGATTACTCTTAACGTTAATATCATCTTGATTTTTTGCATATATATTTTTCATATATAAAGTATCGTGACTTTGAGGCTTACCCCTCGTGTTCCATTCTTGATAATCAGCAATAGCAAAACTAACTAGAATAAGAACAATTAAAACAATTAAAATTGAAAGATGCCTCTTTTTAAGATTTATCGAAACTTTCATTCTACCTCTTTTTATTAAAGAAGATAGTTAAACCTAATTTAAATAACTTTCCATAAAATATATAAACTAGTCTTAACCATAAAGTAACATGAAAATTGGATTAATGTTCATTATTTTTTTAATTTCTGCATATTTTGTCAGTGGAGAAATTGCAACATTAAATACAATTCAAGATTCTTATAATTTTAATGAAAAAGTTCCATTGCAATTGGGTTTGAATTACAAAGAAGAAACTTCAGGTTATGTTAAATTAAATATTGACTGCAATAGCAAAAAATTAGATTATTATATGAGTCCTTTTGAATTTACAATTAGTCAAAAACAATTAACAATTCCAGAACTTACCCTTACAAAAGAGATGCTTGGAAAATGTAGCTTAAATGCAGTAATATTAGATTTGAATAATAATTTATTAGATCAAACTTTAATAAAAGTTTTTGATGTAACGGATAAATTAAATCTAAATGTTAATTTAGAAAAATCGCAAATTGATCCTGGAACCAGTTTATTTCTCGTTGGAAGTGTAAAAAATATAAGAAATTTAGAGATAAAAAAATCTCTGTTGACTGTAACTTCGGAAAATAAACCATATGTTTTTAGTTTAGATTTGTCTGATTTTAAAAAAGAAATTCCAATTGATTCAAAAATAAAATCGGGAAAACATGTTATAAAAATAGAAGTTAAGGATGATAATGGAAATAAAGCAGAAACAACATTAGAATATAATATTATTCCAAAACCAAGTGAATTAAAAAATTTGATGAACAAACTAGAATTTTTGCCTGGAGAAAAAGTTGAAGTCAGCTCATTATTATATGATCAAGCAAATGATTTAATGGAGAATAAGGCAGAAATTAAGCTGTATAATCCAAAAAATGAGTACATTACCCAAGGATATGGAAAAATAGAATATCTTTTATCGCAAGATTCTCTCCCTGGTAGTTGGATAATAAAAACAAGCGATTCTGGATTTAATATAGAAAGCAGACTTTTAGTAAAAGAAGTTAAGAAGGCAGATTTTTATGTTGAAGAAGGGGTTTTGTATATTAAAAACATAGGAAACATAGACTATAATGACAATCTTAAGATTAATATAAATGGAGAAGAGTTTATAAAAAAAGTTAGTATAGATACAAATAAATTAGATAAAATTGATTTAACAAAAGAAACGTCTCCTGGAAGATATGATGTAAGTGTAGAGTCATCAAATGAAGAAAAAGAGTTTCCAAAGATTGAAATACCAAAAAGCAAAGATCCATTATATTTAATGGGTTTAGCGATAAAAGGAACGGCAAATGATATCGTTGATAAACCTTATATTTTAGTAATATTTTTAGTAACGGTTATTATTGTAGTTTTTGTTGTAAATAGAAATAAAAAAATTGGTAAGATGAATCGCGAAAGAGAATTCGAACTTGGAAATACAAGAATGCAATATATACGAAAAGAAAAAGAATCACAAGGTATTTTTAAGCCAAAAAAGTTTAGTGAACTAAGTAACGAAGAACTTGGTGATTATAGAAAACAAATTTTAAAAAATATGAAAGAAGAAAAGAAAGACGAAGAAAGTGGTCGTGAATATAAATCACCAAGAGATAAAGGTGGTGGATTATTTAGTATGTTTAATTAGTTTTTTAGATTTTTTTCCAATTTTAGATTTTAATTTTTTAACAGTTTCGTTCAAAGGAAGAATATTTTTATCAAGTTGTTTATTTCCATATTTTTCAAAAAAAACGGAATTATTTAAAGCAAATCTTTTTTTCTCTTCAACTTTATCGTTACTATATCCTAATGTAATAACACAATAAGGAACTATGCCTTCAGAAATTCCTAAACACCTTTTCAACATCTCTTCGTCAAAAGCAGAGACAAAACAAGAATCAATATTCAAAGAAGCCGCAGTAATCATTATATTTGAAGCAGCTAACGATGAGTTTTGAATACAGTATAACTCTGCTCTTTTCCCATAATGTCTTTTAACGTAATTTAAATCTTCTAAAACAATAATTTGCACATTAGCTTTAGTCATCCATTTCTGCTCCAAACAAGATTCAGCAACCTCTTCTTTTTTTGTTTCATTGCTTATTACAACAAACTTCCAAGATTGCAAATTTCCTGCATTTGGAGCTAAAACCGCATTATTAAGCATCTTAAGAATGTCATCTTCAGAAATTTTTTTCTTATTATAATCCCTGCAAGAGTATCTCCGTTTCAAAAGTTCATTTAATTCCATTTCAAAACATTTAAATTAAAGCGGATATTTAAAGATTTCCATGAGATATAAAGAACTGGTTGAAGTTTACTTAGAACTTGAAAAAACAACTAAAAAATTAGAGAAATCAAGAATAATTTCTGAGTTTATAAAAAAGGTCAAAAAAGAAGAAATTAAGGATGTCATCCATTTATTAGAAGGAAGGATCTTTCCAGAATACGATGAAAGAAAAATAGGTATGAGTTCAAGATTAATATTAAAGGTAATATCGACTTCAACAGGAAATAACCAAGAACATGTCGAGAATATTTGGAAAAAAACAGGAGATTTAGGAAAGGTTGCAAAAGAACTGATTGAAAAAAGAAAACAAACAACATTATCTCAAGAAGAACTAACCCTAAAAAAGGTCGTAAATAATATAAAAAAATTAGCGGAATTTGAAGGAGAAGGAACTGTAGATAAAAAAATTAGGTTAATTTCAGAGCTATTAAATTCAGCAGAACCCGAAGAAGCAAGGTTTATTGTAGCATTAATACTCGAAGAATTAAGAGTCGGTGTTGCAGCCGGATTAATAAGAGATGCTTTAGCACAAGCATTTGAAATTTCTTCAGAACTAGTTGAAAGTTCTTATAATTTAACAACAGATTATGGAGAACTCGCGGAAAATTTAAAAATTTCAGGAGTAACTTCATTAGACAAATTAACATTAAATCCCGGTGTTCCTGTAAAGTCAATGCTTGCAATTTTAGTAACTAGTATAAAAGAGGGATTTGAAGCATTAGGAAAACCAGCTCAACTAGAAGAAAAACTCGATGGATTTCGAGTTCAAGCGCATAAGATTGATGATGCAATTAAAATATTTACGAGAAATTTAGAAAATGTGACGGAACAATTTCCAGATATAATTAATTACATTAAAGAAAAAATAAAAATTAAAGAATGTATTATTGACTGCGAAGCTGTGGCATACGATAAAAAAACAAAAAAACATCTTCCATTTCAAAATATTTCTCAAAGAATAAAAAGAAAATATGATATAAAGGAACTATCTGAAAAATTTCCAGTCGAACTAAATGTATTTGATATAATGTATTATAACGGTAAAAATCTAATGAACGAACCATTGCATGTAAGGAGAAGAATTTTAGAAGGAATTGTTAAAGAAAAAAAAGGAGAAGTTGTTTTAACGAAAAAAATAATTACAGATAATGAAATAAAAGCAAAAAAATTCTTCGAACAAGCTTTAAAAAACGGCAATGAAGGAATCATGATTAAAAATTTAAATTCGATCTATGTTCCAGGAAGATATGTTAATGGTTGGGCAAAACTAAAAAATGTTCTTGAACCTTTAGATTTAGTCATTGTAAAAGCAGAGCACGGTGAGGGTAAAAGATCAGATTGGATTACGAGTTATACACTTGCATGCAAATCTGGAAATGATTTTTTAGAAATTGGAAAAGTAAGCACAGGAATAAAAGAAAAATCAGAAGGACTGACTTACGATGATATGAGTAAAATGATAAGACCATTAATAATCAGCGAGAAGGGAAAAGAAATGATTGTTAAACCAAAATTAATATTGGAAGTTGCTTATGAAGAAATACAAAAGTCTCCGTCCTATTCTTCAGGATTTTCTCTTCGTTTTCCGAGGGTTAGAAGTATACGTTCAGATAAACCCATAACGGAAATATCTGATTTAAAACTAGTTGAAAAAATTTATTCATCGCAAAGAGCAAAAGTAGTAGTGTAACTCTAAAATAATAATCTTTATATATAAGGTAGTTTTCCTAGTATGAAGTAATAACTAAGATAAACTAAGTGATAATAAAAAAAGAGGGGGTATACCTGGGAGGGGTTAATAATGATTGTAAAAGAGGATTTTTTAAATAAACTAAGACAGTATTTTGCTTTAAATTTATATGAAGCAAAGATATGGACGGCTTTGCTTTCAAGGGGAGTTTCTACAGCAGGTGAATTAGCAGATATAGGAAATGTTCCAAGATCAAGAGCATATGATATTCTTGAAAGTTTAGAAAAAAAAGGTTTTGTTGTAATGAAACTTGGAAAACCAATAAAATATATTGCGGTTGATCCAAAAGAAGTTGTTGTAAGGGTTCAAAGATTAATGAGGGATAATGCAGAAGAACATGTTAAACAACTTGAAGATTTACGTGGAACAGAATCTGTAAAAGAGTTAGAATTATTATACAAACAAGGAATTGAATTCGTCGAACCAACAGATTTAGCAGGAGCAATAAGAAGCAGACATAACATCCATGCACATTTAGATCAAATGGTAAGAGGCGCTGAAAAATCAGTTATTTTAATGACCACTTCAAAGGGCTTGATAAAAAAAGCAGAGATACTTAGACCAACATTTGAAAGGCTAAGAAAGAAGGGAGTTAAAATAAGAGTAGCGGCCCCAATAACCAAAGAAAATATGAGTGCTGCTAAAGACTTAAGCAAAGTAGCGGAAGTTAAACACGTCGATAAATTAAATGCAAGATTTTGTTTAGTTGATGGAAAAGAATTAACTTTCATGGTAATGAACGATGAAAATGTTCATCCAAGCTATGATGTTGGAGTTTGGGTAAATACACCTTACTTCGTTTCAGCAATGGAAGGAATGTTCGATATGATTTGGAATGAAATGAAACCTTTAAGCGCTGTTAAAGGTTAATTTTTTATTTTTTTTAATTAAATTAAAATTCTTTCAATAAATCTTTTTCATTTCCAATCAAAGGATTTAAAACAATTTTTCCTTCAAAAGTATTTTTAAGGTTTTCTAACTTATCCATTTTAACAACGGCTAAACTTTCTTTACTTGGAAAATTAACAACCCTAATATCATTTCCATAAGAATATTTTTCCAAAATAGAAAAATCAATATTTTTTTTATTAATAACCTCAAGATTACACCCCCGTTTCATCATTAAAATTCCAGCGAGTAAGTCTTTTTCATCTTCAATTATTAAAGTAACCAACCCTTCAACTCCGACAGGTAAGCCACCCAAGCATTCATATCTTTCATTAAATAAATAAGCCCTATCCATTATCTCAACCCCAACATTACAATCCGGCTTAATTAGATTTACTTTAGCTTTTGTTTTTTCAATAATAAACTCACCTAATGATTTATTTAATTCTTCTGAGCCAATATTAAATTTTTTATTTAATCTTTTAGAAGAAATCCTAAAACTCCCTTTAGAATATAATTTTAAAGATTGTTCCTTTATTTTATCAAAATTAAGTTCAACTTTAAACGCCGGAGAGATAGAACTTATCCCAAAAACAGTTTTCAAACAAAAACATTTATTTTGAGTATTAATTATAATTCTTCCAAAGTATTTAGTTATTGAGAAATCTATTTTATTCTTTTTTAAGCAATCTTTAATATTTGTTATTAATTTTTTCTCAAAGTATCCTCTATTATTTCCTTTAATCCCAATCTCATTATATCTAACCAAAACAGAATCTATTTTCTCCATGATTTCATCCAAGAATTAATTCCTTTATATAATACAAAACTTCCAACTAATACTCCAATCGCACCAAAAATTTGATCTAATTTAGAATCGTATTTTGAATTTTGAAAGTTATCATAAAACATATGTGTATTAAAAATTTTGTCGCCATAAAATTGAAATTTTTCCCATAAAATAACACCAAAAATAAGTAAGATAATAAGAGAAACAATAGCAACTTCATTCTTATTTGCATTTGAGTATCCTTTATATCTCGTAATAAAATAAATAATTCCAAAAAGAACTGTATAAATTAACAGATTAATAAAATGAGAAAAACTATCAAAATCAATATTAATATTCTTAAAATATAATGTATGTCCAACGCTTGTGACCACTAAAATTAAGATTGACACTTCAAAAAATAGAACTATATTATATTGATAATTTTCCTTTATTTTTTTAAGTTTATATAAATTTCTTGGAAGAAGCATAAGCAAAGGAGTTATAATCATCCAAGTAATTCCTAAGAAATATTCATTCTGAACCAATTTTATTATTCCAAGCATAAAAACTATAAAAATTAAAACATCGTAGACCAATTTAAATTTTTTCATAAAGACTATTTAAAAAGTTATACTTATAAATCTTACTTTATAAAAAATCAACCACAGCCTCCAGCTTTATCGTTACAGTTAGGACATTCATAACAATTAGCTTTAATAATATCCATCATAGATCCGCATGACCTACAAGGGATACCGGTTGATCCTTTTTTTGAATTATTATTTTTTTTCTCAGGAACAACAGACAAATCAACCACATTTTGATGATCATCCTTCAAAAAACCCCCTAATTCAGAATCACGAATAACTTCATCAAAATTCCAATCATCAATTTTACTTCTTTGATAAACTCGAATAGCACCATTTTCAACTCCCCTAAGTTTGCTTTTATCGATTTGACTAGGATCATCAGCATACTCAGTTTTTCCGAGGTAATTTATTGCAATCCACCTAAATGCAAAATCAAATGGAGATTTAGCAGTTCGAATATAAGAATGATCCGTCATGCCTTTTGGTTCAAATTCATGACCTATTTGTTTTTGAACTAAATCTTCTAAACTCATTCCCCTCTTAAGCGAATCAGAAACCATTACCGAAAAACTATTTAAAACTCCATTCATCGTAGAACCAGATTTATATGCACTTAAAAATACTTCAGCAACAGTTCCATCATCATATTCTCCAATTGTCATATGATGTTTAGAACCATTAATTTGAAACTCTACATGTTTAGCATTTCTTTCGACAGGAGGTTCTCTTTTCTCCCCTCTTTTTAATTGTTTATACGGGTTTTTATTTCTTCCAAAATTTAACACACTTACGGGTTTACTATTATATCTAAAAACAGATACTGCCTTTAATCCTAACTCATAACCTAAGATATATCCATCATAAATATCTTTAACCGTCGCTGTTTCAGGCAAATTATTTGTCTTTGATATTGCACCCGAAATAAAAGGTTGAGTTGCTCCCAACATTTTTATATGACCTTGAAATGGAATGGATCTTCCTCCTTTTGTAGGTGAAAACGCAGTATCAAATATAGAATAATGATCTGGATTTAAATGTGGCGCCCCAAATGCTTCACTGTTTTTATCAATATGATTTATAATTTCACTTATTTCATCTTTATGATAACCTAAATTATTCAATGCATTTGAAACCTCTTCATTAACTAAATGAAAATAACCTCCTCCAGCTAAAGATTTTGTTATTTTTAATCCAGTTGGAGGTTCAACGCCTGTAGTATCACAACTCATTAATAATCCAATGGTTCCAGTTGGTGCTAAAACGGTAGCCTGGGCATTTCTAAATCCATTTTTTTCTCCATTTTCGATAACTTTATTCCATAAATCATATGCAGATTCTTTCAATGAAGGTTCAATTTTATCCCACTGAACGTTATCTAAGTTTTTTCTATGTTTATTCATTACTTCCATCATTGGTTTTTTATTAAAATTATAATGAACAAAAGTTCCAAGAGATTTTGCAATCTTACTCGAGGTTAAATATGATTCTCCGGTTAAAATTGCGGTTAATGAAGCTGCCAAAGATCTTCCTTCATCAGAATCATAAGCAAAACCTCTTCTCATTATTAAAGAACCTAAATTTGCAAAGCCAAGTCCGATTGTTCCAAATTCAGGGCTTGTTTTAGCGATTTTAGGATCTGGATAAGAACCCGCATAATTAGCAATATCTTGTGCAATAGTAAAAATCATCGCAGCCTTTCTATAACTTTCGACATCAAAATTACCTTTCTTATCTGAAAATTTTAATAAATTTAAAGAAGCAAGGTTACATGAAGTATCGTCTAAAAACATATATTCCGAACAAGGGTTACTTGAGTTTATACTACCTGAATTTTTACATGTATGCATATCTTGAATCATACTTTCATATTGAACAGCTGGATCACCAATTCTCCAACTTCCAAATGCAATCTCTTTTAACATTTTTTCAGCTGATAATTTTCCGGCAACTTTACCGTTTTTAATATATTTTAATTCAACATCCCCTCCTTTCTCTAACTGTTCAAAAAAATGATCATCTAACCTTACAGAAAGGTTTGTATTTTGATATTTAACGGTTGTATATGCCTCACCTTCAAATCCGGGATCAAGGCCTGCCCTCATCAATAATAATGCTTTGTAATCTTCTCTAACCTTTCCCCTTATAAATTTCATAACATCTGGATGATGATATCTCATTGTAGTCATCCTCGCAGCTCTTCTTGTTTTTCCACCAGATTTTATAGTGCTAGCAATTCCATCATAAACTCCAAAAAAACTCATTGGACCCGAAGATTTCCCTCCGCTTGACAACGGCTCTCCTTCTGCCCTTAAATCTAAATTATGTCCAACACCAGAACCATTTGTGAATATACCTCCTTCGACAACTCCATGTTTTAATATACTTTCCAAATTATCTTCAGGCCCGATAATAAAACATGCGTGACATTGAGGCCTAACATAACATCCTTCATCTATTTTGACAGCTTCCCCCGTTTCTTTATCTCTAACAAAATTTAATCCAGGTGAACCAGTTATTTTATACTTATCAAATAAACCTGCATTAAAATAAACTGGCGAATTAAAAGCGCCCATTTGATTAATTTGTAAAAAATTTAACTCATCTTCAAATATCTTTCTTTCTTCATCTGTTTTAAAATATCCAAACTTTTTTCCCCATTCTCCAAAGAAATTTGAAACCCTTGAAAACAAGTGAACAGGGGAATATTCATAGGGTTTACCTGTAATTTTTTCTAAATTTTGACCCCATTCATTTTCATTCGGTCTAAAAAAATATTTACTTGCAGCAACTTTAGATGAAACACCACTCCAAGATTTTGGAAATTCACCATCTAATGTAAATATAAAATTTCCTTTATCATCTTTAATTTCAATTTTTCTTTGCTCAAATTCCCCAACGGATTTAAAAGGATCTTCGTTTTCATTAGTAAAATATCTATCGATTGTTAAACCCTCACCATAAGAATCAGGTTTATAATTATTAAATTCTCTTCCAATATCAAATCGATCATAAAAATTTGTTCCGTTTAATTCATAAGAAGGAATTTTTTCAAGAACTTCTTTTGAAACTCCTAATTCCAAAACCTCTTCTAATTTAACATGTTTCTTTGAATTATAATCTAAACGTTTTAACAATTAAAACACCGCCTTTAAAAAAATGTTATAAAAATTTGAGCTTTTTATCACTTGTAAAATCATTTCTCATCACCCTTTTTTCTATTCTAATTTTTACCTTCAAGCAAACCGAGCTCTTCTTTTAAAAGTCTATAGACCTCATCTAACTCCTTGTATGCTTGTTCAAGGTTATTTGTTTTTGTCATTTTTTATCAACTCTTTTAACTCTTTTTGAAAATCTGTAACATCCGCAAAGCTTCTATAAACCGAAGCAAATCTTATGTAAGCAACCTTATCCAGTTTTTTTAAACCCTGTATTATTTTTTCTCCAATGGCTTTACTTTGAATTTCTTTTGACTTTAACTTTCTTAATTCAGACTCTAATCTATCAACAAAATTGTCGATTTGCTCATAACTTACTTGTCTTTTTTCACAAGCCTTAATCAAACCCCTTCTTATTTTTTCGCGATCAAATGTTTCTCGTCTTCCATCTTTTTTTACAACAATTAAGTCTAATCTTTCAACTTTTTCATATGTTGTAAATCTTTTTTTGCATTTTAAACACTCTCTTCTTCTTCTAGTAGTATCTAGGTCATCCGTTTCTCTTTTATCTACAACTTTAGTTTCCTCATGAAAACAGTACGGGCATCTCATATTTCGATTGGAGTTTTAACTTACCAATAAGTACAAGATGTTGTGTCTCACTTGGCTTATCAACACAACATATAGTGTTTAGGCACATAAGTAGTATTTAAAGATTTGTGTAATAAAAAATAGAATTCAGAAAATTAATTATGTTTTAATATATTTGAAAAATATCTAATAAAACTAATAGCTTGTTGCTCGTCATTCTGTAAAAAAAATTCTTTTGGAATCCTTTCATAAGAAACATTCAACTTATCCAACAAAAAATTCAATTTTATATTAATACTAATTTGAAATTCCTTATTTTCACTTCTAAATCCATCAGAAACAATTCCCTCATTCCATAAAGGAACCCTATAAATTAGATCATATGGATTTGTTTTAATCCAATCGTCCATAATTGGATAAAGAATTTCTTTTGATTTTTCAGGAAATTTATTTTCAGCATAAATATAGTTATCTATAACCGTTCGATCATATATTCCATATTTTAGATTGCCTTTTCTAATCTCTTCTTGAACCTCAAGTTCCCTCTCAATTTGATATTCTAAAATTCTTTTTTGAGATTCAAATGTTGTGTTCTCGTTTACTATTAAATTTTCCTTTTTAACTAAAGTTCTAACGGCTTCAATAATTATTTCTGCATTTCCTTTTTTATGTAAATAATACCCCAAAAAATTACAAACGTCAGTTTTTCCAACACCGTGAGTGCCAATAACACCTATTTTCATAAAATTAAGAATAAGTAAAAATTTATAAGGATTTAGTTTATAATTCCATTATGAAATGTGAGATTTGTAAAGAAAAAATTGAAGAGACTTTTTTAGAAAAAATTAAAGGAAACTATATTAAAATAAATACTAAAATAAAAACAATTTGCAGTGAATGCATGAAAAAAAATTCTTTACAAGAAATTAAAGAAAAGTTAAAATAAGCCTTCGTAGCTTAGACACCTTAAGTGGAGCAATCCGGTGGAGCTGCTGATTCGTAATCAGCGGGTCGCAGGTTCAAATCCTGCCGAAGGCTTTAGAAAATCTTATATATTAGTAGTGCAAGATAATAGTATGCAAAATTACAAAGTTGACGAAAGCATTGTAAAAGAAGCCAAAAGAAAAGCTGAAGAAGATTTCAGTTCAATAGCAAACATGGTTTCTGGAACCGGAAGCAAACAAAAGTACATCGAATCAAGAACCGATTTCTATATTAAGAAATTACTGTCTCAGGGAAAATAAAGGTTTTTAGTTTTAAAAAATTAATTTTAAATGATAAAAAAACAAAAGTTCAGATTACTGTGTAAAAAATGTAAGAAGTTCTATCTTCCAGATGAAACTAAAATTTCAAGATTGAATTATTGTGAGAACTGTAGATTTGTAAGGGGAAGATGTAAAATTGTGACACAATTTGGTTACCAATGTAAAAATGAATCTCAATTTTCAGGTTATTGTATGGAACACTTTCTAAAAAGAGATACAAAAGATTTGGTAAAAGATACTAAAAAGTGAAGTTTTATAAATTATACAAATTCTAGAGTTTTTAGATGCGGGGATGCCAGAGTCTGGAATTAATCCTATAAAAGATTAACAGATAATGGGCAGGGACAAAGCCAGTTAATTTGGTTTTATTGCCAAACTTAAGATTTCCAGAAGAAATCCTGTGGCTTAGTGCCTACGCAGGTTCAAATCCTGTTCCCCGCATTTACAATTCTAAAAAATATTCTTTTTAGTTAAATTTAAAACTTAATCCATTCTCTCAAAATTACGCCTTTGTAGCTTAGTCGGTAGAGCACCACATTGGTAATGTGGAGGTCGTGGGTTCAATTCCCACCAAAGGCTTAAATAACTTTTTCTTAATTCAAAAGAAAATGAAAGAAAACTTAGAATTAAAAACAATAAAACAGTTTGTATCAAATGGAATAATTTTCAATAATAAAGAAGAAACAAAAATGTTAGAAATAATCAACGAAGAATATAACTCAAATAATAATCAAATTATCCATCCTTCTTACTCCGATTTACAGCATAAAATATGGATCTGTGACAAATTAATCCCAACGTATCCAAATGAATTATGGAGCTTAAAGAAGAAAGTTTATTAAAGATTATTAAAATATTATGATATCCATAAAAATCTTTTTTGTTAATCCAAACTATCAATCCCAAGATCTTGTTGAAAGGTACTTGGAGCTATTCTTTTAGAACTACAATGAGGACAATGGTTAGGCTTAGCACCTTTTGGTTTCCAGTTAAATCCACACTCGTTACAAGCATGTGTTTTATGTATGGTCATAAATATAAGAAACATAACTAATATTTAAAGATTTTGATAACATTTATATATAGCAACAAAAACAAGATATCGATGAAAGAAGAGAAGTTTAATCTTAAAGAAGAATATAACAAATTGAAATATAAACTTCCAAAATTTGAAGAATTAGATTATGAATTTGAAGTTTCAAATGCAAACATAAAGAGCAGGGATTTTTTAATAAGAAATATAAGAAGAAGATTAAATGAAAAAATTATTTTTTATTCGAGGATAATTGAAAGTTTGATTTATCCAAATCAAGGAAATATTATTGGAATGTTTGAAATTAAATCATTTAGTGATGAAGAAAAAAAAGAAATTTCAGAGATTTATAAAAAAATAATGATTCATGAGCGTGAAGCACTAACCTTAGATGTTAATCCGGATGAGAAAAAAGAAGTAGATTATATAAATAATTTAATGAAAAACTGGATTTATTTTAAAAAAGAATTGATTAGAATTACAGAAAAGATGAAAAACTCATGGATGCAGGAAGATAAATCTGAAAAAGATAATTATTTTGGATAAAATGAAAATTGTAATCCTGGGTCCAACCGGTTCCGGTAAAAGTACACAATCTGAATTTATTTCTAAATTATTAAAAATAAAGCATATCAATTTAGGCGAAAGATTTAGAGAGATAGCTAAAAAAAATAAGTATATTAAAAAATTTGTTAGTGAAGGGAGATTAGTTCCAAATAAAATAACTTTAAAATTAATAAAAAATTTGACTAATAAAGAAGATTATGTCCTGGATGGTTTTCCAAGAGATATTACTCAAGCAAAATCTTTTAAAGAAAAAATAGATTTAGTTATATTTTTAAAAGCATCAAAGAAAAAGATATTAGAAAGATTATCGATAAGAAAACGCGAAGATGATACATTAGAGGATATTGAAAGAAAATATCATATTTATTTGAAACAAACCCTCCCAGTAGTTAAGTATTATAAAAATAAAAAAATTCTAGCTACGGTAAATGGGACTTCAAAGGAAAAAATTGTTAATGAGAAAATTAGAAAAATTTTAATTAGATATCAACAACAACAGTAACTTTATAACCTTTTTTAGTTTTTTCCAGTTTAAACATATGGTACGTAATCGCTTTAACATCATTTCTTAATTCTTGTTTTCCATAATCAATTTTATCACCATACAGAGTTGCTTTTAATTTATTCTTACTAATTAAAACTTTAACTTTATTAAAAATTAACTGTTCAGAATCTTTCAAAAATATTAATTCAGCTAAAAAATTATAAAGTAAATTTTGTTCATCTTTGTCTTCTATTTTAATCTCTTTTTTTATTTTACTTTTAACAGTTTTAGGATTACAAGTCATATCAAAAAAAGCATAAGCAGAATTTTCAAAAACCTCATTTAAATTTTTGCCGTAAGCTTCAAACGCAATATCTGCAATTGCAACATTTTCTAGATATTTGAATTTCATTTTACAAACTCTTTTAATCTTTTAGAATTTTTTATTTTATCTAAAGTCTTTATAAAATCATTCATGCCTTCTGCTGGAATTAAAATGCTTCCCTTGGTTTCCCATTCATCATTATTTTTTCTTTTTTCTTGAATAACTAAATATTTTCCATATTCATTATCTAAAATATCAAACCATATGGTTCGATTTTTATGTACAAATTTTTCAAAGTCTAAGTAATGTAATCTATGATTTGGATAGTATACTCTGGTTGGTCCAAATTGTTTCATATAAATTTCATTTTCAAAAGTTAGTACCTGTAAGTGTTTTTCTAATGTTTTCCTAGAAATTTTAGTAGCCTTAGCAATATCTGTAGTTGTTAAACCCTTTGGATTTTCCTTTATAAAAATAAGTAAACCATCATGTACTTTTTTTTCGCGATCAAATGGAGAAATCACAATTGTAATAGTACCAAAAGCTTTATATATATAATGGTATTATGTCTTGGTACTAAGATTAGTATAGAAGGAGGTAAATAAAATGAGTATAAGTATAGAAATTGATTTATGGACAAAGCCTTCATGGATGATGGATATAGAAGGTAAAAATAAGATTGATGTAAAGAAGTTAAAAGAAATGGGTAATTGGTTCAAAGAGTATTTATCCAAAATTTCTGAAATTATAGACAAACTTCAAAAGAATGGTTGGGAAATGGCAGAATGTTATGGTGCAATCTATAGTCTCTCTTTTTATAAAGAAGAAGCAGACACAGGAAAAAAAGCTAAGGCAGAGTTAAAAAAACTTGGAATTAGTCTAAAAGAGGTTTCTGTTATGGAATGGGAAGATGAAGAATGAATTAATTGTACAAAATTTGGAACAATTGTCCTATTTTTAGAACATTAAAAGGTGATTAGTTTGGAAAGATTAAACTTAGAAGAATATCTAAAAAATTTCAAAGAAATAAATGTAAGTAACGAGATTCCGTTAATCAAATGCGATCTTAACTATCCTATACCAAAAGAGATAAAATTTGAAGAATATAAAGTCAAACTAAAGAACCACAATAAAGAGATAGAAATAAAACGTTATAGATTAATAGGTAGAATAGATTACCCAAAAGAGAGGATAAAAGCTAAAAGATTCTATAAGGGAGACAAAAATAGACATGGTCTAAAATATATAATCAAAAATGATAAAGTTTGGTTAGTTTTAAGAGAAAATTGGCCTTCAAATAATTTACATCTACGATCTAAAGTCTTTCTTAAAGAGGATTATTTATATTTTAAAATTCCAAGAGAACATATAGGAATTTGGTATAATAATAATTTATCAAATGAATTTGTTATATTACCAAAATATCTAGATTTAAAAAATAGTTTTTGGGAAGCATTTGGGATAATTATTGGAGAGATGGGAAAAAAATATATAGCAATCTCAAACACAGCCCCAAAAGTAATAAATCACTTAATAGACTTCTTTAATGATTCTAAATTAATAAACAAAGATTCTTGGAAATTTAATCTTACAATAAATTGCAGAGAATTAAAAAATGTTGAAGAAAATAATATTACCTCAAAACAACACTGGACAGAAAAATTAAATATAGATATTAACAAAATAAAAGGACCTACTTTATATAAACAATTTAAAAGCAATGTAAACCCAAACTATGGAAAAATAGAGATTAAGTTTTTTAATAAATCATTAAAATATGTTATTGATTTTCTTATTAAGTTTGTAAAAGAAAATGTAGGCAATAATTTTAATTACTCTACAGCCTTTTTAAGAGGTTTAATTGCGGCTGAGGGCTGTCCTGGAAAAGGTAGTAAGGGAGATAATGGTTTAAGAACAATAAGAATTGCGTCAAAAGTTTTAGACGAAAGACTTTTTTATGCTAAAGTTTGTAAAAATATAGGCTTAAACGCTACAGTTTATGAAAAACGTCATAATATAGAAATATTTGGCATTGAGAGTTTCATAAAGGCATTAAAGTTCAAATTATTCGCTCTAAATGAAAAAAGAAATCAAGTATTCATAGAAAGACTAAATAATTTAGAAACGATTAAAGCACTAAAATTATTAAAAGATAAAAGTTTATGTGTAAATGAGATTGTTAAGAAATTAAATTCAAAGAATTATAGAAATATAAATAAAAGTTTTAGCAAGTTATTTAATTGCGGAATTTTAAAAAGAATAAATAAGAAAGATGTGGGATATGTTTACAGTTTAAAGGATAACCCTATCCTTTCAGATTAGCAACCGGACGAAGAATGCATAATAATTTACCTATTTTGGCCTTAACAACAGAATCAAGAACATCACTTAAATCCTTATATGCAGACCCAGCCTCTTCTGCTAATCCAGACATTGAAACAGATTTAACATAAATTCCTTGCTCTTCCATTTCTTTTTGTAATTTTTCTCCTCTAACTTCATGCCTCGCTTGTGTTCTTGACATTGTTCTTCCACTCCCATGTGCTACGCTGTAGAACGTTTCTTCAGCTTCTTTCGTTCCAAGCAGTAAAGCACTTCCAGTTTGCATTGATCCTCCAATTACAACCACTTGTCCGGTTTCTTGAAATATTGGTGCTAGTTCTGGGTGTCCTGGTGGAAATGCTCTTGTTGCTCCTTTTCTATGCACCAGTAATTTTCTTTTCTTACCATCAATTTTTTGCTCTTGTCTTACACAAATATTATGGGCAACATCATATATTAAGTGCATTCCCAAATCTTCTGAACTTTTATTGAAGACTTTTTCAAAAGCTTCTCTTATTCTATGTAAAATAATTTGTCTGTTTGCAAAAGCAAAATTTGCTGCACAAGCCATTGCTTTATAATAATCTTGACCTTCTTTAGTATGAAAAGGAGCACATGATAATTCCCTATCCTTAATTATTATGTTGTGTTCCTTCATAACACCGTCAAACTTCTGTAAATAATCTGTTGCAATTTGGTGACCAACCCCCCGACTTCCTGAATGTACCATTATAGCAACTTGATCTGAAAATATTCCAAATTTTTTTGCGACTTTTTTATCATAAATTTCTTCTTTCTTTATATGTTGTATTTCTAAATAATGATTTCCAGATCCTAAAGTTCCTAATTGGTTTATTCCACGAGAAATTGATTTATCTGAAATTTTACTCGAATCAGCCCAATCTATTTTACCATAACTTTCTGTTCTCTCTAAATCTTCTGTCCAACCGTATCCATTATCAACACACCATTTAGTTCCATTTTCAACAACGTCATTAAATTGTTGCCTATTTAATTTAATGGAACCCTTAACTCCAACTCCCGCCGGGGCGGTTTTATATAAAATATCTATTATTTGTTTTAATTTCGATCTTACTTCTTCTATTTTTAAATTTGTTATAATGCTCTTCATACCACAATTGATATCAAATCCAACAATACCTGGAGAAATTACCCCCTCATTTTCTTCATCAAAAGCTACAACTCCACCGACCGGACTTCCATATCCCCAATGTGCATCGGGCATGCAATAAGCATATTTTACAATTCCGGGTAAGCAAGCTACATTTGTTACCTGATCAAACACACCTTTATCCATTTGATTAAGCAATTTTTCAG
>CAYQPR010000011.1:0-32370 GCA_964419925.1 Candidatus Woesearchaeota archaeon
TATAATCTCTCTTGCAGTTCTAGTTCCATTTACAATTAGGTTCTTCATTTTAGTTGATTAAATTTAGAAACTAGAGTATATAAACCTTTTTGTTTAATTACTACTCTAAAGTTACTTCTTCTCAAACAATCTTTGTTTCTTAATTGCATAGTTTACAGGGTTTTTAATGAATTTACAGAAATCGTCCGGTTTACAAATTCCCAAGTCTAAATAATAATTTTGCTGATTAACTGAAGGAATATTTTCTTCTCTAGCAGGGCAATTTGGTGGAAGTATCTTTTTTTCCTGTCTTTTTTGCCAAGATAATTGGGCTCTAATATAATTTTCATGAAGTGGAGTTGAATTTTTTTTATTCCATTCGAGAACAAATGATTCAATTTCGTTAGAACCATATCCAACATTGTTTAAATAATTTAATAATATGAATAATGCCCTTTTTTTACCATCTTCTTTAATCCCTTGATTAATAATTTTAATACAAGGTGGAAAGAAACTTTCATTTATTGCTTTTTTGATTGGATCATACTCTTTAGAAAATTTATCTTTGCTTTCTTCTACCTTTTTAGTATTTTTTAAGTTCCAGTATATTGCCTTATCAAATAGTTCTGAAGACTCATCATTTTTTATGTTATTTCTATTAAGAAAGTCAGTATCAACCTTAACGTTTTCCATTAAAGCATTTTTCTTATCGAAATCTAAAATATTATTTATATTTATTGGAATTGAGATTAATCCTGATTTTTCATTGTAGGAATAAGGTGCCCTAAATAAATGTCTGCTAGAAATCAAAACAGAGTCAATTTCTGCTAAAACAAATGGATCAAAAACTTTATTTTTAATTAAAGATTCTTTTGGTTTATTAATTTTTTTTGATATATCATTTATTGTTTCTTTTTCTAGTATTGCTTTACTCAAATGTTCGGATATAATATTTTTTAAATATAAGGCAATAATTCTTGGGCCTTCTGGAAAAAAGTTTTTTATATCTATATTATTAACTCGTTTAGGAAACGTTTCAAAAGGAATTGCAATGTGAAACCCCTTATTACCTGAATATTTAACTGAAATATTTTTTATATCATAAAACTTTAAAGCTTCAACTAAGTAATAAGAAGTTAATTTGGAGTATTCGATCTCTAAACCATCAACATCTAGAATTAGATCCCATCCTTTTCTTAGCTCATCTAATTCTCTTTTTTGCATCCCCGTTTTTATTGATAAGGGGTTGTTCCAAAGTTCTTCAGAAATATGAAAAGAAGTTGCACCTTTTTTTGCAAACTCGTATACATCATTATCAAATTGGATTACATCTGGCCTTTTTCCAAATCCATTATCCCCAAACTTAACAGATATCTCTCTATTTTCAGAAATTGTGGAAATCGCTTTTTTAACATCCCTCCTAGAATAATATTTTAATAAGTCCATAGATTAAAAAAGGGACTAAGATTTATAAATTTATAGTTGAGTTGATTCAGAAAGTTGTTTTTGAAGTTCTTGTCCTTTTAAATCTAAAGCGCTTATTTGGTTTTCCATTTCAAATAGAAACTGTTCTAAATCTTTTGATTGTTTATCAATTAAATCGGTTGTTTCATCTAAGGTTTTAGGTAATAAAACATTTGAGCCAACACCAACCAAAAGCTCTTCTTTATCAATTATTTTTGATTTGATAAAAATGTTTGAACTTAATGGAACATAAGATTCAGTACCTTCTTTTATATCTTTAAGCTTAGAAAGATTTTCTTTTAAATCTCTAAGCTCAATTAGTTGATTTTGAATAGAAACAATTTGTTGTTGAAGCTGGTTTATTTGGTTGACTAAAATTTGAAATTCTAAATACTTCTTTTGTAAATCTTCATTATTTTTTTCTTTTGTCATTATTCTTAACTTCTTTCTTCTCTTTCTTTCTTGGAACTGTAACATTTATTCCCACTTTTTTCATAGCTTGCTGAACCTCTTCGGTGCTAGCATTCTTTTTAATATTGAGAACATTATCGGTTAATTCAAGGTGACTTAAGTTGCATTTTCTTCTTTTTAAATTTCCATCAATGATTACAAAGTTATCATTAACTTCTTCAACAATAACACAATATTTTCCGGCTTCCCTTCCAGACAATTTTACAGCTAGCCTTCCAATCATTTTCTAAACCTCTTGATAAGCTCCAGCTTTGAGCATTTAAAACATAACATTCCCCCAAAAATTCTTTTTGGATGTTTGCTTGATTTTGGTAAATTCCTTGTTACACTTTTGACATCGTGAGGAACCCCATGAAGCTCTTTTTTACAATTAGAACAGCATATCTTTTTTGGCTTCCTAAGTTTATATAAAATCTTATTTTTTCCACTAGGTGTTTTTATGTAAACTCTTCTTAGTGTTCTTGATCTTTTACTTGGTCTTGGCATTTTAGTACACCTTCATTAATTTTCTAAGGATCATGGTAAAGACGATGCTTAAGATTAGGTAAAAAATAAACCATCCCATGAACCCAAAAAACTTTGGTTCACCAAGGTTTTTAAATGTATCTGTAAACCACCTAAAAAG
The DNA here is from genome assembly GCA_964419925.1 of Candidatus Woesearchaeota archaeon. Taxonomy (GTDB): domain Archaea; phylum Nanobdellota; class Nanobdellia; order SCGC-AAA011-G17; family GW2011-AR20; genus JBBSXG01. The sequence continues at coordinate 2,540 of CAYQPR010000011.1, forward strand.
AAGAATTATTGGAAAAGAGGTGTACATTAAAGGTTTCATTGTCAACTCCAAAGATTTTGGAATGCTCTCAAGCTGTTTTCTTTGTAACTCCATCATTTTCGAAGGATTGTTTTTGTTTTGTTTCATCTCTTCTTGCATTGCTTTTTGCTCTTCTTTTAATTTTTTTAATCCTTCTTGATCCGAGGTATATTTTTGAATAATAATCGTAATTAAAGTTATTAATAAAACTAGAAAACCAAATCCTAAAGTAAGATTAATTTTTAAAATTGATCCAAATGTAGGATCTAAAACATAATGAACAGATTCTCCAATTATCGGAACAGTTTCCCATAGAGAATAAATTAATAATCCTGCACCCATTACTAACATAAAAAGTAATAACGCTTTCATTATTGTCCTCCCATCATTTTTCTAAATGCAGGATGCATATCCATCATATTTTGACGAGCAATACTCTCATATAAATTATAAATTATCATTACCATTAATAAAATCCCGGTTCCTCTAGATAAAGCTCCTAAAAGGTCTGCAGAAGCTGCTAAAAAACCAACTGAAATTGCACCCATGATTGTTAAAGGGAAGATATATCTCTTTAAAATTGCTTCTAATACCCTTTCATCCCTTCTGAATCCCGCAACTTGCAATCCTGAAGCCATTATTTGTTTAGCTTGGGAGTTTGCGTCCATTCCAGATGTTTGAACCCAAAAAATCGAAAAGATAATTGAACCAATAATCATAAATATCATGTAAGAAAGTGCATGTCCTAATTGTATAAGTGAAAAAGAACCCGTAATTATATTCTCTAAAAGATTTGGAGGAAATATCCATAAAACAACTCCTGATGAAGGTTGATTACCCACGAAAGTTCCTAAAAATGGTTTTCCCCATCTTTCAAGTAAGCTTGCCCATAATTGTATGTTAGCTAATAAAGCCGATACTAAAATAACGGGAATATTACTTGTATAAATAAATTTTAAAGGCCATCTCATCCCATATCCCCTCACAGCTCCAAATGACAATGGAATTTCAACTTTCATAGCCTGAGCATAAACTGAAATAAAAAATATAAGGATAGTTGCTAAGATTGCTGAAATTGCTAGAATCGCTTCTTGCGGTCTATTTTGGAAAAGTGCAAAAAAGAATACAAAAACTCTTCCAACTGGAGCTTCGCCTGAACCAAATGCAATTTTTCCCATTGAGTTTAAAGGAGAAAATGCACTTATTACTATTTGAGATGCAACCCCTGCTGCAATAAACAAACTTATTCCTGAACCAATTCCCCATTTGTTAATTACTTCATCCATGTATAGGATTAATAATCCTCCAATAAATAATTGTGAAATAATTAACCAAGGTGAGAACCCTGCTGCAGGAGATAACCCTCCCATGAATACATAAATTATTGCTTCAAATAAAATAAAAAATATTGAAAGTAATTTTTGTAAACCCTGAAAAAAAACTCTCCCTTCATGTGTTGTTGTATCCATTTTTAAAATTCCAGAACCATTCAAAAGTTGAAGTACAATTGAAGATGTAACCATTGGACCGATTCCTAAAGATATTATAGAACCGAATTGAGCACCCAAAAGAATTGCTAAAAAATCAAACTGTTTTAAAGCATTATCTCCTAGACCATAAATTGGAACAACACCCAGAATAAAATAAGCAACAAGCATTATTAAAACCCATTTAATTTTTTGACTAAAAGGGAGATACTTTTGCTCCGGACCTTTTACTTCAGGTAAGTTTTCTAATAATTTATTAATAAATGCCATTATTCCTCAATTATACCATCTGCTTCTTCTATTTTAATCTTAGCTTTTTCAGAAACGTTTCCAATAATTTTATATTTGTTTTTAACATTTCCTGAACCAAGCAATTTATCAAAGCCTAAACTGGTTAAATTGACAACGTAAAAATCGTTTTCTTTCTTAACTAAACCTTTCTCTAAATAACTTTTAATATTTCTTTCTAGGTCTTCAAGGTTAAACGAAATTATTTTAACTATTTTTTTTAATGGGCGTTTAAATCCGGATTTACCTAAATAATTTTTTCCATATAATTTTTGTAACATTGGTTTTTTGTGGTCTGCCCTTTTACCACTTCCAGCCATTCCGTAACCTCCTCGATGTCCAGAACCTCTTCTTTTCTTTTTAGCTCCACCACCGTGAGTATGACTTCCACGATATCTTGAATATTTTTTTCTTTTATTTATCATATTAAATCATCCTTTTGATTAGATCGTTAATTTTATCTTTTCTATATCCTAAAACCCCACCAAGACTAAATGGTTTCTTAATTCCCCCCCTTTCAAAACCATGCAATGGGGGTTTTAATCTAAAAAACTGTTTTATTCCTGGAATATCTTTTAACATTTTTTTATTTGTGAAAAAATCTTTTACAAATGTTTCGACATCAATTTTTTTTCCTTTCAAATAATCTTCACTTAATTTTTTATTACCCATAAGTCTTCCCCTTTCTTTCAATAATAAGGAAAATGTTTCTTCTTTGATTTCTCCCCATGTTATATAATCCTTAACTTTTGTTAACATTCCAATGTAACCTGGATTATTATCTAAAACAACACAATAATTTTTATTGAAAAGCCGGATCATATTCATGGTGTCCTTTTTATCTTTGCTTACGTTTATATTTCCACGAATTCTTACTGCGGCTAATTTTGTCATAGTTTATTTCCTGTTTTTACTTTTGATAAATTTCTTAACGCATTAAAGCATGATTTAACTAAGTTTAATTTTGTTTTTGGGTCTGAAACTTTTGAATATACATCTTTAATTCCAGCAAGGTTAAGCATTTTCTGACATTCTTTTTCAATACATAATTTTGTTCCTTGTGGAGCAGGCATTAATTTCATTGAAGCGGCACCCTCTTTACCTTTTACTGTAAAAGGAATTGAGTGAGGTTTTCCGCATCCACATTCCCATGAACCACAACCACGCTTAACTTTGATTATATTTAATTTAGCATTTCTAATTGCCTTCTCTCTTGCAGGCATTGTTTCTTTTGATTTTCCTAAACCTATTCCAATGTAACCGTCGCGGTTTCCAACAATCGCAACAATTCCAAACTTTGGTTTATTACCTTCAGAAGTTTTTTTCTGAGTCTGTCTCCATATTGTTCTTTTCCCCCCACCAAATTTTCCCCTTGATTGTCCAATCAAAAGAAGATCGGTTTGTAAATTTGGGAGCAAAGCATCAACAATTTCAGCTTCTAATATTTTTTTTCCTGAAGTTATGATATCATCAATATTTTTAATCTCACCATTTTTTACCTTTCTACCTATTTCTGTTTTAGGGTGCCATTCATCAACTCTAAATTCTCTAGTTTTTTGAACACCTATAGGAACTTCAACTAATTGTTCTTCAATTTTTTCTAATATTTCTTCTTTAACCATTTTCTTTTAAAATTTTTTCCTTTGTTTCCTTAAAATTTTTAACGATGTCTTTTGGATTAGCATTCTCTTTTAAGTATTTCGAAAACTGTTGAGAACCTTCCTTGAAATTTTGAGAATAATCTGAAATATGTTTTCCAGTTATTCTTTCTTCTTTAGGAAGAATTTTTTCATTGTGTGGGATCTTTATTCCTGCATCTACTACTCCTTTTAAAACAGAATATATGACTGACCCTTGTATAGAACTTCTTAATCCTATATCAAGTACAACATCATCTATTTTTTTCTTCTTTAATTTTAACCCAATTAAAAAACCAGTTAGATATGATGAAGGAATATTTCTTGGATTATATTTCCACCCATATTTTTTTAAAGAGTTTGAGTTAACATTTAATAAAATATTATCTCCTTTATTTGAATACTCAACAATTTGAACATAAGTTTGATAATTTGATCTCCTAACTACTAAACGACATTTTTCTGATAGGAGTAATCTTAAACGAGATTTATAATCTGTTTTTCTTTCTCGATATCTTCTGAATTTTACCGTATAACTTTTACTTTTTACCATTTTCAATCATCCCATGTTCTTCAACAAACAAATTTATGTGTCTTGCACTTCTGAAAAAACCACCTTTAGCCTTTTTATAAAGTAATCTATAATTTTTTCTTGAAATTTTTGAACTTTCTTTTAATTCTTTTAATAATAATTTTTGACTTCTTATTTTTACAATCCATGTTGATTTCTTTCCAACTCTTGCCCCAAAAGCTCCTTTTCTAGATCCAATATTCTTTTGTCTTCCTTTTCTCTTCTGAGCTCGATTCTTATTTGTTCTATAAGATGAAATCCCTCTTGAAGGTTTTATAACAATTATTCCTTTCTTTACTAATCCTTTAATATCTCTCTTTGTTATTGCTTCTTTTACTTCACTTCCTTTTTCCGGATCTATCCAAACCCTTTTCTTTCCAACTCCAAAAAGAGATGCAATAATTCGATGTTGTGTTTTTAAGTTCATTTTAATGTCTCAAGCACTTTTTTCTTTTCAATCTTTTCTTTTTCAGTTTTCTCTTCAGGTGTCAATTCTTTTTTATCTTTTTTTACTTCAACTTTCTTTTTTGATTCCTGTTTTTTTAGTTGTTTTTGTTTTTTGTTTTCTTTCTTATCCTTTAAAAAAGACTCAGAATCTTGAATAAACTTATCCAAATCCTTTATATTTAAAACATTAATTCCTAAAGATTTAATTTTTTTCAATAATAAAATTTTTTTCTTCATCCCAAGATTTTTTGAAATTAAAACATATTTTTTCTCAAGATTTTCTAAATCTTTTTCAGATGTTATTAACTTGTAATCAAATTTTGATTTATAGAGTGATTTTAAGCTCTTGGGAGAACCGTACCCAACTGCAGGGGCTAATGGATGACCTTTGATTCCACGTCTTACTTTATTATGCATTCCTTTAGCTCTTCTCCAATTTGGACTCAATTTACTTAAATGTTCCGAGTTATATCTTACAAACTTTATTTTTTTCTTTGAGTCCATCTTATTCTTCTCCCTTTGAGATTATATATATCCCGTCCATAAAAACACGACGATCTTTATTAGTTAGTCTACATGCTTGTTCGATATTTGCTGCAGTTTGTCCAACTAATTCTTTATTTGTTCCGGTTACAGTTAAAATATCATTATCTAATTTAACGTTAACATGTTGTAAAATTTTAGCTTCTCTCGGAACTTTTTCAGCAAAAAAGTTTTTTATGATAACCTTATTATTGGAAAGAGAAACGCTCATTGGAAAATGGCCCGAACAAATTTTTAATTTATATGTGTAAAGTTTAGAAACCCCTAAAATTAAATTATTTAAATGTGCCTTAAAACTTTTGAGAATCTTTTTTTCATTTTTAGTTTGTTTAACTGACTTTAAGATTATCTTGTTTTCTTTTTTATCAAAACTAATCATTGGGTGAAATAAATTAGCTTCATTATTTCCAACAGGACCAGAAACTTTTATTTTTTTATTAGATAGATCAACCGAAACATTTTCAGGAATAATCACATAATCTTCAAGAATTGATTTAATTTTAGTAGACATATGCTATTAACTTTCCTCCCAATCTATCTTTAATTGCCTGTTCATGGGTCATTAACCCTTTTGAGGTTGAAACGATAATAATTCCTATATTCTTTCCGGGTAAAAATCTTTTTTCAAATTTCCCAAGCTCAGTGAACTTGAATGGAAATCTTGGTTTAATAACCCCGCATCTATTAATCTTTCCAACTAGGTTCACTTTAACCGGATTATGCCTTGAATCATTTGAATGACTAAACTCACCAATATAATTATTATTCTTCATAATTTCAAGAACTTTCAAAATAACTTTTGATCCTGGTTTCACTATTGTTTCAGGTTTACCTACTTTTTCACAATTATAAATATGTGAAAGTACATTTCCGAGTTGATCGTTGACTGTCATTTTATGAGTATTTTTTAAATCCTATACTTTTTGCGCTTAATCTAAAGCATTGTCTGCATAAATCAATATTATATAACCTTATGTGTGCTCCAAATCGACCACAAGATTTACACCTTCTTGCCGTTGCTCCAAATTTTCTTGGTTTTGGTGCGTTATGTTTAATATACTTATTGAGTTTAACCGGCTTCACCTTTAACTGCTTAAAAACCTTATCATAATTACTGTAGCTCATTCTTCTTCCACCTCAACAACGTTAACATTAAATTTATTTCTAACAAATTCTTTTGATTCTTCTTTTGTTATAATGTGTTTATGCCCTATTTTTGATTGTTTTAATTTTCTTTTTTTGATTCTAAATCCTGGCCTTTCTAGGGTAACTGCAACCTCTAATCCTAAAACCCCAATTGATGGATCATATTCAATTCCAGGAATATCTAAATATTCATGAATACCAAATGAAAAATTTCCTTGTTCATCAAATTTCTTAACACTTATTTTATTATCTTTTGCTTTGAATAATCTTGATAAAATTTCTTCCGATTTCTTTCCATGTAATGTGACCTTTGCTCCAATTGGCAACTTTGGACGAACACCCCAAGATGGAATTCTCTTCATTGTAATTGTTTGAACAGGTTTTGCTCCCGTTAGACTTGCAAGAAGTTTAATTGCCTTGTTTAATTTATCTCCTGCTCCTCCAACCCCGATATTAAGGGTAATCTTTTCAACTTTGATTTCTCTCATCTGATTCATTTGAAAAGCTCCTGAGGAATAACGAAGATATAATTTTTTAATGTTTCAAATTTATTACCATCTTTAGTGAAAACGATCTTATTTGATTGGAAACCTTTTCCAGGAAGGACTTCTTCTAATTTTCCAAAATATCCAACATATTTTCCTTGAGTTATGTAAACATGAGACCCCTTCTCTAATTTTAAATGATCAACAATTTTATTATTCTCCAAATTGAACATAACAGTGTCTCCAACTTTGTATGAAGAATTATTTACAATAACATTTCTTCCATCAAAAAGATTTAACTGAATTTTTCCTTTTTTTAATATTTTTTTTCCGATTATCTTACAGGGTTTTAAATTTGCATTTTCCTTTGATAACTTATGTAAATGATATTTATTATTTTCATTGATGATTAATCTAAAATTTTCTCCCGTTTTCTTAACATGAATTACATCCATAATTCCAACTGGGAATCTTTGATTTTTTCTAACAACATTATCGATTAAAATTTCGCCTTGATTTAAAATAAATTTTATTTCTCTTAAATTGCGAGCATGATTTAAAACATTTTTTATTAAAAGCCCTAATGGAAGGCATCTTAAGAGTGGATGGGGTCCCGGATTTGGTCTTGTAACCCAAACTAGATTTTTTCTTTCAATCGGCCAATTTGCCGGTGAATTCAACGAAAATAAATGTCTTTTAGTCATTTCTTATTTCTCCTTTCAATAATCTTTGTTCTTTCTTTATCTTTTAGGTTCAAATCAACTATAACAACATTTGATGGGTGAATTGGATAATATACTTTGTTTCCATCACGTTTTTGAATTTGTGCATTTGCTACAAATATCCTTGTTCTTCTTAACAAAACTTTTTCAACCTTTCCTTTTGTTCCTTTAAACTGACCCCTTTTAATTATAACCTCATCTTCTTTTCTTACTGGAATAGATTTTATTTTATATTTTTGGTATAATTCTTTTGATAGATGTGATCCTAAAAATTTGTGTTTTACATGTAAGGGAGCATTAATTAAATATTTCCTCTGCTTTCTAGGTTGTTTGCTCGATTTCCATTTTTTTGAAAATTTCTTTTTCATTTTAAACAACAATTGAAGCTAACTTCGCAATATTTGGCCATTTTTGTGCGGCTTCTTTCGCAACAGGACCTTTTAGTATTGTACCTTTTAAACTGCCTTTATCATCCTTTAAAATAATTGCAGCATTATCCTCAAATTTTATTCTATCTCCATTGTCACGTCGATATTCTTTTCTTTGTCTGACTACAATTGCCAAAACAGTTTCTTTTTTCATTCCAGGTTTTCCCTTGACAATTGATGCAAATATAAGATCTCCAACTCCTGCAGCAGGATATTGTCCTTTTCTTGTTTTATGCCCTTTTACACCAAACAACCTTATTCTTTTAGCTCCAGAATTATCACAAACTTCTAATCTTGCTCCAAAAGGAATTGATTTGACAATTCTTGCATTAACTGCTTTCATTTTTCAATAACCTCAATTATAACAAAATTCTTTGTTTTGGATAATTTTTTTGTTTCAGCTAACATTACTTCATTGTTAACTTTTGTGTTTAAACAAGCTGGATTGTGAGCTTTAATTCTTGTAATTCTTTTTTCATATCTTTCATACTTAGGAAGATAATAAAAATGAGTGAATTCTATTGTTGCAGTTTTATTTAAATCAATCTTTGTGATTATTCCCTTGAAGATTCTTCCATGTATTTTTAAGTTTCCGTGAAATGGACATTTTTTGTCATTACATTCCCTATTAGGTGGGTTGACTTCAATTCCGATGTTTTTAGTTTTCATTTTTTATTTTTATTTGGTTTTTATGAAGTATGATTTGTTGATTATTTTTTTGTATTTTTATTGTATTTTTTGTTTCATCAATGACTTTTCCATTCAAATTAATGATTGATTTATTTTTTGAATCAATCACTTTTATTTGTGAACCGATCAAAGTTCCGATGATTTCTTTTTTCATTGTGTTACCCTAATGCTGTCCGTAGCGAATCCGAGTCGGATCAATTCTTGTTTGACCTGAAATCCGTGACTTCCTTGAAGTTCAATGATTCCATCCTTAAACGTGCCCCCGCATGCAAGTTTTTCTTTAAGTTTTTTTGCAAGTTCTTTTAGGTTTACAGATTTGTTATCGATACCTTCAATAATGGTTATCATTTTTCCAAACCTGCGTTTTTCAACCTTAACGTTGACGATTTGTGTTTCTTTTGCAATAGACTCGCAGACACAGAGCTCCATTTTAAGCCCACATTTTGGACAGATTGTATTCATTTCTTTTCTAACCTTACCTCCGTTCGTTTGCTATTTAAGATTGTATTAATTCTTGCGATTGTTCTACGAAATTTTTTTATATTTCCCGGATTTTCTGGCACTGTTCCAGTAAATCTTTGAGAGTTCAATTTCATTAAATCTTTTCTTAATTGAACTAAATTAGCATTTAATTCTTCGTTACTCTTTTGTTTCAGATCCAGTTTCTTCATTTTCTATTTTCTTTTTTCTAGTTTTTTTCTTTTTAGGCTCTTCATTTATTTCTTCCTTAACTTCTTCTTTTATTTCTTCAATTTTTATTGTTGGAATATCATTAATTGTAATTTTATCTGGTAAGATAACATCGGGAGTTAGAATACTAACTTTGATTCCAACAGTTCCAGATTTAAGATTAGCAACTGTAAATCCCCGTTTAACAAAACTTTCTGAAATATCTCCAGACTTCTTCATATGTCCTGCTAAAAATCTCCATGATTTTGATCTGCTACTTGGAACCCCTCTGCCAGAGATTACAACTTCAGCACCAATTGCACCAGCGTCAATAATTGACTGTAATGAACGATAACCAATTGATTTAAATCTTTTTGGACCAAACCTTTCAAAAGAGTTAGCAATTTTTTCGGCAACTGATTTTGGATCTAAATTTATTTCTTGAATTTCTGCAACTTCAACTTGTGGATTTTCCATTCCATATTTTGTTTTTAAAGTATGTGTTAATTCAGATAAATTTACTCCTCGTCTTCCAACAACTAATCCAGGACGAGAAGTATGAATAATTATTTTTTCACCCAAAGGAGTTTTTTTCAAATCAATCTTACTATAACTTCCATTTGGAAGATAAGATTTAATAAACTCCTGCATTAAATGTTCTTTCATGTATTTTTTTACAATTTGTTTTTCAATCATTTTTTCTTTTCAGCTTCCTTTAATTTTAAAGTTATATGAGTATTTTTCATTTTGGTTCTTAATTTTCTTCCATAATGAAATTGTTTTCCTGCCTTGTGAGCGGATATGTGTGAAATAATTAAATCGCTACCCATTCCTTTATTTAAGGCATTTGATTCTCCAGATTCAATTATTCTTAAAATTTCTTCACATGATTTTATTGGATAACGTCCTGCAGCCATTCCTCTTTTGTGAGATAAATCTCCCAAAAATTTAGTGTATGGAACAGCTCGTTTCATTTCCAAAACTTCACTTAGTAAAGTTTTAGCTTTTTTTGTAGTCTTGTCTCTAAGCATGTTACAAACTTCAACTGAATGTTTTGTTGAAATTCTTAAATTTTTTGCGTTAACTACTGCTTCCATTTTTATTTAACCGATACTGCTGAACTTGATTTTGTTGCTCCAATTCCAGGTGCACTGTGTTCAACTTTGTTTCTTGTCATTGTTAGTTCACCAAGATACATTCCAACCATTTCTGGAATAATCATAACTGGAACAAATTTGTTACCTGTATGAATATGAATTGTTAAATTAACCATTTTGGGTAAAACAATAAGATCACGACAATGTGTCTTTATTGGTTTCTTGTAAGTTCCCTGCAATGCTTTATCAATTTTTAATAAAAGTTTTTTTTGTTCTTCTGAAAATCCTTTTTTTATTGACCTTCTTTGTCTTGCCGGAATTAAGTTAAGGAACTCATTCATGTCTAATTTCTGAAGTTCTTCAATTTTTTTTCCTCTAAATGCGAAAACTCTTGCCATTTTATTTCTTCCTTCCTGTTCTTCTTGCTCTTATTAATCCAACGTTTCTTCCTGGAGGTGCATTCTTCTTTGGAACCTTTGACTTTCCAACGTGTCTTCCTCTACCCGATCCAAATGGATGGTCGACAGCATTCATTGCTACTCCTGAAGTTCTTGGATATAATTTATTCTTTGCTCTCATGATGTGGTGCATCTTTCCAGCTTTTAAGATTGGTTTTTCTCCTTTTCCTCCAGCAGATATCACTCCGATAATTGCCTTACATTCTAAATTAAATTTTTTATCTTTTCTAGAGGGTAATTTAACCAAAGCATATTCGCTGGTTTTTGAAAGAAGATGTGCCGAAGTTCCTGCCGATCTACAAAATCTTCCGCCATCGCCAGGATATCCTTCAATATTATAAATAAGTGTTCCTTCAGGAATATCTTTTAATTTTAATATTTTTAAATTTGATTCAGACTCTTTGTCATTAAATGAAACGGTATCTTTCTCACGTAAATTTAAAGAAGCTGGAACTGGAGAAATTTCATTATTATTAAATTTAATTACTGCAGTTGGAGCCGTTCTTGACGGATCTTTCATTATTTGAGTAACAACTCCGTTTAATTTTTCATCTGATTTTGGATGTGAAGAATCATAATGGTATCTATGACCTGGAGATAAATAGGTAAGTGATCCTTTTCCTCTACGTTGTGTTATTAAAGGTTTTCCCATTTTACATTAATCCTAATTTTGTTGCAACATCAATTGCAGGAGTGTCTTTTGATAATTTAACATATGCTTTCTTTTCTCCATCCATTGTTATTAAAGTGTTTAATTTAACAACCTTCACTTCAAATAAATCTTCAACCGCTTTTTTAATCTGAGTTTTATTTGCTTTCAAATCAACGATTAAAGTTAATTTATTATCTTTTTCCATTAATCGAACAGCTTTCTCCGTTTGTATTGGGTATTTTATTATTTCCATTTTATTCAAATAATTTTTCCTTTTGTAATTTTTCAATTGCAGCTTCTGTAAATATTGTTAATCTCCCTGGAACTGTTCCTGGAGCAAGCAATTCTGCATTTAAATTTTTAACTTGAACAACATCAATTCCTAATAGATTTTTTGCTGATTTAATCAAATCACATTTATCTGAAACAACAATCAATGGACCAACTTTTGTTCTATATTTTCTTCCCCTATATTTTCCTTTTCCAGCTCTAACGTGCCTTATTAATCTATTTAATTCGTCTTGTAATCCTATTTTTACTAAAACATCGTTAACTTCTTTTGTTTTATTTAAACTTTCAAATTTAGTTTCAACTGCTAATGGATATAGGTTTGGAATCTTATGATTTCTTTTTAAAATATAATCTTTTTGCATTGTGGCAGACAATGCAGATCTAATTGCTTTCCTATTTTCTTTTTTATTTAATTTTTTATCCCAAATTTTTTCTGCTTTTGGAGGATGAGATCTTCTTCCACCTACAGTTCCAGGAGCATTCGCACCTACCCATCCAAACTGGCTTCCTCGTCTCCATAAAGTTTTTCTTGGAGCCCTTGAAATCCCTTTTCCATATGCTGTCTTAAAATCTCTTCTTCTTCTAGATAATTTTGCAGAAGCATTTTTTCCTGCCCGAGGATCAGCACCATATGGTTGTCTTTTATTACTTTGAATTGTTAAAACGGCTCTCCAAATTAAATTTGGATGAACTTCTTCATTAAACTGACTAGGAAGTTTAATTTCTTTTATTCTCTTTCCGCTTAGGTCTAGTAAATTCATTTGCTTATGTATTTAATTTCAGTTTGTAATGGTTTAGGATTTCTCATTGGCTCTGTTAAAACAACTAAACGTTTTTTAGCTCCAGGAATACTTCCTTTTACCAAAATATATTCATTATCAACAAAACCATATTTATGAAATCCTCTTTTTGGATTTATTTCTTTAACTTCATTTGAAATTTTTATTAGTAATTTATTGTACTCTGTTCTTGTGTTTAATCCCATTTGACCAGGCATCGGCATACCCCAATGAATCTTTCCAGGTCTTTGAGAACCAAAAATATTTCCACGTCTTTTTTTCTCAGATTTATGACTTCTTAAATCAACGTGGTGTCTTTTAACCGTTCCTTGAAAACCTTTACCTTTTGTTACTCCATGAACATCAACATATTGATTACTCTTAAATATTTCAGAAGCCTTAATTTCTTTATTTAATAATGATTGAGCATAATTTAATTTTTCTTCTTTTGTTCCGGAAATTCCTAATTCTAAAATTTCTGGTTTTTTCTTGCTTATTGCTAAATTTGGCTGTGTGTAAACTAAAACCTTAATGTCATCATAATCTTGAGGTTGTTTTGATTTAATTTCTTTAGGAACATCAATTTTTCTTTTTAATTCTTTATTTAAATTTGAATTCAAAACCTCTGTGATTACTTTTTCACCTTCTATTGTATTTTTATAAAATCTTATTGAAAATAACTTTAAAGAAGGGCATTCTAAAATTGTAACTGGATAATTTTTTAATAAAGGTGCTTTTAAGCTTGGATTTGTTTCTTCAAGTTGAACGTGAGTCATTCCAACTTTGTATCCTAAAAATCCTAAAAGTTTACATGAATCTAATTTTTTCCAAGATCTTATTCTTGGGTACATTCTTTTAGCCCTCACTCTAGGCCAAAACTGTAAACTTCCTGCTCTTGGTTTGCTTGCTCTTCCCATTTTTTCTAGTTTTTATATTCCCATCTAGAATCAGCGACTAATTATTTTTCAGTAGGGTAATTTTTTTGTTTTTTAGTTATTTATAAAGGTTTTGGTGAAAATAATTTATGGAAAACTTTAAATATGTTTTGAAATTATTAAACGCATGATATCTGCTCAAGAAAATGTTTTTATCTTAAGGGGGTGCCTTAGACCTTACATAGATCCTGCAGTAAATTTTTTAGAGGGAAACAATTGGTATACTTACTTAACAAAAAATGATAAAATCAGAATATTTGATTCTAAAAGTGAGTTAGAAGAAGGATTGAAAACTCTTAAAACATATGAAGGAGAAGAATTTATTGAAGGGGTAATTGAAAATAATATTGCACATAAAAGTTCGTTAAAAGAACTTCCAGGAAAAAAAGAATTATATTTTGGGATTTTTGATAGCAATAATGGTTCTGGTAATTTTACTGGTTATGGAAAGGGGTTTATTATTTATGAAGGGATTTTAAATTATAATGGAAATTCTCATAAGACGAGAGTAGGATACAGTTGTCCCTGTTGTGATAAAAGTATTTTAGGACATCCAGATGTTAAAGAAAAGGATAATTTTTTAGCTATTAGTTGCAGAAACCCGGAATGTTCAGAAGAAATGTTTAATATATCATATTCTCCAACTGAAATGCCTGAAGACGAATAGATAATAAAGTTTATATATTAACTAAATTTGTTTATTCTTATGCCAAGAGCAATACTGCCTTTAGCGGCAATGGAAAAACTATTGAAGAAATCTGGTGCTGAAAGGGTTTCTGATCCAGCTAAAATTGCTTTACGTGAAGAACTAGAAAAAATTTCAGATTCAATTTGTGAGAAAGCGGTTAGGTTTTCTAAACATTCAAAAAGAAAAACGATTAAGCCTGAAGACATAAGGTTAGCTGTAAAATGAAAGGAGGATAATAAAATGAAAAAGATACCATTAGATGTGCAAGATATAAAAAATGAAAATGAAGCTTTTATTGAAGAAGTTTCAGCAAGGCTATCAAATTTGCAGAAAAAAGTTTCTATATCCGAGGTTCTCTTTACCTATAATGAAGGAGATAAAAAAAAGATATTAGAGTTATTGAGGACAATCGAAAAATTTTTTACCTAAATTTTAGCACTGCATTCTGTACAAAATTTTCTCCGCCTTTTAACTTACCATTGCAAGAAGGACAATTTGTTTTAAATTTAAACTCAAAAATTAATATCTAAACATTCTTTCATATTTTTTATGATCAAACCATTCTAAAATTGCAGAAATTAATTCAACTTTATTTTCTGCTACAATAGTATAAATCAATCTCCATCCATTTGGCAAATCATATTTCCAAAGATTATTAATTTTATATTTTTGTATATACTCTTTTGGAAACAGCCTCTTTGGAATTTGAGTTCCGGAAAATGCATTTTCTTTTAAATCTTTTATTGCCCTGATTATTCCTTTTTTTATTGAATCATCTTCTTTAAGTTCATTAAAATCTTTCTCAAGTTCATCAGAAATAAAGACGACTTTAGAAAATTTAATCATACTTTTATCTCATTTCTTTTAGATAATCTTTTTGCCAAAACCGGATTCCAAATATAAGCAATGTTCCCATTTTTATCGAATGCGATTTTATTTATACTTTCTAAGTAATCCAAGACAACTAAAAATGTTTGCCACATTACTTTTTTTGGCAATAATTTCCACAACTTAGTTCTATTAAATTCTCCGCTGTTCTCTTCTATAGTTTTTTCCACCATAAGAACGGTATCTAATGTTGGAGACCTTACAAAAAGATTTTCTATATGAGTTTTTCTTCGAACAATTTGAAACATGATTATCTAGTATATCAATTGATATATAAAGTTTTCTATCTAAATTTTAGCCCCACATTGTGTACAAAACTTTTCTCCCCCTTTTAATTTACCATTACAAGAAGGACAATTTGTTTTAACTTCTGATTCAACCTTAGTTCCGCATTCCTGGCAAAACTTCTCAGTACTCTTTACAGGTTTACGGCAAGTTTTACATGGCCTTATTACAGGTTCATCTTTTACAGTATACCCTTTTTTACCTGAGAATAATTCTCCTAAAGTACTTTTTACAGCAGAATTACCCACTTGGTCTCTTAAATCAAGATTGCTTCCCATTTTATTTCATCTTCTTGGTTATGTCAAGATTTTTTGAACATTTTTGACATTGAAACCTTAAACTTTCAATCATTTTACTTTTCATTTCAACCTCATCAATTATTTTAACTTTTTTTCTTTTGAAAGGAATTTGTAATTCTCCAGAATGATCGCAATGACGACAGGTATATTGGATATTTGCAGTTAAAGAATCTTCATATTCTTGCTGGGGTAAAGTATATTTACAATCAGGACATTGATATTCATCTGCCCTTATCTTCGGCTTACCTGTTTTTGGATCCCTTGGCTTGCCCATCAAACTTTTTTCACATTTAGGACATTTTTCTTTAAAAACCCAGCATCTAATTTTTCCTTTATCTAAAATACGATTAGTAAAATACACACATTCATCCATGGATTTAGGTTCTACTAGTGTCATATTTTTTTAAGATTTATTTAAAGTATTTAAAGTTTATTGTAAAGAAAACAACAGATTCGATTGGTTATAAACAATCTATCATCGAGTTTTAAAAATGGATATAAAAGCAAGATTTATAAGTTAAATTAGAAAAGCATTAAGATGAGTTCAAAGATAATATTTCATACTTCTAGGCTAAGATATTTTTTGATTTATTTAATGGTAACAATTTTACTAGCATCTATTTTTTTAATAAATAAGAATGATTTTCTTAATGTGATTATAATCTCAATGAGTTTAATTTTATTAATTATAGCAGAAATTTTAACTCGAGCTAACGACTTAATTATAGATGATAACAACGTTACCAGTCAAATCGGAATATTTTCAAGAAAAAGAGTTGTGATACATTACTCTAACATTTCTGATGTTACAATTAATCAATCATTTATAAAAAGAATATTTGGAATTGGGGAGATTCACATTAATACTTCTGGTTCGGAACATAAAGAAATTTTAGTGAAAAGTTATCGTAGTATTAACTTAATTCATGATATGGTTGTTAAAAGAATAAATGCTCATAAAAAGAAGAGGTAATGGGCCTACTGAGAATTGAACTCAGTTCTTAACCGTGTGAAGGTTATGTCCTGGCCATTAGACTATAAGCCCAACTTTTTAACTAATTCTTTCCACTCATCAAAGTTCATCTGATAAATTCTTTTATCGTTAAAACTTAAATCCGAATCAAAAACATTTTTCAATTTCTTATCACTTTGCAAATAAATTTTCAAAAGTAATTTTTCTTTTTCATTTAATTTTTTATGTTTTATTTCAAGAACCTTAGAATTTATTTTTGGAAGCGGATAAAATGAATTTTTAGAAACCTGAAACAATTCATTGATTTCAAAAAAATGATTCATAACTAAATTTAATAATCCTTTATTTAAAAAATTAACAGGAAACATTAAAATTGCTTTTTTAAAATTCATCTTTAATAATTTATTCATTAATGGTTCGCAAATTGAATAAGGGACATTTGAAATTATTTTGTCAAAATTTTTATTATATTTCAAAATGTTTGTATTGATTATTTCAAAGTTTTGAAACTTTTCCTTTAACTCTTTACATAACGTTTTGTCAATTTCAACTAAAGTAACATCTCCTTTAAGAAATTGTGTTAAAACGCCCCTTCCCGGCCCTATTTCTAATATCTCTTCATTATTTTTAATATCTAAAGAAGAAACTATTTTTCTAGCTACCTCTATGTCCTGCAGAAAGTGTTGATCATATTTCATAAGTTATTTAAATACATCAAGATTTATAATATTAATGAAAAACTATTCTTTTTTTAAAAAAGAGATTTTTGATAAAGAACCAAAATTAAGAACTTATCAAATTAAGAATTTAAATGATTATTTTGAAAAAAAGAAAAAATATGTTCTTAAAATCGATCCTAGAATTAAAGGGTTAAAAGATTATAAAAAATTCAAAGTTTTCTCCGTTGATGGTGAAAAAATAAGGGATAATTTGGACATGGATTTTGTAATGGGCGGAAATGGATCAAGATATTTGTATATTCCGATGAATGAGATTTGGATTGAGGGGGTTTATGTTAAGACTCCTGAGTTAAAATTTATATTGCTCCATGAGTACACTGAACTAAAACTGATGGAAAAAGGTTATAATTATTGTAAGGCTCATGATACGGCTTCTGCAAAGGAATTGAGAATAAGAAGGAAATAAAATGGTTTTTAATAAATTTATAGATATTATTTTGCATTTAGATAAATATTTAGGGCAAATTATCTCTCAATATGGAACTTTTACTTATTTTATTTTATTTATGATTATTTTTTTAGAAACCGGATTAGTTTTTACACCATTTTTACCTGGAGATTCTTTATTATTTGTAGCAGGAACATTTGCAGCTAAAGGGTTTATGAATATATTCTTGCTTTTCCTTGTATTAACAATAGCCGCAATTTTAGGAGATACTTTGAACTATTTTATAGGAATTTATTTTGGAGAAAAAATATTTTCTAAAACAAAATTTGTTAAAAAAGAGTATTTAGACAAAACAAAATTATTTTACGATAAACACGGGAACAAGACAATAATCTTAGCCAGATTTATTCCAATGGTAAGAACATTTGCGCCTTTCGTAGCAGGTATTGGAAGAATGAATTATTTAAATTTTTTAAGTTATAATATTATTGGAGGAATCTTATGGGTAGGCATATTTGTTTTTGGGGGATATTTTTTTGGTAATATAAAATTTGTAAGTGATAATTTAACATATTTTATTATTGGAATAATAATAATTTCTGTCATACCTGCTTTAATTGGAATTTTTAAGAAATCAAGATAGGTAAAATCTTCTTTTATTTTTATCAAATTTTTCAATGGAATATCTTAACATTGTTCTGGGCATTTTTTTATAATATTTTTTTAAAAACACTTCTTCAATATTTTGATTTCTTTTTCCAACTTCTCTTAACATCCATCCAACAGCTTTGTGAATTAAATCATGTTTATCGTGAAGTAAAATCTTAGAAATTTTTAATGTATCTTCAAATTTATTTTCTCTAATAAAAGACGCGGTTGATATTATTGAAATTCTTTTTTCCCAAAGATTATCCGATCTTGCCAATTTGTATAAAATAGATTTATCTTTATCAATTAAATATTCTCCAATTATTTTATGCGAAGAAAGGTCTACTAAATCCCAATTATTAATATAATTTATATTTTTCAAGTAAAAATTTACAATCTCTTTTTTTATACTTTCCTCTCCTTTTTTGAATTTATCAACTAGAATAAGTAATGCAGTTAATCTATGTTCATGTATTTTACTTTTTAATAATTCTTCAATTTGGTTTAAGTTTAAATTAAAATATTTTTTAGCAATCTTTCTCTGATTCGGAACGGTAATTCCTAAGAAGATATCGCCATAACCATATTCACCTTTTCCAGTTTTGAAAAATCTTTGTAAAAGTTTTGATTTATCTTTATTTGCTAGTTTTTCTAAATCTTGTTTTAAGTTATTTAGCATTTTTCCTCATAGTTTTAGGAAGCAATCCAAACTTATCTTTATTTTCAGCTAATTTAAGAATAGATTTTATTCTTTTATCTTTAGTTTCTTTTCTTTTTGCACTTTCCAACCATCGAAGATACATTCTTTTAGTTGATGGCGGGAAGTTATTAAAATTTTCATTTATTTTTTTATTTTTACTTAATTCTTTTATTAAATCTTGAGACATTTCAGGATTTTTTGACATTCCATGATTATATGGAAGTTTTTTCAATCCTTCTTTGTAAATTTTTAATCCAAATGGGGTCATCTTTTTTTCTTTTATCATTTGTTTAGCACAATTAATTGTTGAAGTACTCCATCTTGCGTTTTTCTTTCTTTTTACAAAATGCAGGATATACCTCTCTTCATCTAATCTTTTTATTGTAGTATCAATCCATCCAAAACAAATAGCCTCTTCCATAGCTTCTCTATGATTGAAAGTTGGTTTTCCTGTATGTCTTTTGTGTCTTATTAATGCAACTTTATCTTCTTTCTCATGATTCTTAATAAGCCATTTTCTCCATTCTTCTCTAGTTCCAGCGTGGGTAAAGTTTTTAGTTTCCATAAAATGCTCCTGCCGGGATTCGAACCCGGGTCGCAGCCTCTTTCCACTTTTGTTCGAGAAGGCCGCATCCTTGGCCACTAGACTACAGGAGCTTCATGAAACTTAAAAATAATAAGTTTATATTCTTTACTGATGATAAGATTTAAATAGAATCTTTAATTAAAGAAGTTAATGAAAAAAGAGTTAATATACAAAATAATTATAACTTTTTTAGTATTTTGGATACTAGATTTTATACTTCATTTTACAGGTGTTGGCGAAACAAATTATTATTACATTTCAAAACTTGCAAATTCACTTTTATTCGCATTTATATGGTTCAAAATCTATAATAAAAAAGAAACATATAAAAAAATCATTTTTTCGTTTATTTTTGGAACCTGGATTTCATTCTACTATTTAATATCTTCTTACTCAGGACTAGTTCAAATGTTTGGAATTTATGCCGAATATGCTCCGCCGGTTTTTATGATATTTGGATTAAGTTTACATCCTTTCTTTTGGTGGATATTCCATAGTTTAGCATTTTATGTTGGAATACAAACTTCTAGTTTAATAAAAAAGAATTAGTTCACAATTATTTTTGCTTTCATATTTGGATGGGCACCACAATGATAATCAAATGTACCTTTTGAATTAAATGTGTGAGAAAAAGTCTCTGAAGTTGAAAATAATTCTGATTTTAATTCATTTCCCATATCTGAAATAATTGAATGCTTAACGTTATCTTTATTCATCCAAACAACGGTTTCACCCTGATTAATTTTTAATTCTTCGAGAGAAAAAGCAAATCCATTTATTTCAATAGTTTTTTCATTCTGATTAACTTGTCGATCATTAACGTCGGGGGCATTAGAATTACATCCTGCTAAAAACAAAACTCCAATAATTAAGGCGATAACAAATAATTTTCTCATCCTACTTCAATTATAAATGAGTATAAATACTTTTTTATTACTAAAATAGCCCTGGGAAGATTCGAACCAATGTTAAATCCAAACCACAAATAATAATCTTGAGGAATGTTAATCATTTGGTTTTAAATAGATTTTTAAATTTTTACATTAATCTTTTTTTATGAAAAAAATTTCTACAGGTATAAAAAAACTTGATGAAATACTTGGAGGAGGATTATTACCAAGTTCGAATGTTATTATTATTGGAGCAACCGGAGCTGGAAAAACAGTACTTTCTACCGCAATAGCTGCTAAATCTGGAAACACAATAAAACATCAAGGGATAATTTTTGATTATGAAAACCCGAGGATTATTATGGAATATGCTCGTAAAATGTATAATTGGCCAATAAGAATGTTAAGAAAAATTAATGAGGGTTATTATGAAAATAAGGATAATCCAAGTGGAAAAGAAATCATAAATGGAAATCATTCTCCATATTATAATTTTCATAATAAGGTTGTAACGACCAGAGAAGATGGATTTATATCATCAAATAAAAATGGAAAGAATTGTATTATTTTTGATGGGTTAGAAATCGACTTTTCATTAGAAGATATGCTCTATTTAGAGAATCATGTTAGAAAAAATGAAGGCTTAAAAGAAATATGTTTAGTATTCAGCAAGACTTCATATTATAGAAACATCTTTGAAATTGTAAACGCTAGTGTGTCTAAAGGTGGCCTGGACAGCAAAGCAGATACTATCCTTGCATTAGGTTATTTACCAATAAACCATTCCAATCCCATGCAAAAAAAAGCACTTGCTGTAATAAAGCACAGAAGAAGCAAGTACGATGGAAATCTTTATGTTTACAACATAGGAAAAACAGGCTTAGAAGTAGGAGAACGGGTATAAACACTTTTTTATTATAAAAATAGCCCTGGGAAGATTCGAACTTCCGTTACAAGATTTCTCTTTTGCACAAGCTTTTTTTAAAAGCTTGAATCCAGAGTCTCGTATGCTTGGCCTCTACATTACAGGGCTATATGCAGTAGCGGGGATTCGAACCCCGGTCAGAGCCTCTTTCCTAAAAATGGGAAGGCTCAATACTAACCACTATACGACTACTGCACATACAAATATTTAAATAAACATGTTTTTTAAACGTTATTATGAAAAAATTTTACATTACTACGGCAATCGATTATGTAAATGCGGAACCACATATAGGGCATGCATATGAAAAAATAATCGCAGATGTTCTAGCCAGATGGCATCGGCTTAAAGGAGAGGATGTATTTTATTTAACTGGAACAGACGATAATGCCTCAAAAAATGAAGAGGCTGCAAAAATAGCAAAAATTCCAGTAAATGAGTTTGTTGATAAAAATGCAAAGAAATTTATTGAACTGTGTAAAAAATTAAATATAACAAATGATGATTTTATAAGGACGATTGAAAAAAGACATATCAATGTTGTAAATGAACTTTTTGAAAAATCGTATAAAAAAGGAGAGATCTATAAAGGTTATTACGAAGGATTATATTGTGAAGGTTGTGAAGCATTCTATACTGAAAAAGATTTAGTTGATGATAAATGCCCTGAACATAAAAAATCTCCAAAATATCTTAAAGAAGAGAGTTATTTCTTTAAACTAAGCAAATATAAAAATAAGATAATTAATTTAATCAAAAAAGAAAATTTAATTTCTCCTGAACAATGGAAAAATGAAATTCTTTCTAGATTAGAAAATGAGGAATTAAAAGATTTAAGCGTTACGCGGATTAATAAAAATTGGGGAATTAAATGTCCTATTGATGAGAAACATACGGTTTATGTCTGGTTCGACGCTTTGATAAACTATTATAGTGCTGTTAATAATAAAAAATATTGGCCTGCAGATGTTCATTTGATTGGGAAGGGAATAAACTGGTTTCACTCTGTAATTTGGCCCGGAATGTTATTCTCATTGGAAATTGAACAACCTAAAAAAATATTAGTTCATGGATATCTAACAGTTAATGGACAAAAGATTGGAAAAAGTTTAGGTAATGTAATAAACCCTATAAATCTAATTGAAACATATGGCGTCGATCCTTTAAGATATTTCTTGATTAGAGATATTCCCTTTGGCGAAGATGGAGATTTTTCAGAAGAATCTTTAAAAAATAGAATAAATAATGAGTTAGCAAACGACTTGGGGAATTTAGTTTCTAGAGTTTTAACTTTAGTTGAAAAACATTTTAAAAAAGTAAATAAAAAAGAGATTGATAAAGAATTGAGTTCTAAATTAGATCTGGATAAAATAGATGAAAAAATGGATAATTATGAATTACATAATGTTTTAAGTGAGGTTTGGAAATTTGTAAATGAGTCTAATAAATATGTTAACGAAAATGAACCTTGGAAGTTAGAAGGGGAAAAATTAGAAAAAATACTTTATAATTTGTTAGAGTGTTTAAGAACTATTTCAATATTATTATCTCCTTTCATTCCAGAAACTTCGGATAAAATAAATGAACAGTTGGGAATAAAATTAGGAACATTAAAAGATTGTAAGTTTGGATTGGTTAAAGAATATAAGGTTAAAAAGGGAGGAGTTTTATTTAAAAAAATTTAAAATGTATCTCTTAGATGAAAATAAATTAAAATTACTGCACGGATTGATGAGAGATAAAGGCGTTGATAAAGTAAATGTTTCAATGTTTAATGAGCAACAACAAAAATTTATATATGAAAGTTATGGAGAAAATTTTCTTTCTTATAATGGGTTAGGTTTTATGACTAACTGCATTTTAAGTTATGCTTTAGCAAAAAATATTTCAATGGTAAATAAAAAATTACAAAAGGAAATTGATTATGCACTTTTACAAAAAGATTATGACTATGCGATTTTATGTGCAAAACTAATGGATAATTCTGAAATGATTAAATTTTTAGAACAATATTCAAAAAGTAATAAATATGAAAATATTTTTAATGGTATAAATAAATATATTATTGAGGCAAGAAAATGATTCCATATGCTGAATTTAAAAGATTAGATATTCGAGTCGGAAGGGTTTTAGACGTAAACATTCATCCTAAAGCAGATAAATTGCTGGTTTTGAAAATTGATATTGGTGGTGAAGTTAGAACGATTGTTGCCGGAATAAAAGGATATTATGAGAGAGAAGAATTAATGGATAAAAAAGTTATAGTGATAACGAATTTAGAACAAAGAGAATTAAGAGGAATTAAAAGTGAAGGAATGATATTGGCTGCAGTTAATGATGATAAAGTTATGTTAATAACACCTGATGAAGATATTAGAGAAGGTGCAATTGTTCAGTAAGGAGTGTAAAAAAATTAATATGGAGAATATTGACAGAACCAATCTTATGGTCGAAATTTTGAAAGCGAGGTCTGATGAACTACATAGTTTTCTTGGATTATTAAGAGATTTTAGAGGAACTTTATTAGAAATAAAAGAAAATGAACAGTTTGATAATAATATAAAACAAAATCTTGTTCTTATATCTAGAGTTATAAACAAACTAAAAGAAAAAAATTAATTATAAAAAAAAGAAAAAGGAGATTAACACCATTTCCCACAGCATTTACATCCGGAACCGAGTCCAACTAAAATAAATGCTACTGTCCACCATTGGATATTCCAAAAGTCCCACCAACCTAAATCTGCACTAAGGTACAACAAACCAATTATTAAAATTACCCATTTAAAAACACCATGGTGTGAACAATCACATGTCATCCCTTTTCCCATTGCCTCTTTTTTCATTGCCATAAATATAACCTCCTTTTTTGTTGAAGTTAGAATAATTTAGAAGTATAAAAAGATTTTGAATGGGGCTGCGCAGATTCGAACTGCGGACCTCTCGATCTCTAACCTTGGCTATCAGTTTCACCCTTAAAAGCCGAGTGCTCCAGCCAGGCTAAGCTACAGCCCCATAAAGCGCCTCCCGCAAGATTTGAACTTGCGACCGCATGGTTTCAGTGATTCTTAACAGCCATGTGCTCTACCAGGCTGAGCTAGAGAGGCTTAAACAAAACGATAAGAAATTCTTTTAAAAAGGTTTCTAAAAAAATGTAGCCCTACTTATTCTCTTGCTTTCATTTTTAGTTCAGCAAGCTTAAGGAGCAGGGCTTAAGAAAGATAAGAAAATATCAATATATAAATTATTCTAAAAATTCTTTATTTTTTATTTTTTCAGGGAGGTATGTATTTGATATAAAACTGATTCCCCTTGCACTTAATGCTTGTATTTCTGCCTTCGATCCTAATTGTTTCATAACTTTAAATTCATTCTGCCATGCTTTATTATTTTTGAACCAATCATAATCTGCCATTTGTTTTAATCTTGATAAATCATGCTCTTTTAATTTAATTAAATTTTTTTGCAAACCATATTTTTCAATATCCGATGAGGTTATTCCTAAATATTTTACGCTGGGTATTGCCATATGCTCTGAAGCATGTGCGAGATTAATACTACCATATTTAATTACAGAATAGATATAAAATCCGTAAGCATCAAAGTCACAAAGAACATAAATTGGTAATTTAAATTCTTCATATAACCTTTGCAATAATCTCCTTATTCCTCTTGTTGTTTGTCCTTGTGAACTGATTAAGATACAATTTTGTTTATCCCAAAACTTATCCTCGTTTAATCTTTCCCAAACAGCTGCTTTTTCCATGTAAATTATAAATTTAGCGTCGACTTTTTTAAACTTAATTTTTTCAACATTACTTGGAATACTCCAACCCCCACTTCCAAGTTTATCCCACCTGATAATATCTCCAGAATCTTCGATTGTAACTTTTCCGACAATGCTTCCATTTTTATTTGCATTAATATTTAATTGCTCTCTTGAATTTCCAGTTATTAGTTCTAAATCTTCAATGATATCATCACTTTCACTTTGTTCATCAACTAAATTTACATTTGTATGAGGAATTGTACGTTTTGCCATATAGAAAACATCTCTTAGACTAGCATGTTTTTCTTCATCAATTAAGTCTTTACTTATATTTGCAATTTCAACAGTTTGTAAAAATTTCTTCGCATGTGCTACATTAAAGAAAGATCTTGAAGAGGTTTTATCGCCGAGTTCTAATGTTCTAGTTTTTTCATTAAAAATTACATTACTTAATGCTCTTATTGGGACGATTATAGAAGGATTCTTCTTTTTATCAATATCTTTAATTATCTTAAGTCCAAGATTTTTTAATTCTTCTGAAGATTTATTCTTTTTGACCATTTTCAGCCTCTAAAGCAGGGAGTTCTTTTTTTAATAATTCCTGCAATTTTTCTTGTATTTCATCTTTTTTATTATCTGTTAGATTACCTAATGCATTTGCTAACTCCGGAATATACTTTTCAAATAGCCCTATTCTTTCTTTTTGCTCTGCAGCTTTAATATGTTTATGAATATAAATACTTAATTTTCTTCCGCATTCTTGCAAGGCTAATTTTATTTCTTTTATAATATCTTCATAATGTGCGATTGCTTCTTTTGCTTCATTTGTGAATGGAACCCATACACTTGCTATATGAACTAAAACTACTGCAGGACCTGAAGGAATATTACTTCCACTCTGATTTAATCCGTATGGTTTCCAGTTTGTATCTCCGACTGCTTCAGTAACGGCACATGCACCTTGTTGGTATAATAAAGGAACACGATTTGCAAATCTCATTAGCCTTACTTGAGATTCTTTATCTAATTCTCCACCATAAGCAATTCCAACTTCAATTATAAATGGCATACCGCGATAAACTTGAGGTGATCTTGAATTGGTTGCATAAAAATCAGCCTGAATTTCTTTTCTCAATCCTTTTTCTAAAAGTTCAGCTGTAATTGGGCTAAGGCAATCTCCTGAAGGGGCCATTATTTTAGTTTCTTGTAAAACTTTAAATAAAATTTCAATATCACTTGGCTCAATTTCCCTTGGTTTTAAACTTGATTTTAATTTTGAATTTTTACATATCTCTTCTGCGGTTTGTGCTCCAATTCTTGAAAAATCGCTTTGTAAAAAACCACTTAAAGTATTTGCTCGAGTATCTTGTAACATTTTTATTAAATGTCCTAATTCAATTCCATAAGGATGAGGTTTTATTTCTTTAGGATCATGAGGAAGTTGTTCTGTGACTCTTTCATAAGTAAACTTTTCTTTTTCTGGATTAATATAAATAAAAGTAGCGTGAGGGTTTACAATTGCAGTTTCCTTTACATATTCATCAACACTTTGTTTTCCTTTTAAATATCTACCCTCAATTTCGATTTCAATTTTAGTTCCATTTTCTTTTTCCCATTTTATTTCTTCATCTTTGATTATATTCGGTTCATTTTTTTTTGTATCTATTTGTAGTTCAAAATAGTGTGCCGGTTTTTTTAGATTTATTCTTGAATATATTTTTGTAGATTTTCCTGTTGTTAATTGTGAATATAACACTGCTGCTGAAATCCCTATTCCCTGTTGCCCACGAGACATTTTCATAGAATGAAATTTACTCCCATATAATAATTTACCAAAAATATTTGGGATTTGCTGTTTAACTATTCCAGGACCATTATCTTCCACAATTACTGTAAATCTATTCTCATTTATTTGTTTTAATTCGATTTTAATCTCTGGAAGAACTTTCATTTCAGTACAAGCATCTAAAGAATTATCAACTGCCTCTTTGACAACCATCATTAAAGCTCTTGTTGGATTATCAAATCCAAGTAAATGTCTATTTTTTAAGAAAAATTCAGAAATTGAAATCTCTTTTTGTTTTTTTGCTAGTTCATACGCTTTGATTTCTTCAGCCATAACCTCACTCTCTTTTTTATTTTGAGTTAAGAACTTACTTATAAATCTTGCTATAGATTAATTAGTTTTCTTTGTCTTTCCAAATAAGAATAAACTTTTCCATGTCTACTTCCGGTTAATAAATTATTTATTGCGTGCCTTGCGAGATCAACATTTGATGTGTTTCCAATTATTCCAACAGTTTTTCCATAAATAGATAAAGAAACTTTTGTTAAATACTCTAATGTTTCCTTTGCTTTTCCATCTTTTCCAATAATCCTTGACTTCATTCTCTTAATATCATTTTGATTTCTTGCATAATCATTAATGTTAATAACTTCAAATATATTTTCTTCATCTAATAAAGTTAAGGATTGATTTGGATTGAATCCTCTGCCAATTGCAGTAATAACTTGTCGGGCATTATAGACTCCAACGCCATCTTCTCCTTCTATAGAAACGTCTCCCTCTTTAGAATCAACTTTAATTTTTGTTTTTGTCAATCTCGAAATTAATCTTTTTGTTTCTCCCTTTTTACCAATCAAAATTGCGACTCTTTCCTTTGGGATTCTAATTTCATCCATATTAAAATTCTTCTGAGATTTGTAAATCTTTTATGTATCCTTTCTTTTTTAACCAAGAAATTTGTGTTGATTGATATTTAAAAATAACATCTCCTTTGTCATTATCGAATTCCCAAGGCTCAATTAAAAGAATGTCTCCTTCTCTAATCCACAGCTTTCTTTTTAGTCTTCCAGGAATTCTACAAATTCTTAGTTTTCCATCTAAGCATTTAACCTTCATTCTGCTTCCACCAAGTCTTTGTTCAATTATTCCAATGACTTCATTATCTCTTGGAATTTTGATCCTAAATTCCTCTTGTTGTGGTTGTTCTTCCATAAAAGTATCAGAAATATCACTTCTTATAAAGCTTTTGTCTAATTTCCTTCGTGATTTTTAAGATAATTATAAAATTCATTTCCTAATTCAAGTAAATAATTACTACCACCATATTCGTTTAGAATTTCTATTGAGTTGTTTAAATAATTATCAAACTCTTCTTTTGGAAAATCATAAAACTCTTTAAAATTAAATATTCTATTTTCTAGATTATATAGTTTTCTTAAGAAATCAAAAGCAATTTTCATATCCCCTATATGTCCAGGGTTTATTGGGATAGATAATATTTTTTCAGCACCTAATCCTCCAAAACAAATTAAAATCTGATTTTTTAAACCAATAATATTTTCAGCAACACTTGTAGTTTGAACAAATTTAAAATTATTATTGTTTTTTAAACTTCCAGTTAAAAATCCTTCGTAACCAATTTCATTTGCTACAATATAATGTCCAATCTCATGATAAATTGGATACATCGATTTATTCATCTTCTTTTGGTTTTAATCTAAAACAAATAGTTGTTCTATAAACTAACTTACTATTCATCTTATTTGTTCCATATAAACTCCTTGACCTTTTGATATCTCCAGGAAATCTTTGTTTCAATTTTCTTCCCAGTTGAATTAGAAAAAATTTATTTGTTAAATATATATCAATTCCATATTTTTTAATAACTTCTCTTGTAATAAAAACATTCCCTACCCTTCTAAGTTCATTATAAACATAATCTAAAACACCTTTTTCTGCGGGCCTTACTTGCAAAATTCCCTGATAAGATTGAGATTTTGTGTATATCATAGTTCAAAGATTATAGCATGAGGAATGTTTTTTATTTTAATGATATTCTCTTTTTCAATTATCTTATTTTTTAGGGCAAGTTTAATGGAATCATTTCCAACAATATTTATATTTCGATGTTCCTTCATAATTTTAATTGCTTCATTATCATCAACTAAATCTCCTTTATAGAATCTTTCAGTAATTTCTATTTTTAAATCCTTTTCCTTAAATGTTTTTCCAATTAGGTTTTCATCACAAACCGCTAAGATATCTGAAGTTTGTGATAAGTTTCTTTTTATGTAAATCATATTTTTGTTCTTATTGGATGTTTAGCCCCACATGCGGTGCATTTTATTGTTGTTATCCTTTCTTCTTTAATTAATATTGTGTCTGGTTTTTTACAAACATAACATAAAACAAATTCTTCAGCATACTGTTTAATTTTATCATTTATTAAAGAGGCCGGAATCTTTCTGCCAAAGATTAATCTAGAACCATCTAAATCTCCAGGGGTTGCTAATTCTCTTAATAAATACTTAAGCAAATGAGCCGACTCTCGATTAAAATCTTTTGCTATATTCAAAAAATTTGAGATTATTGTTTTATTACCTTCAAGATGACCTACGGCTTTTGGAATTTCAAATCTTTGGGAGCTTACTTTAACTTCAGGTAGGCTATCTTTTGCACGTTTTAATAATTCCTCATAAGTTTCCATAAAATAAAATGCTCAATTAGGTTTTTAAAGGTTTTTATGAATAGAACGTTGATTATTTCCTATGGAAAAATTTTTGCACGACGCACCCCAAGGCCCTCATTCGAGTTAGAGGGATACCTGCCGCAGTCAAGCCCAGCCCCATCCGAATCAGCATCGAACCACGCGACAGAATTATTATCGCTTCTTGGATACCAATAATACAAACTTCCACTTGAA
>CAYQPR010000012.1:0-26555 GCA_964419925.1 Candidatus Woesearchaeota archaeon
TATAAACAATATTTGTAAACGCAGAGTCTGTTGCAATATCTAAAAAGTAAGTATTGTTTTCATTTCCATTTGTTGAATTTGTCCAATTAATTGAAGGGGTAAATGTTTGTAAAATTGTATTGTTCGCAGGAAGTAAATTAGTTGGTGCACTCGGTGCCACTAAGATTCTAAATTCTCCTTCAGTAACATTACTCTGTGTTCCATTACTCGTCTCAGGCGTTAAAGTAATGTTATTAATTAATGCATTGTAAGAATTAATTCTGTAATAATTATTAATTAAATCTGAAGTACTCTTTAATAAATAGGTTAAGTCGTAAGGACTTAAACTTCTATTTTCTAATAATAGTAAAGCACTTCCAGATACAAACGGAACACTAAAGCTTGTTCCACTTAAACTATTTCCCCTTATTGAAATATCTTTTCCTGGAGCAAGTAAATCAACTAAATGTAAATTACTAAATGAAGCAACTTCATCTTGTTTTGTGTTTGCTCCAACTCTAACAACTTTACTTCCACAAGATGGGGCTCTTAATTGTGTTAAGCTTCCATCGTTTCCTGCAGCAGCCACAACAAATATTCCGGCATCAACTGCATTATTTGCTTTTGAAGCAACTAAATCAGAATCACAGTAACCCGAACTTAAACCACTTCCAATTGAAATACTAATTACATCTACATCATTCTCAGCACAGTATTCCATTCCTGCAAGTACATCTGATTCATATCCAACTCCATTTGCATTGATAACTTTAGCAGAATAAATTCTAGCATTAGGAGCAACATCTAATAACACACTTGATACAGAAGTTCCGTGTCCATTATCATCTAAAGGATCATCATCACTATTTACAAAGTCTTTTCCAAATATGTTTGTTCCCAATTGTAATCCTAAACTAGCATAATCAATTCCAGTATCCAACACACATACTTTCTTTCCACTTCCAGTATATCCTAATTCTTTTACTTTACTAATGGAAGTTAAATTAATACTTTCAAGCGTTAACAAATTAACTTCTTCATCTAAAATAATCTCACTTATATCACTACTTGATTTTAATCTCTCCAATTCATTTCTACTAAGTTCAACGCTTTCAAATTCAGAAGTACTTTGTTTAATATCTAATACAGTATTCTTATTAATAATGTTCTTAACGTTATCAACTTCACTCACACTTCTACTGTCTTTAATCTTGTTAAATCTACCATCTTTAACAAATATTATTTTATTGCTTTCATTAATCTCATTTAGTTCTTCTAAGTTTAATTTATTAATTTCCTTATTCTTTCTTAATAAAACTCTTATCTTACTCTTCTTATCCAATTCATCGTTAACCTTTTCATCGATCTTTAAATCCTCTAAAACTTTTTCTTCACCGAATCTAATCTGCTCGGTTTTAAGAGAAATTAAATTTGAATCATCAATCAAACTAACTGTAAAATTATAAATCCCATAGTCTAAAGAAAAATTAAATTTTGTTATATCCACCTCAAGGTTTTTTAAAAGTTCACCATCTTTTATCTTAATTATTTCGCCAATTTTTAAGTCTTTTTCTTGCCCGAAAACGTTTACATAAACTCTCGCATTTTCACTTATTTCTTTATTAACATCTAGACTAATAATTTCCTTATCATAAGTTGCAAATCCGGTTATATCGGTTTTAAAATAAAAAAGACTTATACTAATTAAAAATATAGCTAAAAAAATCCAAGTATTATTTAAACTAAAACTATTGGAATTATTTTGAATCAATTTTAATCTCTCTACAGCCTTTTTTTTATCTTTACCAAGAAAAATATTTTTTACCCTACCATCTTTTTTTATATTATGATAGTAATAACTATAAGTTTTATTACCCCTTTTTATTTTTTTACTATACAATTTTTTTCCTCTTGAGGGAAAAACATAAACAATCTATTCAGAAAATTTTACTATGATTATCCCTCTTTATCTAACGCTAAGTAGGGTAATAATACTATATAAATGTTTTTATAATTTGTTGCACTACTCTACATCTATGTTGTGTTCTTTACTAAGAGAAGCTAGTTCTTCATAAATTTTATCTAATTTATCAAATATTTTTTGTTTATCTTCAATTTTAAGATCTATCTTAGAATAATTCTCAAGCATTTGATTATAAACCGCTACAGAAGTTTTTAAATCTTTAAGTGTAATCAACCTATTTAATTCAAAAAACAAATGGTCTAACTCCATTAAGTTATTAACAGCATCATTCTTTTTTATTAATTGCTTTGGTTCTTTCGGTCTAATATCTTTAACTGGTTTTTCTAAAGCTTTCCCAACATAAACCGACTTAACCTTATCGCCCTTTCTTTCACTCTTGTAATAATATAAATAAGTTTTACCACCTTTCTTTACTTTTCTTACATACATGCTTAAATGTAGTACATTATCTTGCTTAAATAATTTTTGGTTGTACTACCTCAAGAATTTTATCCTTACTCCTCAAGCCTCGTTTAATTCTAACATCTAAACCTAATTCTTTTTTAAATAATTTAATCAATTCTTTATTTGCTTTATTTTCGATTGGAGAAGATTTTAAGTTTACAATATAATTCTCATCTTCTTTAACAATACTTTGTTTGCTTTTATTCGTCTTAACTTTAATCTTTATTTCCATAATTTTAATGCTTCTTCTTCTCTAAAATGTAATTTTCCTGGAACAACGATGCACTGCGGAAACTTATTAAAACTAATCTTAATTAGTTCGTTTATTTTTTCATATTTAATATCTTGATTTTTTGTTCCTAACGCAGAACAAGCAATAATTTCTTTATTCAACTCTTTTAAATAATCCAATACCTCATTTATACTTAAAAATTTATTACTTTTTGGGTCTAAATCCAACAAAACTAAAGTATGTAATCCTAGTTTTAAATTATTTTTTATAACCTCTAGAGGAGTTTTAATATTTTGAAAATCAAAAGGAATACTTGTTGTTTTACCAAAATTATATAACATTAATCCAGTTTCGGTTATTAAGTTAATTATGGAAATATTATGAACTATCTTAATTTTAATATCAAGTTTTTTAGCCTCTATTAGAAAATTAATATGCGTTGTTGCAATTAAAGGGTCCCCATAAACTAAAATACCAATGTCTTGCTTTTTAGCTTCTTTTATTATTTCTTCTGCCTTATCTTCAATTAAATCTCTTTGAGCAACAATAATTGGTTTTTTTATTAATTGTCTTAATTCTTTTAAGTTAGCTCCCGTAGAAGTATAGCTTTCTAAATATAATGTTTTACATTTTTTTATTAATTCTAATGCTTTTAAGCTTAAATCCTTTAATTCAATCCCTAATCCGATTAAGTATAACATAAAATTAACTTAAATTTTAAGAATAAAAAGTTATTGTTTTTTAAAAAATTAACAATCTATTTCTTCAAATGTTTAACCAATTCTTTTTCACTTATCTTTCTTAGTTCCTTAATCACATTATCTGGAATTTCTGCTTTTAAATCTTCTTTTAATTCAATTAGAAAATCATAAAGAAACACTGGAAAGACGCTTTCCCCCAATCTTGTTTGTTCTACGCTTTCATCAATTATAATCTTCCAGTTTATGTTAAATTTTTTAATTAATTCTAAAGCATCTATCCTATCTTTCTCCCTCTCAGTTGCACATTTTAGTAAAATAATATCTTCTGGACTTATAACTTTGATTATAAAATTTTTAAATTCATGAACCTCTTTGACCCTTTCTAGGATAGTATCTGTAATCCAAAAACAAATTACCTTTTTATAAAACAAGTCTATTCTTGTATCTTGCATCTGCAACCATCTCGGTTTATAAGGGTCTTTCTTAACAACATTATATCTTTTAAATATATTCATCGTTTTTTCTTCATACCCTGATTTTTTTAATATTGAAATAACACTATCTAAATCCTTTTCATTCATAAAAACAATATCAACATCCTTAGTTATTTCTTTTGCTCCATAAAACATCATAGCCGAGCCACCAATTACTAGACACTCTATTTTTTTATCCAAAGCCGTTCCAATGAAATTAAATAGTTCCGTTTGTTGATCAAGGTTAATCATTTTTTATAAACCTCTAAATCTTGTTTATTAAAAGGTAGATAAACCTTCCATAACTTTTCAATGTCATTAAAATCTCTACTTTTAAAATTCTTTATGACAAATCTTTTACCATTAGATCTAAGAAGAGCTTTTCTTGTTCGTTCATCCATCTTTTTTATCCTTATTACTTTTCTAATCATATCATATAATGCCCCTAAATTTCTCGCAATTCCTTTCTTTTTTGCTAAATCAAAAGCTTTTGACCACTTTATGTGATTAAACAGTTCTAGAGAGCATAAAATCGTTCTAAATTGCTCGCTTTTTATGCTATTTATTAGTACTTCTTCTATTGATAATTTTGTATGGGAAATGTACTTATATTTTGTAGTTATTTTAACTCTAGAATACTTATTTATTATATCATAGATGCTTGGATATCCTATTTTTATTTTCTTTAATCCGTTAATATGGTATGTTCTTATCTTATTATGTCCTCTATAAATTCGATCAATGTACCCTCCTTTTTTTAATTTACTTAGATAATTTATTGAAGTTCTAGGGTTGAGGTTTAATATCTTCGATACTGTAAAAACCGTTTGAATCCCTTCCAATCTTTTAGCCAATTTACCATAATCCATCTTACATCACATTGAGATAATTTAAAAATGATGTAACCGAACTAATATATAAACTTTTCTATAAAAAACACTATTTCATTCTCAAAATCAATAACTTCATATTTATAATTAAGTTCTTTTAAAATTCTAATTAACCATGTTCTTTTAGCCTTTATTTCTTTTTTTCCGCTTAAAGTTAATTTAGCAAATGTTATTACAAATGATTTAGTCTGAATTTTAGTTAATAGTTCTTTACTTATGTTTCTTTTAAAATACTCTAATGAATCAAGCACTTTTAAGATTAAACATAAATCAACTTTCGGAAGCTTACCTAAATCTTCATAGACTAGATCAAAAATAAATGATTTTCCTTTAATTTTTTCTTTTTTAAAAAACAAATTTATCTTTTTTACAATTTCTTCACTAATTTCAGCAGAATAAAATTCAGCATCAATTAATTTAGTATAATACAATGGTTCTAAACCGCATCCAAGATCTAAAACTTTTTTAGGTTTAAACCTATCAAATACCATTTCATAGAACTTTAAACTCCTTTCTTCTCTTACTTGAACAAACATACCATAAACTTTTCTTAGTATCCTTCTTAAATCTTTAAAAATTATTTTATACTCTTTGCTTTTTTTATTATCTGGAATCTTTTTATCTTTCAAATATTCCTTAACTCTCTCTAAGATGAAATTATCTTCAAGATCTTTAAGTTCTTTTTTCTTTTTTAAATCTAAGATTAATTCTGAGTAATCCAACTAAAATCCCCCCCGTAGCACATCCAATTAAAATTTCTTTAAGTTCGGTTATTAAGCTTATAGAAAAAGGTAATAAGAATAAAATGAAACTTATTAAGATAGTTTGATAATTAATTTTTTTATATTTCATATAATCTAAACCACCCTGAGCTAAACCATAAATAAAAATCAACATCCCAAACAGCAATTTTAAATCATTATTCACTAAAAAAACTAAACTCATACCTAAAAATAAATAAATCTTCTTAACAAGATAACCCATTATTATACCTAAAACAAATCCATATAAGAATTTTAAATCAAACATGAATAGAAATAAAGTTAGAGTTACTAAACATAGGCTTGAGATTATTTTAAAATACCTTTTCCCATCATTCAACTCTTCTTTGACATTTTCTGCAAGAATATATCCAAAAATTAAGCCTAAAAAACTAAAAATGGTGTATAACATGTTTATTTTGTGTTTAATTATTATAAAAATATTGTTATTGTAATATAACCATTTAAAAATGACAAAGTTTATAAATCTTTACTGCATTAAATTTTATTATGGGTGATATCAAATACTTTGAAGAAAAAGGGAAGCTGTACAAGATAGATAATGATGGTGAGAAATATCGTGTTTCTTTTAGTGAGGAGCTTCAATTAAAAAATCTGAAAGCAGCTAGAGAAAATAAAAAATGGCTTATGCTTAATTTTTATGGAAAACTGTTCTTAGCAGGAATAATGTTTTTATTATTGGTTATTGTTATATATACCCTTTATAGGTTAGATGCAATTAATTTCTTTACAGGAATTCTTTACAGATAAAATGGAACAATATTATAGTTTTAAGATTGGAAGAGATGATATTAAAGGTACCATTTTGAAAGTTGATCCAAGTGCCCATGAATTAGAATCAAAGGTACAAGAGATGATTATTGGGAAAAAAACCAAATCCTTAGGCGTTGTTGTTGGCGGATCAAAACATAAACTTGAAATAACTAATGGAAAAGAAATAACATTCATCCTTTATTATAATGGAAAAATGATGATGAGTACAAAAACATTTGATGAACCTGCTTTTTTAAGAGATATAAGTGAAAATAAAGCAAAAAGAATGATTGAGGAAGGAAAAAGTTATGGTGGTCAAATACATGATTATATGGGATTTGATATTTCTAGGTAAACTTTCTAAAACCTTATAAACTTACATAAAAATTTTAACTTATGAATATTTTATTTCCTTATGATAATATCAGAGAAACTCAAGGTAAATTTATCAACGATATTTTAGATTGTATTAAAACTAAAAAAGGATTGATTGCTCATGTTCCAACAGGCATAGGAAAAACCGCAGGGGTATTAGCTCCTTTGTTAAAACACGCAATCGATAAAAAATTAACCATATTTTTTTTAACTCCAAGACATACTCAACACGCAATTGTTATAGATACATTAAAGTTAATCAAAGAAAAATTTAAACTTAACTTTACTGTTGCGGATTTCATTGGAAAAAAATTAATGTGTTTGCAGAAAAACGTTGAAAATTTAGAAAATTCGGAATTTTATAGTTTTTGTGAGCATTTAGTTGAAAACAAAACATGCGAATTTTATGAAAAATTTCATAGTCTAAAAGATAGAGATTATGTTTTAGGTAATATAAAGAAAAAATCGCCTTTGAATGTTCAGGATTTGATAGAAGAGGCTAGCTTCGAAAAATTGTGCCCTTATGAGGTTACTGCCGAGGTAGCAAAAACAGCAAATGTTGTAATTGCAGATTATTTACATGTACTTCAACCAAAAATAAGAGAAGCCTTATTCAAAAAAACAAATAAAGAATTAAGCAATTCTATTTTAATTTTTGATGAAGCACATAATCTAGACAAAAGAGCAAGAGAACTACTAAGTGTTACCCTTTCAACTTATTTGATCGAGCTAGCAATAAAAGAAGCAAATAGGTATAACCTTCCACTAATTGATGAATTGTTAAATTTAAAAAATGTTTTACTAAGTTTTAAATTTGAAGATGAAACTTTAATAAAAAGGGAAGATTTAACTAAGCATATTAAAGATGTTGTTGAATTAATAAAAAGTTTAGATTTTGCTTCTGAGATTGTTTTAAACGAACAGAAAAAAAGTTTTATTCATAATGTTTCTATCTTTTTAGACAAATGGCTCGGTAATGATGAAGGTTTTGTAAGAATTTTGAATCGAGAAAATGAAATAATTAAATTAAATTATAAATGTCTTGATCCTAGTTTAATTACTAAACCATTAATCAATGAATCAAATCTAGTTGTTTGCATGTCTGGAACTTTAACTCCGACTGAAATGTACAAAGATTTACTTGGTTTTGAAAACGTCAAATTAGTTGAATACGAAAGTAATTTTCCTAAAGAAAATGTTCTTAATTTAATTGTTCCAAATATTACTACCAAATTTACTTTAAGAAATGAATTTATGTTTAAAAGAATAGCAAAAGAATGTTCTGAAATCGTTAATAACGTTCCTGGAAATTCAATAATATTCTTTCCAAGTTACGATTTGTTGAATAAAATTTATAATGATTTTAGTTTATTATGTAATAAATCTATTTTAATGGAAGATTCTAATTTTAATAAATCTGAGAAAGATGATTTAATTAAAGCGTTTAAAGATAATTATGAAAAAGGTTCTGTTTTATTGGGAGTAAGTGCTGCAAGTTTTGGTGAGGGTATTGACTTATTAGGTGATTTATTGAAATGTGTTGTTATCGTTGGAATTCCCTTATCAAAGCCCGATTTGGAAACTAAAGAATTAATTAATTATTATGATAAAAAATACAAAAAAGGTTGGGATTATGCTTATATTTATCCTGCGATTATAAAAACATTACAAAACGCTGGAAGATGCATTAGAAGTGAAACCGATAAAGGAGTTATTGCCTTTTTAGACGAAAGATATTCTTGGCCAAGTTATAAAAATTGTTTTCCAAAAGATAAACATTTTATTACGACAAAATTACCCGTTGATAAAGTTAAAGAATTTTTTAGGAAAGGATAGTTTTAAATAATTTTTTACAGGCTTAATTTTATGACACTAAAAGAAATACAGGAACAAGTTGACAAATGGACAGGTCAATTTAAACCACAATATTGGCAACCCTTAGAAATATTAGCTAGATTGACAGAAGAGAACGGTGAACTTGCACGTGAATTAAATGATCGATTTGGAGCTAAAAAGAAAAAATCTAGCGAAGAACTTAATGAAGTTGGAGATGAAATCTCGGATATGATATTTACCTTATGTTGTTTGGCTAATTCTCAAAAAATAGATTTAGACAATTATTTTAATAAGATGATGCAAGAAAAGCAATATGGAAGAGATAATAATCGTTACGAAAAGAAATAAAAAAACGCCAAGGATGGGAATTTCAAAGCAATAGTTTCCTAAAGCTCTTTTGAACCCACAAGTCCTTTCGGACGCAGCATTAGCAGTGCTGTGCCATACCAGATTAGGCGACCTTGGCATCAAAATTAATAGGATTCAATTAGGTTTTAAAACTTTTGCAAAAGAAACATTTATAAACTAAAGGTTATACATATAAACTAAAATGGAGATATATAAACAAAAGTTTACAAAATTGCAAAATGAAATTTTTAGTTTGTTATGTTTTAAAGCTGGAGAAAAGCTAAATCAAAGAAAAATAGCAAAATTGCTAAGGGTTTCTCCAACTGCAGTTGCAAAATCCCTTTATTTGCTTGAGAAGGAATCATTAATAAAGATAGAACGCGAAAAAGAAATAAATCTTAATCTTATTTCTTTGAATAATAATAAAAGAACAATTGAATTAAAAAGAATTGAAAATCTTAAAAATATTTATGAATCTGGATTAGGAGATTTTTTAGAAGAAACTTTTCCAGGATGTACTATCCTATTATTCGGAAGTTATTCAAGAGGAGAAGATACGAAAACATCAGATATTGATATTGCCATAATCGGAACTAAACCCAAAGATATAAATTTAGCAAATTTTGAAAAAATCTTTGAGAAAGAAATAAGAATAAACTTCTATAAATCTTTAGAAGAAATAGATAAACATTTAAGGTCAAATATCCTTAACGGAATTATATTATCTGGTGCAATTCAATTATGAAACCACTCAAAAACTTTGATGAATTCATTAAAGATGGAACAATTAAAAAGATTTCTCCCGATATTAATCGTGCCCTATTCTTAAAAAGTGAAGCAGAAAAAAGAAGAATATTTCTAGAGGAAGTTAAGAAAAAAATAGGATTAAGTGATGGTAATGCAAATTATATAATAGAAAATAGTTATAACATTTTATCTGAATTATTAAGATCAAAAATGTTAATTTCAGGATATTCTGCATCAGGTTTAGGCGCACATGAAGCAGAAGTTTCTTTTATGAGGAGTCTATCTTTTTCAGATGCTGAAATAATATTCATGAACGATTTAAGATATTTTAGAAACGGGATTTTATACTATGGAAAAGTTTTAGATAAAGAATATGCTCAGAAAGTTCTTGAATTTATGAATAAAATATTTTTTAAGTTAAAAGATTCAATTAAATAAGTATTTTCGGATAATACAAAACAGTTTCTATGGAAAGGTTTAAAAGTGTTCGATTTTGTTGGATTATTATAGCAGGGTAGAACAGAAGTAAGTAAAATTACTGTTCAATCTGGAGTGTTCGCCGGGCTCATAACCCGGAGGCCGTTGGTTCAAATCCAACCCCTGCTAACTTTTTAATTTAAATCTCTTTATTGACTAGGACTAGAAATCAAATATTTTTTAGCATTTATATCTAAATCTGTAAAATGATCTGCAGTTTCTTTTAATTTAATGCTTGCACTTCTTCCAAAAGCAATTACCTCAACCCTACAGCCCATCGCCCTTTGCAAGTGTTCAATAAGTTCTTTATAATCTCCATCGCCAGAAACCAATATTATCGTATCTAATTTTGGAGCTAATTCTATACAGTCCATTGCGATTCCAATATCCCAATCTCCTTTTTTCATTCCGCCATAGAAAACTTGTAACTCTTTAGCCTTAATCTCAAAACCAATGCTTTCTAAAGCTTCAAAAAAACTTTTTTCTTTTAACTCTTGAGCTTCAATAACATATGCAATGGCCCTAATTAAGCTTCTTCCTTTAACACCTTCTTGTAAAATTGCCTTAAAATTAACTTTTGATTTATATAAATTTCTTGCAGAATAATACATATTTTGAATGTCAACAAAAACACCAACCCTCTGTTCCTTATTTATTCTCACTACCATTGATATTTAGAAAAATTTTAGAGTTTATATAACTTTCTAAGGTAAGAATAAAAAAGATTATAAACATATAAAACAACTTAAAATAAAAGAGGTTTTATGAATGAAATATAAAAATTTAATTATAACTTTAATTTTACTTCTTTTAGTTTATTTTTCGATTACAACTTTAAATATCAACCAAAATATTGTTAGTAAAGCAATTACAGAAATTAGTCAATCTGACCTCAACTTAGTTGAATCAACAATAATTCAGGAGTTAAATAGCAAAGACCGCGACTTTGATTTAGAATTGTTTTCCATAGAAAGAATTTATCAACTAAACAAAGAGATTTATCTTAAAAATGATTTAGAAAAAAAAGAGTTTTATGCAATAGCTGATTCCTTTAAAAAAACAAATGATTTTATTAATTCACTTCAATTAGATGATTTTGAAAAAAATGTTTTAAAAACTTCGTTTATCCTTAAGGTTTTACCTGAATTTAACCAAGATTATATTCTTTCTGAGGATAATTCAAGTTATTTTCCAGATCCTATACAGAAGTATAGTTATGATAATTTTGTTAATGATGTTGTTTATGATCTAAAGAATAATCTTGAATCTAACAAAATTTTAAAAGAATATCTCTCTAGAGAATCTAAAAATCAAGATGGAATTAATTATATTAATGAATTCTTGTTTACCAACTCTAAAACAAATTTGCAATTATTTAATTATTATAAAAAAATCGTAGAAATTCAATTATTAAATGAATTAAAATATGAAAAAGAAGTCATACCAAGATATACTAATGATAAACCAAATCCAAAAAAGATAATTGATGCTTATAGGGCATTACTCTTATTAGAAGATACTGAAGCATCTAATTCAAATTATGGATTTCAAATTAAAACAGAAACTTCTTCTTTATCAAATAAAAAACTAAATCTAATTATCTCTTTAGCTCTAGAATATGTTAAAGTAGATAAATCAAGTGATGCATTTGCTTTACTCGATGAATTAAATAGCAATGTAGATTTATATATAAAAAATCTTCCTGAAGATTTAAAGTCAGATACCGAAGTCCAATATTCTTTAAAATATATAAAGAAACAAATCTCTCAATATAGGTCTGCTTTATCTACCACCGAATTTAGTAAAATGCAAATTGATTTATTTGCTGAAGACAACAAGTTAGATTCGTTAATTAAGCAAAGGGAAGGTTATTCGGACAGGTTTGAGAATGAAGGATATCTTAATTGGCCAATAATAAGCTTAGCTTCTGGAGGATTTGGAAAGGACATCCTTAATTTGATTGGTGTTTTTGATGACTCAAAAAAAGAAATTTTAAATATAAAATCTGAAAACCAAATTTATACTAAAGGATTATATTCATTAGGAGTATTAACTGGTTTTGGGATATCTTCAGACTACATCAAAAATTGGTTGGATGATAAACTAACCTTTGACGAAAAAGTTAATTTAGTAAATAGATTGCTTGTTTTAAGTTATCGTGCCAATCAATTAGAAACATTAAACCCAAAATTGCAAGATAGGGAATTTGTTTATGACAAAAATATAAATGAAAAAGCTCAAGCTCTTGTTTTTGATAAGGCATACGAATTTAATACAGAAGAACAAAAGAAAGTTTATGATTTTCTAGAAAAATTTAAAGGAGATGCGAAGCAGACTTATTATTCAACAAAATACAACAAATATGTAAAAAAATTAATTAATGAAGAAACGGTCGAGTGGAATCCAGGAAAGTACCAATCTCTATCTAATATTGATTTTCAATATTTTTTGAAAAAAGTAGAACTTGAAGGTAAAATTAAAGAATTAAAATTTGAAGGTACAGAAAAAATTTTAGATTATATTGATGAATCAATAAGCCCAATTTATTTAATTTTTACAATTGGAACTTCAGGAAGCGGAACAATTTTTGGTAGCACAAGTAGTTTA
This sequence comes from Candidatus Woesearchaeota archaeon, assembly GCA_964419925.1. Lineage (GTDB taxonomy): Archaea > Nanobdellota > Nanobdellia > SCGC-AAA011-G17 > GW2011-AR20 > JBBSXG01. The sequence goes on from CAYQPR010000012.1 coordinate 12,629, forward strand.
TCTAGTGGAATTGTTTTTAATTTTGCGGAGAATGTTATTATTGACGCAACAGCAGCATCTATTCTTTATAGTTTAGACATTGATCCATATGATAACTTAGTTTCTAATTTTGGAGCTACATTTGGCACAAATATGGTTTTACAAGCAGCTTTTAGTAGAACAATCATAACCTCGATTAAAAATGGACATCAATTTGAAGAAGTAATAAATAATATTGATACAGACAAATTATCAACATTAGGTTTAGAGAAGAAAAAATATGTTTTAGCAGAAGATTTTAATAGGCATTTTTCTTCTCGTGAAAGAGAAATTGCAAAAAAAGATTATTACACTTTTTTAGAGGTTTCTAAAACCGCAACAGAACAAGAAATAAAGGATTCTTATCGCAAATTAGTTCTTAAATACCATCCAGACAGAAATCCAACCAATTTGGAACAATCAACAAAGATGACTCAAAAACTTAATGAAGCATATGAAATTATTGGAGATTCAAAAAATAAACAGATGTATGATAAATTAAAAGAACGTTATAACCAAGTTGGTTTAAGATATAGCCAAACAAGATTGGTTGACCAGACTGGAGATATTGTAATTACAAATAATCGGGAATTAGAATTATACTTAAGACGATTTACTAAAGATTCTGAGCCTTATAACCGATTTGAAGAAACATTTAAAATTTATGAAGAGGATTTAGTTGATTTTATTGATGAAGATGGAACAATTTTACAGGGTTGGGTTTATGATATATCAGATCCACCAAATGTAAGGGTTAGAATAAAGGATCGTGCAGGATACATTCGCGGACCATATAAAATGGACTTAATTAAAAGATGGAATATTAATAAAATGAAGGGCACGACAACACAATCCTCTGAATCATTTGCTCAAAAGGTTAAAAGTTTTATAGACGATTTTTTGAAAGGAAAAGCAGATAAGTTTACATCAAAAGAAAAAATAGAGTTTAATAAAAACATTCAAGATGAAATTAAAGTTTTAAAAAATACAAATTTTCTATCTGATGAAACAAACCAGATTATTAAAAGTTATAATGGCGTAGGTACTATTTCAGAATATCTAGCTTACAAGCACGGTTATTATAAACATTCACCTTCTCAAAAAGGTAAGGATCAGATTTGGTTATATTGGGATGGAAAAGAGATTGAGAATGGACATTATCTAAGTGATGGATCTTTTGCTAAGTATAAATTACATGTCATTTCGAATGAAGAAAATTATGACCTTATTTTGTTTTATATGACTCAAAAATTAAGGGATATGAAAATAACTCACAAAATCTCCCCTGGAATCAATGTTGCTAAACCATTTGAAGACCAAAGACAATATGGAAAATTAATAACAATATATACTGATGATGTTAATGAGTTTAACGAGCTCATCTCAGAAGCTAAAAGAATTCACAACACTTATGATATTAATGGCATTGATTATAATGAATTTGTTTCAAATCAAGCAAATTTACAATATGAGATTTCAGTTCCAGAAACTGGAAATATTCTTTATTATACGATTGAGAACTTCAATGGAGAATACCTCGGGGATAAAAAATATAATTTAAGATTTGATTATCTTAAAAAATATTGGAGTCAAGGTCCTTTAGATCATATATGGAAGGCCCCTCCAAAAGAATTATTAGAACATTTTTATCCTAATGAAGAGATAATCGTCCCAGTTTTAAAAACTAAAGAATTAGAACAAGAACTTGAAAGGGATTTTTTAAAAAATTTTGGAGAAGTAAACTTTAATGATAAAACTTTTATTAAGTTTAAAGGAAAAGTTTCTAAAGTAAAATTAGATTATATTACTGTTTCATTGGAAAACGGAGGTTATGTTAATGTTCCAAAAAAATGGCTCGCTGAACTAAATCCAATAAAATGAAAAATAAAACAAATTACAAATTTGAATTTACCCTCTTTTACATTATTATACTTTTTTTAATTTCTTTTTTTATTATAATAAAATATAATCTTTCAATTTTAAGTTTTATTCTCGCTTACTTTTTATTAGTTGTCTTAGAAGTTTACATAGGATTTGAGGTTTATAAAAAAATTATAAAGAAAGAAATCATTTTACCCATACTATTTTATAAAAATGCAAATCAGCTTATGATAAAAAAACCATTTCAATATTTTTATTTAATTTGTCTTATCTTCGCTTTTATTCTTTTGCTTTTTCTTATTATTTTTCTTCCAAGTGTTCTCTAATAAACTTTATAAATTCTTTAATTAACACATAAAAAATGAGATTAGTTTTAGGGATAGATGAAGCTGGAAGGGGACCAATCATCGGTTCTTTATTTATCTGTGGAGCATTATTTAATGAAAATGATTTAGATAAATTAAAAGAATTGGGAGTAAAAGATTCTAAACTATTATCAAATAAAACAAGATTTGAATTAGAAAAAGATATTAAAAAAATAGCTAAAAAAATTAAAATTATTCGAATAAAACCAGAAGAAATTGATAATGCTGTTGAAGACAAAATTAATCTAAATCTAAATTGGTTAGAAGCAATAAAAACCGCTTTAATTATTAATGAATTAAACCCCGATAAAGCAATTGTAGATTGTCCGAGCGTTAATATTAAAAAATATAAAGAGTTTTTATTAAATCTATTAAAAAATAAGTCAATAGATTTAGTTATTGAACATAAAGCAGACTTAAATCATGTTTGTGTTTCGGCTGCTTCAATTATGGCAAAGTGTAAAAGAGAGGAGGAAATTTCAGATATAAAAAAGAAATATGGTGATATAGGTTCAGGTTACCCTAGTGACCCCTCAACTCAAAAATTTCTGAAAGAAAATGGAAAAAAATACCCGGAAATGTTTAGGAAATCTTGGAGTACATGGAAGAAATTATATGATAAAAACCAGAAAAAATTAGATGAGTTTAGCAAGTTTTAAATACTTAATTCTTAAATAAAAAAGAGGATGACAACGATAAAAAGACTGAGGTTATATGGCTTTAAATCATTTGGTAAACTAACTGAAGTAGAGTTTGGAAATGGTTTTAATTGTTTTATAGGGGCAAATGGTTCAGGAAAAACAAACGTTTCAGACTCAATCTGTTTTGTTCTTGGAAGATTAAGCGCAAAAAGCATGAGGGCGGAAAAATCATCTAATCTGATATTTAATGGAGGAAAGCATGGTAGTCCAAGTAAGCAAGCAGAGGTAAGTATTGTTTTTGACAATACCAAAAATGAACTTCCAATAAAACAAAACGAAGTAAAAATAACCAGAATAGTTAAACAAAATGGACAATCTGTATATAAATTAAATGATGATACAGTAACCAGACAACAGATAATTGATTTATTATCTACTGCTAAAATTGATCCTAACGGACATAATATTATTTCACAAGGAGATATCATCAAATTTGCTGAAATGCCTCCAAATGATAGACGTGAAATTGTTGAAGAGGTTTCTGGAATTTCAATTTATGAAGAAAAAAAACATAAGGCTTTATTAGAATTAGATAAAGTTGAATCAAAACTTAAAGAAGCTGAAATAATTTTAACTGAAAGAGGAGCTTATTTGAGGGAATTAAAAAAAGATAAAGATCAAGCGTTAAGATACAGGGAACTTCATAAAACAATAAAGGAAAACAAAGCAACTTATTTGCATTTAGACATTGAGAAAAAATTAAAATTAATAAATGAAGTAGAAGAAAACATTTCCAAAGAAACTAAAAAAAAGAACAAGCTTCAGGAAGATATTAATAAAATAAAAAAAGAGATTGAAGATAAAAGGAATGAATCAAAACAAATACATCAAGAAATTCTAGACAAAGGTGAAAAAGAACAGATAGATCTTCAAAAAAGTATTGAAATAATAAAAACAGATTTGGTTAAAAGTACTTCTAGACTAGAGTTTATTCAAAATGAGGTTATTAAAGTAAGGAATAGAAAAGAGCAGTTAAAATCTAATCTGGACGGATTAAATAACGATCTCAACAAAGTTGAAAGAAGTAAAAAAGAATTAGAGAAAACTAAGCTAAATCTTCAAAAAGAGAGCGATAAATCAAAAGAAACCCATGAAGACAAAGAAGGTAGAATGGTTGATTATATTAACCATAAAATTATGGAACAAAACATTCCAGGTGTTTACGGGACTATAGAAAGTTTATCTAAGGTGGATCCAAATTATCAATTATCTATGGAAGTTGTTGCTGGAAATAAATTTAACGCTTTTGTTGTTGAAAATGATTATGTAGCAGAAGAATGCATTAATTATTTAAGAAGGAGCAGAATTGGAACCGCTATTTTCCTACCCTTAAATAAGATTCAACCAAAATCATTGCACCCTGAGTTAAGGCAATTGTTTAAAATTCAAGGTTGTCATGGTTTAGCTTTAGATTTAGTTAAATTCGATCAAAAGTTTAAAAATGCATTTGCACATGTTTTTGGTGATACAGTAATTACTGATAACATTGATGTTTCTAGAAAACTCGGAATTGGAAGAATGAGGATGGTCACCTTACAAGGAGATTTAGTTGAAAAGAGTGGTGCAATCATCGGAGGATTTAGAAAAAAATTTAATGTTAACTTGAATGAACTCATTAGAGTTGAATCTGATTTTAAAACGATTATTAATCAGCAGAAATTATACATGCAGGAACGAGATAAAACTTTAGCAATTTTAAAGGAACAAGACAAAGAGATTCTCGAATTTGAAAACGAGATGAAATTACTTAAAGAAGGAATCACAAATTTTAGATCCTCTTTGGGGGAAAAGGAAAAAATAGAAAAAAAATTCTATGAAGAGTATAAAGATTTAGGGTTGAGAAGAGAAAAAGTAACAAGTTTAATTCAAAATTATGAAATTAATCTAATTAAGATAGAAGAGAATGTTCGTGCGGTTGAAAATGTGATAAATACATTTAACTTAGATAGAGCAAAATTTGTTGCAGCAAAAGAAGGTTTAGAGAAAGAGTTTGAAGATTATAAGAATGAAACCATAAAAAATGTTAAAGATCAGCAGAAACTTCTTGATGAGATTCAAAGTGCTGAAAGGGAACTTATTTTATTAGGAAATGTAAACTTAAGAGCTTTAGAAATTTATGAACAGATTGAAAAAGAGTTTAATGAACTCGTTGAAAAAAAAGAAAAATTGAGGGTTGAAAAACAAGATGTTATTATTATGATGCAAGAAATTGAAACTAGAAAAAAAGATTTGTTTATGAATACCTTTAAAGAAATTGATAAAAATTTTCAAAGAATATTTTTAAGTTTATCTTCAAAAGGCCAAGCTTATTTAGAATTAGAAAATCCTGAAGAAATATTTACAGATGGTGTTGATATTAAAGTAAAGATTTCTGGAAACCGTTATTTGGATATCAAAAGTTTAAGTGGTGGAGAAAAAACATTAACTGCATTAGCGTTTATATTTGCAATACAAGAGTTTGAGCCTGCTTCATTTTATTTATTAGATGAAGTTGATGCAGCATTGGACAAGGCAAACTCTGAAAAATTATCTAAACTGGTTGCCGAGTATAGCGATAGAGCACAGTATCTAATGATATCACATAATGATAATATTATTACAGAAGCCGAGAGAATTTATGGAGTTAGTATGCAAGAAGGAGTTAGTAAGATAATAAGTTTGAAAGTTTAGAAATAGAAAATTTTTTTCCCTATCTCTTCTTCCTATAACTTTTCTCTTCCTCTTCAGACTCTTCTTCAAAGAAATCAATTATCTCTTTCCAATAATTCATTATTAATATAATAACAATTAAGATTACAAGTCCTAAAATAATATAAAATTTATATACTATTAAAAAGTTAAGGATCATTCCACTATAGTCTTTACCTTCCTTTTTTATATCTTCAATATTAGAAACTTTTTCTTTTATTGGTTTACTTTTTAATATTGCTTTATCTGTTCTTACTTCTTCAAGTTTTAATTCTAAATCATAATAATTATCTTTGTCTAAATCAATTTTTTCAGCTTTATTTTTATTTAACATAAATGGTTCGCTTCCAACTTCAATTGCAACACTATCGTTTTTAATTTCTTTAATTCTAATTTGATATTCATAATTTTTAAAATCAAATTTAACATCATTTGTGATTACATTATTTTCAGAGATATTTATTGTAGCAATTTTTTCTTCTTTAATATCCGCAGATAAATTTTTCTTAATCCAATCTAATATTTTATCAAAGAATCCTTTCTGAGAAGTTTTATTTTGAATTATAATTTCTTTCTTTTCACCAACACCACCTTCTTTTACAACTTCAATATTTAATGTTTTAGTATCTAAAGTATCTGATCCAGAAACTTTCACATTTATTATTGCATCATAAGCACCTAAATCGGTATTAAACGGAGGAGCAATATATAAATAGCTAGTTTCGGTTTTTCCAGAATCAACTGATAATGTAGATGGATTTAATTGAACAAATCTTGCTGCTTTTCCAGTTAAGCTTAAAATATAATCTGCTTTTTCAACACCATTATTAGTTATTTTAACTTCCAATGTTGAAGTTGTATCTGGTTTTAAACTTAAATCCTTAGCATCTATTTTAGGGATAAAACAATTTTTTATATCTAACAAACTAGCTTTAAGAATTGCCTCGCTTGAAAATTTACTTGAATCTAAAGCAGTTGCTTTAACCTTAATTTCATATTCTCCAGTTAAGTCTTTTGTTTGAACTATTTTCAACTTTATGTTCTCTTCTCCATTAGGCTTTAATCTAACAACTTGTTTATCTAAAGTCACCCAAGGATAATTTGCTTCTATTTTGAATTCTTTTTCAAATTCCCCGGAGTTTTTTATATTTACAGAATATTCTTTTCCATTAACATTACAAACTTTATCTTCTTTTTTTTCAATATTAACAATAACATCATTACACGCCCTTACATTTACTTTAATGAGTTGTTCTTTATCTGTTTTTCCTTGTTTATCTTTAATTTTAATATTAACATTATAATCTCCCTCAACCTTATAATCTGGATTTAAAACAAGATTAAAATCTCTTTTTTCTTTTGCTTTTAATACTAAACTATCTTTTTCTAAATTAGCAAATGCAGGTCCAGCAAGAAATAAACTAAATTCATTTTCACTATCTGCAGTATTTTCTATACTTAAAGGAACGCTTTCAATTGTATGCTCACACATTCCTATAAAGGTCTTGCTTGGAACCAAACTAAAATCATAACAACTACTTATTTTTGCTTTTGAATTGAAATTAGCTGTAGCCGTGCTAGTTGTGGAAATAACATTTAAATTAAAATCATAATCTCCTTTAGTTCCACAGGGCGCATTATAATATACAACTATTTTCTTACTTTCTTTACTTCTTAATTTAAACTGCTGTTCGCTTAATGTAACATACTCTTTTCCAGTTCCAGTAACATCTAACTTATAATTTTCTTCATAATCTCCAGAATTTAAAACATTATATTCATAAGTTTCTTGATTGCACGCGCAAAATTCTTTATTTGGAGTTCCAGTTATGCTTACTTGATTACAATTATTGATATTTACTTTATAATTTATTGATTTTTTCTCTCCACTTGTGACAATTAAGTTTAAGTTATAAACGCCAGGAGCCGTTCCTTGTTTTGGAGTGATATATGTAAAAATATTTTTTTGTTCATTGTTCAATGTAAATCCCTGAGGAACGACTGTCGCAAAAACAGCCGCACTTCCCTCATAGTTTACATTAAAACTACCCGTTCCAGAAACCGTTGCAGTAAATAATGCAGTATTACTCGGGCAAACATTTTTTTCTAAATCAGAACTAGTTATATCAAACGCCAAAACCGTATTTGTTGCCAATATGAAAATTATTAAAACTAAGATCACATTTAACTTTTTTTTATTATTCATTAGTAAAGCCCCCTTTTACCTACTTTCGAAAAGTATAACTTATATATAAAGATTATTGTTTTAAAAGATTGAAGTTTATTTGAAATAAATTTTTTTAGAAAAAAAAAGAAAAAATGAAAAAAGTTTTAGTAATAACTTTCTCCATCCTCATTCTTGCCTTTCATCTTGTTTATTGCTAGGATTATTCCTAATATTACTAATATTGCAAGCAATACTATGAATCCTACTTCTAAACCAGATCTTAGACTTGAAACATTATTTACTACTACTGGTTGTTTAACGTTAGCACTGAATTGTAATTCTTTTACAACTGCATTGCCTTCTTTAACTCTAACAGTAAATACTTTGTTTCCTGCTTCAGCATCTTGCTTAGCATTTAAGACAAGCTTAACATCTCTTGTTGAGTCCGGTAATACGGTTAATGCTAATGGATCCAACTTTGAAGTTGCCCATGTTTCATAACCTACTGGCTCAAAACTAAATGTTTTTGCTTCTTTACCTAAGTTAGCTATTGAGAATGTGTAAGTTGCACTTCCACTTTGATCAACATCTGAACTTGTGCTTAAAGCTTGAACAATTACTTCTTGAACATTTGGTTTTCCAACTTCTTGACCGTTAACTGTTAATTGATAATCTTTAACAATTGAACTGTGTCCTCTGTTGTACTCTGCTTTAACTTTTAAAGCATATGTTCCAGGTTTAACATTTCTTAAGTCTAGTAATAATGTCTCACTTGATCTTGATGTTTCTTCATCGTCATCTTCTGAATCTTCAACGTTTGTCAATTCATCGATGTATGTTCTTTGTGAGATTCCTAATTCAGGAATACTTACTTCAACTTTAATGTCTTTTTCTTTTCTGTCACCTAGATTTTCTAGTCTTGCTGTAACAAACAAAGGTTGTCTGTTGTCAACACTTAATCCAGAATTGAATATAACATCAACGAAGTTTAGAGCATGTCTTTTTGCATCTATTCCTAATGACTCAAATCCAAAAACGAACTCATCATCATTATCATCGTTATATGCTTCAACGTGTAACTCATAATTATCATCATTTAAGTTCAAGTCGCTTGGTATTTCAAGAACCAATTTCTTTATGTATGTACGACCTGATTTAACATCGAATGCTGAAGTTACATCTTCTATGTCTCCATATTCATAACCGCCAATCCATGCTTTGACTTTTACATCATCAGCATTTTCTGTATTAGCATCTAACTCTACTCTGATATCTAATGTATCTCCTCTTTCAACACTTACAACATTTGTATCTGTTGCATCTTCATATTCTACTCCATCGATTTCAACTTTTGAAATTTGAAATGATTGAGCATTGACACTTGCTGCAAATATTGTTGCAACCAATAATGTCATTACTAAAGCTAATATTTTCTTCATTTTCTAACCCCCTTGAGTTTATTATATTGTTGTTATTTTATAGTTAAGATAGTTATTTAAACCTTTCGGTAACAATCTCTTAACTAGCATTCTTATCGAATATTGTAAAACAATCTGATACCACCAAAAGATTCATCTGAAAGAACATATCTTCCACCAATTTTAAAATCACCTAAATTAACATCTACGCCAAGACTGAATCTTGGGTCAACCTTATTATTTCTCTTTTGTCTGTTGTAAGCATCATGAACTTTTATTCTTCCTTGATTATCTTTAATGTATGTTTGAACGTCCTCACTTAACCTTAATCTTTTAAACTCGGCACCTACACTTGTAGTAAAAGAAATTAACCCTTCATTATAACCAAATTCAAATTCAGACATTCCAGCTTGATTATATTCTTTAATATTTTTTATTTCCCTCCCCATCCAATTTATTCCATGAGGATTTATTGTAGAATTTTCAACTTGTGTTGGAGATCTACTTCTCTTTTCTCCATAACCTGCTCCAAGTCCTATAAACCATTCATGATCTAGATTATATCTAACACTTCCACTAAACAAATTAACTTCATTAAAATCATAACCTACTCCAAAATCCCAAGAATCTTCATCTAAATCAACTTTACAACCTTCTTGAGGAACTGGAATAAGCCATTTTTCTTTAATTTTCATAGTATCTTTTTTTCTTAATGAATTAACATTTGTATTTAAAGAATCGAAATAACTTTTTAATTTTTGATTATGTTCGTTAAGTGACTGATTTAAACTATCAACTTTATTATAAATTTCTTCAACACCTTGGTTTATTGTTCCTAATTCTTGAGGAATAGTTCTAGTATCATTTAATCCGTCATAATTTTCTTGAGAATCTAAACTATCACCATAAGTTTTGTTCATGTCTTCAGCAACAACGCTATCTAATTGTTCTGCAGAAAAATTTAATTTATTTTCAAGATTCAAACTATCCTTTTCTAAAGATGAAGTATCTATATTTTTCTTTCTACCTTCTGCTTCTCGAATTATTTTATTAAGAAACTCAATATCTCTACTATCATAGTTAAGGGTATTTTTGAAAACAAAATTATCACCATATTTATGTATAATAAAAACGCCAGGCAATGAAGCCTTTTGATCTTTTGATTTATAGAAAAATGTATATGAATATATTGCATCTGGTAAAGCATTCAAGATTCCTAATTCTTCTTCTGAAACTACTTTTCCATCTCTAAAAATATCAAAAACAAAACCATATCTTCTATCTAAATCAGTACATTTATTTAATTCTTTTCTTAATAATTTTGATTTTAATAATGGATTTGAATTTTCAAATGCCTTTATTACTTTTTCTTTATCGGCATGTTCTATATATGCTTCTAATGTGTCTTTTCCTTTAACCGATTTCAAATCTCCATAAAATGAGCCTCTAACATTTAAGGTAGAACTTCCTAAAGCAATTGGATTTGCCCATGAATCAGAAACAGGATTAATATTTCCCTTCCATTCTATTGGTAATAATTTAGTTTTATCCTTTTGTTTTAATTGTAATCCTTTTTTATTTTCTTTATTAGAAAACCAGTCTACGGGATTGTACCATTGTGCATCAACTTCGTTAACAGTCAAAGCAAGTACTAATGGAAGATATTTTAATAACTTCATGAAATGATGATTAAAATAATAATTTATAAAGCTTTTGCTTTTTTAACCACTTTAAAGTAGAAGTGGGCGAGCCAGGATTCGAACCTGGAAAGTCCGGTTTCTTCTTTTGAAAAAATACTGGAGCCGAAAAGTTTGCCGTTAGCCTACACGCCCATGAAAATTTGCTTTATTTGAAAGATATATATAATTTACTATTTGCAAACAATATTCTAAATTGTAACAAATCTTAAATAATCCTTGATTTCTTAGAAAGTATGGATAATTTTTTAAAAATCAAATCATTAAATGGATTAAACAATATTTGTTACTCTAGGGATGGCGACGCTGCTTTAGATTTAAGGGCATCAAACAAATTTATTATTAATCTAGATCATGAAAAAAAAGAACTAGAACAAGATTTTTATATAATTAAACCAAATGAAAGAATATTAGTTAAAACTGGAATTGAAATGGCAATTCCTAAAAATCATTGGGGTAATATTAAAGATAGGAGTGGAAATTCATTTCATCACGGCATACACGTTCTTGGTGGAGTTATAGATGAAAATTACCGAGGAGAAATTGGGGTTATTCTTATAAATTTAAGTAACAAAGAATTTCAAATTAACAAAAATGATAGGGTAGCACAAATGATTATCTCAGAATATAAAAAAGTAGAAATTGAATATGTTGATTCTCTGGAAGAAACAAATAGAAATAAATCTGGTTTTGGAAGCACGGGTAAATAATTATCTAATTTTTTCAACTCTTAAAGTTTCTTTAATTTCTTCAAAAGATATTGAGCACCCTTTTAATCTTAAACTATATAATATCCCTTCTAATAATTCTTTTTTATAATTCTCAATTAAATTTTTACTTTTTTCATATTCATTAAAAAGATTTAATTCAAATGCAATTATCATTAGTTCAGAACTTCTTATAATCTTAACATTTTTAGTTTCTTTTTTAAAATATAAAAGATTTTTTTTATCAATTGTAATTTTTGTATGTAACTTTTTTTCAAGTAAATTTTTTAATTTCAATGGATCCTCAATAAGTAACCTCATAGTTCTTTCATCGACAACCAACGCATCGGATTCAAGTAAAACAACTAACGCTAAACTTTCAATTTCTCCTTTTTGTAATATTGAGATATAATTATCATTAGCTTTGTAAATCGAATTTGCTAATGTTAACAAATAATTACATTTATTACTAAGATCATTTTCATAAACCTTAGCACCTTCTTCTAAAAAAATAGCCAATTGCATTGCTTCTAACTTATATTTATTAATATGAATTGGAGTTTTTATTACTTCTCTCATTACTTCCTTAGTTATGAAAAATTCCCCCTGATAATATTTTTTTAATTTTCCCAAATAATTCAGCAAGTTATTTACAGTTATACTTATTAACGAACTTGAATCAAAAACTAATGATTTCATTTAAATAATCCTCTCGTAAACTTAATTCTATCCTCTATTTTCATCGAAATGTTTTCTTCCCGATCATAAATTCCAGTTTTCCCAGCATAATCCATTAGTTCCCATTTACTTATCATCAATAATTCAGCAGCTTTTCCTATTGATACACCATGTTCATGAATTCTAGATCCTTTTTTAATAGAAGCATCTTGAAATAAATCTTTAATATAATTTTTTAAATGAGAAGAAAGCTTATTAATCACCTCAAGTATTTTTTTAATTTCACTTTGATAACTCGCAATATTATTATTACTTAATTCATCGTACGATTTCTCTAAGCTTTCTAAAACGATTTTATTAAAAATCTTCCAGTCATTATATTCTCGATAAGAACTTCTTCCAAATATTTTATTTAAGGCATACATCACTACAGCTATTGTTATAGAATTTTCATCTTGAAATATACTTGAGTCGTGAGTTGTTTGATTACTTAAATCCCTTAATCTGCTAGTATTTTCATTTTTTATTGCAATAATCCCCTCTTTTAGTATTGCTAAAATATCTTGCCTTACTTGTTCTAACATAGTTTTACTATAATCAAGAAATATTTAAATCTATTCAAAAGATTTATATATGGATTAAAAACTCGAAAAAATAAGATGGTTAGTGAACAATCCATAAAAGAAGCATTTTCAAAAATTAAAGAAGACATTGAAGTCATAAAAATTGAAATGGAAGAGATAAATAAAAAAATATATGAATTAACTAATTATGAAGATATTCTTGAGGTAAGAAAATGAAGCGTTCTTCTCGTCGTTGGAAAAAGAAAAATCAAATGCGATGGAAATGGCAACGTAAAAGAATGAGAAAAGAAAAGAGAAAGAGAAAAGCACAAGCAGCATAATTTTATTTTTTTAATTTATCTAAATTAAAATATTTTTATTTATTTGATTCTAAAATCTTAATCAATTTTAGTACATCCAATTTTATCTTTTTAAATATAATTATATGATGATTCTACGCAAGCTTTAAATATAAGTTGTTAATCCCATAACTTACTATTTAACATGTCGTGTGGAAGATGATTTATTTTGTCTTCTAAATTCTAAAAGAATTAAATGAATACTTAATGAAATATTAAGTACGATGTATGAACTTGAACAATTGTGGATAAGTCTCTAATAATTAATTAAATGATCTTGCGATCAATAAGTTTCCGTTGATCCTGCGGAAGATCGCTGCTATTGGAATCCGACTTAGACATGCAAGTTTTAGGGTCTCGCAAGAGACACTGGCGAAAGGCTCAGTAACACGTCGATAATCTAACTTATGGTTCAGGATAACCTTGGGAAACTGAGGCTAAACCTGGATAGAAGATTGAGGCTGGAATGCACTTTCTTTGAAAAGCAATGCCATAAGATGAGTTGGCGGCTGATTAGGCTGATGGCGAGGTAATGGCTCACCATACCAAAGATCAGTAGGGGGAGTGAGAGCTCTAGCCCCGAGAAGGACACTGAGAAAAGGGTCCTAGTCCTAAGGGATGCAGCAGTCGCGAAAACTTTACAATGCACGCAAGTGTGATAAGGGGATTCCAAGTGCTTTACCTT
>CAYQPR010000013.1:0-25733 GCA_964419925.1 Candidatus Woesearchaeota archaeon
ATTTAAATTGTTTAAATAATTCAGTTATCTTATCATAAAGTTCTTTTTGTTGTTTTAAAGTTAATTTATCGTAAAGTTCTTTTGCTTCTAAATAAGCTCTTTTAGCCTCAGAATTCTCTTTCAAAGATAAATGATTCTCAATTTTTTCTATTAAGTCTTTTACTTTATTATAATTAGTTTTTGCTGTTTTATTTGTATAAAAGAAATATAATCCTATTCCGGCTGCTATTAATAAAAGTATATAAGAACTATAATTTGTTTTTTCTTTAGTTTCAACTATTTTTTTAATTGAAACAGTAATAACACTGCTTTTAACATTAATCTTATCTAAGACTAATTCAATGTCTTGAATATCATCATAATCCACATCAAGTTGCTTCATTACAGCTTTTTTTAGAGGAATATCTTGGTTTTCTTGTCCGCAATTCAATGAGAAAACAACAATCTGAGTTTGTTTTTGTATTTGTGAAAAACTTAAAACACATTCATCTTCAAGGACATTAAAACTTATTGTTGAATTTTCACTTAAATCTAAGCTTACAGGTTTTCCATTGAGAAAATCTATATTTTCTTTAATATCATAAATTTGTTTTGGTAGTATAACCTCTTCATCCTCTTCTATTGAATAGATTGAAGGTAATATTAATAAAATAAGTACTAAAATTACTAAACCTCTTTTTTTCATCTTATGTTTATTCTTTTTTCTTATTAATAAATCTTTCTTAAATTAACAAATTGGCAAATAATTTTTCTAGTATTTTAATTACTAAATAAAATAAGATTACTCCAATAAAAATAAAAATTGGAATTAATCTTAATCCTGCTTTTGCGCTTCCTTTCTTAATTTTTGAAACTAAGGTAGCCGATATTGCACAAGTTACGATTAAGTTTATAATCGCGAAAGTTTTGAAGTCAACTTCTGAAATTATCTGTGCACCTATTGTTAATGGAATGCTTGAGCTTATTCCACTAATTGCGCTTATATCTATCTTGCTTGTAACTTGATTCATTATAAGAATAATTCTATGAGAAAGGGCATACAATGCTGGCGCAGCAATTATTGAAGCGAAAATGATAAATATGGTATAAGTTGTTGTTTCTGCTGAGATCTCTTTTTCTAGTAGTTGGGTTTCTTTAATATTCCATGCAATTTTATTGACTAAAGAAGATAATTCTCCACCTGATTTGATTCCTTCAACTAATAATATCATAGATTTATTTAAAATATCTGAATCATATTTTTTGCTTAGCTCAATTAACGCTTTTTCTATATCATACCCGGTCATTACTTTTCTTGCAACTAACTCCATATCTTCTGCCAAGGCTCCAAATCTATCTCTAACAGCATATTCTAGTGCTTGATCTATAGGCATTCCAGCATTAAGATTAGAGGCTACTAATTGTAAATAATCTGCAAGGGAGTTTTCCATCTCTTTTTTTCTTTTTACTTTTCTTAATGTTAAACTCATGTAAACAAAAATGAAAATCAGAATTATTGAAATAATATAAGAGATTAAGTAATAAATAATTATTGAAATTTCAGTTGAACTACTAGATATTATTTTTTCTTTAAATATAAACTCAACTATTACGGCTAAAAAAATACTTATTATTAAATTATTTTTAATTAATTTATCTAAATCAAATTTAAATTTTACTTTAACAAATTCTTCATCTATTTTTTTCTTTATATTCTTTGAGATTAATAAATCAAGTAGATTCATTTAAACCCCTCTCCTTAACGTATCTATTACTGAAATGAACGCAAGCTGAACAACCATTACAAAAAAACTTATTAGTAATAAAGTTGTTAATGATAAGCTTATTCCTAAGAAACTTGATAATAATGTCATTAAAGCGATTCCTAAAGATGGAGCAATTACTGCAATTATTAAATAAAACATTACCATTGGATTAAGTTTTTTTCCATATTCTTTTAATCTAATCATTTTTTCTTGAGAAATTTGTTCAATAATACTTTGCAATGAAGTTGAAACATCTGCTCCAGTTTTCAATGAGTTTGTTATTGTGAAAAGTAATTTTCTAAAATTATCAGATGGTGTTAATTCCATTACTTCTTCAATTGAATCTTCCAAAGGTTTTCCCAAATCTACCCTTTTTACAATTTCCTTGAAATGTTTTCCAATGTTCTCAAAATTATCTGCAACGCTTTCAATTGCGTTAAATAATGGAATACCAGCACTTAATTGGATTAATAAAAATCTTCCAGCATAGATTACTTCTGAATCAATCTCCCTCGATTTTTTTAAGATACTTGATTTTGGTGTATTTATCAAAAAATAAAAAGCTATTATATAGATTATTGGAAGAGATAAAATCCCAAACAATAAACTTGAATTATTTCTAACTAAAATAAAAATTAAACTTGTTGTTAATGTTAAACTTACAATTAATGATTCAATTAATCTTTTTTTTATAAATTCTTCTGGTTTAATTGGCATCCCGGCTTGCAACAAATCAAATTTTAAATGCGGAAATTTTTTTAAAATAGCATCTTCGTAGCTCATTTTTTAATCATCCTTAAGATTTCATTTTTATGAGTATAATATGTTCCAACTATTTTTCCAATGTTATCTACATCATCTATATTTTTCTTTGCTAAGTAGCTTAAAATTAAACTTTTTTCTTTAAGGTCCTGATTTATTTCCTGAGAAGTTAATCCTGTCTGCATTTGCAGTTCTGGAATTAATCTTGAAGATTTATTTATAGTATTCATGTTATCATTTTTCAAATCATATTGCATGAGAACTTTTCCTGTTGAGTTTTTTTCAATTTCTGAAACTTGAAGAACTCTTCTTACACCCGTTCTCCTATTTCTATGCATCATGATTATCATTGAAATTGCAGGTAAGGAACTTTTCGGAACACTAATTGGTGGATTTAGTAATCTGTTAATCGTTTCTTCTGTATCATTTGCATGTAAAGTGGCATATACACTGTGTCCCGTATGCATTGCTTCAAATAAAGTTTCAGCTTCTCTTTGCCTTCTTATTTCCCCTACAACAATTCTATCCGGCCTCATTCTTAAAGAATTAATAATTAAATCAAGCATTGTAACCTCTCCCTTTCCTTCAACATTTGCTTCACGAGTTACCATAGGAATCCAATGAAGATATTTTGGAAGAACTAATTCTCTTACATCTTCTATCGAGACAATTCTTTGGTTTGGAGGAAAAAAACTACATAATGCACCTAATAAAACTGACTTTCCTGAAGCCGTTCCTCCCGCAACTAAAGCACTTAATTCATATTCAATTCCAGCCCAGATTAATGAAGCAGCAGATAGTGAAATTGTTTTTTCTTTAAGCATATTTGTTATTGTAATTGGCTTTGCAGAGAACTTTCTTAATGTTAATGTATTACCTTTGCTTGAAACAGGATATAATGTTGCGTTTATTCTTTCTCCAGTTTCTAAATGGGCATCTAATAAAGGACTAAGAAGATTAATACTTCTTCCAACCTTTCTTCCGATTAAAGCAGAATAATGTTTTATTTGTTCTTCATTTTCTAAATAGATATTTGTTTTTAGCCATCCATGTTTATGATGATAAACCCATGCCGATTCTGATGCATTATTTATTACGATTTCTTCCAAATTATTATCATCTAATAATAATTCAATCTTTCCCAGACCTAAACTTTTCTGGACTAAATAAGTTATCAAGAAATCTTTTGTCTTATCTGAAACACCTGGAAGATACTTGCTTAATAAATATGTTATTTCTTCTCTGAATCTTTTTTCTAAATATTCTGATTTTTTTAAATCTGTAACATCTGTTATCCTTATTCCCGCCTTGCTAATTACTTCATCCCTTATCTTATCTAATAAAATTTCTGTGTTCTTGCTTATTTCTGCAACAGTTAAATTATATACTAAAACAAACTCTTCTTTATTTTCTTCAATGGAAATGGTAATAGGAATTTTTCCAGAATAGTAAGTATATGTTTCTTTTACAACCATTTTTTCCTCTTTTTTTTAAATTGAACTATAATTCTTCTCAAATATAATTTTTTTATTTTCCAGATCTACAATTTTCTTTTCAATTGCTTCCATTGCTTCTGGAGTTATCATCTTAATCTTTTTTATTATTTTTATTCCATCATTAATTTCATATTCTAAAATAAACTTTTGAGCGAAAACAAACTCTTTTGTTACTTTTCCTTTATAATCTTTCATTAGTTTTCTTACGTCTTCGATATCATTTATTTTTTCTTTAATCTCAATTTTAAATTTACTTAAAGTTGTTAACATGAATTCAAGCTTTCTTGATGCTAAGTCTAATCTTTGTTTTAGGTTCTCTTCTTTTAATGGGAAAGATTTTTCTTTCGTTGATAAATAAGGTGTTGTAAACTTATATTCAATCTGCAATACACCCTCTTCTTCTAAAAACGTTGCCCATTCATTTATTATATTTGGAGGAATTCCTAATTCTGTTGAAGCTTGATCTAAAGTTAATTTTTTCTTGTTTTTTATAAGTTCAACCAAAGAATCTATCGCAGTTGTAATATTAATTCCCATGTTCTTTAATTCGATTAGTGAATATATAAACGTTTTCTTTTAAGCTCATCCAAAAGGTTTATATACGAATATATTATTTTAGTTATAAAAAGAGGTTGTTATGATTAAGAAAACTTTATGGGTTCTAATTGTTTTGGTTTTTGTTTATTTAGTTGTTAACTCATTTACTTTAAATAAAGTTGATGTTGATCCTTCAAAAAATAAATTTGAAGAAAAAATATTAGATACAAAGATTACATGCGAAAGTAAATGCAATGAAGATGTTTCTTGCTTTGATGCCTGTTATTCTGTTGAGATAAATAAGGCTGTTATTTCTGGAGATGCTGAAAAATGTAATGTTCTTCCTTCTTTGATAAAACAAAGATGTGTTGATAAGGTTGGTTTGAAGAAAGCCTTGAAAGAGAATAATAAAATTTTATGTGATAATCTTATTACTAAGGATATAAAAGAATTATGCTTGAGGATATTAAAATGAATAAGAATTTTATTCTTCTTATTCTTGCTTTTTTTAGTTTTATTTATTTTGTTGAAGCACAAACTTATTGTTCTGGAGTCTTGGTTTGTCCTCAAATTTCAGATAATGATAATGTTTTATTAAATTATAGCATTGATTGTAAATCAGTTTCAGATGGTTTTTGTCCTACAAATTATGCTAAAAATTCATGGAATTCTTGTCCAAATACTCCAACTGGAAAATGTTATCCTTGTGATCCGGATTGCAGCGAATGTTCCCCTATAAATCTTTATGTTCCTGATGCGGTTGATTATAAAGGAGATATAAATGTTTTTGCAACTAAAACTTATGCTCAACAGGTTAATCTCAAGATAGATCGCAACTGGGGAAATATTCCAAATGGAGTTACTGAAGTATGCGGTCCTCAAGAGATTGAAACTAATAATGGAATATGTCGAGCTGATTTCAATGAAATTTATAATAACCTTCCTGAACAAGAAAAGGAAGAGTTTATTACAAACTTTCCTGGAAATTTATTTGTTTATTTAGCTTCTACAACCGGAAACGAGGGTGGAGATATTGTACAAGGGGAAGGACGTGTTCGTCCTAAGATACAGCTTTTTATTGATAGAGAAGGAGAACAAACTTCTCAAGAACTTGAAAAAAATACCTTAGTTACTTATGGAGATTTTAATATTGATGTTAAACCTAGTTTAGAAAGTTCTGTTGGAATTGTTTCTTCTAAGGTTGAAGTTTACAAATATGATATTGAGAGAAGTGGTTATTTTCCAATAAATTTAGATAAAAATAACCCTGAAGATTATTGTTCATTTAGATGTCCTGCAGGAGAATGCACCTCTTTGATTGCTTACTTTGGAGAATCTCCTTATCAAAATAATGTTAATTTAAATGGAATATTTGAGATTGGTAAATGTGAAGATGCAAAATATACTGTTAATGTAACTGCAATTGATGCAAACTATTATTCAACTAACCCCCCTTCTAGCGATGGTGTTCCCGGAAGAGAAGGAAGCTTTGGAGTTAATTTAATCATTGATAATCAAGTTGCTAAATGTACAGATAATTGTCCTATCTTTACTTCAAAAACTTTACAAATTGTTTTGGCTAAAATCCGTACATGGGTTAACTATGAATAAGAAAGGTGTTGTCTTCACTTTTATTGTTGTTACACTTCTTTCGATAGTTCTTATTGCGTTTCTTGTTAATGTTTCAAGCAAGAATAATCAGATAAAAATTCAGAACAATAATGTTAAAATTGAAACTTTAAATGAATTTGGAAAAATTTTAGATGATCAGTTGTTGCCACAGGCATTAAAAAGCTCTTCAAATAAGGTTGTTTTGGCATGGTTGCAATATTTAGATGAAACTAATGTTGGAATAAATCCTAATGAAGAAGTCTTTTTTAATTCAGATTTGAATGAAAACTTAAAAGAAGGAATTCTTTTTGAAAGATATAATCCGGGTTCTGGTTTTGTTCAATTGAATGCTATGAGCGAATACGATAAAAAAAATGTTTTGATAAATTATACTTTAAGTTCGATATTAGAAGAAGTTCAAGAACTTGGAACTAGATCGGGAATAAATTTTAGTTATGCTGATATTAATAATTTTGTATTTGAGATTGGTGGATATTCTCCTTTCGAATTACAGGTAAACATGACAATTCCAGATTATCATGTTAGCAGTTTTGATAAGGAAATTTTCTGGAATTTTGAGGATAGGAAATTTTCCGTGTTGTTGAATATAACAAATTATCGTGATCCTTTCATGCTTGTTTTTAATGAAAGAAATGTTACAATAAATCAATCTAGCTTTGATGTTAATAATCCTGATGATTTAGTTTTTGAAAAAGTTTATCGGGGACCAGAATATCTTGCTAACAACGATGCTCCAAGTTTCTTAGATCGATTGCAGGGAAGCTTTAATGATAATGAAAATGGAATTGAAACTATTGTTTATCTTACCCTTAATTCAGATGTTTCCTATATCGACCATTATTATTGGAAGTTAAATAAAGAAGGTTGTTTAATTCAAAATCACCCAATTTATTTAGATTCTGGTCATCTTTATGGATATATGAAACAAGATCCAAACTGTGCTTTCTAGATTCTTCCTATTCCTAATCTTGAACGGGAAACTAAATTTGTTTTAATATCTGTTTTTTCATTGCAGATTTTTTCTTTCCCTAAATCAAAACCTGCTTGGAGATTTAATTTTAATCCTTTTAATGCTCCATCAAATAAAGAACAAGCTGATTCAGTGTCGTCTTTTAGCTTTAATGTTATTAATTCTTCCATTATTGTCGAGCTTGGGTTAATTTTATTATCTTGAACTAATATATCTATTTGAGGATATTTGTTTAAATTTAATTCATTTATTTTTACATTGCTCATTACGTTTAACATATCTTCTGAAAAATAATACTGCTGTGTTGCCGGTGTGGATGATATAAAGAAAAAATATATTAGGATTATGAACAATACGAAAATCGTTAATGCTAAAAAACTGTCAAATGAGAAAACAAACCCTTTTTTCATGGAAATATGGTTATTTTAAAGTTTAAATAATTTATGTAAAACTGAGATTTACAATGAAATGAACTCTATCTTTTATATTTAAGAATTATAAAATTAATAGCATCTAAATCCAATGAAAAAATTTTAGTAATTTATTTAAGTTAAATGAAATAGATTTATATATTTGAAAATGATTCAAATGTAAGGATGGTATACCCTCAATTTAAAAATAAACATCGAGAAATTGCATTATTTGACCCAAAAGATTATATTAACTGGAAAAAAATAAAGAAAAATCCTGTTAAAAAACCAACAAAATATATTTTAATTTATTCTCTCAAAACTTTAAAGTATTTTAGAAATAAGTTTAATGTAAAGAAAATAAATTATAATAGATTAATAACGATTTATTCGTATAAAGATATTGGCGTAGTTTTGATGACTGGAATCGGTTCACCACATGCGACAACTGTTTTAGAGGAGTTAATTGCATTAGGTGGGAAAAAATTTTTAAATATTGGTTATGCTGGCGGGTTAGATAATTTTGGAATATTCTTATGTAAGCGAGCAATTAGAGATGAGGGAACCAGTTATCATTATTATTCTCATGGAAAGTATTCTTATCCTAATAAAAGATTAACCTCTAGTTTAGAGAAATCAATTGAAAAACAAAATCTTAAATTTCAAAAAGGAACAACATGGACTATAGACGCGCCCTATAGGGAAACAAAAAAAGAGATTCAACATTATAAAAAACAAGGTGTTAAAACTGTAGAGATGGAAGCATCTGCTCTATTTGCTGTAGCTAAACTAAGAAATGTGAAGATTGCTGCAGCATTTGTGGTTTCAGACATCTTGAGAGAAGAAAAATGGAATCCACAATTTAGTTCAAAGCAGGTTAAAAAAAATCTAAATATGCTAATGAACGCTGCTTTTGATTGTCTATCAAAATGAGAATTACAATAACCGGTCCAAGATCTGTAGGTAAAACTACAATTTCTAAATTACTCGCCAAAAATCTTAGGCTCAAATATTTTTCTTCTGATGAAATAGGTGAAAAAGCGTTGAAAAAATATGGCGGTTTAGATAAAGCTATTAAACAAAACTTAATCGGAAAATTTATTAAAAATAGTAATTATGGCTTGATAAGAGAAATTTATAAAAAAAATAATTTCGTTTTTGATATTTCTGGTGGGGCCGTTAGCTCAAAAAAATATGCTGAAGCAAGTCAAAGGGTAAGAAAAACTGCAAAAGAAAATTCTATTATTATTGGATTATTGCCCTCAAAGAGCATCAATGAATCTATTAAATTTCTTTTTGAAAGGGAAAGAAAAAGAGAACACTTTAAGAATTTTAATAGAAAAGAACTTTTTGATAAAACCAAAAAAAGTTATAAGGGGTTTCCAATCATTTTCAAAGAATTGTGTGATTTTATTGTTTATGTGAAAGACAAAACTCCAAAAGAAATTGTTGAGAAAATAAAGGAAAATGTGGGCGGGTAAAATGAATCTAATTTCTACTATAACTGATAAAGAAATCATCGGTAAGGAAATAAAATTTAATGGAAGCTATAATTTAAGAAACGCAGTTAGAGCAATTGTATTTAATTCTGAACATAAAATTGCTTTACTTGATGCTAAGAAATACCACTTTCATAAACTACCCGGTGGTGGAATTGAGAAAGGAGAAAATATAAAAAAAACCTTGGAAAGAGAATTGCAAGAAGAAATTGGTTGCAAGATTAAAATTGGTATGGAAATTGGCAAAATAATCGAAATAAAAAATAAATATGGACAAAAACAAACTTCTTATTGTTACATTGCAAATGTGTTAAGAAGGTCAAATTCAAATTTAACCAAAGAAGAAAAAGAGATTTTAGGAATTAAAGTTGAGTGGACCACATTAAAAAATGCTATTCAATTACTAGAGAAAGACAATCCAAAAGATTATACGGCTAAATTTATTGTATGTCGAGATTTAATCTTTTTGAAGACCTTATTGAATTTTAATGTTTAGAAGATTTTTTTCTAAATTTATCCCAACAATTTTCGCACATTAAATCATAAATTTGATTATTTATTTTTTCAAGATATATTTTTTCATGTTTATTTTTACAACTTAAGTAAATTTTTTTAGCTATTCCTAATAACTTTTTTTGTTTTAATCTCCAAATTTCATGCTCTTTTTTAGCTTCTTTGTTCGTTATTGGTTCACAAAAACCAGATTCGTTTAAAATAATCTTTGGTTGGATTTTAATGATTTTATTCCAATCAATATTTTTTTGTTTCTTTAAATATTCTTTAACAATATGATAACCAATGGAATATCCTGCCCATAAGGGATATTTTTTGTTTTCATAAAATAATTCTCGATGTAATTGTTCATCATCAGTGTTTAATTTTTCTTTTATTTTTATAAAAATCTTCATTGCTCTTTTCTTTGAAATTGCCTTTGTTATCTGAGACTTTTTTTTGTTTATATTTTCTTGAAAATTTTCTGCTAACCCGTCTAATACTAGCCAGTCTAAAATTGTCTTATTAATCAAATAAAAAGGTGAAACTGCGTGTGCGAGCTCATGTGCTAGATTTATTTTAAAATTTTTCTTCCATCCTTTAATTGGATCTATAAAAATAAAAATACAATTTTCCCATGTGCAGTATCCCCCGATTCCATTTAGTTTTTTAGAATAGAATTTATTAAATGTTGGGAGTATAAATAAATAAATATTTTTAAAATCAATTTCTGGGGTTTTATAAAAAATTTCTTTAGTTAGTCGAATACAGTCTTCTTTATCAATTGGATGATATTTTATTCTATTATCCTTTTCGTCAAATATTGCCCATAAAAGGAATTTTTTAAGTGCAATTTTATCCTTATAACCACCATACCCTATACCATTAATTAATTTAAATTCTTTTAAAAGTTGATTGATATTTTTTTTATTCTTTATTTTTTCATATAAAAATAATAATCTTATTTTTCCCTTAAATCCTCTTTTTTCTATTTTAATTTCTTTCATTTTATTTTAGAAAATTTAGACAAAATTATAACTTTCAAAATATTAAGTGGAATGAAAACAAATAATCTTAAAATTGGGCTTAATTGTTTAATGTTAATTAGACCATCAATTATTCCAAGAACAAATACAATTATTACAATATTTCCAAAATTTTCTCTTAATTTAAGGATTCCAATGCTAAAACCAATCTCTGCTAAATAATACACATATAGAATTACATTTGAAATCGATAATATTATTAAACCTAGAAATGAATAATAAAAACTAAATAAACCAAGGAGATAAGAGATTAAGTTTATTATAATTAATGAGAATGACATTAAAACTAAAACATTATTTTTTATTTCTTTTCCTATTTTTATAAATCCATAATGAAATATAATATTAAAAATTAAAAACGAAAGTGAAAAAATATTATTTAATAGTATTTTATGTTCAATTTGATTGATAAAAAATGTAGCTAGAACAGATAATATGCTAATAAATGTAATCATAATTCCTGAAACTGCAGAAATTTTAAGACTTTTTTCAAAATCCATATTTAAACAAGACTTGATTTCCTAATAAATCTTCTGTTTTTCACTAAATGTTCCGTGTTGTTAATAAATACCATTGTTGCTTTTTTGTTTATAATTTCAATTAATGAGATTGAAGCATTACTTATTGTCATTTCTCTCCATAAACATATTTTTTTGATATTTAGGATTTTTGCAATAAAATATCTGATAAGGTTACCGTGTGTAAATATTACAATATTCTCCTCTTTTTTTAAATTTTTAATTATTTCTTTAATAATGGATTCAATTCTTTTTTTATCATTCCTTTCTCTATTTTTTGAGACTTGTTGCAATTTTGGTCCTCCAACCAACTTTCTATAAATTTCGTTTAATCTACTTGTTTTAATTGTTTTAATCTTTGGTTTTAGTTTATGAAACTCATTATATGTTTCTAAAGCTCTTTTTAAATTACTTACATATATTTTTGAGATGTTCAATTTTTTCAATTTTTTAGCGAGTTTTTTTGATTGAAGAATTCCTTTTTTACTTAATATCATTTCTCCGCCAGATTCTACAGATTCTCCGTGTCTTATTAAAAAGATTTTTGCCATTTATGCTTTTTATAATGCCCTTAGTTTTAAACCTTTCTTTAATAAAAATCATTCCCCTTTATTATGTTCTAAGTTGGTGTTAATGTGTATCTAGACTATAACTAGTATTTAATAATTGATTTGATTAAGGTAAAAAGATTAATTGGTATAAACCTTTTCGAGAAACTTATTAATATTTTGATTATGTAGGTATTTTGATTTAGATAATTCTTTAACAAAACTTTCTTTTACGGTTTCATTTTCATGTATTCTTCCATTTAACCATTCTGGCTGTTTCCAATCTTTCCCCCAATCCCAATTTATGTAACAGAAAGCTTTGATGTTTGGATGGTTTTCTATCCATTCAAAATATGGTTTAAACCACTCATTCCAACTCTCTTGTCCTTTATCTACTCCTGTTCTTGCTGGAGATGATTCTCCTATCATTACAGGTTTTTTATGTTTTTTAGCTAATTTTAGAAAATCTTCTGTTTGTTGGTTTTCACTATTTGCAAAATGTCTTGCTGAAAAAACATCAATTCCAAACCAATCAACATAATCATCTCCAGGGTAATAGGGCTTAACTGGTGCGGTTCCCTTATATGGACAAGCACACCAAACATTTGCTATATTATTAATCTTCTCTCTTCTATATTTATCAACAAAATGTTTTCAGGCTTTAATAAAATTTTTAGGATCATATTTTCCTTTTTTGTCAAATTCATAACCAATTCGAATAAAAACAGGATTATCAAACTTGGAAATTCTTTTACTTCCTTTTGAATTTTATCAATCCATTTATTTATATTTTGAATTTTAATATAAGTCATGTAAATAAGGGGTTTATATTTTCCAACAGATTTCCAATATTCACGAAACATCTCTAAACTTTGTCCGGCTCCATGAATAATTTTATTTCCTTTTGGCTCAAATTTCTCTTTATAATTCATCATTTACAAGAAAATTTCTAGGTATAAAATTGTTGTTATTGTGTTTTAATTGTGTAACTTAGGGGCATATGTCCGTGGGGAGCACAGGTAAGCCTTAATTAGAAATATTTATAAGAAACTAAAAGAGTATAATTATTATGTCTCAGCTTAATCTTTTTAATAATGGCATACAAGAATGTAAAAATAATTATGATAAAATTAAGATAGCTTCTTGGAATGTCAATTCTATCCGTGCTAGAAAAGAACAAGTTAAGGAGTGGTTGAAAAGAGAATCTCCAGACATAGTCTGTTTACAAGAAACTAAAATTTTAGATGAGCACTTTCCAAAACAAGATTTCAAAGATTTAGGCTATAATGTTATAACTTATGGAGAAACGAGATATAACGGCGTTGCTATATTAAGCAAGTTAGAAATATATCAAGTATCAAGAGGATTTGAAGGATCTTCTGACTCTTCAGCAAGAGTAATTTCTGGGCGAATATTTGACATGTGGATTTACAATGTTTATGCACCAAATGCTAAATCAGTAATGGATAAATCATTGGTCAAAAAAATTGAATGGTATCAGCAGTTTATTAGTTACATAAAAAGAAGTCACACTAATCATGATAAAATAATTATTTGTGGAGATTTTAATGTTGTTTCTCAAGACTATGAAGTGTTCGATTCAAAACATTGGTTGTGCTCCACCATGGTTGATATAAAATCAAGAAAATGTCTATCAGACTTGTTAGATACTGGCCTTGTAGATATTATGAAAACACACTTTCCAAGTAATTCTCTTTACACTTGGTGGGATCATGGAGATGGTCTAAAAGCAGGGAGGGGAATGAGACTAGATTATTTTTTAGTATCTCCAAAATTGGTCAGCAAAATAAAATTTAGTAAAGTTGATTGCTTAACAAGGGAAAAAGAAAAATCTTCAGATCATGCCCCAATTATTTGTGAAATACAATTAAAATAATTTAACTAAATTTATACCCTCTTTTTTCTAACAATATAAATGGATAGCCCCTGTAATCTTCTTCTCCTACCTCTGCTCCAATTTCTTTTACAATATCATATAAGTAGGATTTGGCTACTTTTGGATCATCAAAATGAGTTGTGATTTCTAATTCAATAAATACCCCCAACTCCTCAACCTGATCAATTGAGATTTCAACATCTTTATATATCCAACTATTTCTATTTTTCTTAACTTCTACTAATTTCTTAAAATCTAATTTCTCAAAAATATTTTTTACAATTGGGCTACTAATAACTGCTTCAAACTCGTCACAGTAGTCTATTTCTTTTTGATTTTCTGGGTAAAAGTGCTTATAATTTAAGCTAACGTCTTTTTTAGATTCTCTTATTCTTAACCATTGAAAAGGGTATTCGGGTTCAAGAAAGTTTTTATGGGCAGGAGTAAAATAAGTATCCGTCTGATTCTCTTCATGATTATTTTTTCTAGCATTATTATTTAAGAAATCAATTACCTTTGGAGTATTTTTTAGAAAAAATTTTACTTCAATTTCTTTATTTTTATATGCCATTTATCTTTGTTTAATTTTTGAGTTTATATATTTTGTTGATTTATTACCTCATATAAAATCTTTTTAATTTCTAGCAAAAGTCTCTTTCTTTTATCTAGAATTGATTGTTCTCTTTCATTAGATAAGTTTTCATTATTCATTTTAAAAAGATTATTCGATATAATGTGTAAATAACCAAAGTTAACATTGGTTTCAATTGCTCCTTTAGCAAAATATCCAATTTCTGGATCAACAAAGTCTAGATGTCCGTTCTTATCTAGCCATATTTTATTCTCTAATAAAATCGATGGACTTGAATAATGTTTTCCTTTAATTAGAATAGGTGATGATTTCACTTTCTCAAAAATATTCTTCCATTTAACCTCTTTTCCTTTAACAAAACTTGTATTCCCTGTTGCTAAAAAGGAATTTGGCTTGATGTTTTCCTTTAAACTCCCAAGCTTCCCTATGTAGATGAGATTTTTTATGTTGTGTTCTTTAGCTAAAATTTTTATAACCCTCTCTGCAATATCTCCCCAAATGCTATGTTTACAACCAAGCAAAGTTACTTCATTTTTTCCGATTTTTATATTTTTATATAAAAAAGCTCCGTTTTCCTTCCAAGAAGACAATCCAAACATCTTTTCTAAACCGTAACCAAATATTATAGTTTCCTTTACATTCATCTTATCTAGGTGAGATGATAAAAGTAAACCTTCACATTTTTTACTAGCGGGTTCTAAGTATAAAACATGATCGTATCTTCTACCCTTTAAGGATAAATAAGTTGCAATTAGAGAAGCATAATGCATGACATAGTCTTTTCCAGGGGGTACAAATAGAGTTAAATTATTTCCCTCAATCCTTGCAGTTGGTCTATGAAAATTAAATAATTTGTTACTTTTCTCGTTTTTACTTATAATCATATCTCTATTGTATTCTCCTTTGATTAATATTCTTTTGAAATTCCTTTCTTTTATTAGGTGGTGAACTTTTATTTCTAAATATCTGTGTAGTTGATTTCCCATAGTATGGCTTGATACATTTCTTATTATTACTGGAAATTTTTCTCTTAAATTACCCGAGTCAACTAAAACTGAAATATTTTTTTTCATCAATTTGTAAATTTTGGCATCAAATTTTAAATAGAAACTTATAGGTCTTTCTGGTTTTGTATATGGTTTATCAAATTCTAATAAATTTTTTTCTCTTGCAGTTTTATAAGCTGCATTGCTATCGCACCTTTTAATAAAATGATATTTTGAGAGCCGTTCAAGTTCTATATTACCTGAATTTGCAAAACCCAATAAGTGGTGGGGTTTGGAATAATCAATTATCCCCTCATCTATAAATAATTTTATTAAACGCTCTCTTGGAGAGGAATATTTATTAATATCTATCTGAACATTAAATAGTCTTGAAACACTAAAGGAAAGACCAATTAAGTCTATTTGACTGTTTCTTGCAAAGATTTTGTAACATTCCTTATACTCT
The DNA here is from genome assembly GCA_964419925.1 of Candidatus Woesearchaeota archaeon. Classification (GTDB taxonomy): domain Archaea; phylum Nanobdellota; class Nanobdellia; order SCGC-AAA011-G17; family GW2011-AR20; genus JBBSXG01. The sequence continues at coordinate 15,597 of CAYQPR010000013.1, forward strand.
TCAATAGTTTTGCCTTGGGGCACAGCCATAAACTTGATTCTATTGTATTTTGAGAATGCGTCAAGAAACTCTTTAGTTCTCTTAATTGTTTCTTCACCATCATCCAAAACATCAGGCAAAATTACTTCATCGGGTTTTATCAATTTTATACAGTCTAGTAGATCCTCATTATTTACAGAAGAGCCCAAATAAGGAGCGGAATTATCCAGAAGTATATAATTGCCATTTTCTTTTATTTCTTTTATGATTGAGAGATATTTTTTATTTTCCATTAAATGAGCCATGACAATACACTTCCCTTGATTATTATCTTTAAGAAAATATCTTTCCATATAGGATAAAGGCATTATATTTAATACTTCGATCATAGGGTATGCTCCTTAATATTTGCCAAAACTTGATTTAGTGGCTCTCTTGCGTTTATTCTAACAACTTTTGTTCCAGTTCTTTCATTCATCATTTTTGCTGCTTCAAGATAAGTTCTACCTTGTCTTTCAATTTCTTCATAAGACATAAAATCCCAGATTCTAAACTTCTTTCTATGAAATTGTACTCCAGATGTTAAATATTCTAAAGATTTTCGTGCTACTTTCTTCTTAATCTCTTCTGTGGCCGGGATTAAGCCGGTTAAATCTTCTACTTCTTCTTCTATAGATTTATCTCCTTCAAGACTTCGACATATAATTCTGCTATAAACATTAATAGCATCAATTTCTAATAAAAAGAGAGTATCAATTCCTAATCTCTCACTCAAATTTAAACCTTCTTCTAAAATTTCGTTAAGATAAGGGTTGCTTGGATCTACTGAAGAGGAATAGGCCCACGACATTAGTGGAGTTCTATCTAATAAAGAAATTGTTTTATTTTCAAATTCTTTCTTTTGATAATCATTTATTTGTTTTCTAATCGCTAACCTAAATATTCTGTCTTTAATAAAATCCTGTTTTTGTTTATGGGTCAATTGATTTTCTCTTTTGAGTCTTTCTCTATAATCTAATATTTTTTTAAGCCGATTCATTCTTAGAGAATCCCCCAACCCTCCAATTTTATTGACATTTGGGAAATAACCTCTATCTAAAAAATATGAAGAAATTTCTTTAATTACAGTACTTTTTCCACCAGCATTAATTCCTTCAAAGGCATATGTTGCTATTGGTTTTGCCATTATTTTATTTTTTGTCTTCTAAATTTTATAATTTTCCTACGATTCTTATTTTAAATCTATCAAGTACCAATACAATTTTCATAAAATAATCAGTATTTACACTTTTATAAATTTAACTATTTTTATTACTTAATAATTACACCTTAATTTTTATGATAAGTCCCGCTTAGGTAACAATGAGTTTCTCCCAAAACCTTTATATACAAATAAACTTACTGTAATTAAAAAGAGGTTATATGAAAAAATTAATAATTTTAATTTTAGCAAGTTTAATTTTAGCTATAAGTGTTAATGCATTAGAATGTACTATTAAACAAAGTTGTTCTGTAGGAGAAAATTCATTAAGCTTAAGTTTTTATCAAGAAACAGACTCTCATTTAAAAAATATTAATTCAAATGGACCTTATAAGTTATGCTGTCCAAATAGCTATGAGGTTAATGTTTTTGGTTCTTCTTGTAATTCTGGGATTTTTTTAAAGTATTATAATTCTGGAACAACTCCTTTAGATACTCACGTTTCTAAACCTGAATCTACACTTTATACTAGTAATATTTGTTTTAAATTTAATAGCGGAAGTGGAAATGTTCAATGTAGTACTAAATCGAGCTGTGATTCTGATGAGCTTGGTGTTTTAAGTTTGGCTCAAAGTGAAGATAGTCACGCTGGAAGTTTTAGTTCTTATAATAATAAAGTTTGTTGTAAAATAACGAAGTGTCCTGAAAATTTTGATTGGTCTGAAACTTCAAGTAGTTGTCAGCCTGCTTTTCCAGTATGTTTTGTAAGGGATATACCAACGAATACGGTTGAACCAGATTACTCATGTCAATCAAGATGGATGACCCCTTTAAATCAAGGTGGTAATTATTGGAAAGATGCTTTAGACGAAGATGATAATTGTTTTAAACCAAATAACGGACAAGCATGTTGCTTTGAGTCAGTTTACGACAATAAAGAGTACGGACAACAAGAAGAGATTCTTATGAAGTATATAACTGTTGAATAAAACTCTTTTTTAATCGGTTAATATAATATTACTTTCTACTCTTTTGATTTCATTTCTTATTTTTTCAATTTCTTTGTTTTTAATTTCAGAGAATAAGGCAACCCTACTTCCATTTTTATATCTAAACAACGTTTCCTCGTAACTTAAGGCATATGTTAATGAGACCAATCCATTTAAGATTGATCTTTTCTCTCTGTTTTTTAGAAAATTTGAAGCATTTTCATAACATTCTTTAATCTTTTTACTCATATAGTCTAGTGATTCTTTAGTTGGTTTATTTTCTTTTAAATATTGTTTCATTCTTTGAAATTCATTTTTATTTCCAAAAAGAATATTGCCCGTTATTATCGGTTCTGTTGCTACAAGGTCGAACATCTCAATTTTTTTTAAGAAATCACTTTTGTGATAAATTGGCATATCCACTATGTTTTCTATGTTTGAAGAAGAATATTGATTTATTTTAGATTCATCTTTTACTATGACACATAAATCGATGTCACTATACCTCTTTTTTGAACCAAATAAGATTACAAACTCTAAATTATTAAAATTTTCTCCCAATCTTTCTTTTACTAATTCTAAAATACTATTTTCAGAAAACATTTTTGGAAACCCAAGATAGTACCACATATGGAGTTTACCATACCTTTTCTCTAAATCTTTAATTCTATTAAAAACCAGTTTTTGTGTATTTATTGTAGAATAAACTTCTGAATCAAAACTTAGTTTTTCTAATTCTTTTAATCTTTTTTCTAAAACATCATATCTATTTAATTTTGACAATAAGAATTCTTCAGTTAATAGTGCATGACCCTCAAAATCTATTTTAAAATAGTTATGCATTGTTATCGCATTTTTTACTTCATGCTCTTTCATGTTTTGAAACTTTTTTTCATCTTTTACCATCTTCATGCCATATTTAGCATGTTCACAGTATAATCCATGCCCGTGATACTCGTGAAAAATAAGATCAATTCTATTTTTTGGAACATGTGCTGACAAGTTTCTAGGAATAAACATTGATTGTGCGTTTGGATTTTTTGTATTTTTTAGGAATTCTTGTATCTCCTCATAAATAAATAATTTAGATTTATTTGGTTTTATTCCAAACTCTTGTTCTAATACTTCTGAAGCTTGAATTATTAGGTTTTTCATATTGAAAAATATTGAGAACTTTTTTAACTAATTTTCCCCGATAACTTCTTGATTAAAATCACACATATTGTTAATTCCTTTTCTTACTCGATCTAGGTTTTCTTCGACAGTTCGTATTATTAATATTATCCTTTCTTTTCCAAAAATTATATCTATATCATAATCCTCATTTTTAAAATTATCTTGGGTATCAATCCACTCATCTATCTTAATTGATTTATCTTCTGAATACTCGATGTATTGGTTGTTTTTAAATCCACAATTTAATAGAAAATTAGCAAATAAAGGGATAAAAGAAGAATTTTTTTCTATGATGTAAGCATTTCTTTTTCCCTTATTGCTTAATCCATAAATTATTGGTTTCTTAATCATTCTTGTGTATCTATGTCATCTAACTCATTTAATGTTCTTCGTTCTCCTTTTTTCCCTCTTTGAGTAGTATGTCCACCGTAAAGGTTTCCATATCTATCAATGGAATAAGTGTCGTGTATATCTCCAAAAGGTAAATCTAAATCATTGCTAAGAATTACCTTATCTGTTGAAATTTTTATATTTCCTCCGCCTGGACATCCGCCACTACTTAATAATTCATATAACCCCCCATACTGCATTTGTTGTGTATTAAAACTTCCTCTTCTTATTTCATACATTTGTAGATTTTGCTCAAGATTCATATAAATCCCCTCCATTAAAGTTTTAAATGTAAATATCAATAAATATTTAAAACTGCCTAGTCCTCTTTGTAAACTCCAACTTTTACTAAATATTGAATCTCACCTTCAGTTGTTTTTATTGGAAAGAATTTTTGTAAAGAATTATTTAGTCTTTTTATTTTTCCATTGTAATCTCTATTCATTGGATTAAAACCACCTGCGTCATCTTCTCTGGAACTATTACTCGGATCGAAGAAAACGTGCCAAAATTCATGTTGTATTATTTCTTTTATGAATTCAAAATCATTATAGTTTGTGTTCATATTAACTTTCGTTAGTATTGGTGGACCCCTATTTGGAGGGCTCATTTCGAATGGTTGAGGATATCTTAAATCGCGATTTACACCCGTTGTAGTTCCATAATATCTCATATAAACACCAGTATCTGGTTTTGATGTAACTTCTGTAACTAAATCTTCTGCAGGCAGTAAAACTCCCTTATATAAAAATGAAGTTAAATTTTTCCAATTGCTCATTGCACTATCAAAAGCCATTGAATAATTTAGATTAGGCATACTATCTCTATTCGCAAATATCTTTAATGGCATATCCTTAGGATAATGATTTAATATATAATTTCCAAAATCTAACCAATAAACATTATCACTAAAAGTAATAAACCGATCAAAAGCTAAAGCAGAACTCGTATCAAACCTAGAATCTGGAACATGATGAAAATCTAACAATTTTGCACTTGGAAATAAAGCAATTTTATTAGGAATTTCACTTTCTAAATAAATTTCTTCAAAGTCATGATAATCTCCAACGGAATCCGTTAGTTCATCTTTAACAAATATTCTAATTGAATCATCTAAACTTGTTTTCTTACTAAAATTTCTCACATTAGTATTTTCTTTACTAATTTTATTCCCAAAAAATATACTATTATCCAAATTAATTAATTTTCCAGAATTAATCATTTTATCGTTTTCAAAAACTCTAAAAAAATAAACTCCATTGTTTAATTTATTTTTAATATCAACTTCTCTTCCTAAAACATCATACACTTTAACATTTTCTTTATTTAAATTAACTCTAACTTCACTCTTAACTTCATCTTGAGGCGGACTAGGAGGAAGCGAATTATTTTCAATTTTAGCTTCCAATCCAGGAGTATTACCAAAAATTAACTCTCCATCTTTATTTGCATTAATCCAATATCCTTCTCCAACTTTTAATGAACTTGTCGGTTCATATCCACGATCAAACTTATAAAAACTACTTATAATTAAATCAGAAGGAGAAACTTGAATATTTTCAACATTCATTTCTTTATCCAAATTTCCAACCAAATTCCATCCCGGTCTTACTAAAACGGTATCATTTCCAAAATATTTTCCTTCAACTGAAATGCTATCATCATTGCTAAATTTTAACCAATATCCAATTCCTCTTTCTAAACTATCTGAAGAAAGATATCCTTCATTATATTTGTAAGCTTCAGAAATTGAACCAGGAAATATATTATTTTTTGATTTATCTTCTGTTTTCAAAGGAGTGCTTACAATATTCCACCCTTTTTTTACTGGAACTTTTACGGTAGTATCTGTAGGAATTTCAACATATCCGTTTGAATCCGTTTGTAACGTATCTCTTATACCATTTTTTTCTGTAATAACATAAGAAGGAATTCCACTTATTAAAGAATCATGAGAAAACAATAATGGATCTACGATTTGAAGTTTTTTGGTTTGAGAATGGATACCTTGAGCTAATAAGGTTGTGAATAAGGTTGCTAAAAACCACCTTTTGAGTAGTTTTGCCATGAAAATGCGTGAATTTTGAAGTATATAAGCTTTTCGTAACTAATTAGTAATGATTGAAAATAAGAAGATTTAAATATCACTATAATGATAATTATTATCATAATGGTGTTAATATGAGTTTAATCAATGTAATTAAAAATAGTGTAAATTTAAGAAGAATATTTGGAAAAAGAGAATTAATTATAATTCAAAAGCAATTAATGGGGGTTAAACTCAAGAATTCCGAGATAACTAGACTATCGAGAGATATAAGGAAGAAGTTTGATGCCATAAAGGAATTGATGGGATTTAGCTCTGAATTTGATCTTAAAAAAGGTGCTGAAATTAAAAAAATAATTAATGAAACAAAAGTTATTTTTAGGGAACATAAACTTTTTAAAAATATCAAAAAAGTAATTTTATTTGGATCTTCCTTAGAAGGTAAATCTAATCTAAGTTCAGATATAGATATTGCCGTTGAGTTTAATAAAATATCAAAAGAAGAAGCAATTAAGTTTAGAAAAGAAATTATGGGAAAAACAGATGAAAAAGTTGATATACAAGTATACAATTTCCTTGAAGATAAAATAAAAAAAGAAATCTTAAACAAAGGTAAAATAATTTATGAACAATCGAATTAAGGATAAAATTAAAGAAATTGAAATTTATCTTTTTGAATTAGACAAAATTATACCTTCTACATTTAAGAATTATGAATCTGATTTTAAAACAAAGGCAGCATGTGAAAGATATTTTGAAAAAATTGCAGAGGCTGTTGTGGATCTTGCGATGCTTGTCATTAAAGAGAGTGGTTTTGAAATCCCTGAGATGGATTACGAATCTTTTGAGATTCTTAAAAAAGAGGATATTATTTCTTTTGAGTTAGTTAAAAAATTGAGAAACATAAAAGGTATGCGAAATATTATTGCACACCAATATGGCGAGATAGATGATGAAATCATGTACTCTTCAATAAGCAATGAACTAAAAAAAGATGTTAAAGAATTCTTGAAAATAATTAAAAATCTGGAATAAATCTTTTATAAGCTTTTCATAATTAATTAGTAATTATTTAAAATAAGAAGATTTAAATATAGGGTAAGATTGGTCTTACTATGGCAAATTTAAACATGACAAGGATGAGCTCAAAAGGGCAGATTGTAATCCCAAATGAAATGAGAAAAGAATTTAATGAGGGTGAAGAATTTGTAATTATTAAAAATGGCAAACAACTAATTCTAAAAAGCGTTAGAGATTTTGATGAGAACTTAAAGGATGATTTAATTTTTGCAAAGAGGACCGAAGAAGCTTGGAAACGATATGAAAAAGGCAAATTTAAGAGCATGAATTCTGATGAATTTATCAAAATGTTAAATAATATTAAAGATGGTAAAAATCGATTACGATCCTAGATTTGTTAAGGCATTTTCTAAGATTAAACATAAGGGATTTCAAGAACAAATAATTAAAGGAATAGAAAAAATAGAGTTAGATCCGGAAACGGGAAAACCCATGAAATTTGACCGAAGAGGAACTCGTGAAGTTTACATTTCACCTTATAGATTGTTTTACGCATACTTAAGAGAAGAAAATAAGATAATAATTTTAGATTTGTATCATAAAGATAAACAATAATCAGTTACCAGACTACAACAACTAATTTAACAATTTCTCCTTTTTCTCCTATTGGAAGATAAACAAATCTATTTATTTTAATAAAAGAATCTGCGTTTATTTCAGCAATATCATTTACTTTTCCGTAAACAAGATAGTCCGAATCGCCAATCCTTATTTTATTATTATCAGAATTTTCAAAATAAAAAACATAATCATTTTTTGTTCCTAATAAAATCTTTGAGATATCATAATCATTTGAAACAAGATTAATAAAATCATTTAACTTGTCCATTTCAACTCTTCCTTGATGAACAAAACCTACTCTTCCGTCTTTATTTATCCAATCGCTATAACAATTTGTAGGACAATATCCTTCAGACATAAAGTTATTTGAAATCGAGATTGCTTCATTTGTAATCAATTGAGCATTATCTTGTTTTGAATTTAATTCCGCAATATTAATAATAAAAAGAAAACTGATTATTGCTAATATAAAAATAGCAATTAAAAAATCGCTGTACCAAAATTGGGCTTTCTCATTAAGCATAAGCTCTGACTTCATTAGAGTGCGTTACTGATAATTTTCCAAGACTACTTCTGTAACGGCAAACTGACCTTTGGAACAACAATCTTCCCTTATATCCTGTTCTTGATTTAAGTTTATATGTAATCACTCTTTCTTCGCCTTTAATCAATTCAGGAATTTCCCATGTTAACATTGTTCCATTAATCTCTTTTCTCATAGAGTTTGGTTTTAGTGTAATGTATTCATGAGGAATATCAAAGTCACTAGGTGCAACATCTGTCAAGTGTATTGTTTTAACACTTGGCCCATTATTTTTAATATGAATCAATACTTTAACACCTGCAATTCCGCCTTCTCTTGATTTTAAGATTAAAACTTTTTTATGCATTGATAATTCTGTGAATAATAATTTATAAGCAAAGTAAATTATTAATGCTAAAATAATTAAAATCAATAATGGTGTTCTGTAATCTGTAACGAGAGATACTTTGTAGCTTTCTCCAGGCTGTAATGAGAATATCCATTCATAACTCTTTCCTCCTTTAGTTTTCTCAATTTTTGAAGGATCGGGATAGAATTTAGTAAATAATTTTTGGAATCCGGATAAAGTTGTCTTATAAACTTCATTCGTCATTGAATTTCCATTATTAACTCTTGTAATGCTCAATGTGTTTATTAAAAAATTAAATTCTTTTGTTTTTGTTTCTTTAATATCCGAATATGAATTAACTTTTATTTTTTCATTTCTATTTGCTAAAACGTTTTCTCCAGATTTAACCAAAACATTAATATTATAATCTCCTTCTTTTGTCAATGGATCTAATGAAATGATAAACTCTTCATCTTTTGTTTCTAATCCTTTAACACTTGTAACTAAATTTTTTCCGAATAAATCCCCACTTAAACTTACATCTAACTTATCTAAATTAATATTATAACGAGATTTAAGATTTAATTTTACTAAGTTATCTTTTCTTGGATCAATTCCTTGAGGATTTGTTTCTAATTTAATATCTAAAATATTTTTATAATCTACTATTGTTACAACTAATTGTTTATCCACAAACACACTTGGATTTTTTATTGAAACAAATCTTACATTAAGTGCATAAACTCCAGGTTTTAAATATCCTAGGGGAAATAATGTTAGTCTATCGAGAAAAATTGTGTTTGAATCTATTTTATAAAACTCACTTCCTGACTTTCTTGCCCAGTCTGAATCCATAACAACTGGTTTTATCTCATCATACATTCCTTGATAATTATGAACCTGTATATCGAATATGGCACTTTCGCCAGGTAATACAACTGATTTAACTGGAGTATCTTTAACCTCTAAATCTGCAGCATAAACAAAATTCAAACAAACTAAAATTAAAACCAAAAGTAGTAATTTTTTTTTCATACATAGCACCTCTTTCTTAAATTAGAATTTAGTTGTATTTAAATCTTTTTATTCAGCTGTAAAGTCTTCTAATTTTCCAGAAAATTCTTTATTTTTTAATTTTAGATATTCTCTTGCAAAAATCCAGAAAATTAAACCTATGCTTTTCTTTCCTTTGTTATTGCATGGAAGAACTAAATCAATGTTGTTGCTTTCATTATAAGTATCACATAATGCTAAAACGGGAATTCCAACTTTTATTGCATCTTTCATTGCATTTTTATCAACCCAAGGATCGACGATAATCATTAATTTTGCTTGGATAAATGTTCTTAAGTTTGAGTTTGTTAATATTCCTGGAGGGTACCTTCCTGCAAATACTTTTATTCCAGTATTTTTTGAAAATAAATTAACCGCGTTCCATCCATTTTCTCTTCTACAGACGACAATGATATCTTCTGGAGCATATTGAGAGATTAAGTTGCATGCTATTCTAATTCTCTTATCTATTTCTTGAATATTTAAAACAACTAAGCCATCTGGCCTTGTTTTATATATAAAATTAGCCATGTATTTAGTTCTGAACTTTGTTCCTATATGTAATCCTACTTTCAGGTATTCTTCCAAAGGAACGATGTAGTCTTGTTCTTGAGCCATACTTTTTCACTAAAATCAGGATTTATAAATATAGTGTTTAGAATTTTTATTTTTATTAATCATTTTAAAGGGGTTACAAAAGAAAGGTTTATATACTCTAGTTTCTAAATTTATTTAACTAAAATGAAGAACCTAATTGTAAATGGAACTAGAACTGCAAGAGAGATCATA
>CAYQPR010000014.1:0-24913 GCA_964419925.1 Candidatus Woesearchaeota archaeon
TGAAGGATTATCAAAAAATGGTTTTCCTTATAAATTAAATAGCAATGGAAATAGAAATATTTATACTGCAGAAGATGGAGTCCGTAGGCTCTATCGTAACAGGAACCTGAGTTTGGGCTTCGGGAACGATGATCTTGTCAACTCGGATGAGAACGGGAGGGTGTGCGTCGCAAAAAATTTTTCAGGCTTAAACTTAGAAGAGGTTTTAAATTATCAAACTAAGTTAGAAGATATAAGGAAAGGTGCTTTAAAAAATTTAGAACAAGTTTATTCTGCAAGAAAAAATCTAATTGAAAGAAGTTAATTTTAAATATTTGTTCTTTAATTCTTTTATTACCTAGCTTTTCACCGAGAGGTGTTTAAAAGTTAAGGTCACAGGCTTATCTGTAGTGCCTTTAAAAAAGCCATGAATTTCAGCATAATTGGTTTTTTCTATAAAAGAACCTTGGAAAAGTCTTTTGAAAGAATTAAAAATGCGGTGCTCATTTAATAGATAAGCTACAAAGTCCGTAGGCTCTATCGTAACAGGAACCTGAATTTGAACTTCAGGAACGATGATCTTGTCAACTCGAATGAGAACGGGAGAATGACCTTAACTGCTGGGCCCCAAAAATGAAAACCTACTTCAATTTATATCCAAAAATTTTTTCTCTGAAAAATTTATACTTAGCCTTTGAAAAAGCGAAAAGAGGAAAGTCGAGTAAGAATTATGTTAAAGAATTTGAAAAAGATTTGAAAAATAACCTTCTTAGATTACAAGAAGAATTAAGAGACTTAGTTTACAAACCAAAACCATTAAAGATGTTTATACTAAGGGATCCGAAGTTAAGGAAGATATGCAAATCTGAATTTCGAGACCGAATTGTTCATCATTCTATAATTAATGTTTTAGAATCAATATATGAAAAAACATTTATTTTTGATTCTTATGCAAACAGAAAAAATAAAGGAACTTCCAAAGCTATAGAAAGATTAGATTTTTTTGTAAGAATAATCACTAAAAATTATCGCAATAAAATTTTTCATCTCAAAGCAGACATAAGACATTTTTTTGAAACAGTTAACCAAGAAATACTCATAAAACTTTTAAAAAGAAAAATAAAAGATAATAAACTAATTCAGTTAATCGATTTAATTTTAAGAAATTATACAAACAAAGACATTGGGATGCCATTAGGTAATTTAACATCCCAATTTTTCGCGAATGTTTATTTAAACGAATTGGACTACTTTATCAAGAATGAATTAAAAGTGAAATATTATATAAGGTATGTTGATGATTTTATAATCTTGAATGAAAACAAAGAACTATTGCAATATCATCGAGAACAAATAGAAAATTTCCTTAAAAACAATTTGAAACTAGAGTTACATCAAAATAAATCGAAGATTTACTTGGTAAATCAAGGAATTAATTTTCTTGGGTTCAGAAATTTTTATCATCATAAGTTATTAAAGAAAGGCAAGAGAAAAAATATAAAAACAAATGTTGAATCTATAATCAATTCTTATAATGAAACTAAAGATTATAACCTTTTTATTCAAAAAATTGAAAGTATTTTTTCACACATTGAAATTGCAAATACTTTTAATTTAAGAATGAGCCTAATAAATCAGATAAACTGTAAATTTCCAATATAACAATCTTTAAAAGTTCCTTCATTAACATAATTCTATGGAAGATATCAAACAAAAGGTTGAAGCGGTGTTATTTACAACAGGCAAGTTTTTAATGGTAAATGAGATATCAAACTTAGCAGGGATTTCGGAAGACCTAGTTTTGCAGAGCATTAATTCTTTAACCGAAGATTACAAACAAAGAGAAACCTCATTAGAGATTATCCGGCTAGGGGATAAATACAAATTAAATATAAAAAAAGAACACATGTCTTTAACAAGTTCTTTATTAAAAAGTACGGAGTTAGAAAAACCCACTCAAGAAACTCTTGCTTTAATCGCATTTAAACAGCCAATCATGCAAAGTTTAATTATAAAAATGAGGGGAAACACGGCTTATGATCATATAAAAAATTTAGAACAACTTGAATTTATAACCACAGAAAAAAAAGGCAGAACAAGATTAATAAAACTAACACAAAAATTTTATGACTATTTTGATATAATCCCAGATCAATTAAAGGAAAAATTTGACCAATTTAAGTTTTTAGCAAATGAAAATTAAACCAAAATCTATTTTAATTGCAATCTTTTTATTTACATTAATCTTTCGTTTATATTTTTCTTTAACTAATTCAGGTTTTTCAAGTGATGAATCTTATTTTAATCTAAGACTCACAGAAAACATAATTGAAACAAAAAAACCATTAGTTTATGATGATCTAAGTTATTCTGGAAAAGATTTAATACATCCTCAAGCATTTAACTATCTTCTCGCATTTTTTTCATTTATTCCAGAATATGAAAAAATAATTCCAATTTTATTAATCTCATTAATCGTTATAATTGTTTATGCTATTTCAAAAAAAATAAGCAATAACGAAACTGCAGCATTGTTTTCCGCTTTTATTTCTGCCTTTGTTCCAATTGAAATAAAAACGACCCTTAATCAGGTTTCAACTTACACATTAGTTATTCCAATAATTCTCCTAATGTTATTATGCTTACTTAATCTCGAAAATAAAAAATACTTTACCTTATTCATCGTATTATCATTTATTTTTCCTTTGGTTCATCCAATCTCCCTTTTATTTGTAATCTCATTATTATTTTATTTAATCTTACTAAATACTGAAAATATCCAAATAAACAAATTCAAACAAGAGGTTATTTTATTTTCTTTCTTCATTGTACTTTTAATCAATTTTTTTCTCTATAAAAATGCATTATTAAGATACGGAACAATTATCTTCTGGCAAAACATTCCATCAAGCCTTTTTTCAAGTTATTTTGGGGGGATAAATATTTTAGAAACTTTATACTTAATTGGAATAATCCCTTTAACCTTCGGTGTTATTGGAATCTATGTTGGACTTTTTAGAAAAAAAGATGATCACATGGTTTTAATTGCTTCTTTTGTATTATCCGCACTTTTGTTAATGTCTCTGAAACTAATTAATTTGCAGACAGGTATTTTGCTTATTAGTCTACCATTATTAATTGCATCATCTAAATCATTATCTTCTTTATATAATTATTTTAGTTTAACGAAATTTGTTAAATTTAAAAAATATTTTAACATTTTATTCATAATTATTATTCTTTTATTATCTTTTGCTCCCTCGGTATACATTGCATCAACTTTGCCAAATTATTCAAACTTTGAAAATGACTTGCGGTTAATTAAATTAAAACCTAATTCTGATTCAGTTATTGCCATTCCGTACGAATATGGAAATATGCTCTCTTATTATTCTAAAAAGAAAAATATTGCGGATAGTAACTTTCTTTTAGCCCCTAACGTTGAAGAGAGGATATCGGATTTAAATATTCTCTATCGAACAGTATTTGAAATCAGTGCTTTAGAAATAATTAAAAAGTATAATATAACTTATATTTATGCTTCGGATGAAATCCTTAAAAAATATAAGGTAAACAAATTATCTTACGTTGATGATCCAAATTGTTTTAGTCTATTAGAAGGTAACTTATATGAAATCAAGTGTTAAATTTTTAATCATAGTTTTTTTTGGAATTATTCTACTTAGTTCAATGAATTTTTTAAGGCAGGATGAAACAAGAATTGGGGAGAAAACTTATTTTTATGAAAGAATTGTCGATTCACAAATGGATTACGATGAATTAAGTTATTCTGGAAGAAGTTTTACATACAATCTCGGTCCAATATATCTTTTATTATTTTTAAGTAAACTATTCTCTATAAACTTCTTATTAATAATTTTGCCAATAATCTTTGGAATTATCCTTTTGATATTATCCTATTTAATTCTTAAAAAATTAAATATAAACGAAAATGAAATTAATCTTACTTTAATTTTTCTTATTATAACCCCTTTATTTTTATATAATTTTGTTTCTTATAATCCTTTAACAATAATTTTACCATTAGTTTTACTCTCTTTCTATCTGTTTATTAGTAAAAATAAAATCTCAAAGATATTATTACCTCTTCTCATATTTATTATGGGATTTTTTGACTACAAATCAATTATATTTTTATTAATAGCAATGATAATTTATTTAATTAAATTAAAACAAATAAAAAAGATTTATCCATATCTTGGAATTTCTTTTTTATCATTAATAATCACTTATCTTCCAAATTTAGTCAAATATGGATTCACTTCATCAATTTTTAATGAGAATTATTTTAAACTTTTTTTAAGTGATCTAGGTAGTTTAACTGGAATAAGCCTTTTTTTAATTTTCTTTTCTATTTTTGGAATAAACTATTTATGGAAAACCAAGAATGAGAATTTTTATTTTTTAATCTTTTTTATGTTAACTTTTGTTCTCACTTTATTAAATCGTGGATTTATACCTTATTTTATTATACTTTTACCTTACATCGCTTCACTAGGTGTTAATAATTTAACAAAGTCAAGATGGGAATCTGAATCAATAAGAAGGCTTACACTATTATTACTTATTTTAGGATTAATTTTTTCTTCGTATTCAACTTTAGTTAATATAAAAGATTCGCAACCTAATCAGAATATGTTTAATGCACTGAATTTTTTAAACCAATATGAACAAGGGACGGTTTTTTCTCATTATAAATATGGAATTTTTATTAATCGATTTGCTAACAAAAAAAGTTTTGTAGACTCTAATTTTGATTTTGTTGAAGATTTAAATCAAAGATACCAAGATACAAAATTTTTATTTTACACAAGAAATACGGATAAAGTTAAAGAAGTTTTAATTAAAAATAACATTAAATATATTCTTATTACAGATGAAATGAAGGAAGGGTTAGTTTGGAAAAACAATGAAGAGGGTTTATTGTTTGTTTTAGAAAATAGCAGGGAATTTAAACGGATATATTCAAATGGAGGTATTGAAATTTTTTCATTTCAAGATTAAAATGATACCATTTATAACAATCTTAGTTTGGGCTCTTTATTTAATCTCATTATATATAATCATTTTTTGGTTGCTTGTTTTAATCGAAGGTAAAAAAGAAAAAAAATTTGATATTTTAAAAAGATTTCCAATAGTTAGTATCGTTATTCCAGCATATAATGAAGAAAAAACAATTTTAAAAGTTCTAAAATCGGTTATTAATTTAGATTACCCAAAAAACAATTTGGAGATTATTGTTATAAACGATGGAAGCAAAGATAGAACTAAAGAAGTCGTTGAAGCTTTTATAGGACAGAATAAGGATTATAACTTAACCTTAATTAATCAAAAAAACTCCGGAAAAGGTTCTGCATTGAATAAAGGACTAAGAATTGCAAAAGGGGAGTTTTTTACTTGCCTTGATGCAGATTCATTTATTAGAAGTGATGCTTTAAAAAAAATTATTCCAAGGTTTGAAGATAAAAATGTTGCAGTTGTTCTTCCATTAATGAAGATAAATACACCAAAAAATTTATTACAAAGAATACAATGGATCGAATATTTAATTAATCTTTTTTATAAAAACATTATGAGCCATATAAATTGTGTTCACGTTGCTCCTGGGCCTTTTAGCGTTTATAGAACCAAGATATTAAGGGATGTTAATGGATTCGATGAACATAACTTAACTGAAGATTTAGAGATCTCATTAAAGTTACAAAAGATGAATTACAAACTATTGCAAATAATGGATACTGAAGTTTACACTGTTGCTCCAGATAACTTAAAAGATTTTTACAAACAAAGAAATAGGTGGTACAAAGGAACAATGATTAATATGTTTTCATATAAAAAAATGATAGGTAATAAAAAATATGGGGATTTTGGGGTAATGCAAATGCCGAGAATCGCCCTTTCAGGGGTATTAGCTATAACGGCATTAAGTATCTCGACATATAATTATATTATCCTTCCTTTAGCAAGAAAATTTTATGATTTAAGTTTTATCAATTTTAAGATATTATTTAAGATTAAAGATTTTATTAACAATTTTAATTTATTAGATATAAACTATATGAATCTATTTTTAGGGTTTGTTTCGTTAGGTATCGGAATGTTAATAATATATTATGCACACAAAAATACAAAAGAGAAAATTTTTAAATATGGGCTGTGGAGCATTCCTGCATATATTATATCATACTCTTTGCTTGCCTCGTTAGTCTGGCTAAGTGTATTTATTGAACTATTAATTAATAGGGTGCAAAAATGGTAGAAGAAAGAAAAATAAAAAAAAGTCGTTACTTTATCGCATTTGTTCTAACTGGATCAATATTTGTAATCGGAGTTTTAATTGGATTATTAATAAATCAACAGAGAACATCATTTTTAGAAGAAGAGAACAAAATTCAAAACCTTAATTATGATAGCATTCAATTACAGTATTTATATCTTAGTTCTTTACTTGATAAAGAAAAGGATTGTGGGGCAGCGAAAAAAACACTCGATTCTCAAGTAAGTAATCTTAATCTTTTAGGATCAAAATTAGAAAATTTTATATCAGATAATACCGCGAGTGTTGAAGAATACAATCTGATAAAACATCAGTATGTATTGGCAGAACTAAGATATTGGTTTTTTGTTAAAAATGTTAAGGAAATATGCAAAGATGATATTGTAAATGTTTTATACTTTTATTCTAATATTAATTGCGAAAAATGCAGAACACAAGGAGTAATTTTAAGTAAGATTAAAGATGACCTAAAAGATAACATCCTTATTTTTTCATTAGACAATGATTTTGTTGAAGAACCATTGATTGAAATTATTAAATCGCATTATGACATAAAATCTCTTCCAACATTGATCATTAATGGAGAAAAACATGAAGGATTTTATGATGATCAAGAAATATTAAAAATTGTTTGTCCAAATTACAAAAAAGAAAACAGCGCTTGTAAAATATGAATAAAAAATTAATTATTATTTTATCTTTAAATCTTATTCTTTTATCAGTTTTAAGCTATTTTACCCCTCTCTTATTTTGGGACGAAAATGCATATCTTGGAAATGCTCGTTCTTTTGTTTCAGAAGCAAATTATACTGAAAATTACCGTTCTCCTTTAGTATCTTGGATAATTGCAGGACTATGGTTTTTTACTGGCGAAAGTATTTTCTTTGCTAAAATGATTATGGTGTTATTTTATGTTTTAACCATTTATTTATTTTATTTGATAACAAAGAATTACTTTAAAAAAAATTTATTGATTACATTACTATTTTCTCTTTCATCTTTAATGATTTATTGGGCATTTAGAATATATGTTGATGTTCTTGGAGTATTTTTCATACTTCTTTCTTTTTATTTATTTACAAAAAATAAAATATTTTTTTCTGGATTTATCGCAGGTTTCGCATTCTTAACAAAATTCCCTTTGATTATTTTCGGAATATCAACTATACTTTATTTATTTAATAAAAAAGATTTTAAAAAAATATTAAATTATTCTATCGGAATTTTATTAGTTTTAATCTTTTGGATGATTTTTAATTATTTTAGTTACAATGATATTTTTTATGATTTAAAACTTTATCACTTTGTTGTAAACTCCTATAACAAATTCATGTCTCCAATAATTTTTATAAAAGATATGTTTATTGTTTTACATATTTTTCTTCTGCTTTCAATATTAAACATAAAAAGATTATTTAAAAATGATAAATTTAGAATAATGTTAATCTTTGTATTATTATACATTTTATACATTGGTTTTATTAGTAAAGTTAAATTTGATAGATATCTTCCAGTCATAATTTCATTCATTTATATTTTTGCTTGGGACTATATAGAAAATTTAAAAAATATTAAATTTAAAAAAATATTAATAAAAATTTCTATAATCTTAACAATATTATTATTAATTTTTACACTATTTAAAATTGGAAAACAATTTTCTTGTGATAAAAACAATAGTATTTCGCAGACAATTGATTATTTAAAAAATGAAAAAGATATAGATGTTATAAGTAATGTATGGCCTTGGTTTGGATATTATAACAACTTCAGAGTTCATTCATTTTATTCAGATATTAATACATTAATTAAAAACCACAATCCAAAATATTTTATTTATAGCAAAGGAATTGGGGGCCCTTATGATGAGAATGAATTTAAAAAATTTAACCTAGAAAAAAAATTTAATGGGAAATGTGGTGATTCAATCTATATCTACACAAAATCAAAAGATATTTAAGATTTAAAGTATTTGAATTATCATGCCTGATTGTGAAATTTGTGGTGAAGAGCAAGAATTGATTAAAGCGATTGTTGAAGGAAGCCTATTAAGTGTTTGTGATCAATGCGCTAAATTTGGAAACGCAATTTTAGTAAAAAAAGAAAAGCCTTTAGAAAAACAAATTAAAAGAAGTTCTAGTGAAATAATTAATGTGATTAATCAAGAATATCCTAAAATAATCAAGGAATCGAGAGAAAAACTTGGATTAAAACAAAAGGAACTTGCATTAAAAATAAATGAAAAAGAGTCTATAATCCATAAACTTGAAACAGGAGCATTACAACCTACAATTCTAATGGCAAGAAAAATAGAAAAAACACTAAATATCAGCTTAGTTGAAATCTATCAAGAATCTCATGAATCATTGAATTTGAAGAGCGACCAGTTAACAATTGGAGATTTGCTAAAATTAAGGCAATAGTAAAGCTTAAAAAACATCATTTTGTACACTATTTTATGGAAATCAAGATTTTAAAGGAAGAAAAGAATAAGATTGAATTTGAAGTAATTGGTGAAGATCATACTTTATGCAATACCATAAGAAATGAATTATGGAATGAAGATAATGTTGAAGTATCAGCTTATAATATAAAACATCCGTTGATTAGTAATCCTGTAATGCTTGTTGAAACAAGTAAAGGTGATCCAAAGACTGCAATTCAAAACACCGTAACCTCTTTAAAAAAAGAAATAAAAGAATTAAAAGACGTTTTCTCTAAAAAATTATAAAAGAAAGCTATTTAAATAAAAAGATAGTGCTTTATTGGATGGCAGAAGAAAAAGAGAGTAGTACTAATCTATTGATTTTTCTCTCAATTGTATTTTTATTTATTATTTTTGTTGTCGTTCAGCCAACCAGAACAGGATATTTTAGTCTTCCTTTAGTTGGGGATACTTCAACATTATCCAATCCAACTTTAATCGGTGCAGTGGTAATTTTATTATTTATATGGGCAGGTGTATTTTTATTATATGTCAAAATAAAAAAGAAAAAACAATTACAGAATCTTCCCGATTTACCAAATTCTGATTTAATTATTCCGGAGCAAACACAAACTTCTCAATTAAAACAAGGATTGAGCGAAGATGAATTAAAAAAACTATTCAATGATATCTCTCCAATTATGAAAGAAGAGGTTAAGGAAAACAAACCTGAAAAAGTTCAAGAAAAAGTAATTCCTCAGAAAAAGGAATCAAATATAAACGATCTAAGAAATTTAATGACAAATTTATTATCTAAAAATTATAGCAAGGAGTCAATACTAAAATATCTTCAAAAGAAAGGTTATAGTTTAAATGAAATATCAGTCGTTACAAATGATGTTAACAAAATAAGATTAAGAGAGTATGTTCAAAAAGCAAAATCTCTAGGATATAAAAAAGATAAAATAATTGCTCAACTAAAAAACAAGGGCTGGAGCTTAGAGGATATTAAACAAATAACATAGAAAGCCTTTTATAATACTTAAATAAAATTCTGACAAATGCTTGGAAAAATATGGAAGTTTATCTGGCACGACGATTCTTTATTATCATGGATTGTTAATGTAGTTCTAGCTTTTATTTTAGTGAAATTTATTATTTATCCAGGTTTAGGATTTATATTTCAGACATCTCTTCCGGTTGTAGCAGTGGTCTCTTCAAGCATGGAACATAATTCTAATCTAGACAAATTTTGGGAAAGACAAGGAAGCTGGTATGAAGAAAATGGAATAACTAAAAAAGAGTTCAGTAACTTTCCAATAAAAAATGGTTTTAATAAAGGAGATATTATCTTTCTTTATGGCTCTGAAAAATTAAGAGAAGGAGATATTATTGTTTTCAAAGGAAATTCACAAAATCCAATAATACATCGAATTGTGAAAATTAAAGAAAAAGGCTATCAAACTAAGGGAGATAATAACCGAGATTCTTACGATGAGCTAAACGAAACAAATATAAATCCAAGCAATGTACTAGGAAAAGCTTTTTTACGCATACCTTATTTAGGATGGGTAAAAATATTGTTTACAGACGCATTAAACTTATTCAGGAGGTAAAATGTTATTTTGTCCAAAATGTAAATCTTTGTTGACGCCGAGTGCTAATGATCCAAAAAAAATTCAGTGTAGCTGTGGCTATCGTTTAAAGCAACAGAAAATAATAAGAATCGGGGAAAAAACCGAGAAAGTAAAGAAAGTAGATATCATTGATAAAACCATAGAAACTTTACCTAAAACAGAAGCAAAGTGTCCTAAATGTAATCATAATAAGGCTTACTATTGGCTTGCACAAACAAGATCTGCTGATGAAGCTGAAACTCAATTTTTTAGATGTGCAAAATGCTCTAATCAATGGAGACAGTATTAGAAAGCTTTATTTATTTTTTTAATCAATTATTTCTCATGTCATCATATAAAGAAAAATTTATCAGAGAAATAACTCCAGAAGATAAGAAAATATCAATTTCAGGATCTATCATAAATAAAGAAGATAATCTTGTACTTATAGATGATTCAACAGGCGTTATCGCAGTTAATATTAATACGAGTTTAAATGTAAAAACATTTGTTCGTGTTTTTGGTTATTTAATCAGAAATAACAATGATTTTCAATTGCAAGGTCAGATAATCCAAGACTTAGGCAATGTTAATCGAACATTATATAACAAAGTTAAATCTTTTTTGAACCAAAAGGAATAAATACCTTTTTATTTTAATAACCAAAATGAAACTAACCTTACAGGATACAAAATATTTGAAAGAACCAATCTTAATTATTTCTGAACTGGTAAGTGAGGCAACTCTTCATGTTGATAAAGATAAAATTGAATTGGTTGCAATGGATCCTGCAAACATTGCGATGGTTATTTTTAAATTATTAAGTAGCGCTTTTGTAGAATATGAAGTTAAGGAAAAAGTTGATCTAACTGTTAATCTAGATAATTTTAAACAAATATTAAGAAGAGCAAATCCGAATGATAGCATGACCTTAGAACTTTCTGGAAATAAATTAAAGATTCAATTGAAATCAAGTTCTACAAGAACTTTTAGTCTTTCCTTAATTAATGCAGAAGAGAGTAATAAAAAAATTCCAAATTTAAGTTTTCCAACAAAAATTGAAACAACTACCTCATTATTTAATGAGGCAATTGAAGATTCTGAAACAGTTTCAGACAGTGTTTCTTTTATCGTTGATGAAGATATTTTTAGTTTAGAAGCTTCAGGTAATTTAACAAGCTCAAAAGTTGATTTAGAAAAAGGAGAATCGACAAAAATTGAATCTGAGGGAAAGGTAGAAGCAAGGTATTCAACAGAATATCTAAAAAAAATGATTAAAGTAAGTAAACTAACTGATAATGTTTCAATACAATTTAATCAAGATTATCCTCTAAAATTAAGTTATAAAATTCTCGATAAGATGTTAATGGAATTTATTTTAGCTCCGAGAGTTTCTACGGATTAAAAGCAAAATTTATATACTATGCTAGAATCAAAAGATTATGCATAAAAGAGGTCAGATAACAGTATTCATTATTCTTGGGATTTTAATTATAACTATTTTAGGGATTGTTTTCTATTTATATCAAGATAAATTAAAAATAAACCAAAATCCTGAATTTGATTTTTCTAAAACCGAAGTTGTAAAAAATTATGTTGAGGGATGTATCGAAAAAGTCGGGAATGAAGCCTTAACAAAACTAGGAAATCAAGGGGGATTGATTAATCCTTTAAGTTATCAAAATTGGAATTGTATTCTTCCAGGAAATTGCAATAAAGTAAGTTACGTATGTTATACAACAGAATATGCTCGTTGTTATTATAAAAGGTCTTCAATAAAAGAAGATGCAATTAAAGAAGCTGAACTTTATTTGAAAGGAGAACTTAATTCATGTTTAAATTTTCAAAATATTAGATCTCAAGGATATGAAATTGAAACAGGAAACTTAAAATTAAATTTAACTTTAGGTTTATATTCAACAAATATCAATTTAGATTATCCGATAACAATAAAAGGGAAATCTTCTGAAGTTAAAATAAATAAATTTTCAAAAAACTTTAACATTCCACTAGGGAGATTGATCAATGTTGCAGAAGATTTAACCGATCAAGCAATTAATAATCCTCAAGGAGTTGTTAATTATCAATCATATGTTAATTTTCAGGAAGGTGAAATTCAGATAGAAAGGCATAGCTATCGAGATACAGATATTTATATTACAAAATTAAGAGGTAATCCATATAAATTTCAATTCGCAATTCAAACTTACGTTTCACAGTTTCCATAAAAATGAAATATAAACTAATAAAACAAAAAGCAGTATTTCAAATTTTTCTAGTAATTAGCTTAAGTTTCTATACTTCATTTATTTTTTCTGATTTTAATAATCAAGGCGAAACAAGTTCTAAAGTAAATTATTTTGATCTTATAAGTCAAGATATTTTTCCAGAAGTTAATGCACAAGGTGTTGAGAAAGTTTGTTGTGAAAAAACTACTCAGACTTCTGAGTATAACGGGGAATCATGTGTTTATACTGAAGAAATTAATTGTGATCCAAATTCTCAAAAATCTGCAGTTTCATGTTTGCAGACTGATTTTTGTGGAGCCGGAGTTTGTATATTGAACGGAGTTTGTCAAGATAGTGTAGAAAAAGGAAAATGTTTAGAAAAGAAAGGAATATATAAAGAAGGTAAAAGTGAAGATATTGCACAATGTAAGGTAGCTTGTTGTGATCTTCCAAGTGGTGCTTCATTAACAACAGAATCACAATGTCGTGGTTTAGTCGAGCAATTTCCAGATATAAGATTCCAAGATAGTTGGAAACAAGATATTACCGATCAAGTAACTTGTTCTCAGCAAAGCAGATCTGCAGAACAAGGTTGTTGCGTTAAATCTGATAGTTGCAGTTTTGGTTCAAGAAAAGATTGTCAAGAGGGAGAATTTAAATTAAATAATCTTTGTAGTAATCCAAATTTAGGATGTCCAGTTACAGCAAAACACAGTACTACTTGTTATGAAAATAAGGTTTATTGGCAGGATTCTGCCGGAAATTTAGAAAATGTTTATGATGGAAAATTTGATGCAAGTTGGGCTTATTCAAACTGGTTAGTTGTTGAACCAAATACAATTACTAAAGTAAACCCGCAAACAATTCAAGACGTTGCAAAAAGTGGAAACTGCCAGTTTAGTTTAGGAACAACTTGTGGTGAAATTCAAGATGGAACAAAAACTTATTTGAGAAATAATGGTGTTCAAGAAAATAATCTTAATAAAATTCAAAATCAATGCATTAGTTTAAATTGTCTTAGCACAATTAAAAATCCAAAAATTTCATGGATGGATGGAAGAGCAAGGCAAAATGGAGAGTCATGGTGCGAATATCCTAGTAAAACTGGAAATGGAGAAGATTTAGTTGGAAGCAGACATTTCTTGCATCGATGCGAAGCCGGTGTGGAAATAGTTGAAGAATGTAGAGAAAGAAGAAAAACAATCTGCGTTCAAAATGATGTTCCAAAAAATTTAATTGATCCAAATTTGCAAAATGATTATACTCAGGCAAAATGTGCGCCAAATAATTGGCAACTTTGTTTAGGTGCAAATGAAGAAACTGAAAGTTGTGGTTTAACTTTGAGTGAGGTAAGAATAAATTATACCTCTACTTATGGTGGTGGAGGCCCTTGTTATGATTTAAGAAATGATAATGGTCAATATAATTCTTGTGTAATGAAAACAATGTGTAAAAAACTTACATGTGAATCCGAAATTTCTGCAAATTGTTATTTTAATAAAGAAGTTGGTCTTTGTGCTCCTTCGGTACCTCCTGGAACTCTTGGAAAGGAAAGTGATTTTACAGAATTAAGTAATGGGGAAAAATTAGGTTTTGAATTTGAAACAAAAATGTATTTTTTTGAACAAACATCTTTAGCTGGAAATCCAGAATGGAATGATGAAGATTGTGTTGCAGGTTGCGATCAGCATACAAGTGCATTCGCAAATAAATGGAATGGCCTTTGTACAAGTTTAGGAGATTTAGGTGCTAAATATAATGTTGCAGGAGATTATAATAAAAATGGATTTTACCATGGGGGCCCATTTAGCCCAAATAATATTGATGATCTAGATGATTCTGCGAATGCACAAGGTGTTACAAACACAAAACAATTTAGTTATTACACTTCTGGAATAAAACCTTTAACTGGAAATATTTATGCTTTAGCAGAAGCTTTAGAAAATGTTATTTCAATGAAAAAAGAACAATTACAAAATTCCGATTTTGTTCCTGGATTTTTTGCAGATGTTGGAGGTTGGGTTAGTTCTACTGTAGTCGTTGGAGCAGGGGTTGGTGTTGCAGCTCTTCTCGGGATTTTTAGCGTTGCATTGGTTCCAGCGGTTGGAGGATATGTTGCAGCAACAAGCGCTGCTGGAATAGCCGGTTTAGCAGCTGGAAAAACTGCAATTGGAACAACTGGACTCTTAGGCGGAGCAAGTGTTGTTGTCGTTGCAGGTATTATCATTGCAGCAATAATCGTGGTATATGTTCTCTTAGAATGGTTATTTCGTGCAGAAAAAGGAGATTTAACTTATAAAATATCTTGTGGTCCTTGGACACCACCTTCAGGAGGAAAAAACTGTAAATTATGTAATGATAAATCAAAATTCCCAACATGTGATGAATATCTATGTAAAAGTTTGGGAAAATCTTGTATTGTTTTAAATTCAAATTCCCCAGGAAATGAAACTTGTGTTAATAATCAAAGGAGTACAATTGAACCAATAATTGCACCTTATATTATTTCTCCATTTACAGAAAATGATATTGAAAAAATTCCGCCAAGCACAGGATTTACAGGAGGATATAAATTCAAGAAGAATATTACTGCATTTACAAATGTTCAAGTTGGAATTAAAATTTTAGATAAAGCAAAAAACAATGCTTTAGAAGAAGGTTTTGCTGAATGTAAAATAAGTAGAAAAAGCGATTTTAATTATAAAACCGATAACGCTCAATTTTTTGAAGATTCATTAT
The DNA here is from genome assembly GCA_964419925.1 of Candidatus Woesearchaeota archaeon. GTDB lineage: Archaea > Nanobdellota > Nanobdellia > SCGC-AAA011-G17 > GW2011-AR20 > JBBSXG01. The sequence continues at coordinate 15,286 of CAYQPR010000014.1, forward strand.
CTCGTTCAACACACACTAAAAAAATAATTGTATCTCAAAGCCCAATACAAAGAGGAGAAGACAGAATTGAATTAGAAGCTGGAAAGGTTAATACATTTTATATAAAATGTAAAAGTTCATTTGGTGATGAAAATAATCCAATTATAAACTTAAAACCATATTTCATTGAAATTCCAGTAAGCAAAGGACCAGATACCTCTCCACCAGAAATAAAATCATTTAGCATAAAAAATAATGCACCTTTACCTTATAATTTAAATCAAACTTTATTATCAATTTATGTTGAAGATCAAACAGGTTTAGAAAATGCAACAAGCAATAAACTAAGCGGAAAAGATGGAGGATGTAAATATTCTACAGCAGATCAAGACTACGAAATAATGCCTTTCGATATGTCTTGTACAATAAATAAAGTAAATCCTGAAGGACAATATAGATGTACAACCCTTTTAAGTCTTAAACCAAATCAAGATAATGCATTCTATTTTAGATGTAAAGATTTAGCTAAAGATGTTAACGGAAATTCAAAACCCCAAGTAAGTCCAAGCAGTATGCCTCCAATCGAAGAAGATTCAACTGTAGGATATCACCTCATCGCAACACAGCAATTAAAAATCTTAGAAAGTGGACCATCTGGAAATGTTTCAACTACAGATGTCAACTTAACGGTAAAAACAGAAATTGGAGCTGAAAGTGGAAAATCTTCCTGCTATTATTCGGGTGGATTAAAATCACAAGTTACAAGAGATTTAACTTTTAGTCCAAGTGGAATTAAATTTTCAAATACAAATTCAGAAGAACATTCAACAAAATTATCTTTGCAAAACGAAAAGGATTACATTTATTATGTTTGGTGCAGAGATGTTGCAGGTAATGAAGCAAAAACAAAAGTAGAGTTTCACACAACAACTCCAGATTTAATTTTGGAAGACGTTCAACCTGATGAGCAGACCTTTTACACAGATAAAATTCAATTAAAAACTACAACGTCTGGAGGAATAAAAGGAGATGGAGATTCAACATGTACTTATCAAGGCGGATTGCCTTTAGGATATTTCAATGAAGATAAACTAGTCTTAGATGGAAAAACAATTCAAACAAAGAATCTAACTTTAACATCAAGTGGAGTCAAATATTATTTGAATGTTACCTGTTCTGATCAATATAAAACCGTTAAGAAACAAATTTCGTTTACAGTAAACTATGCTTCGTATCCGCAAATAATTAGAATCTACAAAACACAAACATTTTTGAATTTATTATTGGATAATCCCGCTGAATGCCGTTATTCTTCAGACAATCCAAACTTCGAATATGATAAAGCAACAAGTACAGTCATGGCAAGTTCTCAGGGTGGATTTTCGCAACAGTCTCAAATTTCTTCTAGTACAATTTATATTAAATGCAAAGATACTAGGACTGGAAGATTTGGTCCTCCTTCAGGATCGTATACGGTTTATCCTTAAGCAACAATTATAAGTTATTTACACCTAACCTAAAATAGGTTTTAAGTTAAACAAATTTCTCACAAAAAATTAGAAAGATTTAAATATCCATGATTATAAAAGTAACGATATGGTTACAAAAGTAACGATTCTAAATACATTGGAACCATTCTTATCTAGACCAAGAGAAGGCATACATCTTCTAGAGCTATCTAGAATATTGAATGAACCCCCTTCAACAATAAGAAAACATTTAGCTCATTTTGAAAAGTTAGGTATAGTAAAAAAACAAATAAAAGGAAGGATGACAATTTTTTCACTAAATTTTAACAATCCGGGTTTATTTCAATATTTATTTATTATCGAAAAAAATAAATTAATTAAAAAGACCGAACATAATTTAAAGTTAAAAGAACTTTTCTTTTTCCTTAATACGAATTATTCTTCTCAAAAATATTTAATCTTTGGTTCATTTGTAGATGATTCTAAAAAAGCCCAGGATATTGATTTATTATTTATCGGAAAAATTGACAAAAATAAAATAAATGATTTTTCAAAAAAATATAACCTCAACCTTCATTTAATAATTCTTAAATCTTTGAATCTAGTTTCTAAATCTTTAAAAGAAGAGATATTAAAGAAACATTTAATAATAAATAATACTGAAGAGTTTTTGAGGTGGCTATATGGGTGAATTAGAATGGTGTAAAAAACAAAAGAAAGGCATTAAGCTGATTGATCCAAATCAAAATTTATCACAGGAATACATAGAAACTGCAGAAGAAACATTAGAAGTTTTAAAATCTATAAAAAATAAATCAAAAATTTGGTTAGCAACAACAAAATATTATTGTGAATACTTTTCCATTTATGCTTTATTAATGAAAATTGGAATAAAATCTGAAATTCATGAATGTACTATATTATTGTGTAAATTACTGGAAAAAGAAAAAATTATTCCAAAAGGATTTAGCGATATTTTGATGAATGATAAACAATTAAGGATTGATAACCAATATTATTTAAAAAATCGTGATGTAACTTTTGATTACTCAGATATTGTAGATTTTGTTTTGAAGATAAAAGATATTTTAAATAAAATAACTAACGATGATATAAAAAAAATAAGGGAGATTTTAAAATGAAAAAAGCAGAGATGATGTCAGAGCCTTTTTATTATATTTTCATAATGATAGTTATTGTTTTAATTCTTCTATTTGGTTTTAATGTTATTAAAAATCTAGGAGAAACAAACGAATTAAGAGTATACACTGAATTCAAAATGGATATTAATAAAAAAGTTCAGGAAGTTTATTATTTAAATCCAGAAAGTAAAAAAACATATTCATTAACCATTCCAAAAAATGTCAAAGAAGTATGCTTTGAACAAGAAGATGAAAAAACAAAAATAACTTTAGACAATTCAAAAAATTTTAATTCATTTGATATTAAAAATTTGCAAGCAGATTTATGTAAAACTTCAAAAAATAATAAACTTTCTTTTGTTCTAGAAAATAAAATAATAAGTCAAAAAACTAAAATCATATTATCATGAAGTCTCAATCTGAATTAAACTGGGTATTTGTTCTAGTAGCCGGTGCAATAATCTTAGCTTTTTTTACAGGATTTGCCTTCAAATATAAGGCTATGCAGGAAGAAAAATTAGCAATAGAGTTTGTAACTGGCTTAGATAATTCATTAACTAGCTTAAAAACTTCTCCTTATGCAACATATACTGAAATTAAAATTCCAAAAACTGTTGAAATTGATTGTAATAAAACAAGGATAGATAAAAGTGAATTTGATACAAATAACCTTATTTTTTCTCCAAAAATTTTGAAAAATAAAATGCTTATTTATTACAAACCATTTAAAACAGGATTTAAAGTTGCTGATTTTTATTTTATAACTGATGAAAACAAAAAATATAATTTAATTTCTGATTTATCTACAAAAGATTACGTAGAAAATTTAAAAAATAATCTTCCAGAAAAATTACAGAGTAAATTTACAAGTTCATCAAGTAATGTAAAAAATATTGAAATTAAAAATTTAAATAATAATAAGATTAACATTAAATCAGATACATTCAATTCTCAAATTGATTTAAACGACGAATTAGTTTATGGAGTAATTTTTTCAGATGATTTTCAATGCTTATATCAAAAAGTAAAAGACGAGACAAAAAAAGTTTCAGAAGTTTATGAAAACAAATTATCGATGCTAAATAATCCTAACTGTAATTACCCATCTTTTCAACCTTATTTAAATAATTTAAAAGAGTTTAAACTAGAATACATCTCTTCAATTGAAACACTAAATCAAGAATTAAGTGGAAGAAACTGTCCAACGTTATATTAAAATGATAAGGTTTATATAGTTGTAAAAATACAACATAAGTTGTAAAAATGCAACTACTAGATGAAATATTTGGTTCAAAGAATAATATTAAGGTTTTGAGATATTTGGCAGAGCATCAAGATTGGGAATTCAATATTACAGAATTATCTAAGGATATAAAAATAAACAAGGGGGTATTGAGTCGATTAATTAAAATTTTAAAAAATAAGAATCTAATCAAAATAAATCAAAAAGGAAAAATTTTATTATTTAAAATAAACAAAGAGAATATTATCATTAAAAATTTTATAACCCACATATTTCAATTAGAAAACAATATTTTTGATAATCTTATTAAACCAAGGCTAGTTCATTTAAAATCTAAAAACATAATCTCAATAATTTTATATGGTTCTTATGCAGATAAAACGTTTAAATTAACCTCTGATATAGATTTGTTATTTATTTTAAAAAATAAGGATAATAAACTTAGTGAAGATATTGATAATATAAAAAAAGAATTTTTAAAAGAAGATTTGATTATAAGAATAGATTTAATGACCCTTAATGAATTTAAGAAGTTATATAAATTAAAAGAGCCTATAACAACCTCAATAAAGAATAACCATAAAATCTTATTTGGAAATGATTTCAATGATTTAATAAAAAATGAAAAACGAAGATAAATCAAAATCAAATTTAAGGTTAAAAGATGCAGAAGAATTTTTAGCCAGTTCTCAGAATAATCTAGAGGTTGGAAGATTTAAAGCAAGTTTAGATCATGCAATCGACTGTGTTATTGCTGCTAATGATGCTTTTACGATTCATCTTATTGAACAAGTTGCATCAACGGACCATCATGAAGCCATTGCTCTACATAAATTGGCTGGACAAAAAATTAGTGATAATAAAGCCGACGATTTAGCTGAACTTTTAGAAGAAAGGCATCGTAAAACTTATAGGCCTGTATATGTGAATAAGGATTTAGCTGAACTAATGTTTAAGAAAGCAACCAGATTTTTAAGCTGGGTTAAAGAAAAATTAAAATGAAAAAAGCAGAAATGCAAATGCAGGAATCGGTATTGGTTATTTTCATAGTTACAATTGTAATTGGAATGGCATTATTTGTTTTCTATGAATTACAATTAAAATCTATAGAAAACTCAAAATTAGAACTTCAAAAAAATAGAGACTTAACGTTATTATCAACATTACAAAATTTTCCTGAGTTAAGTTATTCTTATTTAGGAAAAGAAGAAAATGCTTTAGATACTTTAAAGTTACTTACAACTAAATTAGAAAATAAGGGATATAAACAAATTACAATAAAACAAATCTATCCAGAAGTTCAAGATAAAATATGTACTAAACTAAACTATCCGAACTGTAATTCATATGTTATCTACAATAAAACTTTAAAAAAAATAAAGAATACAGAAATACTTTCCCTTCCAGTTTCACTATATTATCCTCATTCAAACAAATACAATTCAGGATTAATTGAGATAAGGAGTTTTAGTTAAAATGAAAAAAGGGCAGGCTGAAACAATAGGATTAGTAGTCATAGTAGCTCTTTTAGCATTTATCTTAGTTTTTGTACTACAAATTAATTTTAAGAATGATGTTACTAAGTTAAATTCTCGTTATTTTCAATTACAAGCCGATAATCTAAGAAGCACTATCCTAAAGCAGGATCTTTGTAGTGATGTTAATTTAGGAGATTTAAACATTCAAGATGAGATTGTTAATTGTAATAATGGATATCCAGTTTGTTTTTTTTCAGATTGTAAAACTGAATTGAAAGATAAAATAAGAAAAATAATTGAAAAATCTTTGTTTGCAAAAAGATATTCTTTTGAAGCTGGGGAAATTAAAGTTGAAAAAAATTTTGATAAATGTGGGAATGAAACTTATACCGCAGTTGAGCAACCTATTTATAATGCAGACTTTACAATTAAATTAAAACTTTGTTAGTTTATCGAGGAGGTATTTAAGTAGACTTAAATAAAAAGGTTAAATTAATTTTTTAATTTTAAAGCTTAATTATTAAAAATTTAATGAAATTAATTTTTTAATGCTCAATAAAGTAGAGAAAAGCTTATAAATCATCGAATTTTAATAATTTTAGGAGATTTTGAGTAGATTTATACTAAAAGATTTTCAACAAAATCTCAAAACAAAAAAAATAATTAAAACACAAAATGGAGGTGTTTTGTAAATGCAAAAAATAAAGAGGATATTTAAAAAAATAGGTGCTATTTCTGTTGGTGCAGCAATGCTAGGTGCAACTGTTACAGGTGCATTGGCAGCAAATACTCTTGCTGATTATCCAGCGCCATTTGTTGATACAACTGCTAAAACATACAATTATTTGGCTGTTGTTGGTGCAGATGCTCCGGGTTCTGCAGATAGTATTGGTGCAGTAGGAATTACATCTGGATTACAAGCTGTTAAAATTCCAGGAACTGGATCTGGTGGAAGCGTTAGTGTTAGTGGCGGAGACTCGGAAGATGTTCCAATTGGAAATAATATTGCTTCATCCAGTCAATTAGACAAGGATTTAGATGATTCAGACATAAGCTCTTTGTTAGATGGGACAATTAGTTTTCAAGGAACAGATTACGATGTAAGTGAGGTTGTTGAACTTGGATTTTCATCAGCGAATACAACAGTCCAATCGAGTATCGTTGGCCCTTATACAGATGATGACTATAAAGATAGAGTTGTATTGGTTTCTGCTTCGGATGCTATAAAATATTATTATTCATTCGATGAAACAATACAAATTAATAAAACAAAATCGAGTGACGCTTTAAGTCTTAAATTTTTGGGTAAGACGTTAAAAATAACATCCATAGACTCTGATTCAAAATTTACAGCTAATGTTGGTGCAGAATACTATTTGAAGAATGGGGATACTCAAACCGTTGGTGGAAAAGAAGTAAAACTGGTTGATGTTGGAAGCGGAGGTAATATTATTGTGAGTGTAGCCGGTGTGCAGGATGTTATAGATGCAGCAACAACTAAAACAATTAATGGGTTAGAACTTAAAAATGATGCTACATTTTATACAGATACCAAAATAGAAAGGTCAGCTTGGATTATAATTGGAACCGATGCAACTGAAAGTTACACGGATGGAGATTCTTATGTCGGAGAAGATAAAGATGATCCAAAATGGGTTTGGGATATAGGTAATTTAAATACCAAAGGAACAACTATAATCAGTAATAATGCAACAAATTCGGGGATGATAGGAACTGGTTCGGGTCCATTTATCGGAGTTGAAAATGATTGGAACTATAGAGATGGTTCCGATTCTAATGCCATAGAAATTGGAAAGTGCATTGATCTACCAAATAATTATGTAAGTATTTGTTTGGATAGTTTAACGGTATCGGACGACAATTATATGAAACTGGTGTTCGAACTGGCAGAAAGTATTGATTTAACATCTGATGCAAGGGTTCCAGGTTTATCGACAGCAAATACATTGCATGTAACTGCGAGTAAAGAAGATTCACTTAAATTACTTCAATCTCAACTAGGTAATTTAACAAAAGATACCTTTACAAATGAGCTATGGATTGCAAACCATTCCGTCTTCTATAAAAACAAAGACCTTAGTAATAAGAAGACATTTGCAGGTAATGTAACATCAACAAATGTTGCTACTGGAGCAGGTCAATTTGCACAGATAGTATTCGATGATACAAAAGATACGAATATGCGGTTAAATATGAGTGGTTCAAATTCAGTTGCTGGAAACAACTATTCGCTTGGAATAGATACAGTAGGTGATTCTACAGCTGATTTAGAATCTGGTGTAGATAGTATTGTAACTGCATGGACTGCAACATTAACTGGAGTAACTCAGCTTGGATTAACAAAATCAAGTGAGGAGGCTGGAGAAGTAAGATGGCAAACTACAAACTTAGGAACAAAAGATGAAAACCATAGAACAAAATATGGTATCATTATAAAAGATCCAAAAAGTAGTGGAGCCAGTGATAAGGTTGAGTTTATGATACCTGGAGATCAAGTACAAGCCAATGTTGTTGTTAAAGGTGCCGCAGGATCTGCTTCATCAGGTGGTTCAAGCGATAAGTCAATCGTTGACTTTGCAGGAACAGCTCCAGATGCAGTATTAGATTCTGAAGTAACAAAACCAGAAGACTACAACTTAATCTTGGTCGGTGGTCCAGCAGTAAACAAGCTAAGTGCTAAATTCCTTGGACTAGAATATCCAGCATATGGAGAAGCTTCTGGACTTAAGGAAGGAGAAGCAATGCTAAGCTTGAAGGATAACACTGGAAAGGTTGCATTGATTGTAGCTGGTTGGAGCTCAGATGATACCAGAAGAGCTGCAGGTGTTTTAAAGAACTACGTTGCTTACAAAGCAAAGTTAATGGGAACATCCGCAAAAGTAACTGGATCAACATCAGACCCAACAATAGTTAGTTCAGCATAAAACTAACTTCTTTTTTCTTTTTTTTATTTTCTAAAACAAAAGATTTTTAATCTCGTTCGTTTCTGTTTTTTTATGAAAAAAGCTCAAATATTTTTTGTTGTTTTTGTTATATTAATAATGACGATGAGTATAATAGAATTCACATTAATAAAAGATGATCCATTAGGTAATGATTATATTGAATATAAAAATTTTAAATTTTATCCCGCTCAGAATAATCAATATATTGTTACAATAAATAATGTTCAATTTATTTTTAACTATCTTCCTAATGAATTAAACGACATTTCTTTACCAGATTTTAGTTTAAATAATGAAAAATATTACCTATTGGTTAATTACTCTGAAAAGGATAACAACCTTGATTATAGCTTAAGTAAACTAGGTTATACCTTAAATTTAATCAATATTAAACCTGTTTTAGCTTGTTTAAATCAAGAAAACTGTAAAGAAGATATTCCAATAAAAGATTGTAATACTGACTCTTTTTATTTTAAAAAAAGTACAATTAATAAAGTTTATTTAAAGGATAAATGTATTGTTATTGAGGGGGATAATCTTGGAATAAGCAAATCTGTAGATAAAATAAACTTAAAATTAGCAAAGATAGAATGAACAACACAAAAAGAGCAACTCTAATTGTAATCATCTTTGTATTTATCGCAGTCTCTTTAGTTTTAATTGCACCTTTATTAACAAATAAATATACTTACAAAGGTCCATCGGGAAATGAATTTAATTTTATTAAATCTCAAACTGGAGAAGTTAAAATGCATTTATTGACTGCATATGCTACTTACAAAGATAAAAAAACCAATCAATATACTATTCCGTTGAGAAATGGTCCAAAAGACTTAGAAAAAATAGATGTTCAAAAAGATATTAATAATCTAATCTTAAATAAAGAATATGTTTACATCACTATGAGTCCAGAATATACTGGAAAATCAGTTATTGCAGGTATAGAAATTGCTAAGGTTCTCGGTACAGCTAGCTATAGCGTTTTTAAAATTTCAACAGAAGGTGCTTTAACATTTCCTGCAAATAATACAAATGTTACCGGAACTCCAATAATTAATTGTAAAGATGCAAACAAAGAATTAGGTGTTATTTTATTAAATCTTGGAAAAGAAAATAAAATCTATTCAAATAAAGAATGTGTTATTTTAGAAGCTAAAGACGAAGATAGTTTAATTAAAGTAGCAGATAGATTTGTTTACAATCTTTTAGGTGTTATGTAAACTTTTATAAACATAAATTATTTCTTTTTATCGTGCCACGGTCGCATAATCTGGTAGTGCACCAGTCTTGAGTTTATTTAAGAAAACTGGCGCCCGCAAGGGCTTCTCGGTTCAAATCCGGGCCGTGGCGT
>CAYQPR010000015.1:0-24547 GCA_964419925.1 Candidatus Woesearchaeota archaeon
GATAACCTTTTAAAATTAATTCTTTCCTTGATTTTGATGGTAAATAAAGTAATTGAATCATTAGAATCTAAGGTTAGCAAAAATCTTGTTTTATCCTCTATAGGCCCAATTGCATCTGGGAAAAGCACTTTTTTACATTCTTTGCATTCAAGTTTAAAATGCACAAATCCAGGTATTAAAATTCAGAAATATCGTACAAGAAATATCTCTGTAAAGCAACGAATTGAAACAGCAAAGGAAAGAGAAAAACTTGGAATTATGCGTTCTTCTGCAACCGAAGATCCAGATAAATTTAGGTTTTATGTAAAATCCGATAAGGAACTTATTGGTGTTGATTTATTGGCCCCGGGAGGTCATACTAATTTGATAAGTCCAGATATCGTCTCAGATGGATTATTTTACTTTATTGATGAAAATTTTGTATATTATTCAAAAAATAAAATTAAATGCGGATTACTAATGAAAAAACTTGGAAGTGGGCTTTATGAAAACCTTATTTCTAATCTTTTAGCTTATCATTCAAATTTAGATTTTTTTGGTGATAAAAAATACAAGATATCGGAAAATATACAAAAGAATAAAATTAATTCAGAAGTTAGGGATTTTATTAATGCTTGGATTGATAATTGGGTTATTCCACAAAAATGGGGTTATGATCCGAATTATGTTCTGGGATTACCTTATTTTGGGATGCCTTCAAGAAAAAATCAGATTAGATTAAGTCTTGATGACGAGATTATAACTTTAAATTTTTATAGACATGAGCTTTTAGGATACATTACTCAAAGCATTATTGATTCAAGAACGAATATTCTTAAAGAAATAAAAAAAGAAAAACCTGTTGCATTAATAATCAAACGTGAACTTTCGAAAGAAGGAAATTTTTTTTCAGATTCTAAAGGAATACCTTATTCAAAAGAAGAAATAGTTCCGATTATTGAGAATACAACTAAGAAATTGTTAGAACAGTATCAAAAATATATGGGTTTACACAATCAAAATGTTTATCTTAGAGATTTTAAAATTATTGGAAATTTATCCGATTATGTTCACTTTGAAGCAATAGACTCTTTATCAAAGAAAAAGGAAAAAATAATTGAAACAGCTGGCACTTTGGTTAATAAAGTTATAGAAAAGAAATTCGGGTTTTTAGATTCTAAACTTATTACTTTTTCTAAATCTAAAAATGAACATACTTCATATTATGAAGAACTTTTGTAAAATATTGAATGCACCAGCGGGGATTCGAACCCCGGTCTCCGCCTTGGAAGGGCAGAATTTTGGTCTCAATCTTAATGATCTAACCACTAAACTACTAGTGCTTTTACATATAAGTGGATTAAATATTAATTTATAAATCTTATCTTCCAAATCTTCTTTCTCTGTTTGAATAATTTTCCAAACACTTAACAAAATCTTTTTTGCTGAATTCCGGCCATAATTTTTTTGGTAAAAATATTATTTCAGAATAAGCACTTTGATATAATAAAAAACCAGATAATCTAGATTCACTTGTTCTAATAATCAAATCAGGCTCGCTTTTGGTGTATAAATAGTTTTTGAAGAATTCTTCATTTATTTTGCTAATATTTACTTTTTTTGATTTAAGATCTTTAGATAGTTTTCTTACCGCATCAATAATCTCTGCTCTACCGCCGTATGCCATCGCGAAGTTTATTATTGTTCCAATGTTGTGTTTTGTCTTATTCATAATTTTATTCATTAAAATTTGAATATTCTTTGGAAACATTGAAATTCTTCCTATAAAATTAACCTTAACTTCATTTACTTTTTGATTATTTTTAAAATTTTCAAATTCTTTTTCAAATAGTTTCATTAAATAATTAAACTCTCTCTTTGGACGATCAAAATTTTCTATAGAAAAAGTGTATAATGTTAATTCTTTTATCTTAAATTCTTTACACCAATCTATTATTTTTTCTACTTTTTTCGCTCCCCATTCGTGACCCTTCCACGGTTTAATCATTAATTGTTTAGCAAATCTACGATTACCATCTAAAATGATGCCTACGTGTTTTGGGACAAGATTCAAACTTGGTTTCATGTTAATTTCCTTTGTTTTATTCATAAATCTTAATTTAAAAACTTTACTTTTTATACCCAAATATTCCAATAAAGATAAAATTAGTCATAAAATTGAACATTAATAAGATTACAAAAGGCATTGCTACAATATCAATTGTTGAATTTTTTAAGCCTAATTTAATTATTACCATTAAAACTATTCCAAGTGTAAAAAGAATTTTTTCATTTGTAACTAAGTCAATAACTTTCATAATCTCAATAATTCTTCAAAAGTTTTATAAACTAGTTTATTTTAGTAGGAATATGTCAATAGACGATAATGTTGAAAAAGAAATTGAAAGTAAGCGATTACAAGAAATGCACAATCAGGGAGAGAAAGATGCTAAGGAGTGGCTTAAAAATACTGAGGGTCATCCTATAACAAGGGCTTTGAGTAGGCCTTCATATTATGGGGGTAGTTTAGCAGATTATACTCTTGATATTCTTGGTTTTGGTTCTAGTATAGAGGAAAGGGAAGCTTATGATAAAGGTTTTAGAAATACTGAGAATCAATAAATAGAAAATAGATATAATCTTCTATAATAAAAAAATTTATTAACTTGCTTTTTTTCGTATGAATATGGAAATTAATATTATAAATTCTAAAGATGTAAATAAACTTGTTAAAAAAGGTTATTTTAACATTGCTTTTGGCGGTGAACCAGAACTTAATAGAAGAATATTAGAGAATAAGAACATTCAACTATTATTGGACCCTGAACCATTAGGGGATGATTTTATGCATTATAGGAATTCAGGATTGAATCAGGTTTTAGTTAAATTAGCTAAAAAGAACAATATTGGAATTGGATTTAGTTTTGATAAATTAAATAGATTAAACAAAATTAATAAATCAAAATTATTTGGGAAGATAATGCAGAATATTATTTTATGCAATAAGTATAAAGTTGATTACTATATTTATGATTTAGAAAGTAATAAAAATGACTTAGTTTCATTAGGATTAAGCTTAGGAGCTAAAAAAGTAAAAATAATTTAAGAGGTGAAAAATGAAATTTTTTGTAATTTTAATTATTGGATTGGTGTTAGTATCTAGTTGTAATATAAATCAAGAGACGTATATTAAAGCAAAATGTTTAGATGGTTATGAATATAATTCTCAAATATGCAAAAATGGGAAATGCAATGTTATAATGTATTTTGCAGATCCATGCTTAAATCATGAATGTAAGTCAGATTTAGATTGTTCGACCGGTGGATGTTCTGGACAAATATGTGGACAAAAAGATAAAGTTAAAGACATTACAACAACTTGTGAGTTTAGACCAGATTACGAATGTTTGAAATTTACTTCTTGTTTATGTGTTCAGGGAAGATGTAACTTCGATGAAAATAAAGATTACTTAGGATGCTTGAATAAAAGATGAAGAAATTTATTTTTTTTATTTTTTTTATTTTAAGTGTTAATTTAGTTTATTCTGCAAATGTTGATTATAAAATTGAAAATTCATTAAAAAATCAAAATTATGCTGATGTTATTGTTTATTTGAATGAACCAAGCAATAATTTTTTTAGTTTTAATGGAAAAAATATTAGAACAAATTTAATTAATTCACTAAATGAAGATATTGAATTAAAGTACGAATATTCTTCTTTAAACGGATTTTCTGGAAAGATAAATAAGAATGCTTTAGAAAGATTAAAACAAAATAAAAACGTTAAAGCGATTTATTTAAATCAAGAAAGACATATCTTTTTGCAGGATTCTGTTCCATTGATAAATGCCCCAGTTGTTCATGATAAATTAATTAACAATTTGAATTTAACTGGAAAAGGACAAACTGTTTGTATTTTAGATACTGGAATAAATTATTCTCACTCTGATTTTGGTGGTTGTTCTAAAACTGATTTTTTAAATGGAAATTGTAGTAAAATTATTGGCGGATGGAATTATGTTAATAACAATAATGATCCTTATGATGATCAAGGACACGGAACTCATGTTTCTGGAATTGTTGCTTCTAATGGGAATCTTAAAGGTGTTGCACCAGAAGCAAATTTAGTTATTGTTAAAGTTTGTGATTTTTCTGGGGGTTGTTATGATGGAGATGTACTTTCTGGAATAAACTTTTGTATAAATAATAAGATTCAATATAATATAAGTGTAATCAGTATGAGTCTTGGTGGTGGGTTGAGTTCAACTTATTGTAATGGGGATAATCTTGCTCCAGGAATAGATTTGGCTTCTGCAAATAATATTAGTGTAACAATTGCTTCTGGGAATTCTGGAAGTGATTCTAGTATTTCAGCTCCAGCTTGCGTTGAAAATGCTATTTCAGTAGCCTCTTCAAATAAACAAGATTCAATTTCAAGTTTTAGTAATAGAAATAACATTACTACAATAATTGCTCCAGGAGAGAATATAAATTCTATAAATTGGGGTAATGGAATTTTAGGATGCAATAATAATAGAGATTATATTATTTGTTCTGGAACATCAATGTCAACACCCCATGTTTCAGGGGCTATTGCTTTATTACAACAATATAAACAACAAGAAAGTAATAGACAATTAACTGTAACTGAAATAAAGAATGCTTTAAAAAATTCTGATAAAAATATTACAGATACAAATGGATTGAATTATACAAGATTAAATGTTAACAAAGCTTTAATTTCCATCGATAATAAAATCCCTAATTTTGATATTTTAATTTTTCCAAATCAAGCTAATTTAACTTTAAATAATATAAACATTAATTTTTCTGGCTATGATACAAACTTAGAAACTGTTTTTGTTAATGTTAGTTATCCAAATGGAACTTTATTAAAAAAAAGTTTTAGTAATTTTACTTTAACAAATGAATTAAGTGTTGTTGGAGACTATGGAATTACAATTTTTGTAAATGACAGCAATGGAAATTATAATTCAAGTTCTTATATTTTAAAAGTTAATAATCCTGAATTGCCAATTGTTACATTAAATTATCCTGAAAACTATATAAATACAAGTAACTCGTTAGTTGATTTTAATTGTTCTTTTACTGATGATGATAACTTAGCAAATGTAAGTTTATTCATTAATCAAAATGGAAATTTTACCCTAAATCAAACTAACTTTATTTCTGGAACAAACAATCAAACTAATTTTACTTTAAATTTAGAAGATGGAGAATATTCTTGGAACTGTTTAGCCTATGATAACTCAAGTAACTCTAATTTTGCATCAAATAACTTCACATTTAGAATTGATACCTCAAAACCGGTTATAAGTAATGTTTTAACAAGTTCAATAACTCATAATTCAGTTTTAATTTCATGGGAAACAAATGAGATAACCAATTCAACAATTAATTACGGAATAGATTCTAATGATCCAAACTTTATTTTATCACACTCAATTACATTAAGCAGTTTAACTTCAAACACCGTTTATTTCTATAATATTACTAGCTGTGATTTGGTAAGTAATTGTAATATAAGTGGTCCATTTACATTTACAACTTTACCTCAACCAGTTTCAGACTCTCCCGGAGGTTCTGGTGGTGGCGGAGGCGGAGGAGGCAGTGGCGGGGGTGGTGGTAATTCAAATAACCAAGTAAGTAATCAGGTTATTCCTCAAACTCAACCAGTTATAACTAATGTTAGTAATAAACCAAAATTAGAAATTAAAAAAGAAGAAAATAAAACTCAAGATATTGAAATTAAAAAAGAAGAAAATCAACTTACAGGAAAAACAACCTTTGAGGGCATTAAAACAAATAAAACTTTGGTTATTGTTGTAGTCTTATTGTTAATCATTGGAATTTTTAGCTATTTCAAAATAAGAAAAAAGAATCAAAAAACCTTATAAATCTCTTAATTTTCTGAATCTTGTGATATTTCCTCTTCATCAAAATCGTCTTTTAGACGGCTCAAATTAATTGAGGAATCGTTTAATATCAATTTAGGTTTTCGTAACATAAGGTAATCATATATTAAACTAGTATTTAAAATTATTCAAAATGGCAAAAAAAGGAAAAACTGATTTTAAGTATAATCTTAGGATGTATTTTTCTTTTCTAAATAAATATAGATTTTTATTTGTTACAATACTTTTTGCTATCTTAGTTGTAGAGGGATTAAATGTATTTGATAAATATTTATTTAAATTATTAGTTGATAACGGAACAGACTATGCTGCAGGAAAGATAAATTTAGATCAAATAACTAAATTTTTAATCGAGTTACTTCTTGCATTTATTGCATTAATTATTCTTCGAGGAACTGGAAGATGGATAAGGATGCATTTAATTAGTAAAGTTGAAGTTAAGATGATGCAAGATTTAAAAATTAAATTTTTTAATCATTTAATAAGTTTATCACATGATTTTCATATTACTCACAAGACAGGATCATTAATCTCTAAATTAATCAGGGGAAGTAGTGCTATTGAAAGAATGACTGATGGAATTGTTTTTAATTTTGTTCCAACATTTTTTCAGATAATCATAGCAGGTTCTTCGTTGTTTTATTTTGATATTACTTCAGCAATTATAACTATTTTAGTTATTGTTTTATTTTTTGGTTATAGTATATTTATTCAAAACTTACAGAAGGATGCAAATACTAAATCAAATAACGCTGAAGACTTAGAAAAAGCAAATGTAAGTGACTTTTTTACAAATATTGATTCTATAAAACATTTTGGTAAAGAAAATTTTATTAAAAATAAATTTCAAAATATAAGTGTATTTACAAGAAAATTAGTTTTGAAATTTTGGAATTATTCGAGATGGTCAGATTCTGTTCAAGCAACAATCATCGCAGTTGGAACTATTTTCATTATTTATTTTCCTCTAATGAAATTTTTAAATAATGAATTAAGTTTAGGTAGTTTAGTTTTTATTTATACGGTTTATTCTGGATTAGTTGGATATTTATATAATTTAGTTCACGGAATCAGAGATTATTACAGGGTTATGACCGATTTTGAATCTTTATTTAAGTATTATAAAATTGAAAATGAAGTTAAAGACATTGAAAACGCTGAAGATTTAATTATAAAAAAAGGAAGTGTTGAATTTAGTAACGTTTCATTTAGTTACAATAAGAAAAAGATATTTAATAATTTTAATTTAAAAATTAATGAAAATGAAAAAGTTGCTTTAGTTGGTCCTTCAGGAAGTGGAAAAACTACTTTAATAAAATTATTGTATAGATTATATGATTTAAACAAAGGAAAAATTTTAATTGATGATATTGACATTAAAGAAGTTAAGCAAGAGTCTTTAAGAAGTGAGTTAAGTATTGTTCCTCAAGAATGTGTTTTATTTGATGATACAGTTTATAATAATATTTTGTTTTCAAATCCAAAAGCTTCTAAGAAACAAGTTTTTGATGCTATGAAATTTGCACAATTAGATAAAGTTGTTAAAAATTTTCCAAAAAAAGAAAAAACAATTGTTGGTGAAAGAGGGGTTAAATTATCTGGTGGAGAGAAACAAAGAGTTTCAATTGCAAGAGCAATTTTAGCTGATAAAAAAATATTAGTTTTAGATGAAGCGACGTCTTCTTTAGACTCGGAGACGGAACATGAAATTCAAAAAGATTTGATTAATCTAATGGAAAAAAGAACCTCAATAATTATTGCTCATAGACTTAGCACAATTATGCATGCTGATAAAATTGTTGTCTTAGACAATGGAAAAATAGTTCAAATTGGAAAGCATAATGAGTTAATCAATCAAGAAGGCTTGTATAAACGATTATGGGGTTTGCAGAAAGGGGGATATATTAAATAAGACCACCTTTAAGGCCAGGATATTTTTCATCATTTTTAATGACATCATTTAGATTCCCTTTTTTTATTTTAATATCATTAAATTCATTAAGAAGAGGAAAATGATAAAATGTTTGTAACTTTTCCCTTACTTTTTTTATAAGTGGGACTCCAACTTCACCATCGCCATCAAATTTTAACGAACATCGAACTCCAACATCGGCATATCTTGGTTCTCCAATTACACCAGGTAATTGTTTTTCATGTTTATTATTGTAATCTTCTATCTTCAGTTCTAGGTTTTTATTTCTTAATAAGTATTCTGATACCAATGAATTACTTTGAGATCCTAGATGGTCCGTTGTAAATGGAACCGTTGCTCTTTTTGTTTCACCATATATTTTGTATTCGAGAGTTTTTTCTGAATTATTTAAATCAACTTCAAAACCAACTTGTTCTAGAGAACTAATTAGCACTTCAACATCTTTATTTTTAATCGAAATAGCTGGAGAATTATTTAACGGATAGACTTTTCTAGAATATTCTATTATTAGTAATTCTTCTTGTATCTTCATAAAGAATAAAATATCAACGGAAAATATTTAAACCTATCTATTAAATAGTTTTTTAAGTTTTTTTATAATCTTTTTCTTATGAAAGGAATTATTTTAGCTGGTGGAAGAGCAACAAGACTTTATCCTGCAACTTCAGTTCAATGCAAACAATTGCTTCCGATTTGGGATAAACCTTTGATTTATTATCCGTTATCAACTTTAATGTTGGCTGGAATAAGGGATGTTTTAATTATCTCAACCCCAGAAGATACTGGAACTTTTGAAAGATTGTTTAAAGATGGAAATCAACTAGGAATAAATGTTTCTTATAAAATTCAAGAAAAACCTAGAGGATTAGCTGATGCTTTCATTGTTGGAGAAGAATTTATTGGAAATGATAATTGTTCTTTGGTTCTAGGTGATAATTTAATTTATGGAAATGGATTATCTCAGATTCTGAAAAATGTTTCTTTAAAGAGAGAAGGTGCAACAGTATTTGGTTACCATGTTAATGATCCAGAAAGATTTGGAGTTGTAGAATTTAATAATAATAAAGTTATTTCAATTGAAGAAAAACCTAAAAATCCAAAATCAAATTACGCTGTTATTGGATTATACTTTTATGATAATAATGTTGTTGATATTGCTAAAAACTTAAAACCTTCCGAAAGAGGTGAACTAGAAATTACAGATGTAAATAAAGAATATTTAAAAAATGAAAGTTTAGAAGTTCGTTTGCTTGGGAGGGGATTTGCATGGTTTGATACTGGAACTTTTGAATCAATGTATAATGCTTCTGAATATGTTAAACTTGTTGAACAAATACAGGGATTAAAAATAGGATGTATCGAAGAAATTGCTTTTAATAAAAAATTTATTGATGAAGAACAATTGATTAAACTTGCTGAACCTTTAAAAAAATCAGGATACGGACAATATTTATTAAAAATAATTAATGATCCGCCGATGTATTCTTAATCAACCATTCACCTTAAATCGAATTGTTTAAATATAACCTTTCTTTTAGCAATTCTATGAAAATTGAATGGCGCGAAATTCTTGTTAATAATGAGAATATTAAAGCCAAAATAACTTTATATGAGAAGGGAGATCGAGCCAAACTCAAATCGATTTATAATTTATGGAATACTTTAAACAGAGCGATTAAAGCAATATCTACTAGGGGAATAAATTTACCCGAGGCAATAAGTGAAAATGCATTTTGTTTGTTTTTTCCTAATTGTGTGAGGGTTGTTAAATTAGCAAAAGGTAAATGCTCTTATGATTGTATAAATCTTTTAACAGGAAAAAGAATACAACTTAAGGCATCTAGTATTCCGTTTGATTTAACTTCGTTTGGACCACGTTCAGAATGGGATGAACTATATTTTTTAGATTTTTCAGCAGGCGATGGTTCATTTAAAGTTTATAAAATTGAGGCAGATTGGATATATAAACATAAAGTCAATTCGAAACAAACTTTTGAAGATCAACAAAAACAGGGAAGAAGACCAAGGTTTAGTATAATATACAATATAATTAACCCAAAAATTCTTGATCCAATAAAAGTATGTAGATTATAAAATTAAAAAAATGTTTCAGAAATAAAGTTTACTTATGATCTGCTTTTGAATAAAAATAGGTTTAGAATTTGTTTTAGAATCTTGAAATCATCTGTTGTTCGTTTAAAACTTTACCTTTCATAACAAGCATCATGTTTTGTGCAACCCTTTCAACAACCGGAACGGTTACACTATTTCCAGCTTGATGATATAAATAACTATCTGCAATATTTGGCAGTTTAAAGTTTCTTGGAAAGCCCTGTAGCCAAAAACATTCTTGAGGAGTAAGTTTTCTAATTCCGATTCCATTTTTTATGATAGGAACATTGTGACCACCGGTTCCCATATTTGCTGTTAATGTTGGAACAACTCCTTTTTTATTGGCCCTTACGTACCTTCTTCTCCATTGATAAACCGTATCTTCTGAATTGATATCATTTTTTATTTTCTCATAAAGGGGTTTGTCATTATAATAATATTTATCTTCAGTTTTATTTAAAACAAATTCTTTAAAACTTTTATTCAACTGCATCTCTTTTGGAAATTCAAATGCATCTGCTTTATTTTTATCCAGAAATCCGACAATAAATATTCTCTCTCTATTTTGAGGAATGTTTCCATGGGTAATACTATTAAGTACTTCTGATTTGATATGATATCCCAATTTTTCAAGAATGTTTTTTATAATTTTAAATGTATTTCCTTTGTGATGATTCTTAAGATTCTTAACATTTTCTAGCATAAACGCTTGAGGTTTTTTTATTCTAAGAATTTGCGCAATTTTAAAAAAAAGATTACCGCCCGATTCTTCATCTCTAAAACCTCCTTGATTTCCTGCTATAGAAAATGCCTGGCATGGAAATCCACCTAAAAGTACATCAAAATCAGGCAATTCTTTTATATAAATTTTCCAGATATCTTTTATTAATAATTTAGGTTCTTTGAAATTTAAATCATAAGTTAATTTGCAGTTTTTGTTGTTATCATTTGCAAAAACGGTTTCAAATCCAGCTTTTTCAAAGCCAAGTCTTATTCCACCTACCCCTGCAAAGATATCTGCTGTTTTAAAGCTCATTTTTTGATATCCCCCTTATTGCTTCTTCTGGAGATTTTAAAGTATATAATTTTTTCCTTGAGTCTTTTGAATTAAGACTAACCTCAAGCCAACCATATTTTTTTAAATCTGAAAATATTACTCCAATTCTTTTTTCGTTTTCTTTCAAAACATTTACTGCTTTTTCAAAATTAAATTTTTTATCTCTAAATTTAGTCCAAAGCAAAGAATATCTTTTCATTATCCATTTTGGCAAAGATTGAACCATTGACGGTTATAATAATAAACTAGTATTTAAATTTATCTAAGTGATTTGCTTAGCTATTAAATTGTTTTCGTAAATTAAATTAATAAAAAATCAACCAAAAGGTTTATAAATAAGTTAAGACTGCTACACTTTAAGGATTTCTTTAAGGTTAAAAAGATGGAAAACGAATTGATGAAGACAGGAACAACAACTCTTGCAATACTTTGCAAAGACGGTGCGGTTGTAGCTGCAGATAGAAAGATGACTGCAGGTTATATGATTATGCATAAGAAATTTCAAAAAGTTATTCCGGTTAATGATGATATGATTTTGACAATTGCAGGATTGGTTTCTGATGCTCAACTTTTAACTAAAATAATAAAAGCTCAATTAAGATTAGATCATATAAGAAGAAATAAAAAATCAACCGTAAAAGAAGCAGCAAATTTGATTGGTAGTTTAGTTTATGGAAATATTAGAAAATATTCTCCGGTTATGAGTATTGTAGGATTTTTATTGGGCGGAAGAGATGAATCAGGGTATCATATTTATGAAATTGGAGTTGATGGAAGTGTTGCTGAACATGATGATTACGTTTGTGATGGTTCTGGTTCGGTTTTTGCTGTAGGATTATTAGAATCTGGTTATAGTAAAGATTTATCTTTGGATGAGGGTGTTAAACTTTCTGTCAAAGCTTTAAACTCTGCTTTGCAAAGAGATATTGCAAGTGGAGCCGGATATGATGTTTATGTTATTGGTAAGGATGGAGTTAAGAAGGTAATTGATAAAGAACTAAAATTAGTTCTATAATTATGATTTCTTTAAGATACAATGAATGAAATTTTAAAAGAAGTAATGAAGCATATTCCTAAAGATGCTGAGATAGAAGAATCGGGTTTTGAAGGAGCAAATATTATTCTCTATACTAAAAATAAAGAGTTTTTCTTAAATCCAAATGGAGCAATTAGAGAAATTGTTGACAAAGTTAAAAAAAGAATCGAATTAAGACCGGATAAGAGTTTATTAATGGACGAAGAAGATGCTGAAAAAGAGATAAGAAGATTAATTCCAGAAGATGCAGGACTTAGTGAAGTTATATTTGATGTTCCTACAAGCAAGGTTATTTTAGAAGCAGAAAAACCAGGTGTTGCAATAGGAAAATCTGGAGAGATTTTAGTTGAAATTAAAAGGAATACATGCTGGATACCTTTCGTAAGAAGAACACCTCCAATTAAATCACAAATTATTGAAAAAATAAGAAAAGTTTTGTATGAACATACTGATTTTAGAAGAAAATTTTTGAATAGGGTTGGAGAGAGAATTTATGGTGGATGGACAAATGAAAAAAGAGATGAATGGATTAGGCTTACAATTTTAGGGGCTGGAAGACAAGTTGGAAGAAGTTGTTTTTTATTACAAACACCTGAATCTAGAATTTTAATTGATTGTGGGGTTGATGTTTCTGCACAAAATGAAGAGGATGCGTATCCAATGTTGGATTCTCCAGATTTCGATATTACTAAATTAGATGCAATAATTACAACACATGCACATGCCGATCATACTGCGTTTATTCCATTTTTATATAAAATGGGATATGATGGACCCGTTTATTTTACGGCTCCAGGAAGAGATATAACTTCTTTAATGGCACTAGATTATATTTCGGTAGCACAAAAGCAAGGAAGAAAATCTATTTTTTCAAGTACGGATATTAAAGAAATGGTTAAACATAGCATTACTTTAGAATATGGTGAAGTTTCTGACATAACTCCGGATGTAAGGGTTACATTTTATGATGCAGGTCATGCTTTAGGAAGTGCAATGGTTCATTTTAATATTGGGAATGGATTGCATAATTTATTATATTGTGGAGATTTTTTATATGAAACAAGTAATTTGTTGAGCATTGCTGAAACAAGATTCCCAAGACTTGAAACGGTTATAATTGATTCAACATTAGGTGGATCAAATGAAGTTTATCCATCAAGAAGAGAAGCGGAAGAAATGTTATATGCAAAAATAAAAGAAACTTTAGATCGCGGTGGAAAAGTTTTAATGCCAGTTTTAGGAACAGGGAGAGCACAAGAAATAATGGTCATTCTTGATAAAGCAGTTAGAAATGGTTCCTTGCCAAAAATACCGGTTTATGTTCAGGGAATTGTTTGGGATATTACCGCAATCCATACAGCTTATCCAGATTTTTTTAATCAAAACGTTAGAAAATTAGTTTTTCATAAAGATCAGAACCCATTCTTAAATGAAATATTTAAAGAAGTTGGGTCGAGAAAAGAAATGGAACAGGTTTTAGATGGAGGACCTTGTGTTATTATGGCAACTTCAGGTATGATGGTTGGAGGAGCTTCTGTTGAATACTTTAAAGAAATGGCAGACAATGCTAAAAACTCAATTATTTTTAGTTCATATCTTGGACCAGGATCTATGGGAAGAAAAATTGTAGAAGGAGAAAAAATATTTAATATTGATGGGAAAGAAATTAAAGTTAATTTGGAGATATTACCTATAAGAGGATTTTCTGGACACAGTCCTAGAGACAAATTAATACAATTTGTAAGACATTTAGATCCAAAACCAAAAAAAATTATAATTGTTCATGGAGAGAGTTCAAAGTGTTTAGACTTAGCATCTACTTTACATAAAACATTTAGAATAGAGACAAACGCTCCAAAGAATTTAGAGGCTATTAGGATAAGATAATTATTTTAATCTTTCATATATATCTTTTCTATGACCCAGAACTTGGATTTTTAATATCTTTTTTGTAAAATCAATATCAATTAATGCTCTATACTCTCCAACTCTAAGTTTGTATAAATCATTTCCTTCATAATGCTCTAGATAATGGAACGGATCTTGCAGAATTGAATCAATTTTTTTAACAATCCTATTTGCTATATTTTTCGGCAATTTTCTCAAAAAATCTCTTACCTTTGGATGCCATTCTATAGAATAATTCATTTCATTGAAATTCTTCAAGCATTTTTTTGTGACTTATATATTTACTTTTTGGAGTAAGCCTAGATTTTGATAGTTCCTTTTTTGTCCAAGTACTAAACTCGTAGTTCTCTTTAAGTATATATTCCATTTGAATAACTCTTCTCTTTATTTCTCCGATCTCTTTCTTAAGAACAATTATTTCATTAACCATACTTTAGTGTAAATATATTAACTTTATAAATTTTTTCAATTACTCATTTGAGATATATTTTAGAAATTTATTAATTAAGAATTCTTGGTCATATTTTTTCCCATTTATTTTTTTAAACATTCTTTTACCTTATTTTCATCGAAACCAAACTTTTTATATAAATTTAATATATCATTTTGATTTTCATCATAAATTTTTAATGCTTCATTGTTATCCTTTAAATTTTCTAATCTTGTTCCTAATGCAATTTCAATACCCCATTTTCTCTCATCTCTAGTATCACCAATTGTTGAAAGTTTTAATGCAACTTCTAACCTAAAATCAGGATTGTAAAAATCTTCAACTGTTTTGTCTCTAATAAATCTACCCTCTTCCCTTCTAGTAAATAATTTTGAGATTGCAGTATTATACAAACTTGTTATATAAAAATTGTTCATAACTTTATCGTTTAAATCTAGTTTATAAACCTTTTCTTTCTTTAAAGTGGTAACAATAGAAAAGCTTTTAAATTGACTAAAAACTAAGGGAATATGAAAATTATTAAAACTGCCAGAAATTTTGTATTGGGTTTAGGATTTTATTTTGCATTAGCTTCAGGAATACAAAAAATTTCTGGTGTGAAAGAAAGCACAAAAGAATTTATTCAAAAAAATTTAGATAGCTTAATGTTAAATCAAGAAAAAATATTGGGAATTAAACATTTTTCTAAACCAAATTTAAAATTTGAATTATCAAAAGACGATTCAGTTGATGTTTTAAGATTAAATGAATTTATGTATGCAGGAGAATATCTTGATTATAATGATACCATAGGTTTGAGTTTAGGTCACTCTTTTTTACCATTCCCATTAGGCATTACATCAGATAATAACTTCAAGAATCTTACTGGAATAATTAGTTCCCTTGGTTTTAATTTTGATGTAGAGAATACACTTTATCATGAGCTCGGACATTTTTATTATGACAAACTTAATGAAAGTTTAGGAAATGGAAGATATGTTCATACTAATGGAAAATATTATGGAACTAGACTAATGCAAGAGGGAATTGCAGGATATTTTGAAAATAAGATTAATGATGAAGAGGATCTTTTTGAAGATTCTGATTGGCCTAAAGATATTAAAGATTTTGGTGATTATGAATTTTATTCCGGCGGTTATCATCTAGTAAAACCTATAATAGAGAAGTTCAATAAAAAGGGAATAGAATATTTAATTTTGAATGTTCCAAGCGATGAGGAATTAAAAGATGTTCCAAAGTATCAAAAAAGAGTTATAAAAATTTTATCTAAAAGGAATTAAAATGAAAGTCCCAAATGCTTTAAAGAATTTTTATGATGATACAATCGGAAGAGTAGACGAAACTATATTAAAACAGTTTACAAGAATTGTTAGGAAATATGAGTTAAATGGTGGAAATAAATTAGATTTAGCTATGAAGTTTCACATTCAATCTGATTTGGCATATTTGGCTTCCGGAGGATTACTTATTGGTCGTTTTATTGGAGGAGGTTTTGTTTTAGATAAGATTTTGCAACAACTTTTATTAAAAACTTTTCATGATTCGGATGTTGATAGAACTTATGAAGAAAAAATATATGAGAAAGAAAAACTTAATGGTGGCGGAAACTCAATTGAATATTCTTTACATGATAATCGAGAATTTTCAAAAAAATCTAGATTTTATATTTTCGGTAGTGGATTAGGTTATATTGGAAGTGGTTTAAGTGATATTTATGATACGCTCGAAGGCAGAAAAACAGACATTTCTCACTCAATTTGGAAAATTGGTTTTGGTTATTCATTAGCAACTTTAGGATC
This sequence comes from Candidatus Woesearchaeota archaeon, assembly GCA_964419925.1. Taxonomy (GTDB): domain Archaea; phylum Nanobdellota; class Nanobdellia; order SCGC-AAA011-G17; family GW2011-AR20; genus JBBSXG01. The sequence continues at coordinate 16,214 of CAYQPR010000015.1, forward strand.
TTCAATGTATATTAAAGATACGGATGATAAATTATTACAAAAGTCTCCATTATTAGTTCAAGCTTTAAAATCTTTAAAAGAAGCTGAGATTCTTCCATCAACAAGTTTAGAACCTATAAAAATAAATAATAATCTAGAAAATAAACTTGATGATTAATAATCCTAAAAAACATCCTGCTGTTAAAACAGGCATTGCTGGATAGAATTTTCCTTTCTTACCATATAAAAATAATCCTAATAAAAATAATGTCGTTACAAATGAAACAATTAATGCACTATTAAACCCAAATTCTTTTAAGATAACCCCTGAAAAAAATAAAGTGAATCCGAGATCTCCTCCGCCTAATATTCCAGAAGTAAATTTTATCTTCTTTTTTTCTTTTATTTGATAAGGTATGTTAATTCCTGCAAATATCTTTGATTTTGTTTGAAACTTTGCTAATTTAATCATATGCTTGCTTTTGTATACTGAATAAAAATCGTAAATTGAAATTAAGACTAATAAAACTGAGATTGAAAACAGACTTAATATTGGAACAAATATTGCACTTAAACCACCATAAATAAAAAGTTCTGCTAGATTATTAATAATTACATTCGGCTTGAATAATTTTATTGAAGCAACTATCAAAGCTAGGATAATAGCATAAGTTTGGGGAATAAAAGCAGTTAATCCGATTGTTAATGTTAAAAAAACTGAAACAAAGAACCATAGTTTCCATAATTTCATCGCATTAAACTTGATTAATAATAAAGCAATTAATGTTGAAATGATGATTATAAAAAATATTGCAACAAACGAAGTTTTTTCTTGAACTTCAGGTCTTTCTATATTCAATGGAAGATCCTTAATTGTTGTCTCTCCTTGTAAATTTTGTTTTGGTAAATAATTATCAATAATTCTCAATCCGATAATGTGTGCTCCAAGAAATAAAAACAATAATAAAAATGTAATATTTATCTTATGTTTCATAGAAATTTTATCTTTGATGAATATATAAGATTTTCTTTAGTTTAATTACCATTTTAAAGTAAGTAGGTTAAATTTAAATATCAAATAAAGTGTTTTTTGTCTAATGGCTAATGAACAACCATTCATTCAATTGGAAAATATCTCTAAATGGTATGGTAAAAGATTGGTTTTAGATAAGATTAATTTAACAGTTCCTTATGGTCAAGTTTTTGGAATTATAGGATTATCTGGAAGTGGAAAATCAACTTTGCTTAATTTAATTATCGGATTTCTAAAACCTGATGAGGGCAGACTTTTTTATCAAGCAAGAGACATTTACAATGATATAAAAGAAATGCAGCAACAATTTGGTTTTGCAGCTCAAGAAGTAAGTTTTTATCCGAGGTTAACTGTAATTGAAAATCTCGAATATTTTGGAAGGATGTATAATCTAAGCATGAAACAGATTAAAGAAAGGATTCCAGAAATAATTCGATTAATAAATTTGGAAGGCAATGAAAATTTGCTGGGTTCAAAATTAAGTGCAGGAATGCAAAAACGTTTAGATATTGGATGCGCACTGATTCATGATCCAAAAGTTATGTTATTAGATGAACCAACTGAAGATCTTGATCCAATGTTAAGGTTAGAATTATTAGATTTAATCAAGAGAATAAATAAAGAAAAAAATGTTACGGTTGTAATGACATCTCATTTATTAAATGAAGTTGAATATGTTTGTGACAAAGTTGCAATTCTTCACAATCATAATATTGTTGCTACGGGTAAAATTGATGATTTGAAAGCAAATTATAGTAAGGAACATGAAGTTGGAATAGAATTAAAAGAAAAACATGATCCTGAATTTTTAACAATGGTTGGAAAAATTCCAGGGGTTAGCAAGGTTGTTGAAAGACAAGGGAAAGTTTATTTGTATACAGACAGAGGTGCGGATATTTTAATGAAGATGCTTAGTGTTTCAGATATTGTCTCACAGCCAAAAAAGAAATTTAATGTTACAAGTATTAGCTTAAGCAAACCAAGTTTAGAAGAAGTATTTGAAGATTTAACAGGTAAAAAATGATAAAACTATTTGAAATAATCAAAAAGAATTTTATGCTATTAATCAGATCTAGAAGTAGTGCTTTAATTATATTGTTTGGACCTTTAATCTTAATGCTTTTGATTGGTTTTGCTTTTAATACAACTTCATTGTTTGATATTAAGGTTGGAACTTATTCTTCAAGTTACTCTGAACTTTCAGATTCAATTGTAACACAGTTACAAGATGAACAGTTTAAAGTTATTAAGGTTGATTCTGAAAAATTATGTGTTGATATGATTAAGTCAGGAGAATTACATGTTTGTACGGTTTTCCCTGCTGATTTAACAATTAAAAGTTCAGATAAAATCTTATTCTATGTTGATAAGTCAAGAATAAATTTTGTTTACATTATCTTGGATAGAATCTCTACTAAAATCTCAACTAAATCAAATGAATTAAGCACAGCACTTACAAATAGGCTTTTAACTTCAATAAATAATGTTAATGCAAAACTTTCTAATACAAAAATTATTTCTGGTGATTTACAGGCAAATTATGATACGATAACTAAACTTACAAATGTTATTGCGGAAATTAATACAACAGCACCCCCTTCTAATTTTAGTAGTGTTAATTCTGAAATTGATCAGATAAAGAGTAAAAACAATATTAGTTCAGGATTATTTTCACAATTGAAAGTTTTAATATCGGGAATTGAGGCTAGTTTTAATGATGTTGTTTATAGAATGAATACGATTGCAACTGTTAAGGATAGTAGCGTTAAAAGTTTGGAGAATATAAAAACATCATTAAATGGAAATATACAAAGTGCAAAGGTTATAGAAAAAAATATTAAAGATGTGACTGAAGATATTAATTCCATAGAAATAAAAGATGTTGCAAGAATTGTTAGTCCCATATCAACAGAGATTAAACCAATTTCAGCAGAGTCGAGCAATCTCAATTATACATTTCCAACACTTGTTTTACTAGTTGTTTTATTTGCAGGAATCTTTTTAGGAAGCAGTTCGGTTATGGAAGAGAAAACCTCTAAGGCATACTTTAGAAACTTTATTACTCCAACAAAAAATATTTTATTTGTTTTAGCACAATACATGTCTAATATAATTATCATTGTTTTACAGATGGTGATATTATTTGTGGTTATGTTATTAATTACAAAGACATCTTTAGGATCATCAGTTTTATTAAACATATTATTGGTTTTATTTTTGACCGGAACAATTTTTATTTTGCTTGGAATGACCATCGGATATTTGTTTAAAGGTCAGGAAACCGCAAACATTGGTGCAATTTCAATCGGAGCATTATTATTATTCTTTTCAAATACCATTTTACCTATAGAAACATTGCCAAAAGGCATCAGAGATATTGTTCAATTTAATCCGTTTATATTAGGAGAAGCCGGGTTGAAGAAGATAATTTTGTTTGGAGAACCTTTAAAGAATATTTCTTTTTCAATTTATGTTCTTGCTGGAGCATGTATTGTTCTTTTTTTCTTATCTTATTATATAAGGGAATTAACTAAGAGGCATAATGGTTGATTTTATGCAACTTTAAAGTAGTTAAATTTATAAAGACTCGATTTCTTCTTTAGATTATGAAAAATCAAAAATTAAATGAGAAAGAATTAAAAGAAATTAATAATTGGGTGGATAATGTTCTAGTTTCACTTACAGATCAAACTGATTATACCCCCCCATTTATAAATTTTGAAGATTGTGATGAAAACCCTAATATTCCAGGTGCAGAAAATTTTCATAAACATATTATAAATCACGAATTACAGTATCGATCTTCTATTAGAACTCTTTTTAATCATGCAATTGGTCGTTTAGATGTAAAAAAAGATGGAGAGATTTATGTTGTTAGTAGATCTTTTTATATTGGTTCACCAATTTGTCTCGAAGAAAATGTTAATTTCATGGAAAGCTATACTCCTCCTGGATTGAGTCAAATGAAAATTTTAAAAGTTAATTCAATGATTAAAAGTCTAAAAGCGGAAAAATGTTTGTTAAGTTTAAAAAATCTAATGGAATTATCTAGATCTCTTGCAGAAGAAATGATTTAGAGCAAATCTTTTAGTGAATTTGATTTAAGAGATACACCAATTGATGTTGTGATTCCAAAACCTAATTTAACACATGTTTTTTTAACAGGATATCTTTTTAATGAATTAATTGAAAAAGGCAATGCTGAACCATATGGATACAGTCAGATTGGTTTATGTCCTCTAAGAACAAGAAATTTGAATGATATTAAATTAGAAGACGAAGTTTTAAGATTTCATGAGTTTTTTGAATCAGAAAAAGTTAAAAAATATCTTAATTTTTAGGCTCCCTGCATATATTTATATATTACTCTTCATTTCTTGTTATATGCCTAATCAAGTTACTCCATGGGAAGTTACAGGAAATATTGATTATGATAAGTTAATTAAAGAATTTGGAACACAATCCTTAGATAATAAGATAATTTCTAGATTAAAAAAACCAATGCCTGCTGTTTTAAGGAGGGAATTATATTTTTCTCATAGGGATTTAGATAAATGGCTTGATGCGTATAACAATAAAGAAAGAGTTACAATTGTTTCTGGAAGAGGTCCTTCTGCTAAAATGCATATTGCACATTTGATACCCTTTATTACTGCAAAATATTTTCAGGATAATTATAACTGCGAGGTTTTCATTCCTTTGTCAGATGATGAAAAATATTATGTAAAACCGAAGCTTAAATACGATGAAGCTGAAAAATTTGCTGAAGATAATATTCTAGATTTAATTGCGGTTGGATTTAATCCAAATAAAACAAAAATACATCGAGATTTTCAATATACAACAATATACAAATATGCTGCAAAAATTGCTAAACATACAACCTTTTCTACTGCGAAAGCAATTTTTGGATTGAAAAATGAATCAAATATTGGTTGGGTGTTTTATCCTGCTGTTCAGAGTGCACACATCTATTTACCTCAATTTTTATATGGAAGACACAATACTTTAGTTCCAATTGGAATTGATCAAGATCCTTATATGAGAATTTTAAGAGATGTTGCAGGGCATGAAGAGTTAAATTTTATAAAACCGGGAGCGTTACATTCAAAGTTTATTCCTGGACTAAGTGGAAATACAAAAATGAGCTCATCAAGTGAAAATGATGTTGTCCTTTTAACTGATAATGAAAAAACTGTTGAAAATAAAATTAAAAAATATGCATTTTCTGGCGGAAGAGATACGATTAAAGAACACCGGGAAAAAGGTGGAAATCCTGATGTTGATGTAAGCTTTCAATGGCTAAAAATGATGTTTGAAGAAGATGATAAAAAGTTAAAAACTATTTATGATGATTATAAATCTGGACAACTATTAACATCTGAATTAAAACAAATTTTAATTGATAAAATAAATAAGTTTTTAAAAAAACATCAAGAAAATAGAGAAAAAGCTAAGAAATTAGTTGATAAGTTTATTTTAACTTAAATATCCTAGTAAATATAATAAAACGAGTAGAACAATTATTAATGCTAAACCAGCTCTTTCATTTTTTTTAATGAACGAATAAATTATTGAAACAATAACTAAACTTACCCCTATTAATTCAAACCCAAAATCTGTCATCTTATTCTTTTCTTATTATTTTTATATAAAATTAACTAATTATTGTAACCACTTTAAAGTTATCATTAATAGAAACATTTATAAGTTGTGTTTTAAGCAAATAAATAAAATGAAAATTATATATACACAATTAATTGATCATGCAATTCAACTAGATAAATCTCCAAGAATTCATTCTATGCATAAACCATTAGAATTAGCAGTTAGCAATTCTGTTGATGAATTAGAATCTTTATCAAGACAATATATTTTAAATACAATGTCGGATATAGAAAAAATTAAAGGTAAAGATGTAAATTATAAATCGCTTTTTAAAAATAATAACCTTTTTTTAGCTCAAGTTGATGATGGAGAATATGTTTTTGGATGGGAAATTGTTGAAAGGCCAAAAAATCTCTTAAAATTAAATTATAGATTATATAGACCAATTACTGAAGATTTGAAATTTTCTTTAGTTATTATGGAAAAAACGAATTCAAAATCATTAAAAGATTTGATTAAACAAGAAAAGATATCAAGATTAATATATTCAGAAAATGAGTAATCAGGTATTGTAACCACTCTAGAGTTGGCATAAACCAAAAGCTTTATAAATCCTATTTTTATTGCTAATACATACTAAAATTCAAGGAGATAAAATAAAATGACAATTCAAGAAATAAAATATCACATTAAAAATAATTCAAAGAAGTATATCGTTGGTACTGGCTTATTAGTAGTAGGAACATATTACTATTTTAATCCACTTTTTAAAGATTCAGAAAACGAAACAAATAATTTTAGAACACCACCAGGATTTATGATTGTAGGAAAACCTCAAGATTATGATAATAATAGAGTTACTGATTTTGCAGTTAAAAATGTTAGAACTGGAGAATATGATGTTTGTTTTGGATTTTTTAATAAATATACTGGATTCCCAGACTTTATTCCTTACCAAACTGAATTAAATGAAAAAAAGAACTTAAAAGCAAGACTAAACTCAAATGACCAAGAAAGTTATGGTGAATTGGTTAGTAAGGTTATAAAAGATTTAACCGAACAAGGAAAACAATTAAAACCTAAAAAAGGCAAAAAACAAATTAAAAAGAAAGTTGATTACAATGTTCAAAACAATTATTGGAGAAATTTAAAATGATAGTTAAAGAAGATTTTTTGAAAAAATTGAGAAGTTCTTTTGATTTAAATGAATACGAAGTTAAAATTTGGGCTGCTTTATTAAGTAAAGGAGTATCAAGTGCTGGAGAATTAAGTGAAATTAGCAGTGTTCCAAGATCAAGAAGTTATGATGTTTTAGAAACTCTCGAAAAGAAAGGATATGTAATGATGAAACTTGGAAAACCAATAAAATATATGGCAGTTAAGCCTGAAGAAGTTATTAAAAGAGTAAAAAATGGCGTAACAAGACAAGCCGATGAACATGTTAAAATGCTTGATGAAGTTAAAGGAACTGATTTATATAAAGAACTACAATTACTTCATGACCAAGGCATTAAAAAAATTGATGTAAGTACATTAAGCGGTGCCGTTAGAGGAAGAGCACGAATTAATGATCAAATCGAAAACATGATAAGAAACGCTAATAAAAGTGTTATTATAATGACCACAGCAAAAGGAATATTACAAAAATATGATTTATTGAAAGGTTCTTTAAAAAAATTGAAGAATGTTAATGTTAAAATTGCTACACAAATTACAAAAGAAAATAAAGATTTAATAGAAGACTTGAAGAAATATGCACAAATTAAGCATTTTGACAAAATAAGTGCAAGATTTTGCGTTGCAGATGGTAAAGAATTAATCTTTATGATGATGGATGATGAAAAAGTCCATGAAAATTATGACTTAGGTATTTGGGTAGATACAGATTATTTTGCATGCGCTTTAGAACAAATGTTTAATCTAACTTGGAGTAATAATTAAAATGAAAGATAAGAGTAGAAAGATATTTATGGGTTCTGTAGCCGGTATACTTTTCTACAGTTTAGGTGGTCTATTTTATTTACAATCTATAAATAAAAATGATTATACTGAGATTCAAATGTTGAATAACCAAAAAAAAACAGAGTTGGTTAATAAAATTGATGAATGGCAAAGAGTTATACCTCTAATGAAAGAGCCTTACGCAACAAAATATTTGGATAGCTTAAGGAAAGCTATTGATGATACAACAAATATTGATTTAAATGTTAGACAATTAGATAATAAACTTGAGAAAGAAACAAGAAAATCATTTTATTCTTGGGGTGCGTTTTTTATGGAGAATGAGTAAAATGAAAGAAGATAGAATGAAAATAGAAGAGTTAGAAACAAGATTAGAGAAATATGAAGATTTTTTACTAAAAAAAATTAAAGAATCAGAAAAGTTTATTTCTACAATGTCTGGAATGTTAGATGGTGAAATTAAAGAAACTGAGCTAAACTCTGAAAGAGGACAACTAATAGCTTATAATTCTGTTAAAGAAGAATTTTACAGCTTATTTCCAAATTATAAAAACAAAGAACGAGTAAAATGAAAAAAAGTAGAATCATAAAAACAGATGGATTAATAATTCCAAATAATCTTAAATATATTGAAGCTGGTTTTTTAGATAAAAGACATCTTTCCTTAATGAAAGAATTTGAAAAATCTGCTAAATCTGATTTTAAGAATAATCCTGTTTTGGGTGTTATTAAATACAATCAAGAAAAAGAAG
>CAYQPR010000016.1:0-23160 GCA_964419925.1 Candidatus Woesearchaeota archaeon
TCGTCTTCCAATGCAGAAAGCCGTTATACTTAAATTGCTTGATAAGATTTAATTAGTAATTAATAAACCTATTTATTTCCACTGGAAAAATTTTTGCGACGTACCCCAAAAGCACAACCACTCCTGAGGTTGCCATGATTGTTGCCATCGACGTTCAACCTCTGAACCAAGTAACTAATGGAATACAAAGCGGAAACTCTTGTTTTATTTTCATTAACTTGTTTAAGTCCAAATAAATAAGGTTTAATTTTAAAAGTATCTGCTGTTTGTGCTAATTTATCTGCACCTTCTTCACCAGCTAAAGCAATTACAAATTTATTTTTAGCTAAGTCTAAAGCACTCATTGATTCTGTACCAAAACCATATTCAACTTGTCTTACACTTAAGTCATTTTTTTCTAATTTTTTTACTAATTCACTTTCTTCCATGAAAGGCATTCCATTCCTTGTTTCTGGATTATCCAGAATATAGATTGTTTTGGGGGTATATAAAATTCCTGTAAATCCCCATAACCACTTATCTTTCATTATTTTTTTGATATCATTAAATTCTTCTACTTTATTTTCTTTATCATTAACAAAAGCAGGGTATATTAAAGAAACAACTTCCGATAAAGTTGGTGTACTTAAATTATCTTTTTCTATTTGTTCTTTAACATTTGAATAATTATCTGGACCATAAACTGGATGAACAAATGTAATATTAGAATCTTTATGTGAAACCTTTATTTCAGTTTTTCCTCTTGTTATTTCGTAAATTTTGATTACCTCTAAAATTGGTAGATTTAACTAATATTTAAATCTTTCTATTTGTTACCATTTAAAAATGATTAACTTACAACAATTTTTCCAAAACCCATTCCCATTGAGCAAGAGAAACTAAACGTTCCTTTTTTATCTGGAGTAAATCTAATTAAATTATCTTTACTCGAAACCAATTTTCTAACTCCAAAATCTGGAATAACAATGCTTTGATAACAACCCCTAACTTTATTTGTGTCTACCCTTATTACGGCAGGAACATTATATTTTAAATTAAGAACCTGAGGATAATAATTATAATCTTTAATAGTTAAGTCAACAACCTGTTCATTATCTTTTATAACACTATCATTAATGACATCTCCGTTAATATTATCATTATCTGAAAAATAATTTCTCGTGGCAACTAAAAGAAATGTAGCTAATAAAATTACTCCAACAATTCCGATTATTTTTCCTGTATTCATTTTATCCAAATAATAACGATTTTGGTCCGTAAACCATTAAAAAGGTTATTCCTAAAGTGATTATAAAGTTTATAGTTATAAATGGTAAAAATTTAAAACCATTATAATGAATAACTCCTTTTGTCCTTACCTCTTCTTGATAAACCATAATAATTAACCCAAATAGGATTATTAAAATACTTAAGATTAAGATTAGAATAAACAATTTTAGATTATCATTCAATGCCATAACGCTAGTCATTGCGCCCATTAATCCCCCCATTAATCCTGCCATGATTCCTTCCATGATCCCCATAGTACCGCAACAATTCCCAACATAACCCCCAACAATCATTCCTAAAATTAATCCAACAGAACTTCCAATGAATAAGCCATTTGTTGCTCCAACAACCAGTCCAATACTAAAACCAGTTGTCATTCCAATTGTCATTCCAATCATCATTCCCGTCATGTGGCCGAAAGTATGCTGATAAGCTTTAATATGATAAACAGCCATTGCATTTATTACAACAGAGATTACTAAAAAGATTAAGTAATACCCATATCTACTAAAGAAATTGTCAATATTATTAAAAAAACCAAAATATGCTATAAATTCTAAAATTGAAAGTATAATTGAAGTATAAATTCCAGTAGTTATTAATGATTTTTCAACTTTAAATACAACTTTATTTGAATAATTTAAATGTTCACTAGTATCATCGTGGCATTTATTTTCCATGTTTTTTTCCTTTATATGAATCTGCACAATGGCAGCAACAAAATGCTAATTTATTTCCGTTAACAACTTCATTATATTTGCTATTATAAACTTCGCAACCGCAATGAGTGCATTTCGTAAGTTTCCTTTTTAAGCTTTCTTGTATGATCTCATTAAACTTTAATAAAATTTCACTAACAAAATCTTTCCCTTTTTGAGTTAAAGAATAAACTTTCTCCCTTCCAACATTACGGACATTAACCAAATAATTCTCTTTAAGTTCTTTTAAAAAAGGATATACATGAGAGGCACTTATTTTTTTATTTAATTTAATTCCTAATTCTTTCATTAAAGTATAACCATATTTATCCTCTTTATTTAAAGAAATTATGGTGTGCAATTTTATGAAACTATCAACTTTAACCATAAACGTAGCAAGATGGAAAGGTTTATATATCTTATCATTTTTCGATATATCAAGTTTCGATACTATAAGGAGGTAAAAAAATGATGTACTGGTATGGTGGATATGGACTTGGATGGTTAAACATGATTTGGATGTTAATATTTTGGGTAGGAATAATTTGGTTAATAGTTTGGGGAATACAAAAAGTTTCGAATAGAGAAGAAGATGCTTTAGGTATATTAGAAAAAAGATACGTTAAAGGTGAAATAAATAAAAAACAATATCTAGAAATGAAACAAACCTTAAGAAAATGATAAAACAAAATAAAGAAAACGTCGGTAGAACAGATAAAACGTTGAGATTTATAGTTGGTTTAATTTTATTTTACTTTGCGTTTAAATTAGAAAATAGATTAGTTATAATAATCTTATCTAGTTTAGGAGCAATCTCAATATTAGAGAGTTTTACTGGTTATTGCGGAATTTATAAATTATTTAAAATAAACACAATGGGGGGCAAATAAAATGTTTTTTTCAAGCAAAGAAATAGATCCGATATGTAAGATGAAAGTAAGTAAAGATGTTCAGCATAAAAGTGATCATAAAGGGAAAAAGTATTACTTTTGTGCTTTAAACTGCAAACAAACCTTTGACAAAGATCCGGAGAAATATGCAAAATAAATTAGAAGTAAATGTAAAGGGAATGCATTGTGCAAGCTGTATTCTTAAAGTTGAAGAAGCGATAAAAAAATTACCTAATGTAGGTAAAGTTAATGTAAACTTAGCAACAGAAAAAGCATCAATAGAATACGAAGGGAATCTTGATTTAAGTTTGGTTAAAAGAGAAGTTCAAAAAGTTGGTTATGATGTTGAGTCTAGTGAACCGGGGCATGATCATTCTGCGATGTTAAAGAAAAGAGAAATTTTAGATTTAAAAAATAAGTTTACAATCTCTGCAGTTTTATCATTCTTTATCTTAGCTTTGACTTATCAAAGTTTTTTAGGATTTAATTTGGATATGGTTTCAGTAAACTTTATTTTATTAATATTAACCATTCCAGTTCAATTTTATACGGGATGGATATTTCATAAAATTGCTTTCAAGAACTTAAGGCATTTTAATTTTGATATGAATTCTTTGGTAAGCATTGGAACTCTAGCTGCATTTGGTTATAGTCTAATTGTTATGTTGGTTCCAAATTTATTTTCTGGAACATCATTAAAAGCAGAGGTTTATTTTGATACAGCAGCAGTTATAATTACATTAATATTACTAGGAAGATATTTAGAAGCAAAAGCAAAATCTAGAACTTCTCAGGCAATAAAAAAATTGATGGGATTACAGGCAAAAACTGCTACGGTAATAAGAAATAATAAAGAAATAAAAATTCCAATTGGAGAAGTTAAACTTAATGATATTTTGGTAATTAAGCCTGGAGAAAAGGTTCCTGTTGATGGAATTGTAATTTTAGGATATTCTTCGATTGATGAAAGTATGATTACTGGAGAGAGTATTCCTGTTGAAAAAAATATTAAAGATATAGTTATAGGTGGAACGATAAATAAAAATGGGGTATTAAGAATAAAAGCAACTAAAATTGGGAAGGATACAATGCTTTCTCAAATAATAAAATTAGTTCAGGACGCACAAGGAAGTAAAGCACCGATTCAAAGAATAGCAGATAAAATAGCAAGTATCTTCGTTCCGGTTGTTGTTGTAATCTCAATATTAACATTTTTAATCTGGTATTATTTTGGACCTCAACCAAGTTTTAATTTTGCATTACTTAATTTTATAGCTGTCTTAATTATAGCATGTCCATGTGCAATGGGTTTAGCTACACCAACAGCAATAATGGTTGGAACGGGAAAAGGAGCTGAAAATGGAATTTTAATTAAAGATGCAGAGGCTTTAGAATTAGCCCATAAGGTAAATGTTATCCTTTTTGATAAAACTGGAACTCTAACGAAAGGAAAACCTGAAGTTGTAAATGTTTTAACATTTGGTAAATATAAAGAAAAAGAAGTTATTTATTATTCTGCATTGGTCGAAAAGAATTCAGAACATCCTTTAGCCGAGTCAATTGTTAACTACGCAAATAATTTAAATTTAAAACTGGGAAATGTAACTAAATTTGAGAACATACCTGGAAAAGGTGTAAAGGCATATTATAATAAAAAATTAATTCTTAATGGAAATAGTAAGTTAATGAAAGATTTTGGAATTAAGATTAAAGATTATGAAAAAGATTTAGAAGAACTTGAATCGCAGGGAAAAACAGCGATGTTTATTGCATTAGATAAAAAAGTCATTGGAATAATTGCTGTTGCAGATCAAATAAAAGAGAGTTCTAAGGATGCAGTTAGAATTTTACAAAGATTAGGAAAAGAAGTTTATATAATTACAGGGGATAATGAAAGAACGGCTAAAGCGATTGCTTCTCAATTGGGAATAAGAAATATTTTGGCAAATGTTATGCCTAATGAAAAATCTGAAAAAGTAAAGGAATTACAAAGAAGAGGAAAAATTGTTGCTTTTGTTGGTGATGGTATAAATGATGCTCCGGCTTTGGCACAAGCAAATTTAGGTATTGCAATCGGTTCTGGAACAGATATTGCATTAGAAACGGGAAGTATTGTGTTAGTTAAAAATGATATTAGAGATGTTGTAAAAGCGATTAAATTGAGTAAATTTACGTTAAGAAAGATAAAACAGAATTTATTTTGGGCTTTTATTTACAATGTTGTTGGAATTCCTTTAGCTGCAGGAGTTTTATATCCCTTTTTTGGTTACTTACTTGATCCAATGTTTGCGGCGGGAGCAATGGCATTTAGTTCCGTTTCGGTTGTAAGTAATTCTTTGTTAATGAGGAGATATAGATTATGAAGATAGAAATATTTAAATATTTAAACGTATTTACGTTTTTAAACATATGGAGGCTAAAATGGTCAGCATAACTTTATCGGTTTCAGAAGATATAAAAAATCTAATGGGAAAATTTCCTGAGATGAATTGGTCGGGTTTTATTCGTAAAATAATTGAAGAAAAAGCTAAGAATCTTGAATTAAAAGAGAAGATGTTAAAAAATTTTGATAAAGAAAAGGAATTTGTGAACTGGGCTGTTAAACTACAACACTCCTCTAGGAATAATAGAATAACCGAACTAAAAAAGAAAGGATTGATATAAATGAAGTTGGTAGTAGATACAAACATTTTATTTACTCAATTTTGGAAAAATTCTTTTACTAAAAAGTTGTTTACAAATCGAAGTTTAGAATTATATTCGCCAGAATTTGCCTTAGAAGAAATCAAAATACATACGAAAGAGATATTAGATAAAACCGAATTAGATAAAGTGGAATTTAATAGACTAAGAGAAGAACTTGTTTTATTAATAAAATTCATGCCTTTAAAGGAATATTCGGACTTATTAAAAAATGCATTAAAATTAATCTTAGACAAAAATGATGTTGATTTTCTTGCTTTAGCCTTAAAATTAAATTGTGCAATTTGGAGTAATGATCCACACCTAAAACAACGAGATCAAATTAAAGTTTTTACAACAGAAGAATTATTTGAGGTTTTATCAAACTAAATTATGATACCAAATAAACTATATCAATGTAAAAAGTGTAAACTTTATTATAAGGACAAAAGTTTAGCTGAAGAATGCGAGAGATATTGCGAATCTCATAAATCTTGCAATTTAGAGATAATTAAACACGCAATTGAGTAAATGAGAAAGTTTATATATATTTTAAAATAAATCGATACTATGATTGGATACTTATCTGTTGCGATATTCTTGTTTATAATAACATTAATAATTGAGGTTTTATTTAGAGAACATTTATTCCATTCATTTAAAGAAAGATTTATTTGGGTTGGTTTTGCACTTTTTGCTGGAACTTTATGGGATAGTTATGCAATTCCAAATCAACATTGGATTTTTCCAGGCAAAGGATTAACTGGAATTTATTTTGGACCCATTCCTTTAGAAGAGTTTGTATGGTTTTTGGTAGTTCCATATTTTTGGATAACAGTTTATGAAACTGTCCACATTATCCTAGACAAAAAGAGGAGTTTAAAATGGAAGAAATGATTATTTTGATAGTAATATTTTTGTTTACGATAATTCAAAAAATAAAATTTAAGGAAATCCTTTATCATTCATTTAAAGAGAGGATTATAATAACTTTAGTTATCTTTGTTGTCATGATGTCTTGGGAGTTTTATTCCAAATCAAAAGGGATATGGTTATTTCCTGGACCTGGAATGGTTGGAATTTATATTCTCGGGTTACCATTAGAGCTTTACTTATTTTATTTAATCTTTCCTTATTTTGTTTTTGTATTTTATGAAACAATGCATCTTAAGTTAGATTCAAAGAAAAATGTTAAATAGAATATTAAAGATATCATTTGTAATCTCAATTATTTCCTTAATTTTTCTTACAAATTTAAACTTATTCTCATTAAACTTTAATGTTTATAAAAAAGAATTCCAAAAATTAAATGTTTATGAGGAAATTCCAGAAGCAGATAAGTATGCATTAAATGTTATTAATTATCATAAAAATAAAGAAGAATTAAATACTTTTTTTAATGAAAAAGAAAAACTTCATTTAAAGGATGTTAAAGATTTAATAAATAAAGCATTGTTAATATTTTATTTAAGCTTAATTTTAACATTTATTTTATCAATTTATCTTGTATATAAAAAAGAATATAAAAATATTTTAGATTCATTTATTCTTTCTTCATTTATTATGATTGGGGTAATTCTATTTTTATTATTAATTCCATTTGACTTATTTTTTACAAAATTTCATGAATTAACTTTTAGTAATAATTTATGGTTATTGGGTCAAGAAGATAATCTGATTAAGTTATTTCCACAAGAATTTTTCTTTAATATTTCATTTAAAATTGGAATAAACATTTTAATCACTTCAATAATTTTAATTGTGCTAAGTTTTCTTTTAAAATTTAAATTAAACAAAAAGCTTTTAAATAATAATGGTTTATGAAAATAATAAATAAGGGGGTATAATAATGGAAGAACAATCAACACAACAAAAAGGTGATACAATTCAGGTTAGTAAATCAACAATCTGGCAAATTATTTCTGGTGTTTTAGGAATCTTACTTGTTGTAAGTATTTTTACAAGCGGATTTGGATTTGGTTCAAATGGACCAACAGGCGGTGCCGTATTAAACAACGATGATTCAGGAAACGTTCCAACTGGAATAGTAGATGTAAGTGCAGATGATGATCCAAGCTTAGGAAAAGATAATGCAAAAGTAACAATCATAGAATTTTCAGATTTTCAATGTCCTTTCTGTGCAAGATTCAGAGAGCAAACATTAGATCAGATAAAAAAGGAATATATTGATACAGGGAAAGTTAGATTTGTTTATAGGGACTTTCCATTAACAAGCATACATCCAATGGCACAAAAAAGTGCTGAAGCTACAGAATGTGCAGACGACCAAAAGAAATATTGGGAAATGCATGATCTCTTATTTAATAAGCAAGATGAGTGGTCTACTGCAGGTGTGTCAAAGTTAAAAGATTATGCAAAAGAACTTGGATTAGACACTGATGAATTTAACAAATGCTTAGACGATGGAAAATACGAAAATGAAGTTAAAAAAGATGAGCAAGACGGAGCAACAGCAGGTGTACAAGGAACTCCAGCATTCTTTGTTAATGGAAAACTTTTGTCAGGAGCACAACCATTTGAGGCGTTTAAAGCAGCAATAGATGCTGAACTTTAATTTTTTCTTTTTTTATTATGGAAAATCCAACTCAAGAAGAACGTGAAAAACTAAATCAACAAAAAATACAAGATAAAGTTAATCAAGATAAGAAAAAAAAATTAGCTAAGAAGGTTGTTATTTATTCTATTTTAGTACTGATCATAGCATCATTGATTTATTTTCCAATTTCAAATTCAAAAAAACCTGGAAAATATGATGATTTTGCAAAATGTCTAACCGAGAACGATGCAAAAGAATATGGCGCTTTTTGGTGTCCAAATTGTGCAGAACAAAAGAGATTATTTGGTAAATCGTTTCAATATATAACTTATGTAGAATGTGATGCACGAGGTAAAGATCCTAAACCACAATTATGTAAAGAAAAGAAGATTACAGGTTATCCTACGTGGGAAATTAATCATACCCTTTATCCGGGTTTGATGAGTTTAGAAGAATTATCAACATTATCGGGATGTAGTTTAAAAGAACCGTAATGTTTATAAACGATTTATTTTGAGGTTATACTTGAATGTATACGGTCGTATTGGATACAAATATGATCTTGGACGCAATCAAGTTCAGGGTTGATATATTTGAAGAATTGGATAGGATCTGTGAGTTCCAGTATGATGTTGCAATATTAGACAAAACAATAGATGAATTGAAAAATAAAAAAAATTCAAAGTTAGCTTTAAAAATAATAGAAAATAAAAAAGTTAACATCTTAAAAACCGAACAAGGTTATGTGGATGATTTATTGTTAAAATTAGATGATAAAAAGATTATAGCAACAAATGACCAAGAATTAAAAAGAAAATTAAAAAAATTAAATAGAAAGATTATAACATTAAGACAAAAAAAATATCTAATAACTGAAAATGTTTTATGAAGTAGAACTTAAAGGGCATATAAGAGTACCTCCAACTAGTTTTAGTATGGATGTTGAAGATGCAATCTTAGTTCAGTTAAATTCTCAATTTAAAGACCACATCTCGAAAGATTTTGGAATACTGATTGCAATTTCTGAAATAACTGAAGTTGGAGAGGGGATAATAATTCCGGGTGATGGGGCCGCATATTATGATACTAAATTTAAGATTTATGCATTTAAACCAGAAATTCAAGAGGTTGTTTTGGGAAATATAACTCAAATAGAGGATTTTGGTGCCTTCATAAATCTAGGACCAATTGATGGAATGATTCATATAAGTCAAACAATGGATGATTTTGTAAGTTTTAGTAAATCTGGCGTTTTAACGGGAAAACAAAGCAAAAAAAACTTAAAGGCCGGAGACGATTGTAGGGCAAGAGTAATTGCGGTTAGCTTTAAAGAAATAAGAAGTCCAAAAGTTGGATTAACAATGAGACAATGGATGTTAGGATCATTAGCTTCTGTCAAGGATGAATTAAAGAAGCAGAAGGAAAAATAAGATGACAAGAAAAGTTTGTAAAAAATGTAAAATCTTTGTTGAGAAAGAAACTTGTCCAATTTGTCATGGAACTGATTTTGTAAATAGCTGGAAAGGAAGAATTTCAATATTAAACTTAGAAAAAAGTGAGGTTGGTAAAAAACTAGAGTTTAAAAAAGAAGGAGAATATGCGATTAAAACAAGATGAATCCAATAAAAGAAACAAATTATAAATTAGTAGATTACAAAAGAGTAGTTTTTGAAGTTGATCACGATAAAAGTAAAACTCCAACTAATCAAGAAATTTTAGATAAAATCTCTAAGAACTTAAAGGTAGATCATGAATTGATTAAATTAAAACATATTTATACAAAGTATGGTTCAACTAAATCAAAGATTATCGCACACGTTTACGGAAATGTTGAAAATTTAAAAAGAATTGAAGAAATTAAGAAAAAACCTAAAGTAAAAAAAGAAAAGAAACAACAGGCTAAAAAGGAATAAAAATGGCAAAGAAAAAGGTTAAAAATAAAGTACCAAGTCAAAGGTGGAAAAAGTATAAGTTAGATGGAAGTAAAGTTGTTAGAATGAAATCTTGCTTAAAATGTGGACCTGGAAATTTTTTAGCTGAACATAAAGATAGATTTTATTGTGGAAAATGTCATTATGTTGAAATAAAAAAGAAATAATTAATTATATGTTTTTCTAGATTTATTTAAGATAAGTGGTTCTAAGGATATTAATTTTCTTTTTGTTTTCGGTTTAAGCTTGATTGAATTTTTCTCAGCTAATTTTTCAAAAGATTCGTCTATAGAAGGTGCACAGTGAACCTTAAAATAATTAATAAAATTAGTATGAAAATTTATAACATCAATAACCCCTATATTATATCTAGATGATATTTCGTTGCACACTTCTAAATAATTTCTTTTTTTTATATATAATTCTTCAAAAAGGTAATTTATTTGGTCTTTTTTATTTTTAATTATTAAAGATTTATTAACTGCATTTATTGATTTTTTTATTTTCTCAACCAATTCACTTTTATCTTCATTTTTAATTACTTTAATCAAACCAGAGTATCTTGACTCAAATAGATCATTATAAACTTTTTCTAAGAAAGGATAATAATGTTTGAGGTTTTTAGTTTTCATTTTATTAAACCCAGGAAAGCTACCTTGTGAGTAGCCTCCATGGGAAAAAAGAGGTGATATAAAAAAACGGTAGACTTAACTAGTATATAAAGCTTTCGGAATATGTAAACTTTGAAGTGGTAACAAGGAAAGTTTAAAAACCGTTTAAGTTTTAATTAAACACATCAAAGAGGGATGAATCTATAAAGATTATAAGGAGTCTCCTTGATAATTCTCGATTAAAAAATTATTCGCAACATTTAAATCTTGAGAGATTATCGTTTAGTTATGCAAAATGAGATTTATGATATTTTAATGAATAGAGATGAGATTACTTGGCAAACTTTAATTTATGATTTAATTAAAAGCGAAAGAATGGATCCTTGGGATATTGACCTTAGCATATTAACAAAAAGATATATTGAAACTTTAAAAAAATTAAAAGAGGCTAACTTTTTTTTATCTGGAAAAGTTTTATTAGCAGCTTCATTGCTATTAAAGATTAAAAGTGAGAGGTTAGTTGACGAAGACTTTGCAGAATTTGATTCATTAATTTATCCTTCTGAAGAATTAAATGAAGATGAACTCTACGCTGAAAGCAAGAAATATTTAGATCACGAACATCCTCAATTAACGATAAGAACACCTTTAGCAAGAAAAAGAAAGGTAAGTATGAATGATCTTATTTTAGCTTTGCAAAAAGCATTAGAGGTTGATCAAAGAAAATCTTTAAGAAAAATAAGAGAAAGGGAGATTAACGTTGCAATTCCAGAAAAAAAGATTGATATAACTCAATTAATAAAAAATGTTTATGAGAAGATAATTAATTTTTTTAAGTTTAAAAAAGAAATATTAACATTTACTCAATTGGTTGACAGCGATAAAAAAGAGGATAAAATATTAACATTTATTCCATTATTACATTTAGATAATCAAGAAAAAATAAATTTAACACAAGAAGAGCCATTTGGTGAAATTAGAATCGAGATAAAATGAGTAATATAAAAGTTGTTGAAGAATGTTTCCTTATTAGTAGAAATAAATAAGTTTATAAATTAATAAAAATTAACGAAACTATGGGCATTATTGATAAAATCAAACAAATTTTTTCTAAACCGGATAAATTTTTCTCAAATTTGAATAAAGAAAAAACTGTTCAAGATGCGCTTTTATTTTATGTTGTTCTTTCTGCAATTAGCATGGTGTTAGGTTATTTTGTTACGGTAATATTCGGAAATTTTTTTACAAAATTTATTATTGATATAATTGGTTTAGGTTTAACGATTCCTGGAGTGAATCCATTAGATCTTATTTCTAGCACTTTAATTGGATATGTGTTTAACGTTTTTGGAACTTTTTTGATTGCGGGAATATTATACGTTTGGTTGTTAATATTTAAAGGAAATCAAGGTTATGTTAAGGCCTATCAGTTATATATATACGCTGAAACTCCTAGTTTATTATTGGGCTGGATTCCTTTTATTGGTTTCTTTGCTTGGATTTACTCTCTAGTCTTATTAATAACTGGAACAAAAACAATTTATAAATTTTCTAGTTTAAAGGCAACTTTGATATATTTAATTCCAATAGTAATATTTATAGTAATTGCGATAATAGCATTAGCTATATTTGTAACAATGTTAAAGAATAGTGGTCCATTTTTTCTTTAAAACTTTTTAAATTTCAAAACTAATTCTGTTACGCTAAGAAGTTTTTCTTTTCCAGTTTCCATATCCCTTAGCTTAATTTTATCTTGTTTTAATTCTTCCTTACCAATAAAAATAACATTCTTAACACCTAAAGAATTTGCATACTCTAGATTTTTACTTATACTTCTGCTATTCAAATCAATATCACATTTAAAATTATTATCTCGTAATTTTTGTAATACTTTTATGGATTCGTCTAAAGCATTTATTGGTATCAAATAAAATTCTGTAACGGTTTTAATTTCCTCTTTTTTTAGGGTATCTTTAATAACATCTAAAATTGTATCTATACCAAAGGAAATACCAACTGCAGGAATTTCTCTATTACCTATAAAATCTCCAATCATCTTGTCATACCTTCCGCCACCAGCTATGCTTGAGGCTATTTTAGAGTTTTTAGCAAAAGCTTCAAAAACAGTTCCGGTGTAATAACTTAAACCGCGAGCAAGACTTACATCAAATTCTAAATTTTTAACGTTTAAGAGTTTACAATATTTTAATACTTCGTTTATCTCATCAATTCCTTCTTGATTTTTAACAATTTTTTTAATATCATTTAAATCATTTGTAAAAATTAAGTTCAGCATTTTATCTAAATTTTTAAACCCTTTTTCTGATAATTCTTTTTTAACACCAGAGATTTCAATTTTTTCTAACTTATCGATACTTAAGATTACAGTTTCCCTTTTATCTTCTGGAATATCAAAAGCTTCTAAGATGGCGTCTAAAATTTTTCTACTATTAACTTTTATAATATATTTAAAATTAAGTTTTGAAAATACTTCTGATGCGATAGCCAAACATTCTGCATCTGCTAACATGCTTTTACTTCCCATAACATCAGCATCACATTGAGTAAATTGTCTATATCTTCCAGGTTTGATCGGACCATCCCTAAAAGCTTCCCCTAATTCGTATCTTTTGAAAGGCATTTTTAAATTAGGGTTCATTGCGATATATCTAGACAAAGGAACAGTTAAATCATATCTTAGTCCTAAATCTCTATCCCCTTGATCATTTAGTTTAAATGTTTCTTTTAAAATTTCAGCACCACCTGCATATTTAGAAGATAAAGTTTCGTATCGCTCTAGAATTGGAGTTTGCAAAGGATTAAATCCATATTTTTCAAAAACTTCTGTGATTATATTTATTACCTTATTTATTTGAATTTTTTCTTCTACGTTAATATCCTTTGTTCCTTTTGCATTTTGTAGTTCTACCATTTTAACTCCTTATTATTTAAAGGACCGCATGCGAGAATCGAACTCGCGTCCTCCGGGTTCTGCTTAAATAATCCACAGCCGAAAGTTCTAACCACTAAACTAATGCGGTCATACTGAAAGTTGATATAATTATAACTAGAAAAAGCTTTGCTCTCAATGAATAAAATCATCTCTTGCAGTTATCATAGAATTGCTAAAATTAAGGGGTTTATAAATTTTACTCTTCAACCATTCCAGAAAAAGTTGCTATGGAAGTATACCTTGAACCTGAATCTCCACCAGGAAGAATATATTTTATTGTAGCTTCTCCAGAGAATTTACTTCCTTCATTTAAAGGACCCATCGAACAAGTAATCTGAGTTTGTACATCGTTGGGTAATTGATTAGAAGGGTTGCAAATTATAATACTTGGAGATTTTAATTTTATTTCTTCAACAAATGTTTTTTCGATTTTATCAACTCCAGAAGCAGTTAATACAATGATTAAATTTCCAGACGTATCGACCTTAATTCCCTCGCAGCTTATAGGTTCGCTAGCAATGCATTCATTTTTTATTTTTGGATTAAAAATGTTTAAACTGAATAATAATCCAATGACAACCATTAAAATTAATATTGCCCAACCATACGTTGTTAAAAATTCGATTGCGGCTTGTCCTCTTTTTTGCATAGAGATCATAGTATTAATTTGTTTATATAATTTTTGTTATAAATAAAAAAAGAAAAATTAAGAATCCTTATCGGAATCTTCAGTATCATCATCTGAATCAGAGTCGTCCTTCTCTTCTTTAAAATCTCTTCTTTTATCCAATAATTCTTTTCGATTGTCTTTAAATTCTTTAATTAGGTCTTTATTTTCATCCTTAAACCTCTTAAGAAGTTCTTTATTTTTTTCAATGTCTTTAATTTTAAATCCAATCTTTTCTTCAATCTGTTCCAATCTTTTTTCAAGAACTTCAGCATTAAATTTCCCGTGCAAAGATGAAATTGTTAAGACACTTAATCGTTTACTATCTCTAGCAAATTCTATCGATTTAAAGAATTCATTTAATTCAAGATTTTTTTTAGCTAAGTCCAAAGCATTTTTAGATTTATCTCTTAAATCAAAAACGGATTGGTTAATCGTATTGTTATTTTGTTCATACTTTTCTATTAGTCTTCCAGCAAGTTCATACATTTTTTCAGCTTGATTAATCTGGTGTTCTGCCTTAAATTTAATATTCTGTTTATTGTCCTCTATTGATTTTTCGTCTTCAACCTCTAGTTCAATTTCTTTTTCAGTTATTCCTTTTTCTTTTAATTTTAATTTTAAAGATTCCTCTTTATTAACAAATTTTGCTTCTATATTTTCATTTTCGGATTTAAAACCTTCAACTAAAGAAATCAACTTTTCTTTTTGCTCAGAATTTAGATTGTTTACCTTTAACATAATTAAAGATTCCAATTCTTCAATTTGACCTTTTTGACCATCTAGTCTAGATTTAATCTTTACTTGACCTCGAATTAATCCCTTGTCCTCGTTTAATGAGTCAATATTTTTTTCGGCGATTTTCAAATACTTTTCATGT
Organism: Candidatus Woesearchaeota archaeon; assembly: GCA_964419925.1. Taxonomy (GTDB): domain Archaea; phylum Nanobdellota; class Nanobdellia; order SCGC-AAA011-G17; family GW2011-AR20; genus JBBSXG01. The sequence continues at coordinate 15,139 of CAYQPR010000016.1, forward strand.
TCAAATCTTGCTCTTTCCAAACCTTTTAGATTATCTTTAGCTACCATTAATCTTGCTTCTTTAACCCTTAATTCAGATAGTTTTAAAGAAAGTTCAGCTTTTTTTTCATCATTTAATGTAAATGCGAGTCTAAGTTTCTCCATTGCTAACTTCAAACCATAACCTGATTCATCTGGAGTTGTTCCAACATCAACCAAATCCAAACTCTCTTCTGTATCCTTGGATGCCAAATCTTGAGTTTCTTGATTTAATTCAGCTAAAGTTGTTATCTCATTTTCAGCATTTGTTTTTATAGAAAAAAAACTTAATAAAAAAATTGATATTAAAAAAAATGTAATTATTTTTTTCATTTTATATCCTCCTTTATTTTAAAACTAGAGATAAATTGATATTTAAAGTTATTGGACATCAAAATAAACTCGTTTTCTTTCTTTTCCTTTATTTTCAATATCTAATAAAATAAGTTTTCCAATCTCTTTTAGAAATTTAACATGAGTTCCACCATCGGCTTGAATATCTACTCCCGAGATTTCTGTGATCCTTAAAATAGGTAAATCTGGAGGGGTTGCATTTGCAAGTTTGATTATTCCAGGAATTTTTAATGCTTCTTCTTTTTCTAAAGAATAGTTTTTTACTTCTAAGTTTCTATTAATAATTTCATTTGCCTTGTCAATATAGTTTTGGACTTTTTCTCTTGAAAATTCTTTTAAATTAAAATCTATTCTTGATTTTTCTGGATTAAGTTCATTTCCTGTAATTAAAACACTTTCATCTTCATGAAAAACAGCGTCTAAAACGTGAGCAGCAGTATGCAATCTCATTAGTTTATATCTTCTTTCCCAATTTAATTTTCCAACAACCTTATCTCCGACTTCTAATCCTAATCCATCGACTTCATGAGAAACATCATCATTTACTTTAGCAACAAAAATAACATTAAATGTTTTATTATCTTTTATTTTAGTTAAAATTCCTAAATCGCAAGCCTGTCCTCCGCTTTTTGGATAAAAACATGTTTTGTCTAGTTTAACATAATTACCGTCTACAAAAGTAACTACTGCTTCAAATTCTTTTAAATAAGAATCATCTAAAAATAATTTCTCCGTCATTTGATTTATGATTAGGAGAAGGTTTATTAATTTTCTTATTTTTTAAAATGAAATGCCCGTAGATATAGAAAAAGAATTCAATAAAATTCCTAAAGAAGATTTAATTAAAATTTTTGAATTTGCATGTAAATCATTCTCCATAGAACCTGATAGATTAGATATGATCCTAATTAATGAGGTTTTTAGTTCAAGAAAGATAATTGAAAATGAGATAATTTATTATAGAAAAAACTTAGATTTTAAGTTTTGCATTGAAAATAAAGATCAAAAAACTTTATTTTATGTAGAATATAATCCTAGAATCAATAACAACGAAGAAAGAGCTGATATTTTTAAAAGATTGGTTGAAGGATGTTTTAAATAAATCTTTTATTTATATTTTTCAGCGATATAATCAACAAATTCTCTCGTCTTCGAGTACATCTCTTCCAAAGAACTTATGTTAACTTCGATCGCTTCATCATTATGCATAACTGTTAAAGCAACATTCTTTCTAAATTCTTCTTTTTTTGTGTAGTCTGCTCTTTGAATTTTTCTTAATAAGAAATATTTAGATAAATATTCTAAAACATTTAAGTCCCTTTTATTATTTTCACGCAATAATTCTGCACGTGACACTGGAGTTAATGGAATAACTTTTATTTTCTTTTTCTTCTTTAAAACTTCGAGAGCATGAATAATGGCATTATCGTAGGATAACAATAACCTATTTATAACATTTTTTATAACATCAGTAGTTCTAGTATATTTTAATGTAACATATAGTAAGTGATCTGCCCTTTTAATCTCTTCCTTTGCTTCGTCTAGTTTAATTGACATTTTTCATTATTGAATTTATTTTTTCAAAAAATCCCTTGCTTAGATTAAGATCATTTTTTATCATTTGATAAGTAAGTTTTCTTGTTCTAAAATCTTTTTCAGCGAGTACATAATATCCGTTTCTTGAAAATTCAAAAGAAGAATTTTTTCGTAAATCTTGCAAAACGTTTAAATCTTTTAATAATTCTAAATGTCCTAAATTAAAATTATACCGTTTAGCACATTCATTCTTAAAAATTTCAAACCTATCCTTGAATTCAATTGGAACTTTTTTAATTTTTCCCAAGGCAGACTCTCTTTCCAATAGAGCGTTCATTCCGATGGCCATTGCTTCTGCTAAATTTTCCATAATTGTTATGATCAGCCTTTCATCCTTAACCAATGGATAAGTCATATAAGTTAAGTGATCAGCAGTTTTAAAGAGTTTATTTGCTTGAGCAAGACACTTAATTGATTCTTGCATATCATTTATGAAGGATAAGCTTATATAAATACCTTACGCTTATTTTAATTTATTCAGAAGTTAGCTCAATAATTGTTTTAGCAACATCATTTCCATTATTCTGTAAAGAACTAATAGCTTTTTCTCGAGAAACATTAGCTTGTTCCATTACTAATTTAATATCCTCTTCATTAATATATTCTTCCAAGTTTCCTGAAATTTGAAGCATTTCTTGCCCCATCATGTTTACTTTAGTAACTTCAGGATTTCTTATGATAAAATTTTTTTTACCTTTGATAATAACTTCATCAGCATCTATAGTTTCCTGCTTAACATTAAGCTGTTTCATCATTTGTTGCATTTGTTTTGGATTTATGCCTGGAAACATTTTAGATGAGGTGTAAAAGAATTTCTCCAATTATTACAATAATTATAGCAACAACAATATGCTGAGGACTAAACTCAATTTTACTTTTGTAATCATCAAAGTAACGAACTAAGCCTCCTTGTCCACTTGGTAAATTTATTTTGTTATCTGCCATAGTGTTCTAATAAAATTCAGGTTTAAAAAGTTTTCTTAAAGTTTAATAGCCCGTTACACCGAAGTAACTGTGTCTATCTTTAATACTTTTTCTGATTGTTGGATCATATTTATGTTTTGCACTAATATCAAAATTTTTACTTTTTAAGTTATAAATGATTCCATCTTCCAATAAGTTATAGAAAAATAAAGGGTCATATCCTTTTAATGATTCAGATAAATTAACACGGTAATTTAAATCTGAAAAGAATTTTGGTTTTAAATTTCCGATATCTACTTCAAGTTCATTTTGTATTGGAGTAAAAAGAGAGCTATCACTTGCCAACCCACTTAACCTTTCTTTCATCTCATTTGATAATTTAATCGACCCTGGAATTAAAGAATTATCTCCAAGACCAAGAAAATCTAAGTTTCCTACAATAATCATATCAATATCTTTTGTTTTCTCACCTAGAGCAAATCCCCCATAAAGAAGAATATCACTTAAACAAGATGAGGGTATAATTTTAGATAAACCATCTGCAATTCTACATGCTTGTTCAAAATTATTTTTCATAGTCCAATTCATTAAGAAAAATTTAAAAAACTTTCTAAAGAAAATTATAGGTAGACAATAAGCCATCTTCTGTAAATCTTCTCTAAGAGAACAGATTTTCCTAACATCCGACTATGCGACCTTAATGGTCTTGCACCAGCAGGTTCTCACCGTTTCAACTTTTCCTTATATCTATTCAGCTTGTTATCTCAGTTCTCTCACGAAAACCTTCTTAAGCCACATTTTTATAAAACATCGAGGTGGTTTCTACAATATAAGGGAGTACCGTTTCTGAGTGGTTGACTTCCATTGCTGAAACTCTTGCGAGCTGCGCTTTCAACTTTCTAGAAAAAGTTTCTAAAAAGCTTCGGTGGATGGACTTTCCTCAGTTCTTTAAAAAAATTCTATCATTCACATAAAATTCTTATGAACCGTTGGTTAGGTTGTCTACCTATAAAATTAGATGATTTTTCTTATTTTTAAGTATTTCTATTTAATAAAATTAGAAAATAATAAAGAAAACCATGCTAGTACAGATTACATTTAGTTTTTTGAAGCGATTAGTAATTGCTGGCTGAACACCTCGTTACCTTGGTGCTTACACCACAATCCTATCAACGCTATCTCCTATAGCAACTTAAGTGTCTATTTTCGAGGGTGACCTCGTCCTTAGATGCATTCAGGACTTATTCACGTAGAGCGTAGCTGCTCTGCCTGCCTTGTCAGACAACAGATGCACCAGTGGCTCCGAACCATCGTTCCTCTCGTACTAAATGGTCCTTCCTCTCAGACACCAACACCTCTAGCAGATATCGAACAAACTGTCTCACGACGTTCTGAACCCAGCTCACGAGCCGCTTTAATGGGTGAACACCCCCACCCTTGGTCGCTTCTGCACGACCGGGATGCGACGAGCCGACATCGATGTAGCAAACCGCGCCGTCGATTTGAGCTCTTAGGCGCGACAACTCTGTTATCCCCAGGATAGCTTTTCTGTCATACTTAGCCCCCATTAAGGAGGACATAAGGGTTCGCTAGACCCAACTTTCGTTCCTGCGCCGCTTTCGTGTTTGCAGCACAGTTAAGCCAACTTTTACTCTTGCATTCTACTTTGGATTTCTAACCCAAATGAGTTGACCTTTGGGCCCTACTGATATCTTTTCAGCAGGGTGCCGCCCCAGCCAAACTGCCTGCCTGCAGTTGTCCTCTTTACAGAGTTAGTAATATAGAAACTAAAGGACAGTGTCTCATTTTTGTCTACGCTCAATCTGGCGACTGAGTTTCAAGCGACTTCTGTCTACTCTGCACAATAGCATCCATATCACAGCAACAGGTTGCAGTAAAGTTCCATGGGGTCTTTGCGTCCCACTAGAGGAATCCGGCATCTACACCGGAAGAGTGTGTTCGGAGGTTTCTAACTGGGGACAATGGAGATCTCGTTACGCCTTTCATGCAGGTCGTCATTCAAACGACAAGGCATTTCGCTCACTTCTGTTACTTCCCTTAAAAATAAAGGTACTGACCTTCATTAAAGAAGGCGAATGTATATTTCTATACACTTCCAATATTCGCATATTGGGTCGGACTATATCTTACTCTTACGAGTTTTGGCGTATAGTCTCTGGGGATTCTAGATTCCTAATGACTTTCTGATTCATCTTTGAAGCAAGATTAGCAATTTTATTTAATCCTTTTTGAGTTAAATGTTTTTTCTGATTAATTAATTCAACAATTTTAGAAAAGATTTCAAAATTTTTTTGTTTAGAAGTTTTGAGCGGATTTTTATTAAAGAACTTTACAATTTTGTTCAAGTTCTCTAATCCACGAACTCTAAACTCTTTTCTATCGTCATGATTAATTACAACATTTCCAAAATCAAAAAATGATTTCAGTTTATGAAGAATTAATTCATCACGTTTATGTTGAACAACTCTAAACTCAGGAAGAACTTGCCAACCTAAAGTCATTCCATGCATTTTATTTATTGATACATGAAAACAACCTTCTCCATCAACAAATCCGACAATCCATTTTGAATCTAGCCTTTCCTGCTGATTATCCGCACTCATAACATTTTCACCATAATAAAGGTATAATTATACCTTAATAAATGTTATGGTAGTTTGAGATTCTCGGACTTTCCAGCAAATAGCCAAATTTTGTTAAGGCAACTTTCTTACCTTAAGAGAATTATAGTTATTCCCGCCGTTTACTCATCCTTATTCCTCTTGAAGGAGGGTTTCGGATATGAGCACTGGGCAGACGTGGCCTTCCATACACACCTTTACAGGCTTGCGGAAAGCTATGTTTTTGTTAAACAGTCGGACCTCCCTAGTCACTGCGCCCTGTAATCGCGCTTGCGCACAATTGCAGGGATCCCTTATACCGAAGATACGGGACGAATTTGTCGAGTTCCCTCAGTTAGATTACACCTTCATACCTTGGGCTTCTCACCCAGGGGCACCAGTGTTGGTTCTTGGTATGATTATTTGAGATTCTATTGGTATTTTTTTCACGGGCTCCAGGCATTAATTGAACAGACCAGAAGTCTGCTATTCCTAGATTTAGTCAAGTTCTCATTATTATAATACTCCCTTGACTTATTCCAGTTAATATTCACGAGAATATCAATCTAGCCAGAAGCGTCAAACACCAAAATTGTGTTGCCATTATGTACTCAAATAGTAAAGGAATCTTAACCTTTTTCCCTTTCCCGAACACCATATTATGGGTTCAGTTAGGATCAACTTACTCTTAGCTAATTTATATTGCTAAGAAACCCTTGCCCTTTCGGTATTAGCGATTCTCACGCTATTTAGATCCTACTACCGCCAGGATTCTTATTATTACTAGGTTGATTCTTATTTAGATAAGAACTTCTGTCCTAGCAATATACCAACCTACTACTTTAATCAATTGACTAAGTCTGAAATATCGGTAGCTAATTTAGCCCCGTTCATTTTCAGGGCATGTTACCTCGAAAGGTGAGCTATTACGCTTTCTTTAAAGGATTGCTGCTTCTGAGCATACCTCCCTCCTGTCTAAGGTAACACACACCTTTACTCCTTTAACACTTAATTAGCATTTTAGGACCTTAATTTCAGTCTGGGTTGTTCCCCTCTCGTAACACACGTTTACCGCAGGTGTCACCGTCTCCTAAATTCTAAGACGCTAAAACATTTTGAGTTGGACAAAAAGTCGAGAATTTTACTTCCCTAAACCCTTAATCCGTATCTATACAATTCCAGCTATCTCATTTAAGGCTTGACTAAGGTCAAATTCGGTTGGAACCAGCTATCACCGCTCTCGATTGGCTTTTCACCCCTAATCCAAAGTCAGAAGAACGCTTGCACACAGAACCTCTGCAGGCCTCCACATCATCACTGATGCTTCACCTTGCCCTGGATTAGATCGAGCGGTTTCAGGTCATGCCCGAGTGACTTGTGGCATTTTCATACCACACTCCTCATAAATTGCGAGTTCTTGCTTTCGCTGCGGTTGCTCTTTTTAAAAGATTAACCTCGCCACTCTGACAAACTCCCTGGCCCGTTATTCGAAACGTAAGGTGCAACTCCTAAGAGCAGCACCACATTATATCTATTGGATTTCAAGATCTTTTCACACCCTTTTAAGGGTTCTTTTCAGCTTTCCATCACTGTACTCGTTCTCTATCGGTTTTAGGAAATATTTAAGATTGGAAGTTAATGCCTCCCAAATTCAAGCTTAATATCCGATAAGCTTTACTCAAGAAATCTGCACATCTTTCTAGTTTTCATCTACGGGACTATCACCCTTTAAAGTGTAACTTTCCAGAAAACTTCGATTCAACTAATTAAGATTAAAAGCAGCTCTTACAACACCACATCTACTATCCATTTCTGGTAGCATTCAGTTTGTCTTTTACTGCGTTCACTCGCTGTTACTAGCAGTATCTTTATTAATTTCTTTTCCTGCAGGTACTAAGACGTTTCAGTCCCCTGCGTTAGCACTCATTACTGAGTTCCTTGCGGAAAGAAGTCTCATTAAGAGATCTCGAGATCTAAGACCGCATGCGTCTCCCTCGAGCAATATCGTAGCTTGCCACGTCCTTCTTCGCTTTCCTAAACCAAGCTATCCATCCAATAGGGTAGGAACTAAATGTAATCTGCCTATGCATGGTTACTTTAAACATGAAAAAGTAACCCTCAACCCATAACATAAAGTTAATGAGCATCATTGGTTAATGGACCAGTCGGGACCTTCGATAAATTCGAGATTTATTTTCGAACCCGAGACCTCCCGCTTGCAAAGCGGATGCTCTATTTCCCAGCCTAACTTCCGGGCTGAGCTACTGGCCCAAACTTCGTGTAAATGTATGAACTTTCTAAACATGTGAATAAGCTAAATAAAATATAGGAGGTGATCCAACTGCAGGTTCCCCTACAGTTACCTTGTGACGACTTAGCCCACCTTACTGAATTTAGGTTCGAATTAATCAAAAAATTAACTCTCACCTAAACACTGCTCGGTTGGCTTGACGGGCGGTGTGTGCAAGGCACAGGGACGTATTCACCGCGTCATGTTGAAACGCGATTAC
>CAYQPR010000017.1:0-20707 GCA_964419925.1 Candidatus Woesearchaeota archaeon
ACAGTTATTAGAAATTTGTTTACATTAAATAAAATAAATTTTACATACTATAAAATTAGGTAAACAAACTCTGCGAAACTTTCAGTTTCTTGCCTCTCCAAGCATTCGAGGTCCACTAACACAGTTATTAGAAATTTGTTTACATTAAATAAAATAAATTTTACATACTATAAAATTAGGTAAACAAACTCTGCGAAACTTTCAGTTTCTTGCCTCTCCAAGCATTCGAGGTCCACTAACACAGTTAATAGAAATAAAAATCAATTTTCCTAGCCCCAAAGATGATGAAACAAAATTAAAATTTCAATCCAAATTCACTAAGTTCTTTTTTCAGTTGGAAGTTATTTTTATACAAAATAGAATTAATTCCTTGTTTCCGTGCAAGTTCAATATATTGTTCCTTGTTATCAATAAAAATAACTTCTTCTGGTTTAAGTTTGATTATTTTTAATATTTCTTTATATGAATTAGAATATTTCTTCCTTTTATCTGTAAATATTTTTTCAGCTTTTTCAAACAAATCGTTTCCAATCTTTTCCAAATATTGTAAATGTATTGGATTTGTATCTGAAAAAATATAATTCTTTAATTTGTTTTTCATAAATATTCTAATCGCATTAATATTCCTTTCTCCAGTCCAATATGCTTTTTTGTATTCTTCCAGAAATTCCTTTTGAGTTATATTCATTAAATTTGCTCCTTGCCGAATAAATTCTTTTGTATCTATTTTTCTCATTCCAAATTTAATTCTGAGTTCTTCACTTTCAGGAATTTCTTTCCAGAATTCTTTATATTTTGGATCTTCAATTAGGACTCCGCCAATATCCCATATTAATGCTTTTATCATAATAATACTATAAAAATAATCAAACTTATAAATTTGTCTAATTTTGTTTCATCTTGTTAATTCCAAACGGAAAATTTATTTTTACTCTGCGGATTTTCGTAGAAAATACTTGCCCCGCTGCGCTCTCAGAAATCAAAGATTTCTTCGGGTCTATTAACAGGAATTCCGATGTTATGTGTAATCATTTTAAAAGCCTAAGAGGTAATGTTTTATATTATTAAATAGTTTGATTTTTTATGAAAAATAAATTGATAATAATTCATGGAGCAAATGCCTTAAGCTCTAAAAATGAATATATTCAAAGGCTAATTTCAATTATTTATAAATACATTTTTAATTTTATACCTGAATATAATCCCAAAAATCCTTGGATTAATGTATTTCCTAAGTCTAAATATGAAATAATTGAATTAAAATGGAGTGGTAAAATCATTCCTTATGATGTTTCAAAAACTTCGAAAAAGTTAATAAAAATTCTTAATTCAAATCCCAGTAGAAATTATATATTTTTTACTGAAAGTATTGGAACTGAAATTGCTCTTTCAGCAATTGAAAAATCTGATGCAAAAAACATTAAAGGAATAATTTCTATTTGTCCAGTAAACAAGCCAAGAAATATTAAGACTTTTTCATTAATTTCGTTAAAATCAAAAAATGATATTTTTGCAAGATTTTCCAATAGAGTTATTTGGCCACTCCATTTTTTTAATTCAATGAATGGACATATTGAGGAAATTTGTTTAGAAAATGTTAGACATGATCAATTTGTTCCAAATCATAAAATAGAAAAAAATCAAACTCTTTTGCAATTAGTTGAAAGTAAATTAAACGGCTTTTAAGAATTACTGTCCCTTCGGTCGGTCGACTTGCAGTCTCCCCACATAACAAAGATTATTAGAAATTTGTTTACATTAAATAAAATAAATTTTACATACTATAAAATTAGGTAAACAAACTCTGCGAAACTTTCAGTTTCTTGCCTCTCCAAGCATTCGAGAAATGTTAAAACGCCCGATCGGAGATTTGAACTCCGGTTTAAAGCTCCGCAAGCTTTTGTGCTATCCAGGCTATACTAATCGGGCATGATGTTTAGATAATGTTTTTATATTATAAAATTATTCTTTTTTCAGTAAGAGACTTTTTTATTATAGGTCATAGAGGTGCTTGTTATTATGAACCTGTGAATACATTAAAAAGTTTTAAGAAAGCATTGCAATCGAAATTTTATGGAATTGCTTTGAAAAAGCCGTATCAATAGTTTTTTATAACTTTTCTTTTTTATTATGTTATGACAAATTTCCAAGAGTATTCTGCTGATGATTATATCAGAGTTGCTAATATTTATGGATTTAAAGCAACCTCTGAAAAAGACTTGGTTTTAATTAGTGAAGAAAAGAAAAGACAATTTCGTTATCCTACCCTTGAATTAGGTTTGTTAAAATATCTCGAAGATAACTTAAATACCCCTATAGAATATATTCCTGAAATATTGAAATTGAATCGGAAACTCTCTTCAATTGAAATCAGAATTTTAAAAGAAGACAGAACGAGCGGACACTCATTGAAAAGTGATTTTATTAAGCTTCTTAGCGACCCTTTATCTGATTAATGGATAATCCCCATCTTTGATAAAAAGTTCTTTTAGCCAATATAATGGAACGTTCAAATATCCGGTTTTTTCAAATCTTCTCATTGATGTTGTTGTATAACAATCTAAGAAATGTCGCTTTCCATATTTTTTTGCCTTAATACTAAAATCTTTATTTTCTTTTTTTGATATATTTTCATTAAATTTTACTCTATCTAAAATATCCCTAGTACAAAAAATTATTCCGGAAGCATTATGAGTTCCAATTAAGCCAGATAAGTTTTTTATACTGCAATAAACTTTAGCAATTAATTTATTATTATCTGGTTTTACCCTACAAGTTCCAAAGAAACTTTTTTCTTTAATCGAATTTAAATATTTTATTAAATTATCGTCAAATATTGTATCTGCGTCTAAAAAAATAATAATATCACCTTTACATTTACCTATCCCATAATTTCTTGCTAAACAAACTCCTTTTTCCTTAATAGAATAAACTTTAGCATATTTTTCTGCTATTTTTTCAGTATTATCATTACAAGCGTTACAAACAACTATTTTTTCAACTTCTTCAGGGAGATTTTTTAATGTTTTTTCAATGTATTTTGATTCATTACAAGCCGGAATTATTACCGATATCATAATCTAATTAATACAAAATCTTTATAAAGCTTTATTGGAGAGGAAAATTATGGAAAACAAATGCACCTCTTGTAGAAAGGAAATAAATGAATCCGGGGCAGTTATATTTAAGTGTCCTTCTTGTACAGAATCTAAAATAGTTAGATGTAGACATTGTAGAGAAATAGCTTCCAAGTATGTTTGTCAAAATTGTTCGTTTACTGGACCAAATTAAAATGGCTAAAGTTATCATTACATTAAAAGTTATGCCTGATTCCCCCGAAGTTGATCTCGATGCTTTGGAGATAGAAGTTCTTAAAACAATAAAAAAATTTCTTGGAGATGTTGAATATAAAAAAGAAATTGAACCTGTTGCATTTGGACTAAAGGCAATAAAGATAATATTTGTTATGGATGAGAGCTTTGGAAGCACAGATGAACTAGAAGATATTATTAGAAATTTAGATAATGTTAATTCTGTTGAAGTTGTTGATGTAAGGAGAGCGATAGGGTAATGGAAAATCCATTAACAGATGAGTTAATTGAAGAATTAAATGAGATAATAACCTTACCAAAAGAAGAACAGTCTGCAAAATTAAGCGAGTATTTTAAAAAATTAAATCCTGAACAGAAAGAATTCTTGAAACAATTTCAGACACAGCAATGTATTTTTTGTGGAATTGCTATTGGAAAAATAAATAGTTATAAATTATATGAAGACGACCAATTTATAGCCGTTTTAGATATTAATCCGGCTGCAAAAGGCCATGTTTTAGTTATCCCTAAAATGCATTTAAAATATTCTTTTGAATTGAGCAATAAACTATTTGAATATGCAAATTTAATATCTAAAAAAATAAAAGAAACTTTGGATAATGATTCTACAATTATTGTTGCAAACGGAGAAAATGCTGGAGAAAAATTTGGGCATTTAGTTGTTAATATTATTCCTAGATCGAAAGATGATAAAATTGACTTTTCTTGGAATTTTAATAAAATTGAAGAAAAAGAATTAATCGATTTAAGCAAAAAATTGAAGATAGAAATTCAAAAAAAAGAAGAACCAAAAAAAATAGAAGAAAGGGAGGTATACCGAATTAAAAGAATTCCTTAAAAATTTAATAAGTTTCCAAATATTAAGGTTATTATAAATGAAATTAAAAAAACAGGTATGAACGGGATTCCTTCTTTAATTATTAAATTTTTAATTTTAAGTTTTTTTATTATTTCAATTTCATTTTTTGTAACGCCTGGAGAACTCTTATTGTAAATTAACTTCCCTTTATAGTAAATGTTTTCTTTTATCCAATCTCCTTCAGTTAAATCTTTAACATTAATATTTTTAAACATGCATTTTTCTTCAATAATCTTTATATAAAAAAACAAAAATTGAGTTATTAAAATTATTAATCCCATAAATAAAAACATTAACCTTAGAATAATATCATTCTTCAAAAAAGATAAAACTAAAAATACTAAAACAAAAAAAAGATTAATTTTGTTTAATTTATATTTTTTTAATTCCTTTAGAAGATTTACTTTATTTTTTATTAGTAAATAAATTCCATAAACAAAAGTGTAAATTGACCCAACTAAAATAATATTTATAATAAATATTAAAAGAAAAGATATGTTTAGATTTGGGCTAAAGTAGTTTAGTAAACTTATTGGATAAATTGGAAATAATGTTGCAATTCCGGTAAGTAATTTAACATCTCCACCACCCCATTGTTTTGTATAATACAATAAAGAAGAAATTAAGAAAAATACTCCAAATGAAAATAAACTAAAAAGAAAAAATTGAACATTTTCAAATAAAATTGATTTTAAGATAGAATATGCAAAACCCATCAAAATTAGACTATAACTTAACCAGTCTGGAACCTCTCTTTTTTTCAAATCTGAAATCGATGCAAAAACAAGCCAAACTAAAGCAATCCCTAATAAGAAGATTTCCATATTCTTTTTAAATCTAACTTTATTTATTAAACTTATGATTGCAATAATTGGTGCAGGTCCTAGCGGAAGTTATCTCGCAAGTATGCTTTCTAAAAACGGAAAGGAAGTTTTTCTTGTTGAGGAACATCCTGAAGTTGGAAATCCAATTCAATGTACCGGAATATTATCTAGTTCGAGTAACTCATTAAATATTAAAATTCCTGAAAAATTAATTGTTAATAGGATTAAAAGGGTTGAACTAATATCTCAAAATAATTCTAAAATATTTAAATTGCAAGAACCCGATTTAATTTTGAATAGGGGGGAATTTGATAGACATTTAGCTGAAGAAGCTGTTTTTAATGGAGCAAAATTATTATTACAACATAGATTCATTGATTATAAAAATAATAAAATTTCTTTGAGAAATAAAGGAGAAATGATCAACTATGAAGTTGAGGCGTTGGTTGGAGCAGATGGACCGATGTCACAAGTTGCTAAATCTTCTAATCTTTATGGAGAAAGAAAATTTTGGATTGCTAGACAATGTCGTGCTAAATTTAAATCTGAAAAAGATTTATTTAAAGTATATTTTGATAAGGAAATAAGTCCCGATTTTTTTGGATGGGTTGTTCCTGAAAATGAAGAAGTTGCAAGAATTGGAATTGGTTCTGTTTCTAATTCAGAAGTTTATTTTAAAAAGTTTTTAGAAAAATTAAAAATTAAAGAAATAATTGATTACCAAGCTGGATTAATCCCAATTTATGATAATAAACCTAAAAGGTGCAACGGAAATGTTTTTTTAATTGGAGATGCTGCATTGCAAGTTAAAGCTTTAAGTGGTGGTGGAATAATAAAAGGAATGCTTGCAGCTGAAGAATTAAACAAGGCTATTTTAAATAATTTAGATTACGAAAAACTTTGGAGAAAAAAGATTGGAAAAGACCTTTTAATAAGCTTAAAAATAAGAAATTTTTTGAATAAATTTTCAAATAAAGATTATGATAAATTAATTGAGTCATTCAACGAAAATGCTCTAACCTCTTTTAACAGAGAATTTCCCAAAAAAAGTTTAGCTAAAGTTATTTTTAAAAATGTTAAACTAGATTTATTTCTTTTAAGCAAAATGAAGAATCTTTTTTAAAATGAGCAAATTTATATATAAGTAAATTGTCTTATTTTGACAAGAGGGATATTGATGTTATACGAGAAAATAAAAAAGGAGCACGTTTTTATATTTGTTATCTTACTTGCTTCTTTAATTGTTTTTAGTTCTTTTGATGAATTTGGGTATACTGGATTAGTTACGAAAGAAAAAAATAATGAGGTAACTGGAAATTTTGCATTTATTAGTTTTGGAGATTTTTTTCAAAATTTTCTTGAAAGTATTGGATTAAAGAAAAAAATTGTTGGTGATATTTGTAATGATGGATTTTGCTCATCTGATCGAAAAGGAATTTGCATTGGAAATCAGGTTGTTACTTGCTCTCCTGGAATTTGTGATCCGGGATTAAACCAATGTGTTCCAGATACTGAGAAACCAACTTCATTGATAATAAATCCGATTGATCAATCTATTCTAATTACCCCCCTAAGTAGAATTTCTGGAACTGCTTTAGATAATGTTGATATTAAAGAAGTTAAAATTTATATTTTGGATATGACTCGTGGCGGTTTTTTTTACGGTGGCGGATGGACATCTCCTCAAACTAATCCGGTTTGGTTACAAACTTCTGGGACAATTGATTGGAGTTATGCAATTAATTATCAAAATGGAGCTATATGGGCCGGTAATAGAAATTATAAGATATGTTCAAAAGCTTACGATATTTCAAGTAACATACAAGAACCTGAAACCTGTGTTACATTTACTACAGATTTAGATCCACCTACTTTGAGCATTACAAGTTTAGATCAAGATTCTACTGTTCCTTATGAAACTGGGGATAATACTCCAACAATAATGTTCAGTAGTAATGAAGAGGCTTACTGCAAAGTTTCCTTAACCGATCAGGGATATAGTAATATGCAGACTAGCTGTAATCTTGGCGAAGGAACGAACGTTCATACTTGTGTTTCTCCAGATCTAGGTAATCAAGCGGGTCAGAAAAAAATTTATTTAGCTTGTAAAGACCAAAATGGAAATGAACATTCGAATCTTAATAATCTTGAAATTATTTTTAATTTAGTTTTACCTGATACTACTCCTCCTGTAATTACTTTTGTAAGTATAGACGAAGATTCTATCGCACCGTATGAAACGACAAATCAAAATCCTACGGTTATTGTTAATACAAATGAAAATGCTAATTGTAGAATTGCAAAAACCGATTTAAGTTATAGTGGAATGGCTTCCGTTTCTGATTGTTCAAGTGGCGAAGGAACCATGGGCCATACTTGCGTCTTACGTGATCAAGGTTTAGGATCTTCTGGAGCAAAAATGCTTTACGTTTCTTGTAAGGATGAAAGAAATAATGAAAATGTTGCGTTACCAACATCACCTCATAAAAATTTAGATATCTCCCTTACTTTGATTCAAGACACAAATTATCCAGTAGTTTCTTTGAAAAAAATTGATCAAGGTTATGTCTCGTTAGATGGTAAAAATATTACATCAGATTCAACTCCAACCATAGAGTTCACTACAAATGAAAATGCCATTTGTAGAAATTATACTGCTATTTTAACTAACGATAATAATGATCCAAGTTATGATCAAATGAATGTAGATTGTGGAACTGCTTTAACAACAACCCATTCATGTACTACAATTAATCTTAAAAATTCTGGACCAAAATCGGTTTACATTGCTTGTAAAGACGGTTCAAATAATAAACACATTTCATCAAATAATTATAAATTTGATTTTATTTTTGATAAAGAAAAACCAAATATTACACTATTGTCTCATATTAATAATCAAGATTTAAACAATGCACAGGTAACAATCTCCGGAAATACTTCTGATGATATAGAAGTTAAAAATGTTCAAGTAAAACTAAACTCCGGAGATTATGGAAATGTTGATTTTTTAAGTGCAAAAGATTCAAAAGGAAATTACACATGGAAGAAATCTTTAACATTAACTTCGGGATCAAACCAGATTAAAGTTAAAGCATTTGATTCTGCAAATAATGAATCTAATGAAATTACTTTATCATTAAGATACACTGCTCAAGTTCCAACAACTGAAACAGGAACTTTATGTAGCAATAATATTGATGATGACTTAGATGGTCCTATTGATGAGTTAGATATGGACTGTTCAAGTTACCCTACTACATATATTAAATTAAAGGAAGCTAAGGTTTACAAAAAAGGAAGTGATTCAAGTTACGCAAAACCTTTGGAAGATGCAGATGTTAATTTAAGGTGCGAAATTTCTTTAACCGGGAGTGCAAGATTGAGTAATGCGAAGACATGTATCACCGGTAATATTGGAACAACAAAATGTAATTTAGATGATAATAACGATGATGATAAAATAAACTTTTTATGTAATGTTGGAAATTTAGGTTATAAAAATGCTACTTGTACAATCAATCAGACTTGTGTTGCGTTCAAAGAAGAGGGAATTGAAAAAAGACAATTGAACTACTCAATTGAAGTTTCTAAACCAATCGGATTGTGCAGTGAAATGAGAGAAAATAAAGTTCGTATTACCAATATTGATTTTGATGACGAAGAATATGAAAAAGATGATGAACTTGATATAAGTGCTACTTTAGATAATAATGATAATGAAGACCAAGATGTTAACATTGATGTTATTTTATATGATATCAATAAAAATGAAGAATTAAAAAAAGAGTCTATAACTGAAACGATTCCATCTGAGGATGAAACTGACATTGATTTAACTTTTACAGTTCCAAGAATTTCTAGCGTAACCGATAGTAAATTTAAGATTTATGTTAAGATTTCAGAAACTGGAATTTGTTCTTATAAAAGTAAAGAAATTCGTTTGAAAAAAACTTCAACAACTACTAGCACTTGTTCTGGGACAGAATGTAAATCTGGAGATAATACAAAAATATGTAGTAATGGTCAATGGGTTAGTTGTCAATCGGGAAAAGTATGTAGTAATGGTCAATGTATCACAATTTCAAATAATCAAACAGTTTGTACAACTGGACAGACGAGAGCATGCGGACAAGGAATTTGCACCGGAACACAACTTTGTACAAGTAATCAATGGGGAACATGTCTTGGAGGACAATCTCCTGCAACTGAAATTTGCACAGATAGTTTAGATAATGATTGCGATGGTTCAACAGATGTTTCAGATTCAAATTGTGATATTGGTGGAGATGATGATGATGGCGGGGGAGATGATGGTGGGGGTGAAAATCTTGACGATAGGGATTTAGATGATCTTCCAGATGATTGGGAAATGGAAAACTTTGGAACATTAAATTATAACTCGGCACAAGATTTTGATGAAGATGAGTTTACAAATAAAGAAGAATATGATGCTGGAACGGATCCTACTGATATTAATAATCATCCAGAGAAACCAAAACTATTGCCTATAATCTTAATTGTAGTTGCTGTTCTATTAATTGCATTTTTCTTTGTATGGTTTTTTGCATTAAGAAAACCTGGAAATGAAATTAAAATAAGTAAAGATTCAAGAAATGAATTATTGAAAAAATATGTTCAATCTTATTTGAAACAAGGACACAGCAAAGAAGAAATTAGGAGAGCTTTAAGAGCAAAAGGAGTAAAAGAAGAAGATATTGAGATTGCGTTAAAAAATTGATTTAACAAAACCTTTATATATTTAACAATAATAAAAATTTTAATTAAAAGAGGGATGCTAAGTGAAATTTTATGAAAAAATAAAAAAGGAATATGTTTTTATCTTTGTTTTTTTGTTAGCTACTTTAATTATTTTTAATGTATTTGACTCAACATTTACTGGATTAACGACGAAAGTTAATAGTTGCAGTGATCAAGGATATTCTTGTTGTTTAAAAGATGAGGGAAAGGGAGTTAATTATTTTAGTTTAGATGATACTTGTTCACAAGGAAAAGAATGTTGGGATTATTGTGAAAGTTCTTCTTATGAAACTAATTTAATTTCTGCAAATGTTGTTTTTAGTGATTTTGGAAATACGATAAAAGATTTTTTTGGAAATTTGTTTAAGAAAAAAGTTGTTGGTAACCCAAATTGTGATTGCAACTCTAATTCTATGTGTGGTACTGGTAAAACTTGTGATACCGGATCTTACACTAAGGGAGAATGTCTTCGTCAGGCTTCAACAAGGCGGGGGGGCACATTAGAAGGTTTATGCAAAGCTCCTTCAACAGCGTGTACAAATGAATGTTCAGCTAGTGAAAAAAGATGTGGTGTTAATGATGCTCTGCGTAACTATCAAACTTGTGATAATTATGATGCAGACCCATGCTTAGAATGGGGTTCTGATATTGCTTGTGGTTCAGCTGGCAGTTGTTATCAAGGGAATTGTTATCCTCAAAAAATTTTAGCCGTTAATACAATTGGTCTCGGTTCAGGAACTGTTACTGGAACTGGAATAAACTGTGGTTCTTCTTGCTCTGCAAGTTTTACTTATGGTAGTCAAATTAGTTTAACAGCTAATCCTAACGCAGAATCAACTTTTATTGGTTGGGCGGATTGCGACTCTTCTTCTGGAAATTCTTGTATAATTAATGGAATTTTTTCTGATAGAGTTGTTAAGGCTACATTTGATCGAACTGGAGTTTTGTATACTTTAACAATTACTAAACCAACAAATGGAAAAATTGTTGGAACTGGAATTGATTGCGGTACTAATGGGAATGATTGTACCGGATCTTATTCTTTTGGGACTTCAATTACTTTAACTGCGATAGCTGATGCGAACTATAATTTTGGAAATTGGGGGGGATCTTGTAGTGGAACAAATAACCATTGTACTTTAGAAATTAATACTGCAAAAACTGTTGGTGCTACATTTAATTTAGCTACATCGAGTTGTGTTAGAAATAAACCTGTCGTTACGGTGAATCCTTCAGAACAAATTGGTAGTCCTGGCGAAACAAAGATATTTACCGTTTCAGTTAAAAATAATGATCAAAATTGTGGAGCAAGTAATTTTGGAAATGATGTTGGTTATGTTGATGAAAATGATCAAAGTAATTATATTGAATCTCTAATCCCTTCCGTTTCTTCATTAAGTCTAGATCAAGACGAAACAAAAACATTTACTGTTTCAGTTAAATCAAAAACCACATACACAAATGATAAACGTGTTACAATTAATTATCACATCTATAATAAACTTTATCAAACTTTTATATCAGATCCGAAATACGAAACTGCTTCGTTTATTTATGATTTAAAAATAACATCAGCTTGTACTCTAAATCAATGTGCTAGTACAACTACAAGATGTGACAATGGAAATCCAATAGTTTGTCCTTCAGCTACACCTATTTGTGAAAATAATGTATGTAAAGCTCAAACTACAAATTATGCTTTAACAATTACTCCACCAACAAACGGAAAGATTACATCTGGAACTGTAGTTAATTGTGGTTCAGGTGCTACTGAAACAGATTGTACTGAAAATTATGCTTCCGGAACTTCGGTTACTTTAACTGCGACTCCAGTTACAGGTTATGTTTTTGGAGGTTGGAGTGGAGCTTGTACGGGAACAACAAATCCTTGTACTTTAACGATGGATTCTGCAAAAACTGTTGGTGCTACATTTAATTTGGCTACACAATCTTTAAGTGCTCCTGGAAATCCAAAGGCAGAAATTATTGCAAAAGCTGGAGATAGATTTATTGTTAGATTAAGTTGGGATAAACCTAATCCTATTATCAACAAGTATAAAATATACAAAGGAACCTCCGGAACTGAAAAGAGTGTTTTAACTGCCTATTCTTCAACATGGGATTATAATAAAATATACTGTGGAGCCGTATACGAAAATTTAAATAAGTGTTATTATTTAGATAAAAATGTTGATTTAGAAGTAACTTATACTTATAAAATTTCTGCAATTAGTGATACAAATCAGGAGGGAACACAAACTAATAATTTACAAATAAAAGTTGATGG
Source organism: Candidatus Woesearchaeota archaeon (assembly GCA_964419925.1). Classification (GTDB taxonomy): domain Archaea; phylum Nanobdellota; class Nanobdellia; order SCGC-AAA011-G17; family GW2011-AR20; genus JBBSXG01. The sequence continues at coordinate 12,064 of CAYQPR010000017.1, forward strand.
AATTGCACCAATAATTAAACCATTTAATTCAAATAGAATGGTTCGTGTTGATTCTGTTGATAAAACAAAGGTAAGTATTTCTGCTGTTGCTAAGGATTCTGTGGGAATTAATAAAATGTATATTTATGTTGATGATTTGGTTACTCCTAAAAAAATTTGTAGCAATACTGATCAAGGCATTCTTTTTGAAGATGAGTTGAATGAGTTTGACGAAGGAACTTGTGTTTATACGACTAATTACCAATTTGGTACTAAACATATTTTTAAGGTTAATTTCTCTAGTTTTTCTGGTAAGGTTAATAATACCATGGTACCTGGAGAATTTACTTCAGGTGATGAAGAGTCAACTGCTAAGGGAAATTGTGATAATGATCAAGATGATGATTATGATGGTGCAACTGACGAATTTGATACTGGATGTGGAACATCGTCTTATGTTAAATTAGTTGAGATTAATCCTTATTTAAAAGGCACATCAAATAAAGCAACCAAACCATACGAGGATTCAGATATTGATTTAAAATGTACAATCGGTTTAAATGAAGGTAATGATAAATGGGGTGAAGCTAGAGCTTGTGTGTTTGGAAAAGTTGCAAATACTAAATGTATTTTTAATGAAGCAGATTCGGATGATCAAGATTTAATGTTTGATTGTAATGTTGGTGCAATTGGAACTAAGAATGTCAGCTGTAATATTTTAGAATCTTGTAATGCTGCACAGGATGCGAGTTTTAAATATATTAGACATTTGAATTATACAATAAACGTTACTAAACCTACATTATGTGCTAAAATAAAAGGAACTACGAAGGTAAAGATTAGTAGTATTGAACTTGATGATGAAGAATATCAAGCTGGAGAAACAATTAAACCAATTTTAATAATATCAAATGAGCAAGGCGATGAAAGTGACGAACTCACAATTTCAGTAAGTGCACAACTTTATGATTTAAATAGAAAATTGTTAGTTGCTTCAGATAATGAAACAGAAATAATTTCTGGAAGTTCTGAAGAAGAATACAATAAACTAAATATTAAAATTCCAAGTGATTTGAGAGATAGCAAATTTAAATTATATTTTAAAGTTTTTGAAGAAGATGATGAAAGCAACATTTGTATTGAAGGTAAACAAGATGTTGTTATAGAAGGAAAAGAAACTAAATCATGTAAAGATAAAGATAAGGATGGGGCAAAAGATCAATCTTGTGGCGGAAATGATTGTAATGATAATGATAAAAATATAAATCCAAGAGCGAATGAAGTTTGTGCGGATAATAAAGATAATGATTGCAACGGATTGATTGATGATCAAGATCCTTTATGTGTTTCGTCTGGATGTACAACTGGACAGACAAGAGCATGTGGACAAGGAATTTGCACCGGAACACAACTTTGTACAAGTAATCAATGGGGAACATGTCTTGGAGGACAATCTCCTGCAACTGAAATTTGCACAGATAGTTTAGATAATGATTGTGATGGTTCAACAGATGTTTCAGATTCTGATTGCAGTGTTGATGATTCAGACGATGACGATCTTCCTGATGATTGGGAAGAAGAAAATTTCAATAGTTTAAGATACAAGGGAACTGATGATGTTGATAAAGATGGATTTACAAATAAAGAAGAATATGATGCTGGAACAGATCCTAATAATAAAGAAGATAAACCTTCTTCAGGAGAAAAATCCTCATTGTTATACTTCTTATTAGGAATTGGAGGAGTTTTATTACTTGCTTTAATTTTAATTTTATTATTTACAAAGAAGAAGAAACCTCAACCATATATTCAACAACCTCCAATTAGGACCCCATTTACAAGCTCAGAACAGAGAGTTAATCCAGTTTTGAAAGAATATGTTCAACATTCTTTAGCGAAAGGATATAATCGGGATCAGATTAGAAAAGCACTTTTAGCTAAGGGTTGGAAGAACAACGAAATAGAACAGGCATTTAGGAAACAATAACTTTAAATATTAAATTACTTTTTTTACATTATGAAAAAATCACAAAGCGCAGGAAGCATTGCAGTCTTGATTGTTCTTATAGCTTTGTTTATGGTTCTTTATTTAATTTTTATTCCACCTGAAGATAGGGCAAGATTATTGCAATATAATACAACCTCAGATTCAGACGGTAATGGAGATGGAAATGTAAAATCTTCAAATGTTTTATTGTCGCAAGTTCCGGGATTGGTAAAACCTTTTGATAAAGATGAAAGTAAGCACGAGATTGACGCGGTTCAGCTTTATTTCAAAAACGAACCTATTGTCGAGGATTTAGCTACTTCAATAAATGTTAATAGAAATTTATTTAATTCAGAAACTAAGGAATTAAGGTTTAACTTACAAGATTTAAACAATTTAAACAAAGCAACTTTATTCTTTTTCGTAAATGAAGCAAAAGGAGAATTAATTATAGAATTAAATAATGTTGAAATTTTTAATAGTAAGACAAGGAGCTTGGAAAATATCATTTTGCCAAAAGGATTGTTAAAGGAAACAAATATATTAACATTTGAATCATCTAAACCAAGTTTATTAGGAAAAAATCTTTATTCTTTAAGTGATATTAAAATAAGAGAAAATTTTGAATTGACAAATACTAAAGAAGAAAGGAGAGTTGTTTTAAGTTCAAGTGAAGTTGGAAAAGGGGAATTGAATTTTTTCATATTCTGCAATCAAGCTCCCATTGGATCTAGACTAAGGGTTTTCATTAATCAGAAAGAATCGTTCAATGATGTTGTTAGTTGTGTAAGTACTGAAAAAAATATAGAGATTAGCGAAGATGATTTGAAAGAAGGAGAAAATAAAATTTTATTTGAAATTGATAAAGGGGATTTTTTATTAAATGGGATTGAGTTAAAAGTTAATCTTGAAGAAGGCGGATATAGAACTTATAAATTTGCATTGACTGAGAAACAAGTTGATGATATTTTAGCTAGTGCAAAAGAAATTAAATTAACAATGAATTTTAAAGATGATAAAGAAAAACGTGCTACTATAAATATTAATGGAAATGAACTAAGTTTAGATACTAAAGAATTAGATTATAATGTTTTCATTACAAGTTATATCAAAGAAGGAAATAATTTCATTAGAATGAGTCCAAGCAATGAATTCACAGTAGATCTTCTTGAAATTAAAGTTATCTAAAAAAAGAGGTGTAAATTGGGAGAAAAAATCGATAGGTTAAAAGGCGGATTATCTAATATAAATCAGCGTTTTTGGGATGGTCCAAGAAGAAGTCCTTTCGAAATTATCTTTGGATTATTTTTACAAGTGTTTAAATGGATTGTTTTTATTGGAAGTTTTTTAATTCTCTTTTTAATACTCACCGCTTTTTTTAATGCATATACAACCGGAGAAGCACAAGTTTTAGCAACAAGATTAGAAGTTGCAGTCACTAATTCAGGGTTTTTACAGCCTGCATATCTTTTTGTTAGGGATGGTTTAAATTTGGTTAAAAATCCAGCAAATATTGAAAAAAAGACAGGATGGAGTACGGATGTCGATAAAAATAAAGATAATCAAGATTTAGGATTGAAATTTGTAAGAAAGCTTACTCCTTTAAAGCAAAGGTATCTTCCAAATGAAGAAATAATTGCTACAACGGCTGTTGAAATAAGTTCTTTGAAAGAAGCTTCATCCGTTAAGTTTTCATGTAATGTTACTAAAAATCTTCCAATATATAAACAAGTTTTAGTAAATCCGAATGAACCTGTAACTGTTAATAAAAATGAAAGAAGGAGATTTGAAGTTAATTGTAGAATTCCTGAGGGGATTGAGTTGCCAAGTGATAAGGAAGTTTTAGAAAATAAAATAAGACTAAACGCAGATTATGATTTCAGCACTAAATCATATCTTGATGTTTATACTATGCAAAAATCTTATTTAGACAATTTGATTAATAAAGGAATTAATCCATTTGAAAAAGAAATTAACGATAGGCTGGATAAAAATACGGGACAGGTGAAACCAGTAACTACTTATGGACCTATGGAAGTAATTTTAAGATTAGATTATACTCAACCATTGACAGAACAAGGGCCTTTTATCAACGACAATTCTTATAGTTTGGGATTGAAACTTGAAAAGACCGATTTTGGCTGGTATGGAAAATTAAGCAAAATAAATAATGTGAATATTTATCTACCAAAAAATTTTGAAATTATTGATGATAATTTTGAGGAAGTTTTTGATTTTAAAGAACAAGGTGGTTTTGATGGGGTTTCATTTAGAAGATATAAATTAAAACAAAATAAAATTGATGATATTAATAATCAATGCAATCCTCAATATGGAAAATTCTTAAGCGAGGATTGTGATACTTTATTTGAACAAGGATTTATAATTGCATTTACTAAGTTTAAGGTTAATAATGTTGAATCTGGATTAACTAAAGACTTCTTTGGAGCAGAGGTTGATTATGATTTCCAGGCACAAAGTTTAGCGAGCGTTACAATTGTTAAAAATTTTGTATAGTAAGATTTTTAAACATCGTTAATTTATTTATAGACATGAAAAAAGAGATTTTTTTATTGTTTATGTTACTTTTTGTTGCCTCATGTACTACTACAACAAATCCAGGATCTTCTGATCTTTTAACAGGCTCTCCTGATGGAATTCATATAAAATTTCTTCCTGAGCTTCCATCAAATGATTTATTTGAGGGGAGTGATGTTAGTATTGGTTTAGAATTGAGTAATAATGCTGCTTGCGATTCAAAAGGAAAACTTTTCATCAGTGATACGGTTCCAAGTTCTAGAGGCGGAATATCAGAATCCTTATCAAGAGAATTTGATTTATTTGGTGCAACAATTGAGCAAGGGAAAAAAAGAATTGAGAAAAATAGTTTTTATTTTAAAACAAGTCCTTATTCCGGATTAGATCGACCTGAAGGACTTGATGTTACGTTAGAAGCGACTGCAATTTATCATTGTCAAATTATTGCTGGACCTCAAATATGCATCAGAAGCAATTTAGAAGATGATAAAAGTTGTACTGCAACTGAAACGATTAGTGGGGGTAAATTAAGATCGACTGTTGGTCCGGTTACAATTTCAAAAGTTGTTAAAAAATTTAGTCCTGAATCAGGAAACACTAGGTTGGTTACTGAGGTATCTTTAACTAAGATGAGTCAAGGTTATTTATCAAATGAGGTTGATTCTCAAAATCCTTTGTCTATATCTGAAGAAGATCCAATTTCCATAACTATAGACTTTGATGGCAATCCAATGGAATGTAGCGGAAGGGATTTTAGAGACGGAAAACTGTACTGGAAGATAAATGATAACAGAGAAAAAATGATAAGATGCAATTCATTAGTAAATGTAGTTGATAAGGTTGAGGGTAATTTAAACATAAATCTTGATTATTACTATAAAACAACTGAATCGAAAAGAATAAAAATAACAAAATTAAACGGAAATGCATGAAAAAAGGAGTGAAAATGAAAAAATATTTTGTTTTGGTTTTTTTTATATTGATTATTTTTTTAGCAGGATGTAGTAAATCACCTACAACGCCACCAACAGCGACGTTTAAAGGCGGGATTGAAGGATTAGGAGTTAGTTTTGTTAACCTTGCTCCACCAACTGAATTTTCCCAATCATCTTTGGTTAAGGCTAAAGTTTTAATAAAAAATAAAGGTGAAACTAGAGTTGAAACTGGAAATGCTAGAGTTAAATTATTCGGAGTTACTTTAGAAAATTTTGGTTTACAAAATGTCTATAAAAGCAATCTCGCGCCGATAGAAGGAAAAGGAGAATTAACAGCAGACGGTGGTGAACAAGAGGTTGAATTGGGACAGATAAAATATAATAAACAGATAATTAATCAAGAAAGTTTTACGTTATTAGCTAAATTATGTTATCCTTATCAAACAATTGCTAAAACTGATGTTTGTTTACAATCATTACTAACTAAGGAATCTGGAGGGAGTGTTTGTGATATCGCAGGTGAAAAAATTACTTCTGGAAGTGTTTCAGGAGCTCCAATACAAGTAACATCAATTACGGAACAAACTAGAGGCGAAGATCAAATTAGATTTGATATTAAAATTGAAAATAAAGGAAAAGGAAAGGTTTACTTGGCTGGAAGCAAATGTGAGGACTTAGATAAAGATGATTTAAGATTTGAGAATAAAAATAAAATCAAGGTTAAGATTGAAAGTCCTCTTAATGTTATTTGTGGATTTAGATCTGGACAACAAGGTAATGAAGGGATTGTTGTTTTAGATGATAAGAACGTAGCTACTTTAAGTTGTTGGAAAAATGTTGAAGATCCAGTTGTTGATAAATTACATCTAAAATTAGATTATGTTTATCTTGAACAAACATCTAAAGACATAAGAATCTTACAAAGCAGAAAGTAACTATAACATTTTTTTTATTTCTTTGAAATCTTCTTCTATTACTTTTCTCAAATTAGGATTATAGAGCATTGCTGCTGGATGAAACATTGGAACAACAATAAATTCCATTCCTTCAATATTTAAAGAGTTTACTTTTCCATGGAGGTTTGTTATCCCTTTTATTTCTTTTATTCGTTTAACATCAAAAGAAGCAAGTATAAACTTTGTTGCATAATTCCCTAAAGTTATAATTATTTTTGGTTTAATTACTTTTATTTGTTCAATCAAATAAGGAGTATGCGTTTCTATTTCAGTAATATTTGGATCACGATTGTTTGGAGGCCTATATTTTAAAATATTAGCAATGTAAACTTGTTCAATGTTTAATCCAATTGAATTAAGAAGTTTATCTAATTCTTTTCCCGCACTTCCAACGAAAGGAATTCCCTGAATGTCCTCTTTTTCTCCGGGTGCTTCGCCAATAAACATAATTTTTGCATTAAAATTACCCTTTCCAAAAACTAAATTTTTAGCCGTTTCTTTTAAAGGAAGATTGTCTTTTAATATTTTTTCTTTTATCTTATTAAGTTCTTCTTCATTACTCATCTTAACCAATATAACTTTTATTAGAAATTTCTTCTTTTTCAATAGTTTTAATTTTTTGAATGGTTTTTGTTTTAATTTTTATCTCTTTTTCAATTTCTTTTATTTCTTCATCTAAATCCTTCAAATTTAATTTTAAGTCAAGTTTTTTATCTAATATTTTTAAAACTCCATTTGCTCCCTTTATACCTAAATAACTTGGGTGATTTAATGTTTGCGATAATAATGCGATTGCGGGAATATTTTCTTTTGAAGCTAGTCCAACTAGTAAACCTGTAACCCCCATTATTGGACCAACGGTTCCAAATATTTTTTCGTTTAACTCTTTTGTTTTATATTTTTTAACGATATCTTGATTATTTGCAGTACAGTATGTGACCGGATTCTTTGGAACTTTTGGCATTCCTATTCCTCCAATGGTTATGATCTCTTTTCCTTTGTGTTTTTTAAAAACACTTAATATTAGATTACATAGTTCATAGGAAGATTTTTCATCGATTGGTTGAACATCTCCTGCTAAAAATATAAAATCTTGTTTTTTTAATTTTTTATAGTAAAGGCTTATTTTTGGTAATTCAACTAAATTTTTCTCATTTACAAACACTGAATGGGGAAATGAATCTGAATAAATATCTATGAATTTTTTTGCTTTTAAACTGTCTATCATAAAATCTACAGAAATTTTTCCAACATTTCCCATACCCGGGAGTCCTTCAATTAATATAACTTTATTAAGTTCAACTTTTTGAATCTCTCTTGTCTCAAACACCATTCTTTTTTGCTAATATCCTATATTTTATATATTTATCTTCTAAACTAAATTTTGCAGGTTTATTTGTAATTGTCTTTTTACCACATGTTTTACAACTTTCATTCAAAGTATATATGTGACATTCTTTACAAAATAAGATTCGAGTTTTCATCTACTTAATTCAAATTTTGATTTAGTTTGTTTTGCAATCACAGAGATATTGTCCTGCAATTTTTTTAAAATACTTTCTGCGGTTTTATAATCTCCGGCAGTTATTCTTAATCTGTAGTTTGGAGCACTTATATAACTTATTAAAATATTTTTATTATTTTGATTTAAAGCTTTTTTTATTATCTCAATTCCGTTGCTTGATTCCGATTCAAACTTTATTGTTCCTGTAATCTCTACTTCAGGAGGTTTTATTCTTTCTTTAACTAAATTTACCAAATCTTCACCTATTTTTTGGTCTATTTTTAATTCTTTTAGATCAGTTTTATCATTTATAATCTCTTTAAAGCAATTTGTCAATGAAGAATATTTTTCAATTATCTTATATCCAACTTTTTCATAAACCCCTTTTAAATCAATTTTTAATTTTCTTCCAAATTCTGAAAGAATATTTTCGGCTTTTTGTTCCTGTTTATATTCATTATTTTTTTGTGATTTTTGTGCTTGATTTACCCTTCTTAGACTTAAATCAACGTGTCCTTTTTCTTTTTTTATATCTAGAACTTTACAGATTACCTTTTTATCTTCTTTTACAAAATCCCTAATATTTCTAATTCTTCCCGGAGCAACTTCTGAAATATGGATCATTGCTTCCTTTTCATACTCGTCTAGAAGAACAAAAACTGAATCTGGAAGAACTTTCTTCACGGTACAGATTACAATTTCTCCTATTTCAGGTAATCCTTGTTTCTTGTAGAACATAATCTTA
>CAYQPR010000017.1:20807-22983 GCA_964419925.1 Candidatus Woesearchaeota archaeon
ATTTATTCCAAAACTTCTAAAACTCTTGCCTTTATTTTGGCTTTTCCACCTGCAGGACTCGATATTACTTGATTACAAACAAGACATTTAATTTCACTAGATGCTTTTCCAAATATAATTTGCTCATTTTTACATTTACATCTTACTTTTATAAATTTTGAACTTAATTCTTTTGCCATTTTTATTCAAACACTACCTTTTTCGTTCTTATTCCTTGTCTTTGCAGACTTGATTTTTTACAAGTATCACATGTATATTTTAAATTTGTTTTTTTACTGGTTTTAGCTCCAGTCATCTTGAATTTTGAAAGTGCTGGTTTTGATCCCCATTTTCCTAAATTTCCGTATCCAATCCCTCTTCCTCTTTTATGAGCCCTTTCAATACTACCTTTTTTTAAAGAACCCCTTTCCTTACCTTTAACTATTGAAACCTTATGTATTGTAGTTTTTTTACACTTTTTACAGTATCTTTTCATTTCTTTTGGTAGTTTCATATTGGTTCGGCTTTGCTACTTTTTATTAATATTTCCGCTATTTTGTTTGGAAGCAATGCAACATATTCTTCCTCAAATGGACCATATTCTTTTAGGCTATCATCAACGAATTTTGAAACTCCTTGAGTAAACCTGATTAATCGGGTCTCAGACTCGCTTTTTATTACTTTCGGTTTGCCTTCTATTATAGTTTCAATTAGAATTTCTCTGGAAGATCTCAACGTTTCAACCAATTTATCAAATATTTCTTTTTCTTCAGGAAGAAGTTCATTAATCTCTTCTAGGTTTTTTGTTCTTGCTGAAGATAAAGCTAATTGTGTTATTTTTATCTCTCTTTTTTCGTATAGTTCTCTTATTATTTTTTTTATATTTTCTAGCTGTTTTTCTGTTTTTTCAATCTCTTTTTGGGCAAAAATACTTGATTTTTGTTTTTGTGAACTTAAAGTAATTACCTTTCCTTTTATGTAATCATCTGAATCTTTATAGAAAGAAGAATTTAATTTTTGCAATTCCTGACGCGATTTTTCTCTTCTTAAAGCGTCATATAATGTTTCATACGATAATGTTTCGGACATATTAATCTTTATAAAGTAAATATTATTAAGCTTTACTATGTTTAAAATTAAAGAACTTCCTGAAGATTTTTATGTTAAAGAGTTGATTGATTTTAAATTAAAAGATAAAGGAGAGTATAAAATCTATTCTTTAAATAAGAAAAATTATAATACCTTGGATGCAATTGAAATTATTTCTAATCGATTTAAACTAAATGAAGTTGGTTATTGTGGAAATAAAGATAAAAATGCTGTAACAGAACAATTTATTTCTATTAAAGGGAATGTAAATCTTGAAAATTTAAATATTAAGGATATTTCTTTAAAATTTCAAGGTTATTTAGATAAAAGACTTAGCTTAGGAGATAACTCTGGGAATTATTTTAAAATTGTTGTTAGAAATTTAGAGAAGAAATATAAAAAAGTTGGATTTATTGTTAATTATTTTGATGAGCAAAGGTTTAGCGAACATAATTCGCAAGTTGGAAAAATGTTATTGCAGAAAAAATTTAAAGAGATTTGTCAAATTTTGGAAATTGATTCTAAAAATCCAATTGATTCTTTGAATAGAATTAATAAAAAACTTTTAAAACTTTATTTACACTCCTATCAATCATATTTATTTAATAAAGTTGTTTCTATTTATTTAAGTAAATCTAAAAAAGTTAAAAAAGTTAAATATTCTTTAGGAGAATTTGTTTTTGTTGATAAGTTTGAGAAATTGAAGTTTCCTTTGTTAAGTTTTGATACTGAATTTGGAAAAAAAGATAAAATTTATCTTGAAATCTTAAAAGAAGAAGGAATTAAATTAGATGATTTCATCATTAGATCGTTTCCTGCTTTGCTTGATGAAACAACACATCGTGATGTTTTTGTCAAAGTTAAAGATTTTAAGACTTTAAGTTATGATAAGGATGAATTGAATCCGGGGATGTTTAAACAAGAGATTAGCTTTATTTTGCCAAAAGGAAGCTATGCAACTATTTTGGTTAAGGAAATGTTCGAAAAGAAGTAACTTTAGAGTAGTAATTAAACAAAAAGGTTTATATACTCCCTGTTTCTGACATTAATTGTTAAAATGAACAATCTAATTGTAAATGGAACTAGAACTGCAAGAGAGATTATAATA
>CAYQPR010000018.1:0-5442 GCA_964419925.1 Candidatus Woesearchaeota archaeon
AATACTTACTTTTTAGATATTGCAACAGACTCTGCGTTTACAAATATTGTTTATATTGGAGCGAACACTTATGTAAATTATACTAATTCAACTTTAACTTCCGGATTGCAAGCTGGATGGGCTATGAAAAAAGTTATGGGCGGAACACAACCAAATGGATTTGGTTTAACAACTAACGGAAGTGATTTTTGGAGTTGCGATCAAAATGCAGAATATTGTTATCATACGAATGCTTTTGGAACAAACATAACAGGAACACCTGGAATCATTGGGGGATTTTCATTAACATCTTTAAGCGGATTAGCAAATGTATTTCCAAGGGGTATAACAACTAACGGGAGTGATTTTTGGGTTCTTGAATCAACAAATGATTGGATATATCATGTAGATGCATTCGGAACAAATATAACAGGGGCAGAAGGATTAGTCGGAGGAGTTAATATTTCTTCTAAAACATGGGCTGGAATGGGTGTAAGTGGGATTGTAACAAACGGAAGTGATTTTTGGATTGGTGATGACAGCACCGCTGGTGTTGATTATATTTACCATCTAAATTACAATGGAGAAAATATTACTGGAAGTCAAGGATTAATTGGTGGTTTTTCAACAAGAAAAGGTGCAGGAACAAATGCTGATATAAATGGTATTGCATTTAATGGGAGTGATTTTTGGGTCGTTGATCAAAATGATTTTGTTTATCATTTTAATGCATTTGGAACAAATGTAAGTGATGGGTTTAGTATTAAAGAAGCATACTCTTCATCCATTATTGCCGGGGATATTGAAATGCTTAATAATTATCTAAATCCTAGTTTGATTTCAAAAGATTTCTATATTACTGATGCCTCTTCTGGTGCTTTAGGTTATGTTTATCATTTTAAAGGCGCTGTAAAAGAAGGAAATTTAAGTGGAAATACAACTAACCATGATGTGACAAAAAATTTACAAGACGGACTAAACCATTATTATAGAATAAGAGCTTATGATGGTTTTTCATTTTCAGATTATGTTTATGGGAATTTTACAATTCAGGTTAATAATGTACCAACATTTTCTTCAGGGTATCCTTTATTAAATTCTACTGATGGGATAAATCAGACAAGAAAAAATTTACATACAACATTTGTTGTAACAGATCAAGATTCAAGTGACATAACTTTAAGATATAATATAACTTGGTATACAAATAACCTAACTAATTTTACCTTAACTAACCTTTATTATATAAATGGAACATTAAAAATTGAAGATTTAAACTCAAGCAATTTAACTACAAGACAAACTTGGAAAGCAATGATATCTTTATTTGATAATACTACATCAATTTTTGCGAATACTTCTGAAATGTTAATTTTAGGAAACGGAATTCCGAGTACACCTGTCTTAGGAAATCCAAGAAATAATACTTGGCAGTTATACGACAATGCAACTTTATTTGACTGGAGCGATTCAACAGATAATGAAAATTCAACATTAAATTATGAACTCCAATTAAGTAACTCAACAATATTTAATGCAACATATTTAGTATTAAATGTTAATCTAACTGTATCAAATTATACTATTCAAGTAGGTAACATGCCTTCTGTTGGAACATATCATTGGAAAGTTAGAAGTTTTGATGAGGTAGAATATGGCAATTACTCTAGTCCATCAAAGTTAGATATTGTCTATGCAGTAATTAACATTACGTCTCCAAATTATGATTCAATTACAAAGGTATTAACAAATTATCAATTTAAAGTTGAAAAAATAGCAAATCCTTCGTGGGTTAATAACATAACAATAAGATTTGATGATGGTGGAACTTCAGGACCTTATTTAATGACAAACACTTCAGATACTTATACAAATTTTACATATAATTTTACAATACCTAATGGAGCTTCAGGTTACATGAATATTACTGCAATTGCTTACAATCAAAGTTTAAGTGTAAACTCCACATCGAGGGTTAGAATTACAGTTCCTCAAACACAAACTGCAATAACAAATCCGATAATAACAAATGTTTATAGTGAAAACACAAATACATATCCAAATGTATCTGCAAATATTACTGTAAGAAGTGATTTAAGTGTTTTAATAAATACAATTACAGTAAGTATAAATCAACCAAATGGAACAAAATCTACTTTAACATCAACGACTAGTAATGAAAATAATGTTCAGATTTTTAATTATGAACACAATTACAGTTATACTCCAGGTGAACTTGGAGAACATATTATTGAAGTAGCTATAACCGATCTTAACTTTGCAGATACAGGAGTTACGGTTTATAAAAATAATAGTTTTTATGTAAATAATACTCAAAGTGTTTCATTAACCGTTTCTGGAACTGGATTAAATACAATTGATTTATATGATATTAATTCAAAAAGAAAATTGTATACTGGAACAACTTCTTTAAGCACGAGTTTAGTTACTGGAAATTATGATACAAAAGTTACCACAAGCAAAATAGATACAACTGTTGGAAATGTAACAATAAATACAACAATAAGTAATCTATGTGCTTTCGAAGATATTTCTGAGACAATAACAGTTCCAACAAATTCTAGATCTGTTGATCAGTTTGCATTAGATTGTGGGAACTTGACTTATAGTTATGTAAATATGACTTACAATTATACAAATGTGTTATCTAGTATTACAAACGAAGATAATTTAAAAATTTATAAATGTGCTTCTGCTTCAAATTGTACATTCTCAAGATTAACTACAACTTTGGAAACAGATAATAATTCAATTAAGACTAATTTTAATTCATTTTCCGTATTTATGTTAAGTGAGGATACTGCAACGACCACAACGAGTTCTTCTAGTTCAAGTGGGGGATCTGGAGGGGGAAGTGGAGGGGGGAGTGTTGTTTTATCAAATATTAATCTAATTGAACCTGGGGCACTAAGTATGTTTTCAAATGATACAATACTTGCACCTTTAATTATTAGAAATTCAGGGAGAATTGGTTTATCAGGAATTATAATTGATGCTACAACAAACAGCACAGATTTAAGCTTAGATTTAGATAAAAAATATATTCCATTTTTATTGGCTCAACAGCAAGAAAGTGTTTTATTAAAAATAACCAGTCATACTGATCCTGGACAATATGAGGTAAATGTAAGAGCAAGGGCAAGTAATCCGGATGTTGGAGACAGTGCAAAAATAATTATTAATTTATTGGAGAAAGATGCTGGAAAGAAGAGCCAATCAGTAAAACAAATAGATTTCTTAAAAAAATTGATTGAAGGAAATCCAGAATGTCTTGAGTTAAGAGAATTGGTAAATCAGGCTGAAGAAGCAATTAAAAAACAACAATATCAAAAGGCATTAAGTTTAGCTGATGCTGCGATACAAAGTTGTAAAGATGTTGTTGGAAGCAAAGGTAAAAAAATAGCTTTGCCTAAGGAATTAGAACCAAGTTATATTGTTGTCTTTTTAATAGAGATGATTGTATTTGGTTTCATGACATACGGAATGTATTATTATTACAAAAGAAGAAAACTTAAAAACAAGATGAAGAAATAAAGAAGATGAAAATCATATCAAAAGATACGCCTTTAGCTGAAATAACTTTAAGGAAATACGAAAGTCCGATTGGATTAAGTAGAAGAGAACTTATTAAGAAATTATGTTTAAGCATTGGATTATTGCAACCTGGTGATTCTAGAGATGTTGTTGTAGATGTTTTCTTGATTTTAATTGAAGAAAGAAAAAATTTAAGTGCGAAAGAGATTGAAGATAAGGTTATTGAATTTAGAAAAAAAGATAATTTGCCTTTGAAAGGAATTGCGAGCAGTAATATAAGAAGACAATTAAAAAGATTAAAAGATTTATTTTTGATTGAAAGCATAAGCAATGAATACAGAATAAATGAAAATGAAAAATTGATTAATATTTTTGAAGAAAAAATTGAAAAGTTTTATATAAAAAGCATTACTGAAAGGATAAAGGATTATTTTAAATTAATATGAATACTTTACAAGAAATACAAAGTTTACTGTTGCCGATTTGGAATAAGATTTATGATAAACCCGAATGTCCAAAAAGTTTTATTAAATTAATGACTTATATTATTCCGAAGTATAAAGATTCTAATTTTGATGGTTTACTTGGAAAATTAAAGAAAAAAGGGGTTGTTTCTGCTTTGAAAAAAACACAAATTGATTTTATTGAATTAGGATTATTAGATAAAACAATTCAGAAGGGATTTGGTGAATTAATCGATATCTTTGAAGAAACAAAAGTTAATTATTCAAATTTAATAGAAAATGCTCCTGATTTAGGTATATGGGGTCCAACTGCTTCTGGTAAGGCTGGCTCGATTAAAGGGGATAAGGATCTAATGGAATTTTTAAATATTCGACTTAGAAATAAAATTGTTGTAGATCTCGGTGCTGGACAAATTGATGATTCTGTTATGGGTGTTTGTAAACTTCTAAGCGAATTGGGAGTAAAAAAATATTTCGCAGTTGATAAATATGAGTGGGGTGACGGAGGCGATGCAACTTTAAAAGATCTAAAGCGTTCAGAGAAAGAAGTAGAAGAACATATGAAGAAAACTCCTCCAAAAATTAAGTTAATAAATGAGGACATGTTACAATTTCTAAGATCATTGCCAAAAAATTACTGCAGTGTAATTATTTGGAATATTGATAATCATATTATCAAACAAGGAGAATATAGGGAACAGTTGAGGAAAGAGATTATTAGAGTAATCCCAAAACAAGGAATTTTAATTACAGATCGGGATTTTGATGAATTTGAGAATTTACCTGAAGAAGGTTTTAAATTTGTAAAAAAAATTCATTTGGATGAAGTCCTCATTTTTGAAAAAATATCTTACTAAAATGATTTACGAACCTGAAGAAGATTCATACTTGCTTGAAAAATATGTTAAAAAATATGCAAAAGGAAAAGTTTTAGATTTAGGAAGCGGTTCTGGAATTCAAGCTGAAGCTACTTTGGAAAAAACTAAAGACGTTCTAGCCGTTGATATTGATAAAGAATGTGTAAAGTATTTAAAGAAAAAAGGAATTAATGCAAAGTATTCAAATTTATTTTCTAATGTTAAAGAAAAATTCGATTTAATTATTTTTAATCCACCTTATTTACCTGATGAAGAATTAGAGGATAAAGAAAGCAAAAAAATAACAACAGGTGGAAAATACGGATATGAGATTTTAGAAAGATTTTTTTCTCAAGTTAATGAACATTTGAATAAAAATGGAAAAATTTTGATCGTATTTAGTTCTTTAACAAAAAAAAGTAAAGTAGATAAAATTATAAAGCAAAATAAACTTAAGTTTAAATTATTAGAAGAACAAAAATTGTTCTTTGAAAAAATATATTGTTATTTAATAGAACGATGAGAGAATTTGTTTATTTTTCAAGAAAGGCTGCAACTACAGGAAATTTTAATGATTTAATGAAAGC
>CAYQPR010000018.1:5542-21899 GCA_964419925.1 Candidatus Woesearchaeota archaeon
GGAATAGATAAAAAAGAACTTAAAAGATTAAGTAAAAGTGCAAAAAAAGTCTCTCTTGGAAAGGTTAATTATTTCTCAAGTCAAGTTGTTACAATATTAAATAACGAATTAGATATAAGGGGAATTGAATAGAAAGACTTATTTACCTTAAAAATAGACTAAAACCATGAATTTATGGATATTGGTATTGATTGCAATTGTAGCAATATTTCTGGTAAATTTATTTTTTAAAAGTCTTGCATTTATAATAAGATTATTAATTATTCTTGTAATAATATTTGTCGCATGGTATTTCTTAAGAGATACTGTGGTCGGATTATTAATGAGATAAAAAGCTTTTTAAACCTTAATTATAAAACATTTCCATGGACGTAGCAATAATGTACTCTGGTGGAAAAGATTCTGCTTATGCGATTGAATACTGTAAAAGTAGAAATTGGAACATTAAGTATTTAGTTAGTGTTAAACCAACAAGAACCGATTGTTACTTATTTCATTACGCAACTGTTGAATTGACTCAAGAATTAAGTAAAATTTTGGGATATAAACACTTCTTATTAAGTTGTAATGTAGCCGATCCTCAGAAAGAAGCAAATATTGTTAAGGAATTAATTGAAGAAGAACAAAAGACGAATAGAATAGATGCTTTAGTTCTTGGGGGTGTTGGATTACAAGTTACACAGTTAAAAAGTTTACAAAATGCAATGTTACCTTTAAACGTTGAAGTATTTGCAAGTCATGCTGGTGCGGATCAAAGAGAAACAATGATTGAAATGATAAATAAAGGATATAAATTTATGATAACCCAAATAGCTTCAGATGGGTTAGATAGTTGGTTAGGTAAAACTTTAACAAAATTAAATATAGAAACTTTTTTTAAAGATTCAGAGAAGTATGGTTTTAATGTGATTGGCGAAGGGGGATACTACGATAGTTTAGCCTTTGCAGGACCTATTTTTGGAGATAAAGAATTGGTAATAAAAGAAACTGAAAAAGTGATGGAAGATAAATATTCTGGTCATATTATTGTTAAAAAATTTGAAATTATTAATTTAGTACAAAATGTTTACAAATTTCAGAGTTCTTAATTTATCTTTCATTTTTAAATTATATTCTTGAAAGTATATTTTTTATTAACGATATATATATATATATCCTTTTATCTATAAAAAAAGAATGATACTGAAAGAATTAAAACTTCACATTGCAACTCTTACTCTTTTGGGTGCTTTTTTATTGGAGGTAACTACGTTTCAATTTACTGACTATTCTAAATCAAAAGATTTGAGAGATTTAGTTTCAAATAAAGAAAAGATGGCACTTTTGAAACCCGAATTTAGAGTAAAACTTTTACGATATATTGAAAATGATGACAATGATAGTTTAGCTTATCTAAAGAAACAAATGAATAAATTTGAATCTGACCAAAAACTTGTTAACGAAATGAAAAGTGAAATGATTGAAATTGGTAATTTAATAAAAAATAAGGATTTCAAAAAAGCCTTGGATTGGATAATCACAGTTAAAGGCCAAGTTAAAGAAATTAACATGCTCGATACAAAAGAGATAACCAAACAAATCGATTCTTTAAGACTAGAAATGTATAAAGAAGCTGGTAAAAATTAGTTCCTTTCTTAAGGTTTTTTGGTTATGCTGTTGTAAATAATTATGAGATTATAACAAAAATTCCTCAAGAGATTAAACTTAAATAATTAACTAAATTCTTTTATTTATGAAAACAGAGTTAGAAAGTTTAAAAAAAGTAATTACTAAAGATTTAGAAGGAAATATTAATGGTACTCTAATTGAATTATTAAAAGAAGATGAAAAAACATTAGCATATTTAACAACCATTCTTCCTGGAAAGGTTAAAGGGTATTATCTTCATAAAATAAGGGAGTGTAACTATATTTGTATTAAAGGAAAAGTAGATGTCATCATTTATGATTTAGAAGAGAAAAATAAACAAAAATTTACTTTAAATTCAGAAAATCCTCAAAAACTAAAAATTTTAACAAATCTTGCAGCAGGATTTGAAAATCATTATGAAGAAGAAGCTTTTTTAATTAATTTTCCTAATCCACCATATGATCCAGAACATTCAAAAATTGGAGAGCGAATTAAATATTCTAAAGAAGAATTGGAAAAACTAATTACCGTTAATTCTTTTTAAAATTTTAGGAATCTCGTTTACACTCTTTAAAATATAATCTGGATGATATTTTTTTAATAAATTCTTAGAATAGTTTCCAGTTAAAACTGAAATGGTTTTTACTTTTGCTCTTTTTCCAGCAAGAACATCATAAATGGAATCACCAACCATAAAATCGGCTTCGTGATGTTCAAGTTTTTCAGCCTTTAGAACCTCATCTGGATAAGGCTTTCCATGTTTGACATCATCGTTTCCAATTATAATTTTAAAAAGCTTTTTATCTATCTTAGCATGCTTTAATGAAACTAATATTATTTTATGGTTACAATTAGATAAAACGGCTAAATCATAATTTTTCTTTAATTCTTTTAATGTGTTAATAATTCCAGGAAAGGGTTTTACGAACTTAGAAGTTTTATCAAATAAAATTTTATCATGTTCAATTAAATATTTCTTAGAAATTTCTTCATTATAAATTGGCAAAGTCATTCTAGCAATTTTATGGTGGGGCATCCCAAATAGTTTTTTTAAAAAATTTTTATTTTTTTTCTTAAATCCTAATTTTTCTAAAGCTTCATTATAAGCGAGTATGTGTGCCTTATCAGAATCTACCAAGGTATTATCCAAATCAAAACAAATTAATTTATTCATTTATTTAAAAATTATTCATTTATTTAAAAATCTTTGGAATTAGGTAAAATTTATAAACATCTTAATGATTTACATTTTATGGTTCTAGAGGATCTGATATACCCAAATAAAGCTGAAAGAAGACCTTGGGAGATGTTTTTTTTCGGATTGATCTATGCTACAATCGGAGCGGTTCTTGCATTATGGATATTTAGAAGTCAAGCAAGTATGATTATGGTTTTACTAACCGTTGTTGCATGCATTCCTTTAATCTATAAAACGTTTAAATATGAGGAGTATAAAGATACACAAACATCTGATGAAAGGTTGTTATTAAAAGAACATTGGCATGCTTTATCATTTTTAATGTATTTATTTTTTGGTTTTATAATAGCCTATGCGATATTTTTTATATTTTTGCCACAACCAACTACAGAGGGATTATTTAATGTACAAATGGCGACTATAAATCAAATAAATGCAAAGATAACTGGAGGAAGCATTGCAGAAGGAGTTTTATTTAAAATTTTCTTTAATAATTTTAAAGTATTATTATTCACAATATTATTTGCTGTTTTTTACGGTGCCGGCACAATATTTATTTTAACTTGGAATGCGTCTGTAATTGGAGCAGCGATAGGTGATTTCGTAAGACAAAAAGTTTCTGAACATATAGGATATTTTACAGTATTGCCATTAGCTGTCGGAAGATACATGACCCATGGGTTTTTTGAGATATTAGCATATTTTGTTGGTGGATTAGCAGGAGGAATAATTTCTGTTGCGATAATAAATAAAGATACTCAAAATGAAAAATTTAAAATCATTTTAAAAGATAGTTTTGATTTATTCTTGATAGCAATTGCGATATTAATTATTGCAGCTTTTATAGAAGTTTTCGTTACTCCATTGATTTACAGTTTTGATGATGCAATAACTTTGATAATTATAAGTGCGATTACTGTTTTAGCAATCGTTATGTTCATTCTAATAAAAAAATCTAAACTATCAGAAAGTTATTTAAATAGATAAGCTCAATCAAGCTGAATGGGGGATTTTGTAGATAATAAATTAGAGGAAAGGAAAGAGAAGATTAAGTCATTTTTAAAAGGTTTTGATAATAAAACTTTAATTTATTTAATAGGGTATATCATCTTAATGTTGATTGCTTATTTTACTTTTAATGATAAAATTAAGATTGGAAATGGATTTTTATTTATTGTTTTGCCAATAATTTCAATAATTTTGTTTTTGTTTAAAAAACCAATTTGGGCATTATTATTAAATATAATTGTGTTTAGTTTTATTATAAGAATTCAGAACTTAGATTTTCTTATTGATGTGACAACAAATAAGTATATTCCTGCAGATCCTGATGCGATGGCTTTTCTTAGATATGCACAATATATAAATGAAAATGGAAAAATAATGAGTATAGATATGTTACGTTACTTCCCTTACGGTTTTAATGGGTTAAATGAATTTAGTTTTTTATCCAATTTTATTGTTTATTTATACAAATTTTTAAGTATCTTTAGTTCAATATTTACATTAGAACTAGTTGATATTATCTATCCACCAATTGCTTTTGCAATTAGCTTGGTTTTCTTTTTTTTACTTGTTAAAAAATTGTTCAACGAAAACATTGCTTTATTATCAACTGCATTTTTGGCGTTTATTCCAAGTTATTTATTTAGAACATTAACAGGGATATCCGATAAAGAAGCACTTGCAACGGTTTTTATGTTTGCTGCATTGTATTTCTATGTTTGTTCTTGGAAAACTGAAAAACTTTCAAAAATGATACTATTTGGGGTGCTTTCTGGAATTATGACCGCAACAACAAATTTGATTTGGGGTGGAGGAGTTTTTGTATTCTTATTAATTGGAGTTTTTTCTTTAATAGAGATATTATTAAATAGATTTAGCAAAAAAGATTTTTATGGGTATTTAAGCTGGATTGTTTCTAGTATTGGATTCTTGATTATTTTCTTCCCAGAAAGATATAGTTTTGGAACAATATTATTATCCTCAACAACAGCAATTGCAATTTTCTCAGTACTTTTTTATTTTATTGATTATTTGATTTTTGAAAAGAAGGTTATTGGATTAAAATATTTTCAAGAAAAGATTATGCCTCAAAAATTGTTTAGTTTTATTTTTACAGCGTTATTTGGATCTTTAATTGTATTTATATTATTTGGGGGAAATTACTTCATTGCACAGATAAAACAAACTATAGATGTTTTAGTAACTCCATTTGCAACGAATAGATGGGTAAGAACGGTTGCAGAAAATAGTCAAGTTTACATAACAGATTGGATAAATAATTTTGGAAAATATTATCTATGGATTTTTATTGTTGGTTCAATATTTTTATTTTATGATATGCATAAGAAATTAAAATATTCATTAAAAATAACAATAGTTTATGCACTACTTATCATTGGTTTCATATTTAGCAGGTATTCTTCAGATTCAATTTTAAATGGTAAAAGCTTTTTATCGATATTAATTTATATGGTCTCATTAATTGGAATATTTTTATTATTTATAATTCCATATTTACATTCTCATTACAAAAACAAGGAAAGTTCAGAAGAAATTAAGATGATTGATAAAAAATACACCTTTGTTCTAATTTTCTTTTTTATAATGATAATAGCTGGAAAAAGTGCTGCAAGATTGATATTTATATTTAGTCCAATAACTGCAATTCTAGCTTCTTATTTATTTTTTAGGCTAGTTGATTTATTTAAACATTTAAAATTAAAAATTTATGAATATGGGTCATATATTGTTGTTGGAGTAATTTGTTTACTTTTGTTATCTAATTTTGCACAAACCTCTTTAGCTCAAGCAAGTTCAGTTGGTCCAACTTACAATCAACAATGGCAATATATGGGAAAATGGATGCGTGACAATACTAAAGAAAATGCAGTATTTGCACATTGGTGGGATTATGGTTATTTAGTTCAATATAATAATCGAGCAACTATAAGTGATGGTGGAAATGCCGGAGGGTATGAGGTTAATTATTTCACTGGAAGAAACGTACTAACCGGGCAAACAGAAACTGAAGCACTACAATATTTAAAAACAAAAAATGTGACAAATCTTTTGATTGTAAGTGATGAGATTGGAAAATATCCGGCTTACTCTTCTATAGGATCTGATGCTAATTATGATAGATATTCATGGATAACAAATTTTATTTTAGACCCACAACAAACTCAAGAGACTAGAAATGAGACATTATATTTGTATAGGGGTGGTTTTCCTTTAGATGAAGATTTTGTTTATGAGGGAAAGGTTTATCCAAGACAAAGTGCAGGTATTGGTGCAATTATTTTACCTTTAACAGAAGTTAAAGATAATAATTCAGTTACGGGTTTTAATGTTGGACAGCCTTCTGTAGTTTTAATCTTTGCAAATCAGCAGACTAGAATACCTTTAAGCTGCGTTTATTTCAACAATCAAAAGTATGAATTCAAATCTGGATTGAATGGATGTTTCAGAGTTATTCCAATCTTTGAAAATGGTAAAGTTAATCCAATTGGAGCAGGATTGTATCTATCTCCAAAAGTAAAGAATAGTTTGTTTGCAGAGCTTTATTTATATAATAAACAATCTGAAAATTTCAAATTAGTTTATAACGATGATTCTCAGATTCCTTTAGCAATATACAATGGAAGATTAATTGGACCTTATCGTGTTTGGGAAGTAAATTACCCTAATGATTTAAAGGTTCCAGAATATCTTTACAAAAGAGAGTTGCCCGATGAAAGAGTAACAGAAATAAAAGAGATTTATTAAACGGTTTATTTATGGCGGGGAAAAAAATTTTAGAGAAACTTTGGTGTATACCTGTGATTGTTTTAGTTGCAAATCTAATTTTTAGATTCATTAATCAATCTAAAATGATATATATGTTTCCATTAGACGTTGTAAATGACTGGTCGGCATACATTGCATTACTCAATTTCTTAGATAAATGCGGTTTTCATAATTTTTGTCCATACTGGTATGATGGTTTTATGAGTTTTGTCATAACTCAGCCAGGATGGTATTTTTTTACTTACCCAATTTATTTAATTTCTAAAAATTATACCTCTGCTTCATTTATATCTATGATAATCATTTTTATATTGTCATTCTTGGTTGTTTACAATTTTGCCGATATTTTTAAAATAGATAAAAAGAAAAGAATTTTGTTTTATTTATTATTATTTGCAAATGCCGCATCTATAGGAAATTATATTAGACTCGGAAGGGTACCTGAGTTTTTTGCATTTTTCTTGTTTATACTAACAACATTTATAATTTTATACTATAAGGATAGACAAATTGATTTTATTTTTACTTTAATTGTACCGATTTATTCCCTCTTATTAATATCACATCAAACATTTGCTATACTTGGCTCTTTACTATGGATTTCATTATTTTTAGTTAAAAGAAAGAAAGAAATAACCTATATAATTTTGCTAATTATGACCTCATTGATTTTGGTTTCATTTTGGTTGATTCCGTATATATCGGTATTTTTTAATACCGTTGGTGTTGATAAACCCATAGGAATTAATATATTAAGTTTTGATAAGGAATATTTATTTGAGACAATATTCACTTTCATAATTCCAATGGTTTTTTTATTTATATTTTATTTATATATAAAAAAAATTAAAGATTATAAAAAAGAAATCTTGTTTTATTCTCCTATTTTGTTAATCTCTTTATTATTCTTATTTAGATTAACTGCATTTATACCAATATTAAATTATATTTATCCGGATGTTTATATGAGTTTTATTTTATTTTTTGTTTTATTTCTATTTTTTAAGAACTTTAAATTAAATAATAATGTTTTATTAATGATTATTTTACTATCAATTTTTAGCGTATCAATTAATATTTTTTATACCCCCTTCTTTGTTGAGCATACACAATTAGAAAAAGATACTTTAGAGATTATGAGCAGTGTTAAAACAAATTTTTTAATGACAAATACCTACTCAAAAACATCTTATGGAAAAGCTTATTATTCGTATGCACCAATCTATCTTAATATTTCAACGCCATCTGGATGGGAAAAAATACCTAGTCCAGATTATCGTAATTTAATAATAAAATTTTCAAATAGTGTTTATAATAAAGATTGTAATTTACTTTATAAAAGTGCAAAAGAATTAAAAAATGATTATATCATTTCTTATAGAGAAGATTGTAATTTTTTGGAAACATGCAAATATGTAAATAGAATAAATAAGATTAATAATGTATGTTTGTATAAATTTGAATAAAATAACATGATTCTTTATGTGGGATTTCATTTCCTATCACTAATTTTTTAAATGGTTTGTTCAATAGTATAGGAAAGATTTAAATATCTTTCTTAGTGTTTTTAGCTTATGAAAATTTTAATAACTGGCGGTGCTGGATTTCTTGGTAGTCACCTCTCCGATAAATATGTAAATGAAGGGAATAAAGTTATTTGTCTAGATAATTTTAGTAGTTCGGATTTATTTAATATAAGATCCTTGTTAGAAAAAAGAAACTTCAAACTTATTAATGGAGACGTAAGGAATTTTGAATTAGTTGATAAATTAATGAGGGATGTAGATGTTGTTGTTCATTTGGCTGCACAAATTCATGTCGATAAGTCATTCATAAATCCCAGAGAGACATATGACACAAACGTTTTTGGTACTTTAAATATCCTAGAAGCAGCAAGAATTAATGATCCGAAAAAAATATTGTTAGCCTCGACTAGTGAAGTTTATGGTTCTGCAAAGTATTCTCCCATGGATGAAAATCACCCATTAGAAGCATCGCACCCTTATGGTGCAAGTAAAATAGCAGCAGATAGAATGGCCCTAGCATATAATCATACTTATGATTTAGGTGTGGATATAATAAGGTGTTTTAATTTTTTTGGACCAAGACAAAAAGATTCTGGATACGGGGGGGCAATTTCAATATTTACAAAAAGGATATTAAATAATCAACCACCAATAATATATGGGGATGGAAGTCAGACTAGAGATTATACTTATGTTAAAGATGTTGTTAAAGCTTATGATTTAGTTATAAACGACAATAAAAAATATAATGATAGGGTTATAAATTTTGGTACGGGTGTAGAAGTTTCAATTTTAAATTTAGCTAAAAAACTTATAAAAATAATCGGCAAGGATATGGAACCGGCATTTGTTGCTCCAAGACCTGGTGAAGTGCAAAGATTAATCTGTAACTATAATAAAGCAAAAGAATTGTATAATTTTGCACCTGCATATGATATTGATAAGGGGTTAAATGAATATGTTAATTGGTATAAAAATCATAAATCTGAAGAATGGGTTAAACCTGGATGATTTTTTAATTTATTAGCAATTTTTCTAAATTTTATTAATTTTTTCAAATAGTCTAAGCTATCTCCAAATATTTTTACTGTAGATCCTTCCTCTTTGTTTGGAATGTATATTAGTGGAATTTCAATTATTCTTAATCCCACTAAATAAGATCTAACAATAATCTCGGTATCCCAAAACCACCTTTCTTCTTTTATCTTATCTAATATTGGCAATATTTTTTCTCTATTAAAAAATTTAAAACCTGCTTCTGTATCTTTCAAATTTACGCCCAAAATTAATTTTACAAGAAGATTATAAGAATAACTTGTAATGGCACGAATTATACCTTGTAAATTATGTTTATATTTTCTATAGTAGATTGCAACATCATATCCCCTTTCCAATTCTTTCAAAAACATTGGAAGATATTTAGGATGTAGCTCTAAATCTGTATCTAGAAATCCAACATAGGTTCCTTTAGCAATTTTAAAACCATTACTTGCAGCTTTTCCCCTTCCAAAGTTATGTTTATGCTTTAATAATCTAATATTTTTATATCTTTTATTTAATCTTTTCATTATCTCGTAAGTTGAGTCGGTACTTCCATCATCAACGATAATTATTTCATATTTTATTTTATTTTTATTTAAAATATCAATTATGGTCTCTACGCTATTTTGTAAAACTTTCTCTTGATTTAAACAAGTTAATACCACGCTAAGTTCCATTTTAATATTCTAAAGAATTTATTACTTTTTTAAATGCTTCTACAACATCTCTTGCATCTTCTAATTTTAAACTTGAATACATGGGGAGCCTTATAACACAATTAAAATAATTTTCTGCGTTTGGAAAGTCCCCTTCCTTATAACCAAGTTGTTTATAATATTGATGCATATGTAAAGGTAAATAATGAATATTTGAAGAAATTCCTTCTGCATTTAATGCTTTAATAATAAAATTCCTATCTTTAACAGGAACTTTTAGCATATAAAGATGCCTATTCGTCGTCCTATCTTTTTTTAAATAAGGTATTTTTATATTTGATAAATTTTTTAATTCATCATTATAAAATTGAGCAATTCTATTACGTTTTTCATTCATAATATCAATTTTTTTTAATTGTTCTAATGCTATTGCTGCTAAAATATCTGATTGAACATAACTTAACCCTTCAGAAATAACACTTTGGGTTCTCCCTAATTTATCTTTTTCTTTTTTAAAAAAATATTTATTGGTTCCTTTCTCCTCAAAAATTCTTGCCTTTTCAGCAATTTTATCATCATTTGTTATTAAAGCTCCGCCTTCCCCACATATCAAATTCTTAGTTCCATGAAAACTTAAACAACCAATATCAGCTAAATTACCTGCTTTTCTACCCTTATAAGAAGAACCGATAGCATGTGCTGCATCCTCTACAATTAGTTTTCCATAATCCATTCCAATTTTATTTATCTCGTCCATATCACATGGTTGGCCTGCAAAATGCACTGGTATAATCACCTTAGTTTTATCATTTAGATTATTTTTAATGGATTCTATTGAAATATTTCCAGTATCATATTCACAATCAGCCAGAACTAATTTCAAGTTCATAAATGTTCCAACAATGGCTGAAGAATTAAATGTATATGTCGGAGAAATTAATTCGCCATTTTTAGAGTTAGTTGTTATAAGTGCAAGATGTAAAGCAGATGTACAAGAATTAACAAAAATTGCATGTTTTGCATTAAGATATTTAGCTAAATTATTTTCAAATTCCTCTGTTTTTGGACCATTACCCTCAACTAAACCTGATTTTATTACTTCAGATGCTGCATTAATTTCCTCTTCACCAAAATCTGGTTTTGATATTGGAATTTTGTTTTCCCTTACAGGAGAACCTCCGTTTATTGCTAGATTTTCCATGAAATAAGTATAATAAAACGATTTTTAAATCTATTTATTAACTAAATAAACTTCTGCCGATTTATTGTTAATTTCAAATCTTTTTATCAATGTAAGGTTTAATCTTTCTTTAACATCTAAAATTTGTTTTGATGGATGTTCTTGTGGTGAATAATAATAAATATCAATATCTTTCGGATTTATTGAAAAATTTTTATCTCTATCCGCCAAATTTGGAAGTGGGTTAACTGTAGCTATTTTCAATGGTTTTTTTACGTATCCTGAATATGAATGTTCTAATTCAAAGGATTGTGGAAATGCCGTCAGCACGATTGCATTTGGAAAATTATTTTCAATATATGACGAACTTAATTGATGAGTTTTTATTAAATCAACATATTCCATGTTGTTTTCTAATGTAAATCCCTCGGTAGACCTATTACCAAAATAGTTCAGTGAAAATAGAATTATAAAAAGAATTAATATTAGGTATTTATAATTCTTAAATAGTTTATTAATAGAATATGAGTATAATAAGAATATCATTGGAAATGAAAGAAGTAAATAACGTTCGGCAACTGGTATTATAAAAATAAAAGTTATTATAGCTATTAGTAATACAATTAAAAATTCGTGATATTTTAAGTTTATTAAAAATTGAACAATCTTCTTATAAGTTAAAATAATGATTATAAACAATAATGAAAATAGGGGGCTAAATAATTTAATCGTATTAAAATATAATCCTATATTTGGATAAAACCCTATAAAAAATTTCGTGAGGATGTTTACATTATATAAAAATATAAATACAATCAAGAAGATTATAAAATAAGATATTGATTTTTTTGAATTTTTAATGTCTCCTAATTTCTTAAAATCTATAAAAGAAATTAAAAAAAGAGAACTTAGTAACCATCTGTATTGATCAAAAAATATAATTTTTAGTATGATTAATAAATTAAATAAATTTTTTAGGGGATTAATATGTATTACGGAAGCATTTAAAGGATAAAAAATTTGGTTATATAGTAATTTGTTTATAATCAAAGTTAAGAAAAAAATAAACAGCGGAAAACAATAAAAAACTAGATTTTTATCTTTTTTGATTAATTTAGATAACACTACACCAAAAACAACTAGGACTCCTAATTCTTTTGTAAGAATAGCAAGAGAACTAAATATAATATATAATACTAGTTTTGATTTTATAGAAAAGTATAATGAGATGGTAATCAAGGCGATCAGAGGGATATCTAAAAAAACCATTGCAGAATAAGAAAAAAATATTGGAGTAAACATTAATAATAATGAAGAAATAATTCCCACAGATTTATTAAATAATTCTTTTCCAATTAAATATGTAAAATATAGAACTAATAGCGAGAAAAAGAGTATTGCAGAGTTTGCTACCATTTGATGTGTTCCAAATATTTTAAACAAAAATGCTATAAAAAAGGGTAAGAACAATGGATGTCCCCTATTAGAGTCTAACAAGTCCCAATTAAGTTCACCATTATATATCTTATCAACGGTTGGTGCAATATAATATAGGCCGTCCCAATAATAAGGTAAATTTAAAACAGGGTATTTAAGTAAAATTAGTAAAGATAGTAAGAATATTAAAAAAATAAAATCAAATTTCTTTTCACTGATTTTCATATTAGAATAGCAGGCTAGTAAGATTTAAATAATCTTTCATATTTGTAAGCAAAATGTTAATATAGAAAATAGATATAAACTTTTTTTATTTTTTATTAGGCTATCAAAAATTATTTAGGGTCTTTTTTATATTTTGTAAAAAAATTCAAAAAAAGGTTATGGTTAGAATATATTAAAAAGATTTTGACCCATAAATGACGCATCATTAAAAAGTTAGGAAATTTAGATATTGAAGACTAAAGTGAGTCAACTTTTTATTAGCTCATTTTATTGATAAAACTTATAAAGTGTTCTTTTTTTAGTCAATTATAAAAAAAATTTAATTTGGAGAAAATTAAACATGACTAAAAGATTAATGATTTTCATACCCGCTTATAAAGCAGAAAAAACCATTTGTTCAGTTATTGAGAGAATTCCGGAAAATATTAAAAACAAAGTTGAAGAAATTGTGGTTTTTGATGATGGTAGCCCAGACGATAGCTATAATGTTCTCTTAAATTATAAAAAAATGAAAAAAATGAAAAAATTAAAAGTATATAAAAATGAAAAAAATCTTGATTTTGGTGGAAACATGAAGGCGGGGTTTGATTATGCTATAAAGAATAATATGGATATTTTAGCAGTATTGCATTGCGATGGACAATACCCTCCTGAACAAATAGGAGACTTAATTAGGCCCATAGAAGAAGGCAAAGCCCACACAACATTTGGCTCAAGGTTTTTGGGAAACCCCATTAAAGGAGGAATGCCCTTATGGAGGTACATCGGAAATATATTCTTAACAAAAATTGAGAACATTTTAGCAGATTGTAATTTTTCTGAGTGGCATTCTGGTTTTACAGCTTACGATTGTAATTCTCTAAAAAAATTACCTTTTAATCTTTGTCCTTCTAATGGATACGGGCTAGCAACCGATATACTATTACTGTTTAGATCAAGAAATCTAAAGGTAAATGAGTTTCCAATCAAAACGTACTATGGAGAAGGATCAAGAAGTCCTTCTATAAAAAGAACTTTCATTTTCTTCACAGATTGTACGAGATTATCATTTTTATATTTCTTGCATAGGTTGGGAATCATACAAATTAATAAATATAAAAAGTAAAAAAGTTGAGAAGAAAGCAGTAATATTATTTTATATATATGGAAACTGCCAACCAAGCATTTTTCTCAACTCTTGGAAATATTTTTAAAACAAAGTTTTCAATTTTTTTTAGCATTTTTGAAGTTTGATTATACATTGTTCTATTATTTTTAAATATTAATGAGATAAATGAAAATAAATAAAAAACTTTAATGTAATATTTTCTAAAATTCTTAGATATAACAATTAAATCATTATATTCTAAATATTTTGGTTTTGTTTCTTTGAATTTAGAAAATAAAATTCTATAAAGTTTTATTAATACATTTTCATTAAGAGGTTCTATAGAAATTAGAATGCCATCTTTTTTTAGAACCTTTTTACATTCGTTAATTACCTTTCGATAATTCAGGTGCATTAAGGTTGTTTTTATAAAGATTACATCGAATTGATTATTTCTAAATTTCATATCATGTGCATCCATTTGAATTAGTTTTATTTTTTTTAATAAGCCATTTTTTTTTGCTAATTCCTTAGATGATTCTAAACTATTTTTTGAGATATCTATAGCAGTTACCATTGCACCACTTTGTGCAAATTGAATAACATCGTGACCTTTTCCAGGTCCAATTTCCAATAGCATTTTACCTTTTAAATTATGAAAATACTTTTTTAAGTATTTCAGAACGTACTCGGTTACCTCCTCTTCATATTCTCTAAGATCAGATCTCTCTTGTTCCCCTATATTATTATGAGACCAAAAAGAATTATAATAATCTCCTATTTTTTCAATGTTTACCATAAGAAAATTTATATCTAAATATTTATATAGATATCTAATTAATAAGGGATAAGTTTATATATAAGATTTATATCAATGAAAAATTGAGGATAAAATGAAAAAGAAAGATATAAGTAAGTTTGATGTGCTTTTAGCCCTAATTCATTCTAAATTATTGATTAAATATAGAAATAAAATGCTTTTAAAATTGATTTATAAAGATTTGATTGATTCATCAAGTATATTAAGCGTTGGGTGCGGTACTGGTTTTATAGAGAGTTATATTTTAAGTAGAAATAAAAAAATTAAGATTGATGGAATTGATGTA
Organism: Candidatus Woesearchaeota archaeon; assembly: GCA_964419925.1. Classification (GTDB taxonomy): domain Archaea; phylum Nanobdellota; class Nanobdellia; order SCGC-AAA011-G17; family GW2011-AR20; genus JBBSXG01. The sequence goes on from CAYQPR010000018.1 coordinate 20,420, forward strand.
ATTGTACCGAAAAATACATATATTAAAGTAAAAAAATATGATGGAAAAAAGATGCCATTTAAGTCAAACTCTTTTGATGTTGTTATGTTTCTTGATGTGCTTCACCATACGAATAATATTGAAGGCCTTATATCTGAAGCAAAACGGGTTGCAAAAAAAACCATATTAATCAAAGATCATTATTACAAAAATAAATTTGATCATTTTCTTTTAAGAGTGGCCGATTATATTGGTAATAAGGGATGGGGAATAAGTTTAGATTACAATTATTTAAAAGAAGTTGAATGGAGAAAATTAATTGAACGATTAAATCTTAAAATAGTTAAATTTAAGAAGTTTAGATATAACCCTGTGCATCCAACAAAAAATGTTATTTTGAAACTTGATAAATATAATTGAATAGGTTTATCCATTATACTTAAATATTTCGAAACCTTTTTATAAATACCTCTTGCTAATTCTGTTCATGACATACATCCCATTTCTTTCTGCAGGGTTAGCATTTATTGTTACTTACATTGCTGCAAACTGGCTAATTCGTTATTTAAGAAAGATAGGGTTAGTTGTTAAAGATATGAATAAAAAAGATACACCCTTAGTTCCGATTTCCGGCGGTTTGGCCGTAATGTCTGGGATTTTTGTTGGATTAATGTTCTATGTTTTTTTACAAACATTTTATTTTCATTACACGAGCACATTAGTCTATATTTTTGCAGCTTTAACTTCTATAATTATGATTACTTTAGTTGGATTTTTAGATGATGTAATCATAAAAAAATCTAAGGAATCTTCAACTGGATTAAAACAATGGCAAAAGCCACTACTTACATTAAGTGCCGCGGTTCCATTTATGGTTGTAAATGCAGGAGTAGATACTTTATGGATACCCTTTCTTGGAAGAATGGATGTTGGATTAATATATCCTTTATTATTTATTCCAATTGGTGTTGTTGGAGCCGCAAACATGGTTAACATGTTAGCCGGATTTAACGGCATGGAATCGGGTATGGGAATAATTTATGTTGGAATGTTGGGCTTATATGCTTATGTTAATAATCGAGAGGTTGCTGCATTAATTGCACTAATAACTTTACTTGCATTGATTGCATTTTATATTTATAACAAATACCCTGCAAAGATTCTTCCTGGAGATTCGTTAACTTATTTACTTGGAGGGGTCATAGCAACAATAGCAATCTTAGGAAATATTGAAAGAGCCGCTCTAATAGCAAGCACCCCATTTTTTATTGAATTTATTTTGAAAGCGAGAGCCAAATTTAAAGCAAAAAGTTATGGTTATTTTAAGAATGGAAAAATAATATCATACCATGAAAATAAGATTTATTCAATTCCACATATTTTTACAAGAACTGGAAAATTTACAGAAAAACAAATTGTTTGGATAATGATTTTCATTGAACTAGCATTTTCAAGTTTAATATGGGTGATATAATGCTTAAGATTACTAAAAATTCTTTGG
>CAYQPR010000019.1:0-20353 GCA_964419925.1 Candidatus Woesearchaeota archaeon
TTAATTATAGGCGGATCTCAATTTGTTGGACCTTTAATAATTGATAAATTAGTTGAAAAAGGTCACGATTTAACAGTTTTTAATCGAGGAAGGACCAAATCAAAATATGAAAATATAAAATTTATCCAAGGTGATAGAAGAAATGGCTTTAATCTAAAAGATAATTTTGATGTTGTTATTGATACATGTGCTTTTAAAGGAGAACACACCAAAAAAGCAATTAATGAACTAAATTTTGATTTTTATCTTCACATTAGTACTGCTGCAGTTTATAAGAAAATAAATAAATTTCCCCTAACTGAAGAAGCCGAATTGGGGGATTGGCCATTATGGAATCTTGTTTGGGGTAATTATAATAAAGGAAAAGTTGAATGTGAAAATGTATTAAAAGAAAGCAAAATAAAATATGCAAATATACGTCCTGTTTATATTCTTGGAAAAAATAATAATGTTAATCGTGAAAGATTTATTTATTCTAAAATTAAAAATCAAGAAACTTTAATTCTTCCTGGAAACGGTGAATCAAAAGTTCAATTCGTTTTTGCTGAAGACGTTGCAGACTCAATCGTTTTATTAGTTGAAAAGAAATTACAAGGAAATTTTAATTGCTGTAGTGATGAGGTTATTACATTGAATGAATTAGTTAAAATCATGGGGAATATTGTTGAAAATAAACCGATTATAGAATATAATCCTAATGCAGACGGCGATAATCATAATTTAAAAGAATTTCCTTTTGCCAATGAAAACTTTTATTGCACAAATGATAAATTAAAAAAATTAGGAATTAAATTTACAAATTTAAATGTTGGATTAAAAAAAGATTATGAAGAATATTATAAAAATGTAATCTAATTATTTTTTTCAATCTTTAACCAAGGATGAAAATCAGGTAATTTTTCTTTAATCTCATATCCGTAAGTTGTTTCATTACCTTCTTTTTTAATAATGGTAAACCCACGTTTTAAGTATAAAGGTTTCATTCTCCAATTACTTTCAATTTCTCTTAGAATTCCCCTTATTGTCTTTGCTCCCCTTTCTTTTGCTTTGTGCATCATCGCAATTAATAATGCACTTCCAATTCCTCTTCCCATTGTTCTACAAGAAACGGTTAAATCTTTTATTTCCCAGTCTTTTGTTCTTGTATCAATTAAACATTCAGCAATTAATCCATAATCACCAAATTTGTCAGTTAGCTCAGAAACATAAACCTCTATTTCTCCGTTATCATATTGTTCTTTTAATTTATCTAATTCATACCTATTTCCTGTAGTGTTCATCTCATTTGTTCTATTAAATAATTGTACAACTCTATCCCAATCGTTTTCTTCAACTTTTCTTATAACCATCTTAATATCACAAGATTTTAAGAATTCTTTATAGTCTCCAGTATGAGATTTTTCAGCTTCATCTCTGTTTCTCTGTTCTTTTAATATTTTTACTCTTTCTTTATCTTCTTCAGTCTCATGTTCTAATTTCATAAAATCTAAACTTAAAATATCTAGAGGGTCTCCTAATTCAATCGCATTTAAATCTGGAAGTTGAGAAAGAACTTCTGCTCTTTGAAATGCATCATCATCAACGAAACAAACCTCGCTTGGATGAACGTTATATTTTTGGATTAATCTTTTTATATTATCGGATTTTAAACCCCAATTAACTTCTGCAGAATCAAAATATTTTTTTATTTCAAATTTGTCTAACATTTTTTCCGCATCTTCATAATAGTTTTTAGAACAAATTGTATTTTTAATCCCTCTCTTCATTAATTCCTTTAAAGCAGCATCTGTTCCCGGCTTTAATTTTATACTATTTTTATCAGAATAATAAACTGTTCCGTTCCATAAAGTATTATCCAAATCCCACACAACAAGTTTTATTTTTGGCATGTTTACCTCTTTGTTTAAAGTTAATAATATAAACTTTTAAACCTTTTGGTAAAAATAATTTTCTTCTAAAGCTTTTATTCCAGGTAGTTTGCTTCCTGATAAAAATTCTAAACTAGCTCCTCCGCCAGTAGAGATGTAAGAAAACTTATCGTGTAAGTTTAATTTTTCAACAGCATAACTTGTGCCCCCTCCAAGAATTATTTTTTTACAGTTTAAATCTGAAATAAATTTAATAATCTCATTAGTTCCTTTACTAAACTCTTCTTTTTCAAACATTCCTAAAGGACCATTAAACACAATTGTTTTTGCATGTTTTAATTTTTCTTTATAATCTAAAATGGTTTCATTCCCAATGTCTAAATTACTCATTGTATCTTTTGGATAAACTATTTTTTCATTGTTTATTTTTTCATTTGTTATAGAACTGCTTCCTAAAAGAACTTCATCAACTTTTGAAATCATATTATCCAATATTTGAGCTTTATCTGAAAATTTCTTTCCACCTAAAACCAAAATAAATGGATGTTCTGGATTTTCAAGTAAATTATTTAATTCTCTTAACTCTTTTTCCATTAATAATCCTGGAAGACTTTTTATGAATTTAGTTATTGCAACTACAGAAGCTTGTTCCCTATGTGAGACTGAAAATGCATCGTTAATGTAAACGTCCCCGTAAGAAGCTAATCTTTTTGCAAATTCTTCATCGTTATCGAGCTCTTCTTTATGAAATCTTAAGTTTTCTAATAAGATAATTTTATCATCTGGAATTTTTATGTTGATACAATCATCTAATTTTTTAATATTAGTTTTTAAGTAACTAGAAAGCTTTTTTGCAAGTTCATCATGATTTAAAATTTTTTCATTATCCTTAGGCCTTCCTAAATGATTTAAAATTATTATTTGTTTTGGATTTTTTTCAATTAAATATTTCAAAGTTGGTAAACCTTCTAGAACCCTTTTATCATTGGTTATCTTTCCCTTTTCATCTATCGGAACATCCATCCCAACGCGGATTAATACTTTTTTATTTTCAAAATTAAAATTTTTTATATCTTTAACAATATGATTAATCATTTTTTTGAATTTTTAAAATAAAATATGTATATTGCTATGTAAAACACCGTTGTTGCTATTCCTATAATATACTTTATTATTAAAGGAGATTGATTTATCATGAATGCATAAACTAAAGCAATTACATTTGCTATTAAATAAATTATAAATAATGATAAACTTACCCCCTTTGTATCTTTCATTTTAATTGTTTTTATTATCTGGGGAATTAGCATTATTGAAAATAGAATTGTTGCAACCCATCCTAAGATTTGAGCGATTTGTAATTGGTTCATCTTAATAAACGTTTAATAAATTGGATTTTTAAATTTAACTAAGTATGACATTAATAATTTTTTCTGCTGTTTTTCCATTACCAAAAGGATTTTCCCAATTTTTTTCTTTTTTTAGCATTAATTCTACAGAACGAATAATCTTATCTTGTTCGTAACCTGCTAATAAATTACTTCCAACTTCTAATGTTTCGGGCCTTTCTGTTCCTTCTCTAACCGTAACACATGGAATTTTTAAAATACATGATTCTTCTTGAATTCCCCCAGAATCTGTAATTATTAATCTTGAATTTGCCATTAATTGCAAAAATTCTAAATATCCTAAAGGTTCTATTTCAATTACTCCTTCAGGAACTTTTAATTCAAACTCAATTAATTTATTTTTAGTCCTTGGGTGTACTGGAAAAACAATTTTATACTTCTGAGATAATCCTTCTAAACTTTTAAAAATATTACTTAATTTTGTTTTATCATCTACACTTTCAGCTCGATGCAATGTTAATATAAAATATTCATCTTTTTTTAAATTCAGTTTTTTTAAAATCTCATACTTCTTATTTGAAATTTTTATATTTTCATTTAAAGCATCTACAACGGTGTTTCCAGTGACAAATATTTTATTTTCATCAATTCCTTCTTTAATTAAATTCTCTTTTGAATTTTTTGTTGGAGAAAAATGGTAATCAGCATAAATTCCAGTAATTGTTCTATTAAACTCTTCAAGCATAACTTGATAGCTTCTTAACCCTGCTTCAACATGTCCTATTTTTATTCCTAATTTATTTGCTACTAATGCGCCTGCTAAAACACTATTCGTATCTCCTTCAACCAAAACAATATCTGGTTTTTCTAATTTTAATTTTTCTTCTATTTTTTTTGTCATTAAATTCATTTGTTTTCCATGTATATGTGAACCAATTTCTAAATTATATCTTGGTTCAGGTAATTCTAATTCCTCAAAGAAAATTTTATCTAAATTATAAGAGTAATGTTGTCCTGTGTGAATTATGAAGTAATCTAAGCTTCTTTTTTGACATTCCTTTATTATTGGAGACATTTTAATAATTTCAGGTCTAGTTCCAAGAATTATGCATACTTTCATGGTTTTTTCTTAGTAAAAAGCTATTTAAAACTTTTTTATTTAAAGAAAGTATGAGAATCGGATTTTTAATAAATTACTTTCATCCTTTGAAAGGTGGAGCTGAGAATAATTGTTTTTACTTAGCTAGAGAATTAGCTAAAAAACATGAAGTTCATGTTTACACCTCTTTATTAAAAAATACAAAAAAATATGAAATTTTTGAAAATATTCATATTCATAGATATAAAACTTGGTTTAGGTATAAGTATTATTTATCATTTACACCTGGATTAATTAAGGTTTTATTTACAAAATTTGATGTTTTACATATTCATAGCCTTGGATTTATCTATCATGATTTAATTATTATTTTAAAAAAATTGTTTAGTAAAAGTAAGATTATTAATACTCCTCACGGTCCTTTTATGGTTTTAAAAGATTATAATTTTTTTGAAAAAATTTTTAAAGCAGTTCTAGGAAATTTTGAAAAAGTAATTGTTAATAAATTTTATGATAAAGTAATACAAGTCAATCCTTCGCAGTATAAATGGATGACTAAGTATGGAATTTCTAAAAATAAAATAAGTTTTGTTCCGAATGGTATTTTAGAAGACTCTTTTAAAAAAGTTAATAACTCTAGTTTTATTAAAAAGTATAATTTAAAAAATAAATTTGTTATATCTTATGTTGGAAGAATTCAGAGATATAAAGGTTTAGATCAAGTTATTAAAGTTCTTCCTAAGCTAAATGCTGTTTTTTTAGCCGTTGGAAAAGATGCTGGAGATTTGAAACGATTAAAAAATTTAAGTGAGAAGTTAAACATTCAAGATAAAGTAATTTTTACGGGAGAATTATCTGATAATAATTTAATTGCTTCTTTAAGTGTTTCTAAAGTCTTTATTCTTCCAAGTGAATGGGAAGCTTTTGGAATCACTATTTTAGAAGCAATGGCTCAAGGTAACGCTATTATTTCCACTTCAACAGAAGGAGGAAAGTTTTTAATTTCTAAAGAAAACGGGTTTTTATTTAATTTTAGTGATTTAAAAGATTTGGAGAATAAACTTAAAGTTTTGATTTTGGATAAAAATAATTTAGAAAGAATAAGTGAAACAAATATTAAAAAAGCCAAAGAATTTTTATGGAAGAATATTGTAAAAGAACTTGAAAGAGTTTATCATTAAGTTATTTTTTAAGAAATTTTTCCTTCTTTTCCTTATCTTTCTTTTTAGCTTCTATTTCCTTTTCATAATAACCCGCTAACTCTATTTTTCCTTCATCTTCTGCTCTTTTTAATTTTTCTTCATGCAGAGATATTTGTTTTTGCAGTGATTCTATTCCCTTTTCTAATCTTTTCTTTCTATTTGGCATCTAAATCTTCAACCTCTTTTTTTAATAAATCTAACAATTTATTTGCTGTTTCTATATTAATGTTTATGTTTTTTATTTTTTTATCATCTCTAACGTTTCTATAAGTATTGTAGATTATTCTAAATTCACTTTCTGTGATATATTTAGTTATAAATTTTTTAAATAAAGAATTTGAAAAGTTTTTATTGTTTAAAATTGATTTAATTAAGAATATTCCTCTTAGCCTTAATATTAATGAATAGATTGTGCTATGGGAAGTCAAATAATCGGATTGCATTTTGTCTAAATCAATCAACTCTTTTGTGCTTTTGATACTATCTTCTGTTGTTTCTTTAAACCACTTAATAAACTGCTTGAAATCTGTTTTATTTTGCTTTAATTCTTCTAATAAATTATTATTCATAATTGGTTTAGCTTCGTTAATTAATGCATAAATGAATGGATTTTTTTGAACCGCATCTTTTATTTTTTTAATATCAACAAATTCTATATCAAATCTTTTAGTATTTTCTATCTTTAATTCGTTTGTTCCTATTACTAAGATGTCTATGTCTGAATCCTTTGTTTCTTCTTTTCTTGCGTAAGATCCATATAAAAAAATTCCTGAAATATTTTTTAAATGGGGTAAAAGAATTTTGATTATTTCCTCTTCTAAAGATAATTTTGGAGTTTCTAGCCGTGTAACTATTATTTCTTCTCCCAACCAATCTTTTGGAACCCAGACAGCACCGCCATTTCCAGATCTTGCTACTTTTCTTCTAATCTGCTCTTCAATTATTAACTTTTGCATGTCTATACAATGGATAGACTTATTTATAAGGTTTTTGGAATTGATTTTGAACATTAACCTGTATTTTATGAATAAACGAAAGTTATACGTATTAGTAACTTTGGTTGATTTTGAATAAAATGAATATGAATAAAGATAGAGCATCTAGTTTAGATAAAACTTCTTTTACTTTTTCTTTCTAAACCATCCAATTAAAAATAAAATCCCTATAAAAAATGCAGGTCCAGCAATTATTAAAGAATAAGATAACATATACCATTCAGCTTGATTTGATAAAACCGTTCTAACAATCATTGATGCAATATAAACCAATCCTGCCAAAATGAAAGCTATTCCTCCAACAATTTCACGTTTCCAAGATATCCATAAAATAATTGCCAAAATAAAAACGGGAATATTATGCATAAATAATCCTAATAATATTTGAGAAAAGCTTAATCCAGGTTCAAAAACATCCAAAGAGAATAGTGCTAAAAACAATAAAAACGCTATTGATACAATTCTTGGCGTCCAATAAACAAATTTGCTAACCTTTTTTTTCATTTTCTCTTTTTCTTAACACTAAAAACTAAAAAATTTATCGATTGCATTCATTTCATTTTTAAATGTTTTTTCCCCTAACTCATCTGGATCTTTTCCACAAACTGTTTTAATAAATTGTTCATTTTCATCATAAATGTTATAAAACGATTTTCTTATTGTTTTTCCAATCGTTCCATCAGAATTTGTAAAGGTTTTTTTCATTAAACCATAATCGACATTTTCACCCCAATATACATCTAGGTCTCCACAATACCAATAATTTGAATCCTCACCTTTTTCATTTCCTTTATAGCATGGAAGAACAATAGGTGTCCTCCATGCACTAATCTGCCAACCTTCATATTCTCTATTCACTAAAACATGCCCCCAAAGTTCATTTTGCGTCATCGGATAATTTAATTTGGGACATTCTTTTTCTTGTTGCTTTTGAATTTTTATCCCACCATCGATTAGAGAATTTAAGTTATTATTCGAAATACTAGAAAACTTTTCTTCTAATGTTCCAAAATCGTTTTTTTGATTAAAGTTTCCAACCGCACTTGAAACACTAAGCTCTTGATCAAGAATAAAATAATTGGTTACTAAAAACATTATTATTAAAAAGATACTAAAAACAACTTTGTTTGTTTTATTTCTTCTAACCCTGTGGTTAATCTGCCATACTATTTCAAATATAACCCCCCCAAGCAATAACCAAAGTATAGTTATATTTAAATTAAGAACCCACATAATTAAGATAAACACCCATAAACAAAAACCATTAATTAACGTGCTATGTAATAAAAACGAAGACAGCTTGAATTTTTCTTCATATAAAAACATTTTATATATTTGTGAGGAAATACTGATTATTAAAGCAGAGAATATCAAAATAATGAGATCATATTGTAAGTTAATTTTATTAAACAATAAGAAAACCCAAAATAATGAGAATGAATACAATAAAGCCCACTTGATGAACCATCTTGATTTATCTCGCATATTTACCTTAATCAGTTATAATCTTTTAACAATTTAAACTTATCTATTCATCAATCCTAACGTATTTAAAACTTTATATTTTAAACAAAATAATGAAAATAGCGTTTATTTGTCCGTATTACGATCCAGCAATAGATGGACCAAAACAAGTAGTTAAAGAACTAGCTAGAAGATTAATAAATGATAATCATGAAGTTCATATTTACACTTCAGATTCAGACAAATACAAAAGAATAAAAGTAAAAGAAGAAGTTATAGATAAAGTAAAAATTCATAGATGTTTCTCTTTTTTCAAAGTAGCTAACTTCGTAACGTTCTGGCCTTCTGTTTTCTTTAAATTATTAAAAGAAGATTTTGATATAATACATTCTCATGTTTATGGTCATCCACATATATTTTTCTCACATTTAGCAGCTAAAATAAAAGGAACAAAAATAGTTCACACAACTCATTGTCCTTGGACAGATTCTAATCGTTCAAAAATAGGAAAAATTTTACTAAAATTAACATATTCAACATTAAGCAAATACGCAGTTAACTTATCTAATAAAATAATAGCAATTACACCATGGGAACTTTCTTTCTTTAAAAAATATAAATTAAAAGATCCAATTATAATCCCAAACGGAGTAGATAATATTTTCTTTAAGAATATTAAAACTAATTTTAAAATTAAAAATTTTGCTTTATTCTTTGGAAGGTTAAACGTAACAAAAGGTCCGGATAAATTTGTTTTAGCTGCAAAAGAAATATTAAAAGAAAGAAAAGATTTCAATTTTGTTTTAGTTGGTCCAGATGAGGGATTAAAAAATAAATTAAAAGAATTAATCAATAATGATAAAAATATTTTTCTCTTAGATCCCATTTACGATAGAAACAAAGCAGCAGAGATTTATCAAAAAGCTTTTGTTTTAGTTCTTCCAAGTTTTAGAGAAGGTTTACCATTGACATTATTTGAAGGAATGGCGTCAGGTTTGCCAATAATCGCTTCACCTGTAAACGGAATCCCTTATGAAATGAATGAAGACAATGGAATCTTTGTTAATTATGGAGATATTAAAGGATTAAAGGAAGCAATGCTCAAAATACTAACAAATCCTAAACTAGCCAATAAATACTCTTTAAACAATAAGAAAACGGCTTTAAAATACAAATGGGATTTAATTTATAATAAAACTTTAAAATTATATGAAGACGTTTTGTCCTAAATTGGTAATAATTATTCAGAAGCGTGATTTACTTTAACATCTTTAAAACCAGAACCGGTAACTTCAGTAATTTCATTTTTAATCGAAATTCTTATTTTATTCAAATTTCTTATTTCAATAGCTCTTCTTCCAACTTCCATCAATCCTAATTCACCTTCTTTTCCTTTCCTTATATCGGATTCTAAATCCCAGATTTTCCCATTAACTTCATATAGTTTCTGTAGCCATTCACCTTTTACTGTAAATCCTTTTTTCTTATATTCTTCTAATTCATTAATGTAAAACTTAAGCTCTTCTTCTTTCTCTTTATCATTTATTCTTTCAGCTTTCAACCTTACAATAACTAATCTATCTATTAATTCAGGTAATGGCATTTCCATAATCTAATTAATAAGAAAACCTATATAAGTCTTTTTAATAAATAATTTTTTATGATCTCAGTAATAATAACTTCGTTTAATGAACCAAAATTAGAAATGGCTATAATTTCTATTTTGAAGCAAAAGATTAATCAAAAATATGAATTAATTGTAGTTGCTCCAGATAAAGATGCAGAAATTTTATCAAAAAAATATAAAATAAAATATTTTAAGGATGAAGGAAAAGGAAAATCATTTGCATTAAACACATTACTAAAAAAATTAAATTCTGAAATATTAATTTTTACAGATGGGGACGTTTTTACAGATAAAAATTCAATTAATGAAATTTTAAACTTATTTAAAGATAAAAAAATTGGAGTTGTAACTGGAAGGCCCGTTCCTCAAGAAAGTAAAGATACAAAATGGGGATATTTTGCTAATTTACTTTTCTATGGGGCTCATAAGATTAGAAAGAGATTATCTATTGAAAATAAGTTTTTAGAATGTTCAGGATATTTATTTGCATTTAGAAATAATATAATTAAAGAATTTCCATTAGATGTTGCAGAAGACGCAATTATTCCTTATATGTTTTATTTAAAAAATTATAAAATTGGTTATGCAGAAAAAGCTTTAGTTTATGTAAAGAATGTAGATAATCTCAAAGATTGGATTAAACAAAAAAAACGTACATCAAAAGCACATGAAACATTAACCAAATACTATAAAAATTTTCCAAAAGTTAAATCTTTTAAAAATGAAATCTTATCTGGAACATTTCTAGCCTTATCTTATCCAAAAAAAGTTAAAGAAATGTTTTGGACGGTTCAACTTTTACTAATGAGATTTTATATGTGGGTTTTGGTTTTACTTGAAAGTAGACTTCTAAAAAAACGTTATAGTGATGCTTGGGAAAAGGTTAATTCAACTAAATAAGAATGTTTTTAAAGTTTAGTCATTATTAATTTTTAATGGAAAAAGAGAAAGTAAAACAATTTCTTAAAGAAAATTTTTGGATAATATTAATATTATTTTTTGGATTTATAATAAGAATTTATTATTTAATTTTAACAAAAAATCAGGCGGAATGGTGGGATTCTGGAGAATATGCTAGCTATGCATTACATTGGGCTTTTGGACTTCCACTTGAGTCTATTAATCCTCAAAGGCCACCACTATTTCCGCTATTGGAAGCGATTTTATTTAAATTAGGTTTTAATGAAATTACATTTAAGTTTATTTTAGAATTAATCCCATCAACATTAATAATCCTAGTCTCATATTTAATCGTTAAAGAGATGTATAATAAAAAACTAGCTTTAATCGTTGCTTTGTTCACAAGCGTTTTTTGGCTATTAATTTTTAATACGGTAAGATTACATGCAGATGTTTTACTGATTTTATTTTCATATCTAGCTGTTTATTATTTTTGGAAAGGTTATATAAAAAAAGAAAAAAATTATTATATTTGGTTAATCGGAGTTTTCATAGCACTAGCATTCATGACTAAATTAATTGCAGGGTTATTTGGAATTATATTTTTGGTTTATATTTTAATTATAGATAAATTTAAATTTTTAAAAAACAAGCATTTATGGATATCCTTAATCTTAATGTTTTTATTACTTCTCCCTTATTTTATTTGGCAGATAAATGAATTTGGAAAACCAACTGCATTTCTCGCAGGGAGTCATGTTACAAGTGATCCTGGAGGAATAACTTCATATAAACCAGTTGGATGGTATATTCTTAAACACATCCCTTGGATGCTTAACACCACTTTGTTAATCTTAATGTTCATTGGGATATTAACACTTTATACATTATTTTTAAGCTTAGATTTAGTTATTAAAAATAAAAACAAAGAGAGTTATAATGATCTGTTTATCTTCATTTGGATATTAATAACATTAATTTACTTTATCTTTTTAGAAAGGGATGCAGAGGATAGATGGTTACTACCCATAATGTTGCCTTTATTGGTCATAGCTGGAAAAGGATTAATTTTTGTTTATGATTCAATTAAAAAATATGAAAAAAAAGTTGCAATCTCTGTATTTATAATTTTAATTTTAGTAAGTTTTTATTTTCAGATTGATAGAGCTTCAGAAATTATAAATGCAAAAAAAGATTCTTACAAAGAAGTTAAAGAAGCAAGTTTATGGATAAAAGAAAATTCTAAAGAAAATGATGTTATTTTTAGTAAATCGGTCACACAAATGACTTATTATTCCAGAAGATATGTTACTGGTTTTGGTGGTAACGAAACTGAATTTAAAGAAAAAATTAAACAATACAAACCAAAATATATTGTTTTCTCAATATTTGAACCTCATGGAACTACATTTGAATATACAACTAAGTTTAGTAATTCAATAGTTCCAGTGCAAGCTTATTTTGCGGACAATGAAAAAACAAAAGCAGTTTTAATCATTTATGAATTTAAGAATTATGATTTATAATCAATAACAAATTTACTAATTTGGTTTATTTTCACTAACTCCATTCTTTAATAAAATTTTTTCTATAATCTCTTTTATTTTTAAATCTTCTATAGAACATTAAAATATTTTGTATTAGTTCAAAACGAAGGAAACGTCCCATCATCAATAAAACTCGCTAATTTTCTTTTTTCAAAAAGTCCCGTTTTTTGGAAAATCATATATTCATCTGTACCGCACGACATTCCAGAAAAATCAGGATAAAATTTATGTTTCCAATAAACCTTTCCCAAATACCCAATTTTTTCTTTCAAATCAAACACTAAATCCTCACATAATTCATTAAGTTTCATTTTAATCAATTATCTAATAATAATTAAGCTTTTTAAATCTTTCTATTTTTACCTTTTAAAAGTAATTAAAAAAATAACTCCATAAATTAAAGTTATTAAAAACATTGCAATTGGGTGTAAAAACCAAGCCTTATCTCTAGTATAAATAAATTTTCTTATGGCATCAATCAAGTTAGGCAAAATAATCAAGTTAGATAAAACAAACAAAGAAAAATAAATTAACTCAATTAAATTTTTAGGCAACCATGAAAACTTTCTTTCATAAACATTTCTTTTATTGTGATGATAGCCCCAATACCATCTTTTTTTCAAAAAATTTTTAAAATTGTCAATTGTTAAATGATGTGTAAATGCTTTTTTAGGAATTGCTAACTTATTTTTACCAATTTCACATAAGCTATAAATCATTTCAACATCTTGTACATAACCTCCAATTTTTTTTAATAAACTTTTTCTTACCAAAAATACATTTCCGCCAGTACATAAACAATTTTTTTTATCAATTAAATAAGTTTTATATCTCCAATCATCGTTTAGTTCAATTGTGTCAAGGGCCATTCTTCCTTCTAATGATCTATAAACTACAAAAGGATCCGTACCAACATAACTTAAATATCTGTTTGTTAAATTATCTTTTTTATTAACATATAACCTGCATGCAACTCCAAATATTTCTTTATCATTTTCTAATGGAAAGACTAAATCCTTTAAACAACCTTTTCCAATTAATTTATTGTCTTGATCAATGAAAGCGATTACCTCTCCTTTAGCTTTTTTAACGCCTTGAGATTTTCCCATTCCTGGACCTTCAGGATATTGTTTTTTATTATGAATAATTTTAACATTATAAATTTTTAATAGTTCTAAAGTGCCATCTTTACTTCCACCATCTACGCAAATAACTTCAAAATCTCTAAAATTTTGAGAAAAAATACTATCTAAACATCTTTTAACTAAATCTTTTCCATTATACGTACATATTACAATACTAATTTTTGGATTTTTCATTTTCTATTAAGCCTACTAACATTCCTAAACCATAAGAAAAATGCACTAAAAAGAACACAAATGGCAAAAATGGAATAAATAAAATATTCTTCTTTAGTCCGATATAAATTCCAAATAAAATATCAATTATTAAATGTAATTTTATTGGGAAAAAGAAATCTTTCGAAATAAATAATAGAAAAGGTAAAAAGATTACATATAATGTAAATATTGAAGGAATAATCATTATCGGATTAATTAATGTTTGATCAATTGCTTCTTTTTTAGGTCTAACTTTTCCATAATTATAATGCTGTTTTAATAATCCAAACAAATCACTTCTTCTTCTATGATAAATGATTAAATTAGGGGAATAAGCAATTTTAAATCCATTTAATTTAGCTCTAGAAAAAAATTCAGGATCTTCACCTGGCCACAATCTAACATCAAAACCCTCTGTTTTTTTAAAAACACTTTTTTCTACAAAACAATTTGCAGAAGTCAAGCTTAATTCATCTGCATTTAAATTTAATTTTCCCATTTTATAACGATCAGCCATCCTATAACTGCACCAGAAACTTTCAATTGCACTTCCAAACATTTTAGCAAAAAATCCATCATCCTTTGGTGTTAATTGTGGACCTCCAACGATATCAACTTTATTTTCTTTAAAGAACTTTTCAGCGTTTTTTAATAAATCTTTATGAACAACTGCATCATCATCAATAAAAACAATTATCTCTCCTTTAGATTTATGAATTCCATAATTCCTATTCTCACTTGCATTATAACCTTTTTTTATAATAATCTCATATTTCTTTTTATCATAATCTAATTCTTTTATAGATTTAAGCACTTCGGCATTTCTATAAGGGGCTAATGCAATTACAATTGAAAATTTCTTCACATTATTAAACTTTCAAGTTTCTCTTTTGTATATTCAACTTGCTCTTTCATATCTAAATGTTTTGGTTCATAAGGGGGATTTGGAAAGTTTATAATTTGAACTTCTTCATCACAAATGTTCTCTAATCCAATAGCGATATAGGTGGGGATATGCAAAAGTTTTGGTGTATTCGAATCTAAAGTTATTTCATCTTTTATTTTGTTCTCAATATCATACAAACTAACCATTACCTTCCCCTTAATACAAATAATATTAGCTTCCCTTATTTTATGCAAATGATAACCTTTAAAACAACCATAATCTATTGTTATCAAATAGGAGAGGGTCTTATCACCTTTTTTAAATAGCTCTAGTAAATATCCATTTCGATTCTTGTTAAAATCACTAGTAACATGTTTTTTCATATCATCTAATCTTAAATTTTTTATATTCATTTTTTAACCTCCAATTCAGCTAATACTTCTGCACATGGAAATACCCAGCAAAAGAATCTTTCATATAATAATGGTGAAATATTCATTATTGGATTAAAGAAATAATTTAAAAATGTATGGTTTAGTCTTGTAAAGTTTAATTTTCTATTAATTATCCTAAACTTTGATATGGTGTAAAAACATTCTTCAGTAAAATAATCAAATGTAAAATAACTAAATAGTCTTTTGTGAGTTGGATCTCTATAAGAAACTCCGCATGAAAAATGGGGTACCCTTATTTTTACTCTTCCTTTATTTTTTGTTATTCTTATTACTTCTTGAAAAACTTTGTCTAAATTATCCAGATGTTCTAAAGTGTGACTTGTGTAAATAAAATCAAATTCATTATCTTTAAATGGATACGGAAATTTATTTAAATTATGAATTACATTGACATCTTTTGATTTAAACTGATCTATTCCAATAATCAAATCTTTTTTTGATTTATATTTTTTATTTCCACAACCTAAATCTAAAATTTTCATTTTTTTGCATAAACGATATAGTTTATTGTAAATACTTTACTATAAAATACTTTATCAAGATTTTTTCCAGCAAAATTTAATAATAATGTTAAAGGTAACGAAACAATTTTAGGAAGTTTTTCGTTTATTGCCCAAACAATTAACTGAATTATAGAGAGTAATGCCCCTCCATTTTCTTTTATTTCAATTTTTTTAAATTTATTAAAAAGAACATCCCTTAGCCCATATTTTGTGAATCTAAAGTAATCATAAGGTTCTCCATGTAAAACGGTTGCCATATGTGTAGTCAACAGACAAACACCATTTGGTTTTAATATCCTATAAATTTCATCAATTGCTTTCTGAGGGTTGGGTAAATGTTCCAAAAGTTGAAAACAAACAACAGAATCAACAGAGTTATTCTTTAAAGGAATTTTTGTTGCATCTGCAATTATATCTGGTTTATTTCCGTGGTCAAACTTATCTAGTCGGATATATTTTTTACAATTTTTAAAGAAATTTCTATAAGGTGATTTTCCAGCACCAATGTCTAAGGTTATTCCATTAATTTTATCAGAATAATTTAAAATTGCATCCTTTAATTCAGAAAAATGTAAATAAATATCATCAGAGACTCTAGGGTTATTATAAACCCTCAATGGCCTGTCTATCCTCCCCGTCCACTTTTCCATTTTAGTTAAAGAACCTGTATTTTAACAAATAATATGCTGCTTTTAATCCATCTTTCCATGTTATTTTTTTTCCTTCCTTAAATGATCGACTATTATACTCTATTGGTAACTCGATAATTTTATAACCCTTTTTAATTATTTTTGCAGTTATTTCTGGTTCAAAATCAAATCTTTTTGCCTTTAGGTTAATACTTTTTATCACATCTTTAGTCATCATTTTATAACATGTTTCCATATCTGTAATCTTTCTAAAATAAATTAAAGTTGTCATCAATGATAGGATCTTATTTCCAAGGTAATGTATTGGAATATTAAATCCCTTTATTTTTCCAAGTAATCTTGAACCATAAACAACTTTCGTTTTTTTCTCTAATATTGGTTTTATTAATTTTTTATATTCCTCCGGGTCATACTCTAAATCCCCATCCTGAATTACAACAATATCTCCTGTAAAATTTTTTAAACCCGTCCTAATTGCAGCACCTTTTCCTAAATTTATTTTATGATTAAAAAGTTTAATATTATTATATTTTTTAATCAACCTATTAACTTTTTCTAATGTTGCATCCTTGCTTTTATCATCTATTATCAAAATCTCTTTTTTTATTTTTTCTAAATCAACCTTTTGAACTTTGTCAATAACTTCTTCAATTGTTTTTTCTTCGTTATAAACCGGAATTATTACACTAATTTTCATTTTCTTTTTTAAATAATAAGTAAGATATATAAAATGGGGTCATTAAAACAAGAAATATCTCTAAATACAATATATAATGGGCTATTTTATCTAAAGATTTATCAATAAAACCACTGACTTTGTAATCATCAAAACTCTTTCCTTTATATCTAACCGGATAATAAAACCATTCATGAGTAGAATCTGCCAATTCTAATGAACTTTCCTTTAACCTTAGTTTGGTGTTATAAATATTAAAATAATTTTCACCATAAGAATCTTTTATTGTTATTAAAAATCTTGAATTATTTCTAAAGAAATTTACAACCTCCTCCATAGACTCATTAAAATCAGGTTGATTATTTATTGTTCCCCAACCACAGTCATCTGTAACACACTCAATAAAATAAGTGTTTAAATTGGTTTCTGTTCCTGGTAAATTTTTTTGTTTCTGTACTAATTCATTTAGATAATTTGCCTCCAAATAATGTTTATCGTTAAATGCTAAAACAATTCTCCCCCTATAAACCCTACTATCAACAATAACCAAGGAATCATAATTTATATTTTCTTTTTTAAACTCAATCAGTTTAGTAATTTCACTTTTGCCTCTAAACAAATTATCCTTTTGAATAAAAAAAGTACTTAAAAGGATAATCAATATAATTATAAGATAACTAATTTTCTTAAATTTATTTTCAAATTTTAATATTATAACATCTAATAAATTTGCAGAAAATAAGCTTAATAAGGGAACTGTAAAAATAAAATGTATTGATAATAAGGAAGTTCCTGAAAGAAAGATAAAAGGGGCGAATAAAGAACCCAATAGTAATAAACTAAACTCCTTATTTCTGACAAAACTTATAATCAAACCAAGTAACCCAAAAATTAGAATAAACGTATTGTTTTTATAAACAATGCCTCCTCCTTCAATTAAACCAGGGGGATGATTTTCATAACTAAAAAATAAATCATTGAATCTAAATGGCTTTAATGTTAATTCTATGCTTGAATAAGTTTCCTTACTTATCCCAAGAAATCTTGAAAACTGTAAATCAACCAACCCTTTATCCTTATATAATAAATAATTAAAAGTTAGAATGGGAATTATCGCAATAAACACAATCAATATAACATAAACCAATTTTTTTAATTTTAAATCTTTACGATTGTAATATAAGATAAATAAAAAGAAGACCGGAACAAGTAATACTGCAATTTGTTTTATCATAATCGCCATCCCCAAGAATAGGGAACTAAGGATGTATAAAACATTCTTTTGTTCTTTTAATGCTTTAATTAAGAGGTACATACTCAACAAAATAAAAAATACCATTGAAGTATCCATTTCAGCCAAAGTCATTGCTATATGGTAAGATGATAAAGTTAGGATAAAAGAGGCGAGTAAAGCAGTTCTCTTATTAAATAATTCTCTTCCAATTAAATAAATAACTATAATCGATAATGATCCAAATAATATGGACATAAACCTTAATCCAAACAGATTTTCTCCAAAAGTTTTATAAAAAATATCAGTTAAGTAGAACCAAACTGCATCTTGATCCATTATTTGCAATTTTTTACTTTCAAGTATTCCTAATGCATGCGTACCATGAACCATTTCATCAGCATTAGGAGATAAATTATTTGCTGCCATTCCCCTTAAAAAGAATCCAATAATAAAGAGTAAGATTAAGTATTTTATATTATTCTTAGAGAATATGAAATCTAAAAACTTATCAATGAACTCTTTTTTATTTTCCATCTTATTTTATTCTATGGTGTATTTTTAAAAATTCCGGTAAGCTATCATAAACCTTAATTATAAACCTAAAATTTGAGTACAACAACCTTAATCTTATTAATCCAAGAAACATTTCTGGAATTGCCTTAAACAAATTGAAGTGAGATGCTTTAATTGCTTTCCATTCCGTAGGTATTTCTTTAATCTTATAATTTTTCCTTTTTATAGAATAAAGTAGATTAACATCGAATGCCCACTTTGTAACTTTTAAATCATTTAAAACCTCTTTAATAACATTCTTTTTAAACAACTTAGCTCCACATTGTGTATCTTTAAAATTCATATTAAATAAAATTTTAACTAAAAAATTGAAGCCTCTACTTCCAATTCTTTTCAATAAAGGTTGTTTTTCATGGACTCTTGCTCCCTTAATCCATCTAGAAGCTATTATTCCATCATAATTGTTAATTTTTATAACCAAATCATAAAAAGATTCAGGTGTTGTAGCCATATCCGCATCAACAAACCCAATTAAGTCTCCATCAGAAATTTTAAATCCCTCAATTATTGCTTTACCCTTTCCGATCGCTTCTTTAAAATCTAAAATTTTTATTTTTTTATTCTTTCTAGTAAAACTTGTTACAACATGAAGTGTATTATCTTTGCACCCATTTAGAACAACTATAATCTCATAATCATCTAAGTTTTTATCAAAAAAACTCGAATAACTCTCTAATGTTCTCGCAATTCTCTTTTCTTCATTATATGCTGGAATTACTATGCTTATTTTTTTCATTTTCCTTGAATGTTTTTATTATTAATATTAAGAATAACACAAACAATAATAAACTTATCATTATGAAGATATTTAACAGTGATTTGTGAAATAAGGTTATTAAAACTATTTCTAAAATATTAAATGATAGAAGAATATAAACAAAATTTTTTTTATGTATAGAGAGATTATAAAAAGAGACCATATATACCAAAGAAAAAATAGTAATCATTATTCCAGACCAAATGATTAAGGGGGTTATTGATAAATATTCTTTACCAAATAGAATCATGGTAATTATTTCTGGAAATAGGTAATATATCAAAAGTCCAGGAACCGTCAAAAATAAAATAATCATTAACGATCTTTTTAATAAATGCAAATGGGGTTTTTTAATTTCATGAAGAGCGGAAACTTTTGAAAACATTACTTGACTTATAGACAATGAACCAAAAAATAGTATTTTTCCAATTAAACTCGTTGCAGAATAAAATCCGGCCTCTTTATCTGTAAAAAAGTGTTTTACTAATAAGATATCAATGCTATAAAATGCAGTTAAACTAATTAATGTTATTAAAATTGGAATCGTTGATTTGTATAATTCTTTTGTATTAAATGCTTTTAATTCTTCTTTTTTAATATGCCTTAAATTATAATTCCCATAAAAAAATGGAACTACATATGAAAGAACAATTGCGATTACTGCTCCAATGATATTAAATCCTGTTTCGACCAATAATATTCCGAAAGAAAGTTTTACTAATCCTTCAATAATTAAATTGAATCCTAAAGAGTTAAATCTTTGCAATCCCTGTAAAGTTCCCCTAATAATTGGAAGCAATAATTCAAAAGTTATCATAATGCTTAAAACAATTAATGGAAGAATGGGGATTTTTAAAAAGCTAGATAACAAAGGAGTTATTAATAAAAATATAAAATTAAATATTAATCCATATTTTATCAATTTTTTTTCTGATGATACCAAGAGGAAACTTATTTTTTCTTTCTCATTATTTGCCTTAAATTTAGATGTAAACTTTGCTATACTAGTTTGAATTGTATTCATAGTTATGCTAAATAAATAAACGATTGCAAGAATTACCCCTAAAATTCCATATCCTTCAGGCCCTAATTTTCTACCCATATAAAAATGAAAAATAAACCCAAGAAGGTTAGTAAAATTAGTAGCTATAAAAAAAAATAAATTTTCTCGAACCAAAGAATTTTTAGTAATCTTAAGCATTATATCACCCATATTAAACTTGAAAAT
>CAYQPR010000020.1:0-13655 GCA_964419925.1 Candidatus Woesearchaeota archaeon
TTATTTTAAAAAACTTCTTATTTTATCAGCAGTCTTTTTTGCTTCACCATTTTTGTACTCGAAGACTTCAAATTTTTCTACCCTGATTCCATCATTTTGAAATCTTGGAATTAAGTGAAAGTGAACATGAGGTATTGCTTGTCCCGCAACTTTCTTATTGTTCTGTAAAACATTTAATCCTTCTCCAAATTTCAATAAAGCTTTAGAAACTTTTTTTATTAATAAAGAAATCTTAGTTAATACTTCATCCGGTATATCTGAAATTAATTCGTAATGTTTTTTTGGAATAACTAAAGTGTGTCCGCCTTTTTTACTTGCAGGCCTTATATCTAAAATAACCAAAGAATAATCATCTTCATATACTTTTGTGCTTGGAATTTCTTTTTTAATAATTTTACAAAAAACACAATTTTTCATATTAAAAAATATTCTTTCAACATTTATAAGTTTTATGAAATAAACCAAAAGTTTTTATATTCACTAAATATATTTTTATTATGATTAGTGGGAAGGATTTAGTTACACCAAAATTAGGCATTTTAATTAAATACAATGGGAGTTTTAATCTTGATAAACTGTACAAGGATGCTAAGGCTTGGTTTAACAAGTATAAATATGATTTTACTGAAAAAGAATACAAGGAAAAACAACACCCCATTTCTGGAGAATTGCAATTTGAATTTAATGGTGAAAGAAAAGTAGATGATTATGCTAAGTTTAATATAACTATTAAGGTTTTAATCATTGGATTGAAGAAATTAGACAAGAATACTTATATTGGAAATTTTAGAGTAAATCTCATTGCCCATATTGATTTGGATTATTCAGAAAAATGGCAGTATAATCCATTTAAGAAGTTTTTATTTTTTATATATAATAATTACTTAATTAAGAATAAAATTCAGAATGTTTATGAAGATAAACTTTATGAAGAGGTTTTGGATTATGAAACCTTAATTAAAACGGAGCTAGGTTTATTATGAAAAATCAGCATTATGTTACACCACCACGAGGAATTGCTATAAAGTTTAATGGGGTAGTTGATATGAACGAGCTTTATAGGCAGATGAAATTATGGTTAGAAGATAAGGGATATGCAAAAGAATCAACATTAGAAAAAAGATACGTTGAAAGAATAAAACCAAATGGAAAACAGTTAGAGATCTTATGGCAAGCTGAAAAAAGTGGAGGGGACTATTTTAAATATAAACTAGAAATAAAGTTTATATTAATGGGTGTAAATGAAATTGAAGTTCAAAAAGAAGAAGGAAAGGTTAAACTTCTTAAGGGAAATTTTCAAATTTATATTACAGGTTATGTTGAAGAGGGATCGGACGATTGGGATTCTTTAGGATTTTTAAATAAGATATATTACAATTTGTTTCAGAGAAAAAAACTTGATAGTGTTATGGGGGATTTTTACAGTAAAATTTATTCTTTTCATACTTATATAAAGAACTTTTTGGAAATAAGAACTTAAACAAAAGATTTAATAATTACAATATTCTTGTTATTTTATGGCTGAAGTTGATTATGTTGTTCCACCTGAAATTACAATTAGTTATGAAGGTGATATCGACTTGAATGAACTTTATTCTTTTGTTAAGTCATGGTTTAAAGATAAGGGTTTTTTCTTAGTTGAGAAAGAACATGAAGGAAGTGCGGAAAAATTTAAGTCTAAATGGAATGCTGAGAAAAAAGTAGATGATTATACAAAATATGCACTTACCATTACTTTAAAAGGTTCTAAACTAAAATCAATTTCTGCAAAAGATAAGAATTTAAAAAACGGAGAATTTAGTGTTGCAGTTGAAAGTTACCTTGAAAAAGATTACGAAGATAAGTGGGAAGGTAAGCCAATTCTTAAGTTTTTTAGAACTTTTTATAATAAGGTTATAGAAAGATCTCATGAGGAATTAAACGAGAAGGAATTAAAAGATTTGACTTTAGCTTTCTATAATGAAGTAAAGGCTTATTTTGGATTACAGTCAAGATAAATATTTTTTGCGATAGGTTTATATAGTTTAATATTTTTGCTAATTTCAATTGCCCGCCATGAGAATACTCAATTGAGCAAGGCAACTGCCAATCAATGAAATTGGGAGTTAGTGTAGCGGGCGACAATCATTAAAAAGAACAGGAATGCTTTCATATTCATTAATATCATTAAATCATACTTAAAATGGAAAAAAACGACTAAAATAGGCTTTAATTAATGCTTAATTAGAAGGTTTCTTGTTCTCCTTGGAGGAATTAAAATGGGAAAGATTAGTCCAGTAAATGCTAAATATATAATTCATACTAAAATTAACATTGAAGGTGTTGTAGATAAACCGGATGTGATTGGAGCGGTTTTCGGTCAAACTGAGGGTTTGCTTGGAAATGAATTGGAGCTTAGGGAATTACAAAGATCTGGTAGAATAGGAAGAATTGAAGTTAAATTAGAAAATAAGAATGGAAAGACTTTTGGAGAAATCATAATTCCTAGTAGTTTAGATAAGGCTGAAACGGCAATAATCGGTGCGGCAATTGAAACTACTCAAAGAATTGGTCCTTGCAACAGTAAAATTTTTGTTGAGAACATTGAAGATGTAAGGATAACTAAACGTGATTTTGTTATTGAAAGGGCAAAAGAGTTGTTAAAAGATTTAACAAATAGAGTTTTGCCCGATAGTCAAGAGATTACAGATCAGGTTACCCAGAGTGTTAGAATGATGGAGATTATGGAATATGGACCCGATAGATTACCTGCTGGACCCGGAGTTGAGGAATCTGAAGAGGTAATTCTTGTTGAAGGAAGGGCAGATGTTCTTAATCTATTGAAATATGGAATTAAAAATGCATTAGCATTAAATGGTACATCCATTCCGGAATCAATAAAGGAGCTTAGCAAGAAAAAAGTTTTAACATTATTTGTTGATGGGGATAGAGGTGGAGACTTAATAATTCGAGGACTGCTAAATGCTAACATTGAAATTGATTATGTGATTAAAGCTCCTGATGGAAAGGAAGTTGAAGAGATAACTAAAAAAGAAATTCATAAAGCATTAAGAAGCAAAGTTACTGTTGAACAAACAAAACTTGAACTGGGAATTGCAACAAATTCAGTTTTGAAAGAATCTTTAAACGGAGAAAAAATTAATTCCGAGGTTCGAGTTAACCAGGAAATTAAATCTCCTGCTACTGAATTCAAAAAACCTGTTAAACCCGAATTAAGAAAGTTTAAAGACTTGCTTGATGATTTGGTTGGAACAAGGGGAGCATATATTCTTGATGAAAATATGAATTTGCTTGGAAAAGTTCCAATAATGGAATTGCCCGGAACTATGAAGAACCTAAATTCTGCGTATGCAGTTGTTTTTGATGGTTACATTGATAGAAACTTAGTAACTGTTGCGGAAAGTTCGGGTGTAAAATACCTTGCTGGAATGAAGTCAAGAGTTAATCCAAGAGACACAAGGGTCGAATTAATCACAAGTAGCGATTTTTAATTTTTCTTTTTTTTAATTTTGTTAAATTTTAGCATTGAAAAAATTTGAATAAATAAATTAACTTAAAACAAAATCTTTATAAAGAATATTCTTTGGAGATTAATTTATGTCTATGGATAAAAAAGTAACAACAATTGGAAGTTTAAAAGAGGGAAACTATCTTATTCTTGATGGTGAAGCTTGTGTTCTTAGAAGCGTTCAGTTGAGTAAAACAGGAAAACACGGAAGCATGAAATGCAGAATAGAAGCAATTACACTTATTGATGATAAGAAAAAGGTTCAGATATTCCCAAGTTCAGATAAAGTAGAGGTTCCAATAATTGAGAAAAAAGAAGCTCAGGTTTTAAGTATAAATGATAATAAAGCAAATGTTATGGATTTAGAAACCTATGAAACATTTGACTTAGATATAGCGGAAGATTTAAAAGACCAAGTTAAAGAGGGAAAACAGGTTACATATTGGATTATATTAGATAAGAAGATTATAAAACAAGTGAGATAAAATGGCAAAATTTCCAGAAGCTACAAATAGAATTTTGAAAAATGTTTTTGTTTGTAGAAGGTGCAAGTCAAAAATTCACACAACTCCTTTAAAAGTTTTACAAAAAGAAATTGTATGCAGAAAATGTCAATGTAAGGCATTTAGACCTATAAAAAGGAAATAAAATGAATTTTGATATACTCTTTGCGATTATATTTTACTTATTATTGATTATATTTTATTTAAAAAATAAAAAGAAGTTTGAGATTCAAGGGGGAATTTTTGCGTTATATAGAACTAAGTTAGGATTGAAATTAATGGATAAGATAGCAAAGAAATTTCCAAAATCATTAAATTTTATTGGATATATTAGTATAGTTGTTGGTTTTGCTGGAATGATATTAATTCTTTATACATTAATTCAAGGAACTTATAAATTAGTTTTAGGTTATCTTGGGATTATTCCACAATCTCCTCCAGTTATTGCTCCAGTTTTGCCGGGCATAAGTGTTCAAGGATTACCTGTCTTAAGTTTTTGGCATTGGATTATCGCAATTTTTATTGTTGCCGTTATTCATGAGTTTGCACATGGTGTTTATTCTAGATTGGCTAAAGTTAAAATAAAAAGTTCTGGATTTGCTTTTTTAGGTCCAATTTTAGCTGCATTTGTTGAACCCGATGAAGAAGAATTGAAAAAAGTTGGTACTAGAAAAAATCTAGCAATGGTAAGTGCTGGACCTTTCATTAATATTGTTTTAGCATTTATTGTAATCTTATTTTTTAATTTTTTATTTGTTCCTTTACAAAGTGGTTTACTTTCAGTTGACGGAGTCAAATTAGTTAATGTTGAAACAAATTCCCCTGCAGATATTGCTGGAATGAAAGCTGGATTGATTATTAAAGATATTAATGGAATTCCATTAAATTCTCAAAATGATTTAGTAAATGAAATTCAAAAATCAAAGCAGAGTGATGTTTTAAAAATAAATACAGATAAAGGAAATTATTATGTTAAGCCGGATTTTTCGCAGAATAAACCAAAAATTGGGATTAGTGTTGAAAATAACTTGATTGTTAAAAGGGGACCTCAGTTTTTACTTCCTATTATTTCATGGTTAAACATGCTTTTCTTTTGGTTATGGGTTATTAGTTTAGGAATTGGACTATTTAACCTTCTTCCTTTAGGTCCAATTGATGGTGGAAGACTTTTGTATTCTGGATTATTAGGAATCACAACAATCAAGAGATCTAAAAAAATTTTTGGATTTGTAACTTTTTTAAGTGCCTTTTTAATTTTTATTAATCTTATTCCTTGGCTAATTAAATTATTTAAGTTTTTTATTCAGTTAATTTTTTAAACTTAGGCTATAACTTAATCTTATGATTATTGATGTTCATTGTCATTTAACCGACAATTATTTTAAAGATAAGATTGATGAAGTAATTAAAAATGCTGATAAAAATAAAGTTATTTCTATTATAAGCAATGGTTTAAATTACGAAGATAATGAAAAAGTTCTTAATTTAAGTAAAAAATATTCTTTAGTTAAAGCTTCTCTTGGATTGTATCCTTTAGATGCTTTGAAATTGAATGAAAAAGAATTGGATAATGTTTTTGATCAGATTAAGAAAAATAAAGATAAAATCATTTCTATCGGCGAAGTTGGAATGGATTTTAAATTTGATAAGGATGTAAAAAAGCAAAAAGAAATTTTTCTTAAAATTATTGAACTTGGAGAAAAATTAAAAAAACCTTTAATAATCCATTCTAGAAGTGCTGAAAAAGAGGTTATTGAATTACTTGAGACTAGCAAGAATAAAAACTTTTTAATGCATTGTTTTACTGGAAATTTCAAGTTAGTTAAGAAAATATTTGACAATGGATATTATTTGTCAATACCGTGCATTATAAACAGAAGCAAACATTTTCAAGAAGTTGTAGAAAAATTTAATATAAATCAAATTTTGACTGAGACAGATTCTCCTTATTTAAGTCCTTATAAAGATAAACTTAATGAACCGAGTTTTATTAACGAGACAATTAAGAAGATTTCTGAAATAAAAAAAATTAAAATTGAAGAGACCGAGAAAATAATATTTTCGAACTATAAAAAATTGTTTTTCTAATCGTAAACTATATAAACAACTTGAATATAATTTACTTATGAAATTAAATACTATTTTTCAAAATGTTTATTGTTTAGAATTATCCCTTCTGGGAAAAAGAGGTGAAAAAAATGGCAAAAGCTAGAAGTAGTACAAGAAAGTCGACTACAAAAAAGAAGAGGAGATAAACTCTTCTCTTTTTTTTTAAATAGGTTTAAAACTTTTTCTTTATTATGTTTTTTATGGATATTCGCTGGAGCAAAAGCAGATATGAAATTGCAAATACTTGTTTAATGAAATATTATTTTCAGTATGTTGCCCACATTAAACCACCCTCTACACCTGAACAAGCACTTGGAATATTTTTACATAAAAGAAAAGAGAAAATGTTTAAGGGAAAACCAGGATCTTTAAAATTGAAACATAAATCCGCTTCAAGCTTTGCCAATTCGGCTGTTGGAATGTGGAAACACACCATTGCTAAAGATGGAATGATTCAAGGGAAACCCATAAATTGGAAGTTTAAAGGACAACCATGGGCAATGATAAACGATATTAAAGATTTGTGTATTAAAACATATGATAAATGTGCTAGCGAGAAACCGCCTCTTTTTGTAGAATATGAAAGAGAGTTTTACTTAAATGGGCATCATTTTTTAGTTAAGTTAGATGAAATCAGAGAGGGTTATACGATTAGGGAATATAAAACCGGGTTTAGCCTTCCCGAAGAAATGGAATTAAAACATTTTGTTCAGTTTGCATTTTATGCTCTTGCTTTTAGTTGCATTTCTCATCAAGATAAAGAATTTGCTAGAATTTGTGGTGTTAATGAGGAAGATGCTAAATCATTCGGAGGTAATCCTATTTACATTGATGATAAAATAAATTTGGAATATTATCGTGTTCAAGACAACTCAATGCATACAACACATTTAACTAATAGCGATTATTTTACATTGCATAACCATCTTAATGAGTTGGAGTCAAAAATTAATAAACTTAGTGAAAATCTATATCCAAACTTTGGACATCATTGTAAACTCTGTTCTTTTCAAAAAGAATGTGATGAAAAAACAAATAAGGGGGAATTTCATAGTGTTCTTCTCGAACCACAATTGGATTTATTCGCACCAAAACGTGATAATGAATTTAAAGACATAACTCTGAATTTATTTCCAAGAAAAAGAAAAGAAAATTAATGTTTTTGAAATGCATTAAGATATCCATGCATAAATCCTTCTTCGCCTTCGTTTATTTCATCCTCACTTACAAGTTCATTTAGCCTGTTTTTATTATAGATGTCCATTTTTAATATACCTCCTTAAATTAAATGTTCTTTTTTCATAATCGTCAATCGGCAAGTGTCTTAAATTACTACTTAGTGTTTTTTCAAAATCCATTTTCTTCACCTTTTTTTATTATTCTAAAACACTGCATGTGCAATCCCTTCTCAATTATTCTCGGATAAACTTCCCAACCCATTTTGCATCACCTCATCATGTTATAAGTGAGTTTTGTTTATATACTTGACCCGCGAGGTTGTCACTTGGACAGTTGGGAAATAATTGTAGTTTCAGAAAATATATATTAGAACTCATTTAAGTTTTTAATTGTACCAAAGTAGACATAAGTTGCTTTTCCTTTAGCTCCGATGCTTTTTTCATCTACAGTTATTAATTTAGATTTTTCCAATTCTTCTAATTTTCTTCTAAATGTTCTATAAGAAATGTCCTTATTATAAACATTAAACAAATCTGTACTTGTTTTTCCAGAATTTCCTTTAATTAATTCAAGAATATCATTTTTTTCATTGCTTAAATTTGAAGAGTTCTTATTTTGAAAATCTTTTAGTTTTTCTAATGCGATTTTAACATCTTCGATTAATATTTTTTTACTTGCCCTTGATTCAGCAATATCTCCTGATTCTTTTAGCAAATAAATCCCCGACCTTATATCTTTTATTTCTGAGGCTTTTTTTGAAATTTCTTCAATCAACTCTTTACTAATTACATTTGGATAAAATGCATATTCACATCTTTTTTTTAAGATATCAAATGTTTCTTCATAGTTATATTCTTTAAAATTTATTGTTTCAGCATATAATCTCGATCTTATTCGATTATCTAAATCATCTAACCATAATCTCTCATTTGTTATTAAAAGTAAAGTTTTTTTGTAGAGGTCCTCTAATATAAAATATAAGATATCATCATTCTCTAATTTGTCTACTTCATCTAAACAAATTACTACCGATTTTTTATTTAGAATTGGTTTAATGTTATTAATTAATTCGTCTGTTGATTTTTCTCCTAAAAATCTATAGTTAATCAGATTACATATTTCAATAATTACTTTGTATGTTGTATTATGTTTCCAGCAATTTATGTAAAATTTTAAGATATCATCCGTTTGTTCTTCTAATTCTCTTAATACAGATTTAACTGCTAATGTTTTTCCTATTCCTGGAGAACCATAAATGAATAAATTTTTCCCATTTCTATTATAAAATAATGGTTTTATACATGTTGCAATGTAATGGTGCTCATTTTCTCGATAAGGCACCTCCCTAGGAACAAAGTCATATGAAAGGGCTACATCATTTAAAAAAATTGTTTCATTGCTTCTGAGGATATTGTCAAAGACATCGGTCATACATTTGCATGTTTAAGTGAATTTTTATTAGTTTCGTTTTATTAGGTTTTCTTGTTGAATGGGAAGATTTAGGTTTTTTAATTTGCTTAATATCAATTGTTCGTTAATTTTTTCAAGATAAAAAATTTCTATTAACATAACTCCATTTTTTTTACATAACTCTCTTTTTAATTTATCTCTCTTTTTTATTTCTTCTACATTGATTTTAAAGAATGCTACCTGATGAAAGTGTTGTTCTCCATTATATTCGAAAGCTAATTTTAATTTTGGATAATATCGATCTAACTCCATTCCATTTAACCATTCATATCTACCATTATTTTTATATTCTTGATGTTTAAGTAATTTATCTAAGTACAATTTCATCTCATATTCTTTTTTATATTTTTCACCTATAAAAGGGAGCCCTAATTGTGCACGTCTTTTATTTTCAATTTCTTTATACAGATTATGTCTTAAGGAATCTACAAATTTTTTCCTGTTTTTATAATTTAATTCCCATTTTTTCCACTTCTCCGGATAAATTTTTCTATCAATTTTTCTTTTGGATAAAATTTTATTTTTATTATGGTGATAGTTCTGTTTTTTCCAATCAGGATGATTTAAATAAAATCTTTTATGTAATTTTTTGAGTTTAACCTTATTTTTTAGATAATATTCTTTCTTTTTAGATTTTATTTTCAATATATTCTTATAGTATGCCTTTACCTCCTTTAATTTAATTCGCTCCTTATTCTTTTCATAATAAATTTTTTTAATGAGTTTTATTTTAGCTTTATTTTTTGTTCTATATTCATTATTTTGTCTTCTTAATCTTTCTTTATTTTTTTGCCAATATATCTTTATATAGTTTGGATGATTTTGTCTATATATTTTATGTTGTTCTAATATTCTCCCTTTATTTTTATCATAGTACTCTTTTTTATACATTTTATTAAATGTAATTTTTTTTACTTATAAAGCTGACCCGCAAGGTTGTCACTTGGACAGTTGGGAAATAATTGTAGTTTTAGAAAATATACTTTTGAAATATTGTTTCATTGCTCAATAAAAAATCTTTTTCCATAAACTATAGGAATTATAAAAAGATATAAGCTTTACTAAATTTCTTCAGCACCATCTTTTGTTAAAGCCATTAGTCTAAATCCAACACCTAATTTTAATAAAGCAGAAACTAAAGCCATGTGTTCTTTTCCAGCTCCAGAAATGATATTTAATCCAACTTCTGAACCTTTAATCTTTCCTTTTAGATTATTATAAATCTCATCTCTTAATTCCTTTATTCCCTGGTTAAAATCTATAGAAATTAATTCAGTTTTTTCATCCTTACTAAAGTTTTCTTTTCCATACTCATTTGTTATTAGAAATATTTTTTCCCATTTTCCATCTTGGATTAATCTATTAACATGACCCCAAGTTCCTTTTCCAGTTGATAAACAAGCAATTAATTCAGGCATAAGGTTTTAGAATTCTAACAATTTATAAGATTTGTGATTAAAATAAGTTTATATATCAATTTGGTTTTAATCTTCTATGAATAAAATATCAATTTTATTGGTTTTGATTCTAATTTCTGGTTGTTCTCAGAACGAGAATTATCCATTTATTGAAAAAGACCTCCCTTCGGCAAATATTTTAGTTTTTGCAGCACATCAAGACGATGAACTTATTTGTGCTGGTGGAAGGATGATTAAATCAAGATTTGATAATAAAGATGTAAATGTTGTTATGATGACAGATGGTTCACCAAAAGAATTTAGCGAAAACCCCATTATAACTTCAATAAGAAATAATGAAACAATTAATGCTTTGTCAAAAATCAATATTTCTGAAAAGAACATTATTTTTTTAAACAATGATGATTTAGGATTCATTTTTGATTCCGATAATGAATTAATAATAAATCAGATAAAAAATATAATTAAAGAAAAAAATCCTGATGAGATTTATATTCCTGCTTATGAGGGAGGTCACATTGATCATGATTCGACACATGTACTTATTGTAAATGTATTAAATGGCTTAAATAAAAAAATTAAAGTGTACGAATGCATAGAATACAATGCTTATAATTGGGGTGCTCCAATTCCAGATAATGAGGACAGCTTAGATAATGAAAAAAATCCAGTTATTAAATTAATCATGAATGAAGATGAAATAAAATTAAAAAAAGAAATGTTAAAATATTATGGATCTCAAAAACCAAGTCTAAATAGAAATGTTATAGGTTCAAATCTTAAGATAACTGAGTTTGATTATTATAAAAAAAGTGAATCTGGTAATTCTGTTATTGGTGAGAGAATTAAAGACTGTAAAGAAGATGAATTAATTTGTGCTTATTATTGGAATGATTTATTGAGGGAATTGCCAGATTATGATTATAATCAAAGGCCTTCTTCTCAAATATTATACGAGAAACAATGCGAGTATGATAAAAGATTTATTTGCTACGATTTTAATGAATTTAGAAATCAATGTTCAAAGATTTAATCTTATTCTTCCAACTCTTTTGCATTAAATGTAGATGCGATATCAATTATGTACTTTCCTTCCTCTAACTTATAGACTAAAGGTTTTTTTCTAAATAAATCTACCAAATCAAGTTCATATTGCCCCGGTTTTAATATTCTAATACTTTCGATATCTAAAATGATTGGTTGATCAACTTTGTCTAATCCTATCATCTCAAAAATATCTTCCTGTATTTCTTCTCTCTCTTGTGAAGTTAAATTTAATGTTACTTGCTTCATTTTTTCGAGAGCATCTTTTTTTACAAAGAAAAAGAATTTACCGCCACATTTATTACACCCTTTCAATAACTCATTAGAAAGATCTTCATATAACACCCCACATTTAACGCATTGGTGCATTTTTACTTTCTTCTATTTTGAGCATCTTTCATTAATATTTGTAATTTATTTGGATCTCTTTTTATATTTTTAATAACTTTTGCAGGCCCTATGATTGTAAACCCTTGTCTGTTTCCCAATAATGCTGAAACAAATCCAGATTTTAATTTTGAAAACGGATCTCCATCTTGATTTAATGTATTTATAACTGCTAGTTCTATTCCTTTAAAGTCTTTATTTATTTCTTCCATGGTTGTTTTTATTAATTCTGCTTCTTCCTCTTTTTGTAATCTTCCTTCTAATAAAACAAT
This sequence comes from Candidatus Woesearchaeota archaeon, assembly GCA_964419925.1. Taxonomy (GTDB): domain Archaea; phylum Nanobdellota; class Nanobdellia; order SCGC-AAA011-G17; family GW2011-AR20; genus JBBSXG01. Next base: position 11,891 of record CAYQPR010000020.1, read on the forward strand.
TTTATTTTCTTTAGCTAAATTTAATAATTTTCTTATTCTTCCAAGAGAAGTTAAGTGATTCACTTCTGAATAAGGCACAAATTGTAACGTTAACATTTATTTCACCACCCTAAATAACTCTTCATAAAACTCTTTCATATTCTCTCCACTTTCTGCACTTATTCCAATTACAGGATATTGTGGGAAGGCGTCTTGAATTCTTTTTAAACTTGATTTTTTTAAATCTATTTTATTTCCTACAATTAAAACTGGAATATCTCTTGCAGCTAAATTTCCGATAATTGTTATATTAACTTGATTGTAAGGGTTTTCAGTTGAATCTAAAACTACTAAAACAGCATCTACATTTTCTAGCCATTTTATTGCATCAATTACTCCTTTAGTTGCTTCTTTAGCACGTTTTTTAGCTTCTTTTTCGTTCATCTTAAATTTTAAGAAATCTTCATAATCTATTTTTGTTGCAATTCCCGGAGTGTCTATAATGTTAAAATCTAATTCTTTTGAGTTTGATTTTATTTTTACTTTTTCTTTTAATTGAATTTCTCTTGTTTCATGAGGAATTTTAGAAACAGAACTCATTTCTTCTCCAATCCAATCTTTACAAATCTTGTTTGCTAAAGTTGATTTACCTGCGTTTACTGGACCATAAATTCCTAGTTTTACAGTTCCTCTTTTTCCAAATAAGTTTTTAAAAAAACCAGTTATAAAATCTGTAAATCCTCTTTTCATGTTGATTTTTAAATTATACTTATCTTATTAAAGTTTTTGGTATTATTGATGGGTAAAATAGTTCTCTCTTTTTAGAAAACGCGGGAGAAGTGGAAATGGGTTTCTGAGGATTATTTTTAAAAATTAGGCAAAATAAAGATCTTGAATAGCAAGTAAAATAAAGACTAAAATAATGAATATGCAAATAAGCAAATTTTTTATAGACTTAAGGTACTTTAACATTGCTCCCTCTGTTTCCTTATTCATTTTTCAATTCTTTTATTTTAGGAGTTTTTGATATTTAAAAATCTTTTGAAATAAGATAAAGTTAAATATTTTACTATTTCATTTAAGTTTAATGGTAAACTCTTTGTCTGATGGATTAATTATCGCATTTTTTACAAATTCTATATCTTTAATCATTTTTTTAATTGGACAAATCTTTTTATTTTTTTTGATTAGGCAATATAAGGAGTTTAAAGAATCTTTAGACTTAGTTGATTTTTCACTTAAACATTACTCTAATCTATATACAAATCCATTAATTAATCGAAAAAAGGATGATTTTAATCTTTCTAAAGAAGATTTGGAAAAAATTACAGAAATCGAAAAACAAATTTATAACGATGCTTCGAATCGTTTAAGATCTTCTGCTGTAAGATTATTGATTAAATATAACCGTCTTAATTTCCCCCCCATATTCCCAAAAATTCCTAAAAAAAATGATTTACATAAAGCTTATGGGGCTCTAATTTTTTTATCAAATACAACTTTTCTTGGCAATGCTGTAGAAAATTATGAAAAATCTAAAGAAATTCATCAACTTTTGAAAATTAATTTTAAACTATAAAATAAATCAAAATGTTTATAAGTTAACACATAAAATTATAATAATGCAAAACGAAAACATACCAAAAAATATTATAAAAATAAATGAAGTAACTTGGGAAATTCCAACTTCATACAAAGAAGGAATGAACGTTCCTGCTAGGATTATAGCAACTGAAAAATTGCTTAATCAAATGGATAAAGGTGTGTTTGATCAGGTAACAAATGT
>CAYQPR010000021.1:0-1278 GCA_964419925.1 Candidatus Woesearchaeota archaeon
GCAGACTTCACTAAGGTGGTTAATAAAATAATTATTTAGCTACCTTAATTCTTTCTCCGCTCTGTTACCCCATAAACGCCAAGATCGATGATTACGGTTGCTTTATTCCTAACCTGGCCGGGTTTTCAAAAACCCTAGCTCTACAGGACAAAGCATCTCAGTCGGAATTAAGACTAAATAACTAAATTACTATCTCCCTTAGCTTTTCGGTTCTGTCTAAAGTCTGTTTACAGTTACAAGGGAAGACTAACCCCCCAACCTAGTCTGCATTATTATGACGAGAAAACAGCTTTTAAATGTTTTTATTTAAGGTTTTTTAGAATATAACTCTTTATCTGATTTTTTTAATAAAGTTTCAGTAGACCCTTTAAATTTTCCAGTTCCAAATGTTTCCCTTAGGATATTTCTTCTTTTTTTATTCATTTTAAAGAGCATTAAACTCAAAATTTTCTTTACTATTAAAACTAATTTCGCTTCCAATGCCTTTTCCTAAATAATAAAAACTATTTGCAGAAATTTTGCTTAACCTTTCTAAAAATGAAGTTTTTTGCTGAAATTCAGTTATTTTTGGAGAGGTTATATTTGCTAATCTTTTTGCTTCTTCTATTGCAACCTCTTTGTTTCCAAATTGATCAATCAATCCTAAATTTTTAGCTTCACTTCCTAAAAAGAATTCACCTGTGGAGATTTTTTGAATATCACTTTCTTTTATTTTTCTATTTTTTTTGATTTCATTGATAAACGCTTTGTGAATAATATCTATTTTTCCCTGTAAAATTTTTCTTTCATTTTCACTTAATTCTTTGTAAGGTGTTCCTAAGTCTTTATAGTCTCCACCAACTAATCTTTCATAAGTTACTCCATATGTTTTCATTAGTTCATCAAATTGTAAATAACTTCCGATAACACCAATGCTTCCTGTGATTGATAATTCGTCTGCAACAATTTTATTTGTAGCACTTGCAATCCAATATGCTCCAGAAGCTCCAACTTCTCCGATTAATGCAACGCTTGGTTTTTTTAAATTTTTTACAGCATCTGCGATTTCTTTAGAGGCTAAAACTGTTCCACCAGGAGAGTTTATATCTAAAACAACTGCTTTTATTGATTTATCTTCTTTAGCTTTTTTTAGTTCATTTAAAATTGAGGCAATATTAACATTTGATTGTCCAAATAAACCTGGATCTGAATTCGAAATAACCCCTTTAATTGGGATTATTAAAACTTTTTCTTCTTTATTATTATCAACTGAAATTAGTTTGCTTGAAACTAATCCTA
>CAYQPR010000021.1:1378-11286 GCA_964419925.1 Candidatus Woesearchaeota archaeon
ATCATTTAAATCTTTTATTTTAACTCTTATCTGTTTCATATTATCTCTATTTCTTAATGTAACCGTATTATTCTTCAGAGTTTCATGATCTATTGTTATCATTGCAGGAACACCGATTTCATCCACCCTTCTGTACATTTTTCCAATGCTTCCTTTATTATCGTATAAAACTTTAAACTCTTTTTTTAATAATAAGTAAACTTCTTCTGCTTTCTCAGGTAAATTATCTTTATCAACTAAAGGAAAAACGGCAACTTCAAATGGAACTAAATTAAATGGTAATTTAAACATTTGTCTTTCTTTGTCTTCAAAATAAAAGTTATCTAATAACATCCAAATATTTCTATCAACACCAAAACTTAATTCAAGAACGTTTGGAATAAATTTTTTTCCATTGATATTTACTTCTAATTTTTCACCAGAACCTTTTTGATGTCCACTTAAATCGTGTTCTCCACGATAATGTAAACCTCCGACTTCTTTAAATCCTTTTAATGTTTCAAGATTTACTTCAATATCAAAATGAATTTTATTATAGAATGCACGTTCTTTTTCATCTAACTCTCTAAATCTAAATTTTTCTTTTGGAATCTTTAAGATATTCAAATAAAATTCTTGTATTTTCATCAAATGATAAACGTAAAGTTTAGGGACTTTTATTTTTTTATTTAATTCATCGCATGAAGTTTCTTGTAACTTATCTTTAATAAATAATTTTAATTTATAATTTTTAACTTCATTCCAATTCTCACATTCATTTATATTATCTGAATCAAAAAATATTTGTAATTCTGCTTGTGTAAACTCTCTTAATCTAAAGAATCCTTGTCTTGGACTAATTTCATTTCTAAATGCTTTTCCTATGACGGCTAATCCTAAAGGCAATCTTTCTCTTAATGCCATAAATTCTCTTTTAAACGCAATAAAAGGAGATTGTGCGGTTTCAGGACGTAAATACATTGTTTCTTCTCCTGTAGCACCAACTTTCAAATCAAACATCATGTTAAAGAATTTTACTTTATCTAATTCACTTCCACATCTTGGACATTTTAATTTATTTTCTTTAATTATCTTATCTAACTCATTTTCTTTTAAACCTTGAACACTTAAATCGGTTTCATCTTCAATTAATTCGTCTGCTCTAAATCTAAAATGACATTTTTTACATTCAGTTAATGGATCTGAGAAATGCTCTAGATGACCCGAACTCTTGAAAACCTCTTTTGCTAAAATATTTGTATCTTCAATTTCATAATAATTTTCGTTTAAACCTAAAAAATAATCTCTCCATAGATTTTCGAATTTATGTTTTATTAAAGTTCCTAAATGTCCATATGTCCAGAATCCCGCTTTTGAATTATAGATTTCTCCAGAAGGAAAGAAAAATCCTCTTTTTGTTGCTATGCTCATTATTTTTTCTGATTTAGATTCAGGCATAAATAGGTGAATTTAAAAGGGCTTAAAAATTTAACTGATTTTGGGGTTAACATGTATAAATTTGAAGAAGAAAAATTAATCAAAGAGATTAAGGAAAAGAATCCTAAACTTGTTTTGTTACAGTTACCCGAGGGATTGAAAAGGGAAGCAAATAAACTTGTTAAGGTTATAAAAGAAAATACTAAATCAGAAGTTATTGTTTCTGGAGAACCTTGCTGGGGTGCTTGTGATATTGCTTTAGACGAGGCTAGAAATTTAAAAGCCGATTTGATTGTTTTATATGGGCACGCTCCTTTTATGAAAATTAATTTTCCAATTTTATATGTTGAGGCAAGATATGAAGAAGATATTGCTGATTTAATTAAAAAATCTTTGAAAGAAATAAAAAAACCTAAAAAAATTGCATTGGTTTGTTCTGTACAACATATGCACCAAATTCCTATTGCTGAGAAAATTTTGGAAGAAAATGGAAAAGAAGTTTTTATTCCACCTAAAAAAGGATTTGCATTTTATGATGGACAAGTTCTTGGTTGTGAATATAATGGATTAAAATCAATAAAAAATAAATTTGATGCCATATTAGTTATAGGAAATCAATTTCATGCGTTAGGCGCTGCATTAGCAATCCCTAAACCTGTAATTTTAATTGATCCTTTTAATAAGGAAATCATTAACATGGAAGAAAAAAGAACTAAAATAATTAGACAACGAATTATTGCGATAAATAAAGTAAAAGATGCTAGAAGGATTGGAGTTATAATTGATAATAAGCCTGGACAACATTTTGGTTCAGCAGAGTATATTAAAAATAAATTAGAAAAAGATGATAAAGAAGTTTTGTTGATTAGTATGAATGAGATAACTGATGATAAGTTGGTTAATTTATATGATCTAGATGCTTTTATTGAAACAGCTTGTCCAAGAATTTCTACAGAAGATTATGCAAGATTTTCTAAACCTGTAATAAATTATCGAGAAGCTTTGGTTGTTATTGGTGATTTAAGCTTTGAAGAATTATTTGAACGGGGAATTGTTTGAGGGAAAAGCTTATATATCAATTGATATATTAAATTTATATGAAATTTAGAGTTAAAAACAGATTTTTAAGATCGCCTACTTTAGATACGGTTATCATGGTAGAAAATCTTATAGAAAAGTATAGTGGGGATTTTAACAGAACTGTATTGTGGAAACATCTGCCAAAAAAAGTAATGTGGCAGACTTATTTAATAATTTTAGATTACTTGGAGAAGATAAATAAAATAGTTACTGACAAAAAAGGAAAAATTGTTTATATATGGAATCCTAAACTAACCAAGAGGCTTAGAATGTTAAAGGAAATTAAAGTATGATTAAATCTTCTAAAGTTGTTTTTATTGACCAAAGGTTAGAGAAAAGTTTTCTCTCGCTTAGAGAAGATGATTTTATAAAAAAAGCTATAATTAAGGCTATAAAGGATTTAAGAGAAAATGCCTTTGCGGGAATAAATGTTCCAAAGAAATTAATTCCTCAAGATTATATTAAGAAGTATGGTATAAATAATCTTTGGAAATATAACTTGCCTAAAGGTTGGAGACTGCTTTACACTGTAACAGCCGATAATGAAGTAGAATTAATTTCTGCTATTTTGGAGTGGTTTAACCACAAACAATATGAAAGGAAATTTGGTTATTAATCATTTAACTTTTGAAGAATTATTTGAACAAGGAATTGTTTAGAATTTTTAATCTATTTTATCTCCGGATGATCTTTAAGATTTCCATAAAATGTGCGATAATTTACTGTTAATTCTTCTCCTTTTTTTATGTCTTTAACTGTCATTGTGATATCATCACTACTATCATCGCAATTTGGATTATTTGAATGATTAAAAAAACGAGCATTATCTCCGCAAAGCAAATATTTTTTATGCTTCTTATCAAAATAAATATATCTCCATAATTGTTCTTGTGATACTAACGGAAGTTGTTTTAATTTTAATTTAGATATATATATCAATTAAAGAATTAAATCTCCATATTATTGTTCCTTTGGGTATGTCTTCTCCTGCAAAAAGGCCAATGCCATGAATTTTACTTAGATCTAATTTTGTTTTAATTAAGAGCATTTTTTTATTTTTTTATTTTTAACTTTTCAACAACAGTTTTATCAGAAATGATTGCAGAATTTCCTGTAGGATCTTCGATAACAACTTTAACGGGCATTTCACCCAATTCAACTTTCCATAATTTTTTTAATAGATTTTTTGCATTTTTTCTAACATCGTCATCATCGGTCGAATCTCTTTCACCTTCAATAATTTTTTTAAATTTTTCTAAAACACCTTCAATGTTTGAGATATAACCTTCGGATGATGGACCTGGTTCAACAGACATTTTTAATGCTGAAACTTTTACGCTAGCTTGTCCACTTTTTACGACACGGGTATTCAAATCTTTTTTATTTTTTATTTCAAAAGTATATCTTGATGGCTCTTTAGTTTCTTCACTTTCAACGTCAGAAAATCTATACCCACACTCTTCACAAAGCATACCCATTAAATAACATTTTCCAAAATGAGGAATGTCGTAGTCTTGTTCTGTCAATATTAACTTGTTTTTGTGACAAATTGGACAAGGTTGATTCTTTAATTGATCCATAAAAAATAAATGTAGGATGGATTTATAAATCTTACTTTAGAAAGTGATTAAAATTTTTTTATAAATTTATACAACGCAAAACTTGTCCAGACAATATTTAGAATTAAAGATGGGGTGCTTTTTAATAATATTGAATAAATTTAAAAAAAATCCAATCAATAATAAACTCATCCCTATTATTCCAAAATACATTTGATCAATCATAAATAAAGAAAAAATTAATATGTTTCTACACTATCATTAGCTTGAACTGGAGCCGTCTGTGTTGTTCTATGTATTTGTGCAAAACTTGGTGTTACAACAATCCAATCTTCTCCGAATCCAGCAATATCTCCTTCAATAGCGTCGCATGTTTTCTTTAGCTTACTTACTGCCCTTTTCAATTCAATAATATCTTTTTCTTTTAAAGGACGAATATTTATCAATGCAATTGTTGTTCCTTCACGCAGACAGTCTAAAGCAGGTTTGATATCACTAAAATCTTCAATGAAAAAAGGTCTTACAATTACCTTTGATCTTGGTGTGCGATCTGCATTAGTATCAATCTCAACGTAGTCACTCGTGTCGTCTGAAATATCATTTCTACTTAAGAATTTTTCTTTGAATTTTGATAGTATATCAGCCATCTTGTTTGCCTCTTATCACTTTACAATAACAAGTAGTATATAAAGATTTCTATCCTGTTATTGTTGGTATCCAAGTACTCCAATTATATTCAATATTTCAATTCTTGTATAACTTGGAAGGTTAGGATCGTTCGAAATTTCGTCTAATGCTTGTAATATCTCGTCGATTTTTAAACAACTTTCTTTATTTTCATTTGTTAAGCATGTTATTGCGGCGTCGATTCTCGCTTTAACATTTCTAGGAATTCCTTCATCCTCTTTTATTGTGCTCAATGTTAGTATTATTCCACTAAATTCTTGATTCATCTTATTTCTTTTAATAATTCTTTTTGTAAATCTTGTGCTTTTTCCTTTAATTTATTTTCTTGTTTCTCGATATTTTTTATTCTTAATTCAAAAATTTCTTTTTCAGAATTAATTTCTTTTTCAAGTTCTTCTTTATTCACTGAAACCATAATATTTCCTAAAATTTTATAAGGTTGTTTTTTTGTTAAACTTAATTCGTTCAATGCATTTTCATTTTCTAATAATCTTGATTGAAAATTTTGTTTTTGCATTAATAGATTAGATAAATTCTGTTCAATTAATTGTAATTCTTGCATCCCCTTTTCTTGATCCTTCATTTTATTCTGCCTTTACTTTAGAAGAAATTACTCTTGGTTTATATAATACTTTAGAACCACAATACGGGCATCTTACTTTTTTCTTTAAGTATTCTGCTTTTATTATTTTTCCGCAATCAAAACATTTATGTGTTACCATTTTATTTTATTGTATACGCTTTTCCTGTAAATTTAGATTCACAATGTCTACAAAACCAAATCCCCGCTGCTAAACGTTTGACTCTATCCTTATTACAATAAGGACATTTGTGCCATTGTTTTAATTTTTTTTCGACGTCGGCTACCTTTTGTTTTGGCTTTCTCCCATAACGTGCACCAAATCTTCCAGTACTTCCGACTTTTTTAGTTGCCATTTTTTTATTTAAATGTATTGTTTTTATAAAGATTTCGTTAATTTAAATCTTTTTGATAAAGATGGGGATACCCGGATTCGAACCGGGGCGAAGCGGTCCCAAACCGCTAATCATGGCCAGGCTAGATCATATCCCCTTAATAAATTAAAAGAAAAAGTTTGTTTATAAAATTATTGATAATTATTTTTTACCTTTTTTTTCATCTTTAGCAGGTGCCTTTCCAGCTTCTTTACCCGCAGGAGCTTTTCCACCAGCGGCTGGAGTAGCTTCTTTACCCGCAGGAGCTTTTCCAGTAGTTGCGGCAGGCGCACCTTCTCCTTCTTTAGCAACGACAACTTCTTCTTTGACTTCTTTCTTTTCAGCAAGTTTTTCTGCAAGAGCTTTTTCTTTCTCCAACTCACGTTTAATTTCTTTCATTACATCATCTAGCTGTTTTTTTAAAGAATCTCTTTTCTCATTTGAAGTTTCTGTAGATTGAGAATTAATCTGTGTATTATAAATTCCAGAATCAATGTCTTTATTTATCTCTTTTCCAATTTTTCCCTCGATTAAAACACCTAAAGAATTACAGCTTCCAACAACATTTTTAACTGCAGATTTTAAATTATTTGCAAGCATTCCATCTTTTTTCATTAAAGCAATTTTAATAACTTGTTCTATTGAAAGATTTGATAATTTTTCTTTATTTGGAGTTCCACTTCCTTTTTCTAAAGCTGCTTCTTTTTTAATGAGCTCGGCTGTTGGTGGAGTTCCAATTTCTAATTCAAAATTTTTATTTTTAGTATCAATAATAATTTTAACAGGAATTTTCATTCCTTTGAATTCTGATGTTTTTTCATTTATAGAATTTATTATCCCATTTAGGTTCATTCCTAAAGGACCTATTTTTTGTGAAATCTCTGGTGTTGGGGTTGCTTTCCCACCTTCAATCATTAATTGTATCTTTTCTTTACTCATCTTCTTCTTCCTTTGTCTCTTCCCCTTCTCTTCTGATTACTTTCACTGAATCCATTTTAACTGTGATTGGAATTGGAACTGCAGCTTCTAATAATTCAACAATTATTTCTTCTTTTTGTTTATCTATTCTTGTTATTTTTGCTTTTTCTTTTTTAAAAGGTCCTGAAATAATCTCAACAATATCATTTACTTGAATATTTAACTGAGTCTTTGCTTGTTCAAGCATATGTTCTATTTCTTGATAGTTTACAGGTTGTTTTAATAATCCTCTAGCGTAAGGAACCCCTTGAAATGATTTTTCAGCATCTTCTGTTGTTTCTGCTTCTATGAAAATATACCCTTTCATACCATGAGGATGTATTAACGAATAAACATTTAGATTTTTTTTCTTGGCATGTGAACCTACAAAATCTAATACTTGTTCTTCTCGATTTGCCGTTGTTCTTAATGCAAAGATTTTCGCCATTTTATTTTATTAATTGTGCTACGATATGTATTAAAAAACCAATAAAACCTATTATTAAGGTTCCGATTGCAGTTACTTTTATGGTTATTTTAAACTCTTCTGCACTTGGCTTTTTAGTTATTTTAAATACTCTTATACTCTCATTTATAAAATTTTTTAATCTATCTTTAATACCCATGTTCTACCTAGAAAAAACATGATTTATAAAGATATCTTTTGAGTCGCTTTTTTCCCTCTTTTTATGATTATTAATAAGATTATTACAATTATTAAGACTATTCCAATACTAAACAATAAACTTTTGCTTTGACCGCAGTCTGGATCTTCCGTACAATCTGGATCGCATATTTTATCATACTTATAGTCACAAATTTCATCATTTCCACTTTTTTTACAATCTTCTTCACAATTTAATGAATTCTCATTATTTTCACATATATTGTTGCTTTTACATTTAACCAAAACTTTTAGATTATTACTTAAATATGAACTTTTTTCTTTAGTAACTATTGTAGGGAGCAAGTTAAACTCACCTAAAAACTCTGGAACAATTTTGTATTCTAAATTTAAACTAGAATCTTCTTCTATTTTTTTATCCCAAACGATCTTATTTAGATTTAATCCGTCACGTTTTTCCACTTTGTTTAACTCTTTTGGATACGAAAGTATTACTCCTTGAGGCAATGTTTCAATGATACGAAATTCTGCTATTTTACCATCGTTTGTTATTTTTATATTTATTATAATCTCTTCTCCAATTGTTGCATTATTTTTTATTTCTTTATTTATTTTAATATCTTCTCCGTTTACAATTACGGTTAAAAATAAAAAAATTAATATTATTTGAAAAACTTTCATTTTATTTCCTCACAGCCGTTGATTTCGTTTAAACTTGGGCATGTAAATTCACCAACATCATTGTAACAATGTTTTATTTTTTCACAGTAATCATATCCATAAGGGACATTTCCTAAAACAATAGGGGGTTCATTATTTCCGGTTGTATCAAATAGGGTATATTTTTTATCTAATGGTAGTTTAATGGCGTTATATGCATGATCATCTGTTGTTATTGTATATACTTCATTCTTTTTATAGTCTATTTTCCTTAATAATGTTGTTAATGCAGTAGAATAATCTGTACATGTTCCTGTTGATAATTTATTTAAACTTACATGAGCAGGTGCATCGAATAACGCAATATTATTCTTTTCAAGATATCTATCTGAGATCCAATATCCACTTGGGTTGTTTAATTTTGTATTAAAACATTGAATATTACTTAAATTTTCTTCCGTGTTTGGAATTGGATTTGAGGTATACAAATTGTTTTCATCACCACATATCGAGTTAACTCCTGCACAACACATTTCTGCTTCAAAATAATCTTGCATATAAATTTGAGATGCTCCTAACGATTTAATCATATAAAGCGCTTGACATTTTTTTGCATTTTCATTTCCATAATCATTTGCAAATTTACAAGAGTCTACTTTTTTATCTTCTACTAATAAGGTTCCGTCACAACAATCGATTGCATCTTCTATGATATAATCAACTTCATCGCTACAAATTTCAAATAAATCGCATGAATCTTCTCTGCTGTTTATTTTTAATGACTCTCCTTCCTTTGAGGGCCATTTTTTAGTACAAATTGTGTCCTTTGGAAAATAAACCGTCTTAGTATCACCACATCTTGGTTTATCAACAATATTAATGTTTATATCTCCTTCTGAAAACATTCCTTCTTCATCTAAAACTTTTAATTTAATATTATATTTTCCAATTTGATCATATTTTATTTTTAAGTTAACTCCCTTTCCAATTTCTATTTCATTTTCATACCATATATATTCAAGAAAATCGTCATCCTCATCATAGGATTTTGAGGCATCTAAGATTACTTTTGTATTTGCATAGGTTGTTGTTTCTTTTTCTATTTTTATTATTGGTGAATGTGGATTTCTATTAATCACAAATACCTTTACTGAGAAATCAACTTTATTTAGGGAATCTTTTGCAATTAAATCAATTGTAATCTCACCTTTGCTTTTTTTTGGGTTACTACATGTTAATATATTATTTTTTATTACACAATTTATAAGTTCGGATTCGAACTCGTTTTCATTATTTTTAAAATTTACCATTACGGTTTCTTCATCCTCAATATAATTATCTAAATCTAAATCAATTGTTCCTTTTTTATTTATCTCAATTGTTTCAATTTCTTTTATAATTGGCGGATTATTTTCTTCTTCAAGTATTTGGTTAGGTTGGTTATCTATCCCACAACTTCCATCTTCCAGACAAAACTTATCATTTTCACAGCCGCATGTAACACAATCTTCAATTAGATCTCCATTATCACAATATAATGGCTTTTCAATTGAGCACTCATTGAACGTGGTTCTATCGACACAAACTTCTTCATTCCCAGTTTTTTTATTACATCTTCCGTTCAAACAAATTTCTCCTTGATTACATTCAGTTATAGTTGAATATCTAAAACATCCAGGGATTATTTCAACACATTCTTTATATCCTTTTCCAGAACATACTTTTTGATTCAGACTACATTCAGAAATACATTCATTTTCTGAAATACATTGGTTATTTGTGCAGACTTTATCTTGACCGCATGATTTTTGGGTGCTCCATTCAAAACAGACATCTGAATCAAAATTTCCACATACTTTGTATCCGGTCTGTGTCAAACATTCTTTTTTTCCGTAAGGTGAGCATTCTTCAACACAGTTTTTGATGCATTGTCCTGAATTGCAGATATATCCGTTTGAACAATCTAACCA
>CAYQPR010000022.1:0-10492 GCA_964419925.1 Candidatus Woesearchaeota archaeon
TAATAAAAACGAGGAAAATTGCTTTAGAAAAATATTTTGACAAAGAAACGATGAGCGTTCATTTAAGAGAAAATATTCGTCCTTACGCTAAAAAGGGAGTTCCAGGGAGTTGGAAATTTGTTCATTTAGATAATAAAAAATTGACACAAGAACAACTTAAAGATATGGCTAAAGAGATTATTGAAGAAGCCAAGATGAGGAATGAGGGGTTTATTGAAATTGAAAGAAGGGGAAGTACAATAATTCAATTGGGAAACTATAGAATCGTTATAACAAGACCACCTTTATCTGACGCTTATGAAATTACGGCTGTAAGACCAATTAAAAAATTAAAATTGGAAGATTACAAATTAAATGAAAAGTTATTAAAAAGAATTTCAGAACAAGCTGAAGGAGTTTTGATTGCAGGAAGTCCGGGGATGGGTAAAAGTACATTTGCAACTGCAGTAGCTGAATTTTATGTCTCTAAAGAAAAAACTGTAAAAACAATTGAAGCACCAAGAGATTTAGACTTAAGTGATGATGTTACACAATATGCAATCTCTCATGGAACTTCACAAGAAATTCATGATATCTTATTACTAACAAGACCAGATTATACTATATTTGATGAAATGAGAAACATTGAAGACTTTAGGTTATTTGCTGATTTAAGATTAAGTGGTATTGGATTAGTTGGGGTTGTTCATGCAACTGACCCAATTGACGCAATTCAAAGATTTATTGGAAAAACTGAATTAGGGGTTATCCCACATGTTATCGATACTGTTGTTTTTATTAAGAATGGAATGCCATTTAAAGTTTTAAGCGTTTTAATGACCGTTAAAGTTCCTTCTGGAATGACTGAGGCAGACTTAGCTCGTCCTATTGTTGAGATAAAAGATTTTGAAACAGGAAAATTGGAATACGAAATTTATAGTTATGGTGAAGAAACTGTTGTTGTTCCGGTTGTTGTTAACAATAAACAAAAACCAAGTTATAAATTTGCAGCTAAAGAAATTGAAAATGAATTATATAAATATGGTTTTGATGTTAAAGTTGAGTTAGTTTCAGATAATGAAGCTGAGATTTATTTGCCTGAAGATAAGATAGCAAGAATTATAGGAAAAGAAGGAAAGACTATAATTGATTTAGAAAAGAAATTAGGAATAAGATTAACAGTTAAAGAATTAAAAAATATTTCTGAAGAAGAAATTCCTTATAAAATTCAAGAAGATTCTAAATTTGTAAGATTTTATTTTGATAATAAATACAGTGATAAAAAAGTTGATTTTTATATTGATAATGAAAGAGTTTTTACGGCAAATACTGGAAAGAAAGCTGAAGTTAGAATTCATAAGAAAAGTTTTCCTGGAAAACACTTGACTAATTTGTTAGATTCTGGAAAGAGTTTGGTTATAAAAGTATAGATTTATAATTCTTTTTTAATTGATTTTTTTATGGAAGAAAGAATAATTGGATATTTATCTTATAGGTTTAAGATATGTGAAAATAAAATTGAGATTTTAGATAGAGATTATAATCTTGTAAAAACGGTTAATACTGAAATTAATTCAGATTTAGAGAATATAATTATTTCTAGAGGTTATGAACTTGTTGAATTTTTAGATAAATTACTAATTCAAGAAAAACTGAAAAAATAATTGTGTTTTATAAAAATCTTAAATACAACAACTTGTATATGTGTTATTTTGAAGTTACAATAAAATTTTTACAAAAACTATTTAAGCAAGTTTAACATTTTTTATTTATGGTTGATAGAAAAGTTGAGGAATTTGTTGGTTTAGCAGCTACAAAAGTTGCTAAGGATATTGGTGCAAATGGGATTATTTCTATAGAACAAAGAAAAACTGAGTCAGAATTTAATGATGAATCAATGTATGTTGATGTTTCTGTAACTATTTTTAAAAAAATAAATCCAACTACCTTTAATAAACAAGCTTATTTTACTAAAATAAAAAAAACAACTGATGGAAGTATTGTCCCGGTTAAAACATTGTTGATGGATTGCATCTCAAAAAAATATATTGATAGAGGGGATTTATTGGTTTGTGTAATTGATGAAAGTGTTGGAATGGGATATAAATCAATGATGTTTGTTTTTGAGGTTGATAAGATATTATTTAATATTGGAACACATAATTTATCTAGCGATATTAATCCGAATGTAATTGAGACTGCTATTGAGATTGCAATGGAACTTGCTAAAGAGGGAAGAGAAGATAGAAGAATAGGAACGGCGTTTATAATTGGTGATAAAAGCGAAATAATGAAATACACCAAACAATTAATTATTAACCCATTTACGGCTTATCAGGAGACTGCTAAGAATATTCTTGATCCGATGCTTAGAGAGACAATTAAAGAGTTTTCACAACTTGACGGAGTGTTTATATTAAATAAAGATGGAACGATAATCAGCTGTGGAACTTATTTAGATTTAGATACAAGTAATGTTGAATTACATCATGGTTATGGTGCTAGGCATAGAAGTTGTGCTGCTTTAACGAAAGAAGTTAATTGTCTAGCTATAGTTGTTTCTCAGTCAGGTGGAAAGATAGCCGTTTTTAAAAATGGAAAAGCTGTAATGAGATTGTAAACAAAAAGTTTATATATTGGGTATACTTACGGTATACCATGCAGAATACTACTGTTAAGATTAGGAGAAGTACAAGATTAGCTTTGAACGAATTTAAGGGTGAAAAAGAAAGCTATGATGATGCTATAAATAAACTGATTTCTAAAATAAAGAAAAAAAATTTGAGAGAAGATCTAATCGAGGGTTATAAAAAGATGGGACCTTATGATCTTGAATTAATCTCCGAGTGGGAGATTGCTTCTAAAGAGGTTTAATATGATTAAAATAAAGAGGGGTGAAATTTGGTTAGTAAATTTAGATCCGACTGTAGGCTATGAAATTAAAAAATCAAGACCTTCAATAATAATTCAAAATGATGTTGGTAATGAGTATAGCCCAATAACAATAATTGCTCCGGTTACTTCTAAAAATTTAGAAAATATTTATCCAATAGAAGTTTTATTATTAAGAAAAAATTCTGGACTAGAGAAAAATTCTAAAATTTTATTAAATCAAATAAGAGCAATAGATAAAAAAAGGCTCATTAAAAGAATAGGGAAGATAGATAATGAAACACTTTCTAAATTAGATGAAGCTTTAAAAATAAGTTTAGGGTTGCTAAACATTTAAATATTACTTATGTTTTTTATATCTTATGAAAAGAGTTTTTATTGTGCATAGGTGGGAAGGTAAACAAAATTCTGATTGGTATTTTTGGTTAAAGAACAAATTAGAAAAGAATGGATTTAAGGTTGAAATACCAGTTATGCCAAATACATCTGAACCTAAGATAGATGATTGGGTTTTACATTTGAAAAAAATTGTCAGTAAATTGGATAATGAAACTTATTTTATCGCACATAGTATTGGTTGTCAAACAGTTATGCGTTTTTTAGAAAAAGAAAATTATAATGGTAAAATTGGAAAAGTAATATTTGTTGCTGGTTGGTTTAAATTAGACAATTTGGAAGATGATAGTGTTAAGGCAGTTGCTAGTCCATGGATTAATACACCTATTGATTTTGATAAAGTAAAACAAAAAATCAGTGATCTTACGGTATTCTTATCTGATAATGAACCTTATGGATTTGTAGAGTATAATAAAAAGATGTTTAAAGAAAAACTTAACGCAAAAGTTATTTTAGAGGAGAATAAAGGTCATTTCACTGAAGAGGATGAAATTTTTGAAGTTCCTGAAGTTTTAAAAGAAATAAAATGAATTGCATTATTGTTCATGGATGTGCTGATGATAGTAAAGATAGGAACTATAATAGACATTGGATTCAATGGTTGAAAAGAGAATTAACTTCTAAAGGAATAAAAACTGAAACTCCTTCTATGCCTTCATCGTGGCAGCCAGATTATAATAATTTTAAGAAAGAATTTGAAAAATATAAAATTGCAGAAGATACCATTTTAGTTGGGCATAGTTGTGGATGTGCTTTTTTGGTTAGATGGTTAGGAGAGACAAAACAAAAGATTAGCAAATTGATACTTGTTGCACCCTGGAAGATTTCAGATGAAAATAATAAACTGAAAGAAGATTTCTATAACTATAAAATAGATAAAACAATTAACCAAAGAGTTAAAGAAATAATTATGTTTACGGCAGATGATGAGGAAGATGATGGTAAAGAGAGTTTAAAAATTTTTAATAAAGTTTTAGGTGGAAAAATAATTGAACTTGAAGGACGCGGACATTATATTTTTGATGATATGAGAACAGAAGAGTTTCCAGAACTTTTAAAAGAAATTATTGAGAAAATAAAATGAGATTTAAATTTAAACAAATGTGTTGGAAATGCAAGAAGAACTACGTTATAACAACATCCTCACAAAAATATGTTACATGCTATGATTGCCAAAAAAATTCGTTAAATTCTGAGATAAAAAGCCCAGCATTTAAAAAATTGTTCGACATTCCTGAAGATTATTATAAAACAAGCGCATTTTTAAGAGATATAAAATTAAATTATTTAAAATATAATAATCTCACAGAAAAACAAATCACAGCTTTCAAAAAAGTTGTGGAACAAATGAAAGAAATTTCTAAATAAAATTCCATTACCATCATTTTATAAGTTTTTTCTTTAATTTTATCCGGTATGAATAATAATTATATGGCATTAGAGAAGTTAATAAATTCAGATAGATTTGAGATCCTTTATTTTAGGGGCTATGACGCTTGGAGTCAAAGCAACGATGATCCCCATACAACTTACTTGAGTTATAATACGGGAAATATTTCAGAAATAAATGATAATGAATGGGGAATTAATTTTGAATTAAAAAGAGATCCATCCCCTTATTGCATTAGTTTTATTTTCGAATCAAAGGGCCATTTTCTTTTACCTTCAATAAAAATTGTTAATGAAGCACCTCATAGAATTGAAATAATAAGTGAAGATGTTTTATTAAAAGTTGGTTTAGAAGATGTGTTGGATGGGATTAATTTTGATGTTTCATTAATAGGAAACGTTGATTATTATAAAGGTGTTGCGAACCAGTTTAATTCTATTTTAAAAAGTTTAAAAATGAAAGAAATTTCTAAATAAAAACTTTTATAATCTTTAAATTTGAGTTATTCTGAAAAGGGTTCGTAGCGCAGCCTGGATAGCGCAAAAGGTTCCTAACCTTTAGGTCGTGGGTTCAAATCCCATCGGACCCGTTTATCCAAAGAATTTATAGCCTTCTGCATTTATATCTTCTATTTTTCCAAGAATGATATCTTTGCTTCTTAATTTCTCTAATAAAAGTTTGGTTATTTCTCCTTTAGTTTTGTTTGATACATTAAAATCAACTAGATAACGGAATTTTAATATGACTCCTTTTTCGTTAAAACCTACTCTTGAAATAATACTTTCTTGCTCTTTAAATTCACTATTGAATGCTTTTTTTAAGTTTTCTTTTATATTCTTGTTATAATAGTCTTGGATTATTTTTTCAGCTATTTTAGAGGCTTTTTTCCAATTGCTTTGATAAGTAATATGGACAAATATTTCATCCCAAACATAACTTGTTCCCTTTGTAAAATTTACTACTGCCGATGTTAAAACAAATTCATTAGGCATAGAAATTGATTTTCCAGTGGGATCTCCAACTTGATTTAATTCAGATAAATTTGTGTACATTACTTTTACATCATAGACTTTTCCATTATGATTATTTATTGTGACTATATCTCCTATCTTGTATGTTTTACTAAAAACAATTGTAAGCCAACCAACAAAATTTAAAAGTGGTTTTTGCAAAGCAAAAGTTACTCCAAAACCAATTAACCCTACAGAGGTTATTAATGAACCTATTTGTTTGAATAGAATTGAGAGGGTTATAAATAAAACAAAAAACCATTCAAAATACTTGTAAACTGAAAGTAATAATTTTACATCCCTTTTATCTCCTCTTGTTAGCCAATGTTCTCTTAGTAATTTTGATGTTAAACCTACGAAAAAAGAGTTTAGTATTATAATTACAGCAAAAATAAGAACTTTTTCAATGGTATCTGAATAATTTTTTGGAATAAAATCCTCTAAATATTTTAAGGCAAATTTATTAAAAACAATATAAATTAATGAAACTATTAAAAGTAATCCTACAAACTTATACCATTTATTCAACCCCTTTTTATTCATATATTATTTTTTTCTTTTTCTATTTAAATAGTTTTTGCAAAAAACTTAAATACTTGTTTTTGTTATTCTTATTATGAAAAATAAAGCTTTAAATATATTTTATGAAGTTTTACCCATGTTTTGTGCCCTTATTATATTTATTTTTATAAAAAATGAATATTTAATTGCTTTAGGTGTGTTAGCTTTATTGTTGATTACATTTAAGATTAAGTATTATAAAAATGAATGGAAAGTTTACGTTTTTGGTGTTTTAACCGGATTCTTTTTTGAAATTGCTGGAGATTATATCTATAAGTTACAATATTGGGAGAATGCATCTTTGTTTGGAATTCCAATTTGGCTCCCATTGCTTTGGGGTTATGGATTTATTTTTATAAGAAGAATTGGAAATTTGTTTGTCAATAATAATTAATTTTTAAAAAATTTAGTTATTGGTAAAACTTCTTTTTTTAATAGATCTTCTAGTAAAACTTTATTATTCAAGGGAATTCCATCATTTATTCTACCCATTAATTTTTTTGGTATGGTTAATGCACTATCTAAGAATATAATCGGAGAGGTCATAGACATTAGAAAATAATCTCTTTTATACTCTTGATCGCATCTTTTTGTATTATTTAGATAGTAATAATAATGACTGTTATCTAGAAAAATTAAATTTTTATCTCCAATATTTGGCTGTCTCTGACCTCCAATGTTAATGTTTAAAATTGTTATGGTATCTTGGTTACTTAGATATTTTGGTTTTTTTAGCCACTCATTTATTTTAAATTTATAGTAATTTGGGTAGCAACCTTGATCTTTATTCGAATAATCAACAAACTCTCCTAAAGCAACACCTTCTGAAAAAATACTCATAAAATCGTAACCTAAACTTAAAGAATTGTTATTCGAATATTCTTCTTTAAGGCTTAAACCAGTCTCTTTTTTTATTTCTTCTAGTTTTGTTGAATCTATATCTTGAAATGCTAATCTATATTGAATCATCTCATCTTTGATGCCATACTTTTCTAAATCTCTCATATTTTTTCTAATGTTTTCTGAAATCCATTTATTTTCATACTCTAATTTACTTTTTGAATTTTTATCTTGAGAAAACATATCTGGAGGATTAGACATTCCTAAAAGAATTATACTATAAAAAATTAATTTCTTAATATCCATTTTAATGTTATTACAAAAAAGTATTTAAACTTTTTCTTTGGCTAAATCTATAATAATATTTGCTGCTTGAAAAGCTCCATTTATAACATATTTTTTTTCAAGAACCTTTCTTTCATATTCCTCTATTTTTTTTAGGAATTCATTTAATGTGTTTCTCATTTCAATCAATGAAATCTCATTTAAATTTTTAACCATAAAAATATCTTTTGTTAGTTGCGCATTTTGATATTGCTCTAATAAATTATCAATTGGATAAACTATTGCTGGTTTTCGATAAAATAATATTTCACTTAAAGTTGAATGTCCTGCTAAGGTTATTACTGCTTTGCTTATTTTTAAATATTCTAAAAAGTTTTGCTTAAATGGAAGGCAAATTACATTTTTGCTTAATGGTTTTAAATTAACTCCAAAAATTATAAATGTTTCATCATAGTATTTTGCAGCAAGTAAAATTGTTTTAATTAATTTAATTCCGAATCTGCTTCCGCCAATTGTAACTAAGATTGGACGTTTTTCAAATCCTAATTCTTTCATTAATGAAACTTCATCTTTTAACCTTGCAGGATGTTCCCTTATTATTGGATTAATATAATATTTTCTTCCTTCTATTCTAGGTGTTTGAGTTAAAATTGGGATTATTATTTTATCCGCATTTTTATATCCAAATTTAACGGATTTTATAACGAACCAGGTATATAATCCAAATTTTTTATTGTATTTTGTATGATTTAAATCAAGATTAAAAATGAATACACTTTTCTTTTTGCTTTCTTTTGCTGCTGCAATTCCTTCCGGTTGAGCATCCGAAATTATAACATCTGGATCAAATTTATTTATTAATTCCTTTAAAATTTTTAAATTATTGAAATAATATTTTGGATATTTTAAATTATTCATTAAAATCTTAAAAGAATTAACTTTTGGTTTTGTATCTGAAAATTCTTGTCCATTTAATTCGGTTATTTGAAAACTTTTTTTAAAGTAATCATAAGCATTTCCAAATGTTGCAATATGAATTTTTGCATCTTTATCCTTGTTTTTTATCTCTCTTATTATTGAATCATCTCTTGTACAGTGTCCTAATCCGATTCCAGTTATAACAAATAAATATTTCATTTTTTTAAATATTTTTCTTTAATCTCATTTTTCATTGATAATATCTTGGTTATAATCTCTTTTCCTTGATTAAAATCCATTTTTTGACCATAATAATTTATACTATTCCTTATATATCTTAATCTATCAAATTCATTATAGTTGAAGTCATTAATCAAACTTTTTAATAACTCCCCAATACATACATGCGAGATAACTTTATAACCGTTTAGTATACATAATGCTTCTAAAACTTCTCTTAATGAGTCATATGCTATAGAGACATAGACTGAAATGGTTTTGTCATTTATTTTTGCTGTTTTTATTACAAAATCTTTGATATCCGACATTTCGATTAGAGAACTTATTAGTTCTTTATCAACTTTAGTTCTCTTAACAAATTCTTTTTTTAAACATTCATCTAGATCCATTTTATTTCACCCTGAATTTTTATTCCGTTAATGACATTATTTATGAGGTGGTCATTCTTTAAATCTTTTATGTCTTTTACGATGAAGAGTTGTATTCTTCTTTTTAGTATTTTTTCAAATTTATCTAAATTTTCAATTTTTTTTGTATTTTCTGAAACAATTAAGAAATCCAAATCACTCGTCTCAGTATCTAACCCATATGCTGCAGAGCCAAACAAAATGATTATTGGCTTTAGATAAAATTTATCAATTGATTCGATTAATCCAGATTCTTTAACCTTTCTTAATGTATAGAATATTTTAATGTCTCTGTATAAGTCTTCTTCTAAATTTGATTTATAAAGATTAAACCCCCTCTCTTTTTTTTCTTTTAAAATACTCTTTTCTGAAAAAAGTTTTAACATCTTGCTTGCAGTCGCTGGAGCAACCTTTAGAATCCTTGCTATTTCTCTTACATTAAATTCTCTACTTGGTTGTTCTAGGAAAGGTTTTAATGTGTTTAATTCATTGAACATATGTTAATTATTATGAACACGTGTTTATAAATTTTTCTATTCATCTACGAGTTTAATGGATCTTAAAAAAATTAGTATTGTTCGTTTATTCTAACTGAATTATCCCAAGATGAATCTTGATGATCAGTAATAAATTTAACACGAAGTGGTGACATTGAATATAAATCGTTTTCTAAGTTTTGTTCTTTTTTATCAATTATTTTCTTTCTTGTTTCTTCAACACCATTTTCTATAATCATTTCAAGAATTTCTTTTGTTTTTTTGCCGATTCTCTTAATATTTAAATTAGAAAAGCTTTTTTCATTTTCATTATAAAACTTGAATAAATCAATGTTTAAATTAGCAATTAATCTTTTTTGAGAATGATAAGTATCATGATTTTTACCTGATGCTCTGACTACTCTCAAATAATCATCTCCTAGTTCTTTATTTGTATAGACTTTATTTTCCATATTGTTTTTATTAATCTAAAGTTTATAAATCTTTCTATTTGTCACTACTTTATAATTACTTTAACTTATACAACTTTTCAGCATATTTACAATTATTTTTCATCCCATAGTATCTTGCCCTAAGATAAACTGGAATTAATAATGGATACATAAAATGCCACTGGCTTCTAAAACTTTTCATCATAGCGATTTTTCCTTTGAAATAGTCTGAAATATCATTATAAATTAAAGGCTTATTTTCTTTTATTATGTTCCAAACTTCATAAGAATAAACGTCACATTTGTAATCTAATTCATTTACAACTTCCATTATAACTTTATTTACGGCTCTATGATCATAATGGATATCAAATTCTGATGTTGTAAATATTTTTGAAGGTGAATATTTTTTTATAATTCTTCTTACTTTTTCATATGCATCTTTTTCTTCTATCTCTTTTTTTAATTTTCCATCATCAAATCCAAAAAAGATATTTTGTGATATTCCAAATTGTTTTCCGATGTTTTCTGCTTCCTCAATTCTCTTTTTGATGACAATATCTTCTCTATAATGTGGAAGGGATTTTTGACCTGCAGAGAAAACTACATCTATAATTTTATAACCCTCTTTAGCTAATTTTATTAC
>CAYQPR010000023.1:0-10315 GCA_964419925.1 Candidatus Woesearchaeota archaeon
GATTCCATAACTTAGAATGAGTACCCCATTTTGGATAAACTGTAAATCCTGAGTCCTGATAAGTTGAGTTAACTTCAGGTAATCTATCTAAAAACATTTCACTTATTTGTTGAGTCATTGAAGTTAAATCTTCTTTACTTAGTTCTCTTAAAATACCAATTAAAGCTGCCTTATAAAAAAAGTGACAACCTTTTACAACTCCTTCTTTTGCATTAAAATCTAAAGTATCTAAAATTAAAGGTGTATTAGAGTATTTTTCATTTAAAATTTTTAATCCTTCCATTACTAAAGGATTATCATATGTTAAAGTAATTATGCTTGGTTCTTTTTCGAATAGTCTTATTTCGTTCATTTTTACCTCAAAAATGATAGAATTAGCTTATTTATAAACTTTTCGATTTGTTACCATTTCAAAGTTATTAAATAGGTTAAGTAGTTTTAATAAATGAATGAACTTACTGCAGGGTATGAATAAAATTGAAGAAGAAAACTGGAACTTTTTGGCAGAAAAAAACTTAAAGTAAATTTGGAATAATAAAAAATATAAAAAAGTTTGGAAAAAATATTTATGAATTAATAATTAATTATATTGGAAATCTCAGTAAAGCCCCAACGCCCCCTAACTGTTTAAACTGCATTCCTTCTTTTGTTTCATTTGAAATGATTTCAATGTGAGTATTACTTTTATCTGCAAGGTTTTCAAATTCAGTTAATTCATCTTCATTTAATTCTTCAGATAGTAATAACGTATCAACGGCACCATATTCTAATGCTTTTTTTGTTTTTTCTTTCTCATAAGTTACTTTTTTAGGGTCTTTTCCCATCGTATTAAAAAATTTTTCAAGCAATTGTTTTTCTTTTATGATTGATTCTTGTGCAAGCAAATCGTGACTTTTGTCAACTAATTCATGAAGACCAAATTCACCAGTATAACTCAAATCTTTTGTTCCAATAACCTTTTTCTTAACTTCATTATTTAAATAATCCCCATTTAGAAAAGTTTCTTTTGTCGGACCGGGGCCACCAATTAAAATTCCTTTAATTTCTTTTTTATTATAAAATTCTTTATTTGAAATTTCTGCAATTCTTTTATAAAATTCGTGTGCTGCCTCTTCCCTTAAACGTGCAAATCTCTGAGCACTTTGCCCACCTGCTTTTATCTTTCCAGGAACACCTGAAGTTAGATTAGCAATTTCTGTAATTAAAGTTCCCCTCAATAATCCAACGTTTCCTTCTCGGTTATCTAAAACAATTAATCCATACATCTCCCTTGTTTCTAATTGTTCTTTTAAAATATCTAAAACAAATGTTTGATCACATCTATACAATCTTGTTTGAACCGGCATTGGTGGTTCAAGACTCCAAACTTTAATATCGGTTTGATTTTCTCTTTCAGATGCATTTCCAGCAAAAACGGCTAAACCCCTTTCAGGAGTTTTTTTGTATAATCTTAAATGTTTTATTGCTCTTTCTAAACTATCAATAACATGTAATCTCGTAGTTTTATCTTTTATATTTTCTGCAGTTCCTTGTTCTTCCTGTAAATGTTGTATAATTTTAATTATATCATAACCTGATGGAACGTAGACTGAAACTAATTCAGTATGTCTCCCTCTAATCGAATCTAACTCCTTCAAAAATTTCCTTAACTTTTGTCTATTTTTTACATCCATTTTATTTCAAGTTTATCTCCAAAAATAATATTTTTAGCATTACAAACGGATTTTAAATCTCCTAAAATGTGTTTTAATTTAGAGTGTAATTTTTTCTCGATGGTAAGTTCAATTTCCGCCTTTAAAGATTTATTGTTTTGGGACTTAAACTGTCTAACCTCTCGAATAATACTAATCATTAAATCACCAATTTCTTCCGCCTTTTTATTGTTCATTTCTTTTTTATATTCCGGCCAGGCACTTAAATGAATACTTTTTACATTCCCTTCTTCCAAAAAATAAGAATGATAAACCTCTTCTGTTATGTGTGGCATTATTGGAGCAAATAATTTTAAAATAGTTGATAAAGAATAACTTAAAGTATACTGTGCTGATATTTTACTTTCTCTTCCCCTTAAGTTCTCATTATATAATCTATCCTTAACGATTTCTAGATAATAATCACAGAATGTATTCCAGAAAAAGTTTTCAATCTCGGCTTTCGCTTTACTATATTCGTAGCTTTCAAATGATTCAGTACAAACTTTGATGATTTTGTTTAGTTTTGATAATAACCATGAATCAATCAAATCTATTTTTTCAGGAATTTCTTTATTATAATCTTTTAAGTTCATTAAAACTAGCTTGCTTGCATTAAATAATTTTGTAATTGTTCTTTTTCCAGTCGTTAAATCCTTTTCTAAATACCTTAAATCTTCTCCTAATTTAGCTGAAGCCGACCAGAATCTCAACGAGTCTGCACCATATTTTTCTAAAACTTCTTTTGGTTCAATTGCATTCCCTTTGGATTTATGCATTGATTCCCCTTTAGGGTCTAAAACGTGTCCGGATATAACAACTTCTTTCCAGGGTATTCCATTATGATGGTAATATCCTTTAACAATTGTATAAAATGCCCATGTACGGATTATATCATGAGCTTGAGGCCTTAATGAAAGGGGATATTTTTTATTAAAATTATTTTTATCTTTTATCCAGTCCAAAGCAATTTGAGGGGTTAAGGATGAAGTTGCCCATGTGTCCATAACATCCTTTTCAGGAATAGCGTATTCATTACATTTTTTACATTTAATTTTTTCGTTTAAAGGGTCTATTGGTAATCTACTTTCTTCTGCAAGAATAATTGATTTACATTTTTCACATGTCCATAATGGAAATGGAACTCCAAAATGTCTTTGACGAGAAATACACCAATCCCATTGCAATCCCTCGACCCAGTTGAGATATCTTAAAAACATTTGTTTAGGGTACCATTTTATTTTTTTGCCCAGTTCAATAAATTTCTTTTTATTTTCTAAAACTTTAACAAACCATTGTCTAGACGTTAAAAACTCAATTTCTGAACCGCATTTGTCATGAACATTGACAACGTGTTTTATTTGTTTTTTGTTCATTAAAAAATTATTTTTTTCTAAGTCCGATAAGATTTCTTTTCTTGCATCTTTTATGCTCAAATCTTTATATTTTCCACAAATTTCATTTAATCTACCATTTTTTGTAAAAATTATTTTTGGAGAAAGATTTAATTTATTTATTGCTTCAACATCTTTTTTATCCCCATATGAACAAACCATCATCGCACCTGTCCCTTTTTCAATGCTTACAGATTCATCTAAGTAAATATTTACAACCTGATTAAATATTGGAACTTTAACTTTTCTTCCAACTAAGTTTTTATATCTAATATCTTTAGGATTTACAAAAACAGCTACACAAGCAGCTAATAACTCGGGCCTTGTTGTTGCAATTAATAATTTTTTTCCATTGTCTAGTTCAAAATTAATTTCATTAAAAGTAGAGTCTAATTCTTTATCTTCTAATTCTGCCTGAGCAATAGCTGTTTGACAATTAACACACCACATCGTCGGAGATTCTTTTTGATAAATTAAATTTTTATGATATAATTCTATAAACGATTTTTGAGAAGTTGCAATTGAATGTTTGTCTATCGTTGAGTATGTTTTTGAAAAATCGCAGCTCATTCCAATTTTTTTCCAATCGGTTATAAAGTCGGGCTTTATTTCATTTAGAGTTTTATTACATAAATTGATAAATTCCTGTCTATCCATTTTAACAGATTTTACATTTTTTAATTTTTCAATCAACCTTTCTGTTGGTAATCCATTATCATCCGTTCCAAATGGATAAAAAATATTTTTTCCTTTCATTCTTTGATAACGAACAATAAAATCTTGTTGAGAGTATGAAAATGAATGACCAATATGCATTTTTCCAGAAACGGTTGGTGGCGGTGTATCAACGGAAAATATCTCTTTCTTTGAGTTTTCATCAAATCTGTAAATTTTTTCTTTTTCCCAATAACTTTGCCATTTTTGTTCTACTTCTTTAATATTGTATTCTTGAGGTAAATCCATAAGATTAGGTCTTAATTAGTGTATTTAAATATTTTTAATAAGATTTAAAAATAGCTTTTATTAAGGAAATTGTATGGGTCCGTAGCTTAGCCCGGGAAAGTACACGACTGAAGCTCGTGGTATCATGGGTTCAAATCCCATCGGGCCCATTTTTAAACTAATCGTTAAGTTTTTAAATAAAAGAAATAATTCTTAAAATCATGTTTGGATCAAAAAAGGGTGCATTAGAACTTTCTGTAAATACTATTGTTGTTATTGTTATTGGCGTTACGTTATTAACTTTAGGTTTAGTTTTTGTTCGAGGAATCTTTAGTCAGTTAGAAGACATATCGGATGCCACATTTAATAGGGCGGACGATTTGTTAGGTGGGATAGAAGAAGTGAATGATCCCGTTACAGTTTTACCGAGTCAAATTGAAATTGAACAGGGTAAGGATGATGTTGTAAAACTTGTTTTAGCAAATTTAGAAGATAGGGAAGAGAGTCTTAGTTTAACTGTTAAAGTAACTCCAGCTAGTGATGATAATAAAATAGATTGCTATCTTTATGATGAAAGCGGAAAAAGTTCTAAAACCGTTGGACCTTATATCGTTAGCTCGGGTAATCAAAAATCTTTAGCAATAATTGTAAAGGATAAAAATGGCGGGTTAAGAACAACAGTATGTAAAATAAAGGTTGATGGATTCCCAAATCAAGATGGTGCCGGGGAAGTAATTGTTAGGGTTATTAAAAAAGATTAGATTTTTAAGTGAGTTTTGGTACCTTATTTTTATGAAATTCTTATTATGCGGATGTTTTCATGGTAAAGTTTCTAAGAATTTTCTTCAAGTTATTAAAAAAGAAGATCCAGACTTAATAATTTGTACAGGTGATTTTGGTGATGGTAAATTTTTAAGGCAATGGGAATTTAAACATGAAAAAGAAATTTTAAAATTAATTTTATCAGGAGAAGATGAAAAAGTAAAAAAGTTATATAATACAAATGAAAATTTAAGATATATAAAAAAAGATTTAGAAACTGCTAAAAAGGTTTTAAATAAATTAAAAGTTATTAAAAATAAGTTTTATTTCACATATGGAAATCATGATGGGGGGATAATAAGAATATTAAAAAATTTTGGTAAAAAGAATTTTAAGTTTATTCCAAAAGGAAAAATAAATTTTTTTGGATATAATCTAATCTTTCATGGAGGGTATCGTGGAACGAGTGGAAAACCTTATATGATTAATTGGAAAACCGCGGGTAAAAAACATAAAAATGATGTAAAGGAAAGAATTTTTGAAATAAATTACGAATTAAATAAACTTTTTAATAAGAAACAAAAAAATATAATTTTCATTACACATGATCCCCCATATGGAACTAAGTTAGATATTTTAAGAAATAATTTAGATTCAAAAAATAGATATAAACATATTGGAGACGATATTTACACTAAATTTGATAAAAAATTTCAACCATTAGTTCATGTTTGTTCGCATATGCATGAGAATCAAGGTTATGATAAAATTGGAAAAACTCTAGTAATAAATTCTGGAGCCTTACTTGAAAATAAGTTTGTTTTATTAGAATTAGAAAAAGATAAGATTAAAAAGTTGAAGTTCTATAAATGAACTATCCTGTTCCGTATATTTTAAAGAACTTTGAAAAATCTTTATTAATATGAAATTTATTTTCTTGAAAATTACACGAATTCAAAATAGTTTCCAATTCAGTCATAGAATAATGGTTAGATTTATCTTTTTAAGACTTTCGGTTGGTTAAATTTTCGTGTTATCCAAAAATTACAATTCAAATAAAAAGATTTAAATAGTATAAAAAATACCTAATTTTAAGTAATTTATGTGTAAGATATATTAACTTTTACTAAAAAAATGGTAAATAATAAAATAAACAACTTATTCGAAAAAAATAGAATTAGCAGATTAAACGAGCTAGAGATCGAAAGATATATTAATTTTTTTGACAATTCATATAAAGACAATTTAGATCATAGTAAAGAAAATACAGAAAATTTTCCTAGATGGAGTATAATTTCTGGATACTATGCAATGCACGACATTACAAAATTATTATTTGCTAAAAGATTTAGAATAAAGGTAGAATTAAAGGTACATGAAACAACTATAAGACTTTTAAAAAATTTAATACAAGATAAAGAATTAATTTCTTTTATAGAAAGAGGTTATAATGAATTCAAAAATTTGGCAAATGATTTAGTAGAAGCTAAAAAAGAAAGGGTTAAGGTTCAATATTATACCGGAACGGAATTCATGAAGGAAAAATATAAAGAAAAAGCAAAAAATTTCTTGCAAAATATTGTTATACCTTATCTAGAAAAGATCCTGGTGTTAGTAAAATGATTAGTTACTTATTTGAAAAAGATATATTCAAAATATTAAGCTTATTTGGCATTTCACCGGGTTCTAGATTTAAAAGAAATGAAATTAAAAACAAAACATTGCTTTATAATGTTAATTTGGATAAAGCTTTAAATAAATTAATTAATATAGGTTTATTAAAAAAAGAAAAAAATTATTACCATATTAATTTTGAAAACGAAATAAAGGATCAGATATTAAACTTAGTTATAAGAGAACATAAAAAATTAAGAGAGATTCCATTTAAAGTATATTTATTATTAATAGATTTAATAGAAGAGATAAGCAAGAATAAAAAAACTGAAGCTTATTTGTTTGGTAGTTATGCTAAGCTAATTTATAAAGAAAATTCGGATGTCGATATCGCTTTAATAAATAGAAAGATAAATACGACATTTATAAATAAACTTGAAGAAAGGTATAAATTAAAAATTGAATTGCATTATTTTAAAAAAGATGAGTTTTATAAGAACAAGAAAGATCCATTAATTAAAGAAATAATTAAAAATGGAATAAAAATATGTTAAAAATATATAATACATTAACAAGAAAAAAAGAAATTTTTAAATCGCTAAGTAAAGACTTGGTTAAATTATATACTTGTGGTCCTACAGTTTATAATTATGCCCACATTGGTAATTTAAGAACTTATATTTTTGAAGATATTTTAAAAAGAGTTTTATTATATAACAAATATAAAGTAAAACATGTTATGAATATCACCGATGTTGGACATTTAACTAGCGATTCTGACACGGGTGAAGATAAGTTAGAAAAAGGAGCTAAACGAGAAGGAAAAACGGCTTGGGAGGTTGCTGAGCTTTATACAAAAACTTTTAAAGAGGATTTAACAAATTTAAATATTTTTCACCCAAACATTTGGTGTAAAGCAACAGATTATATTAAAGAACAGATTGAATTGATAAAAAATTTAGAGAAAAAAGGTTTTACTTATCAAACAGATGATGGGATCTATTTTGATACTTCAAAATTAAAGGATTATGGAAAACTTGCAAAATTAAATAAAGAAAAAATAAAGGCAGGAATTAGGATTGATGTAAAGGATAAAAAAAATCCAACAGATTTTGCATTATGGAAATTTTCTCCAAATAATCAAAAAAGGGATATGGAATGGAAAAGTCCTTGGGGGGTTGGATTTCCGGGTTGGCATTTGGAATGTTCTGCAATGTCAATGAAATATTTGGGAGAAACGTTTGATATTCATTGTGGTGGAATCGATCATATCCAAGTACACCATACTAATGAGATTGCTCAATCTGAGGCAGCAACTGGAAAAAAATTTGTTAATTACTGGTTGCATGGTGAATTTTTAGTCTTAAAAAATAATAAAATGGCTAAGTCTGGAGATAATTTCATTACTTTAGAAATTTTAAAAAGTAAAGGTTATGATCCTTTAGTATATCGTTATTTATGTTTGACAGTGCATTATAAAAGTCCATTAGATTTTAGTTATGAAAGTTTAGATTCTGCAAAAACTGCTTTGAATCGATTAAAGAATAAAGTATTAGAATTAAAAAGTAAAAAAAATAATAAGTATACCAAACAAGCATTGATTTATAAAAAAACTTTTTTAGAATATATCAATGATAATTTAAATGTTCCAAGGGCTTTGGCGTTATTATGGACTTTATTAGATGATAAAAATTTAACTAATCAAGATAAGTATAAATTAGCAATTGAATTTAACAAAATTTTTGGATTAGATTTAGATAAGAATAATGAAGAAATTCCAAAAAATATTCTAGAATTAGCAGATAAAAGAGAAAAAGCAAGAAAAAATAAAGATTGGAAAGAATCTGACAGATTAAGGGATGAAATTAAAAAAGAAGGTTATCTGATTGAGGATTCTAGTTCTGGATTTATCTTAAAGAAAAAATGAAGATTTCAGAGAAAGAATGGAAAAAGAAGTTAACAGAGGAAGAGTATAATATTTTAAGAAAAAAAGGAACTGAACCCGCGTTTACTGGAAAATATTACTACAATAAAGAAAAAGGAGAATATCTTTGTAAAGGCTGTGGAAGTAAGTTGTTTTCTTCTGATGCAAAATTTGAATCCGGAACAGGATGGCCTAGCTTTTTTGCTCCAATGAAGAAAAATAATATTGAGTATAAAGAAGACTTAAGTCATAATATGAAAAGAATCGAAATAAGATGTAAGAAATGTAAATGCCATTTAGGGCATTTTTTTGAAGATGGTCCAAATGAAAAAAGGTTTTGTGTTAATTCTTGTTCTTTAGAATTTAAAAAAATAAATTAAACTTCTAAAGAAAAGTTTATATATCAGTTATTCTTACATTTTAAGTATTATTTAAGTTAATAATCTTACATAATAAGTTTATAAGAAGGATTTAGTTTGGTTAAATCTTACAAAATAAGTAAAAAAGAGGTAGAAAGGTCTAATTCTTCTAGTGAAATTTCTCAAAAGATAATAAAACTAAAACAAGATTTTAAATTAAAAGATGAAGAAATTTTAAATTTAATTAATCAACAAACTTTGATTCAGGAAATCATCAAATTAAAAAATCAAAACAAAATAAGTGAAGACGGTTTATCAGAAATTTTTAATGAAGAAATTTTAATTCCCGTTTCTATATTTTCTAATTCTTCTCCACTAGAATCTTTGGTAAAATACCTTAAAGAAAATGCAGGATTAAGGTTTATCGAAGTAGCTAAGCTCACTAAAAGGGATCAAAGAACAATTTGGGCCACTTATAACCACATCATTAAAAAGAAAATAAACCTTCGAATAAATTCAAAAATTTTAATCCCTGTTTCAATATTTTCTAATCGTAAACTAAGCGTTTTGGAAAATTTAATTCTTTACCTTAACAAAAATTTTACGTTGAAACAAATTTCTCTCATCATAAATCGTGATTACAAAACAATCTGGACTTGTTACAACAGGAGTAAAAAGAAATGCCAAATCTAGCTGAATTAAACAAAAGAAAAGCTGAATTGATTGCTTACCTAGATGAAGCTAGAAAGTACAAAGAAAAGGTAATTAGATTTACAAATAAATTAGAGCAAAGACTAAAAGATAAGGAAATAACAAAATATGAATTTGAATACAAACTAGATAAAACATTAAACAAATCTCCTAAAGAATGGATTGATTACTATGATGGATTAATTAAAGGATATAATAAAGAACTAAACCAGTTAAATAATGAGTTTGGTAAAAATGAAACAAGTAAGTTTAGTAATGTTTGGATTTTGATCATGCTGATGTTGGTAATCAGTAGTATTGCTTCATTAATAATCTTTAAACCATCTATAACTGGATTAGTAGTTTATGACAAGGATAATATTGTAAATGAGACGATTACATTAACGATTAAGAATACAACAATAGAAAACAGCACAGTGACTGCTAAATTAAATGAACAAGAATCAACAAAATTATTAAAAGAATTTGAAATAATCGAAGGATTAGCGAATATTGATTTAAGTAAGTTTAATATTAAAGCAGAGAATGGTGAATTGTTTGTTGTAATTATTTCGGAGAATAATGTGGTTGCAACAACGAGTTTAGAAATTAAATTAAAGGATTTTGAAAATGAAATTATCCCTGTAGAAAACATTACTAAATCAGAAGAAAAAATTAATTTAGATTTAAAGATCGATGAAAAGGTTAATGATGAGTTGAATAAGAAGAATAAAGTAAGGGTTTTATTAAGAAAGAATAAGGAAATTAGTAAATTAAGCTTAGAAGAACTAAATGAAATTAATGAAAGCAATAAAATAATATTTATTAAAGATAGTAGATTTAACAAGATTAAAGAAGGAAGAAGTGTAAGTGAAGTTGATAATGTTAAGAACATTATTAATAAGAATACTGTATTAGATATTAAACAAAGTACTTCTG
>CAYQPR010000024.1:0-9714 GCA_964419925.1 Candidatus Woesearchaeota archaeon
CAAAGTTAAAAATGATAAATTGTATGTTAATTATAATCATAAGTTAGTTGGAAATAATTTAGTTCCACAAAAATCAGAATTGCTTGAAGAATGTTTAATGGAAGATAAAGCACCAGGAATTGATTTGGATAATTTATTGATAAATTCAACTAAACAAGGGCTTCCTAAAAAGAATATTTCAAGTGGAAGTTTGTATTATTGGTATCCAAGAAGCGATAATAATTCTGTCGCGGGGTTCGTTGCTGATTCGGATAGGACTTGGCTTTTCTGCTACAGGTATCCCTCTAACTCGAGTGGGGGCCTTGGGGTGCGTCGTGCAAAAATTTTTCCATAGGAAATGAAGGCTAATTTTTTAATAATTTAATTATCTCATTAAAACTTTTGTTATCATACTTTTTTTTATAATCTTTAATTAAGATAATTATTTTTTTTGAATTTATTTTTATTTTTTTATTCTTAAATAAACCTTTCAAATTTCCAGACATTAAAAATTGGCAGAATTGAGAAACATTTTTTGGTTTATCTGTCAAATAACATCTTTCAAAATCAATCATAAAAACTTTTTTATTAATTATAATGTGTTTAACAGGATGATGCATTTCTAATTTATTAACCTTTAATTTATCTAAAATTCTACATTGTTTTAAAACTTCAATAATTATCTTTATTATCTTCCTTTTATCATTTTTTTCAAAATAATCTAAAATAAACTCCCCATAAATAAATTTATACTTAAAATAACCTTTTCCGGAAGAAATTAATTTTGGTCCGATTTTAAACTTATTTAAAACTTTCAACCATTTTATTTCATTATCAATATGAATTGAATCTCCACGTTTAGTTGCAATGTCTTTGTTAAGGTATATCTTTCCACGTTTTCCTTTATTAATGTACATAGCTAATTAATTCGTTTAACCCTATAAAAAGTTTTATATACTTAAAATTAGAATTACCTTAATATGAAAAAGAGGTTATTTATTCTATTGATATTTATTTTAATTATTGGTAACGTTGATGCTTTTGATAAGGAAAAAAGTGTTGAATGGGTGAAAAATAATATTAATGAAAATGATCCAAACACAGAATCGATCTCTTTTGGATTATTAACTCTGAAATCAAATAATTTAATGAGTCAAGATTCGGCATTGTACCTTTCTTTTCAAAGAAGAAGAGGTAATGAAGGCTGTTTTAACATGGGTAGTTGTAACGTAAAAGATACCTCTCTCGGAACTTTAGTCAGTTCAAGTTTCGGCTCAGATTACTCTGATTTATCTTCTTGGATTGATTCTTCCTTAGGAAAGGCAGATGTTGAAGATTGGTACCTCGAAGTAACAACCCTTTCCAGTGGAAAATGTACCATAACATACGATGATGAACAAAAAAAAGTTATTGAGATTAATGGAAATGGTCCATTAAAAATTGAGGGCCAATCGGGCGAGTTTAACTTTATTCCTTTAAAATCCATTGGAGTTAATTTAGATAAACCAATTGAAGAGATTATCGTCGACTGCGCAAAACCTGCTGAGTTTGCTTTAGAGGATAGTGCTCCTTTAATTTCTTTACTCAGGATCGTAGACAATAATGTTTTTTATCACTATGAAACAAAAACTGGAAAAGAAGTTAGGCTAACAATAAATAACGCATGTTATTACAACTCTCAAGGTCAATGTAGCAAGGAAGATTCTTTTTATGCGGCTTGGGTTTTAAATAAATTAGGAAGAAGCAAAGATGATATAAAAATAATCCCTTATTTAGAAAAAACCGCTTCTACAAATAAAGATTATGCAATGCTTTTAAGTATTACAAATGATCAAAAATATGAAAAATTTTTAATTGATAATCAAGACACCTCCGGGTATTGGGATAATCAAGATATTTTAACAACTTCTTTTGCTATAAATGCTTTAAAATCAAGATCTAATGTAAATGAGCTAAACAAGGCAATTAACTGGGTTAAATCAAAACAAATATCTTCCCAAGATAATAACGGTTCATATGGAAGCGTTTTAAATACTGCAGGAGTTTTATATCTTGTTTTTGATACCTCCAGTTATATTCCACCATCAAAATGTGGGAATGGCGTTTTAGATTTAGGAGAAGAATGTGATGGAACTGAAGGATGTAGTTCTACATGTAATCTAGAAAATGAAAATTCATGTTCAATTGATTCAGACTGTGAAATTGGTGAATTCTGTGAAGAAGGAAAATGTAAAAAAATGTGTAAATTTAATAGCGAGTGTTTAAATTCTCAAAAACCAAATTGCAACATTGCTACGGGAAAATGTGAGTTTGCTTCTTCATGTAATCGTGATGGCATATGTAACAGCGAATATGGTGAAACGGAATTAAACTGTTCAGCAGACTGCAAGGTTTCTGGTTGTACTAAAGATAATGATTGTAGTTACGGAGAAAAATGTAAAGATGGAGAATGTAAAGCAGATGAACAAACCGATACTGGATGTAATGATGATTCAGAATGTAGTGAGGACCAGATATGTAATCTAGAAACAAATGAATGTGAAGAAAAAACCGGATTAGGGGTTTTATTTTGGGCTAGCCTCATTATTATACTCGGAATTCTTGGTGTAGGTGGTTATTTTGGATATCATAAATTTATTAAAAAAGAAAGAATACCACAAAATCAGTTTATTCCAAAACAACCAATCCAGGTTCGTCAGAGTTATCCAATTAATAAACCAAAACCAATCTTTAAAAAAAGTAAAGTTGATTCCAATTTAGAAAGGGAATTGGATAAATCCATCAGGGAAACCCAAAATCTTTTAAAAAAATAAAAAATGAAAAAATTTTTATTTCTTTTATTTTTGATGTTTTCTATAGTTTATGTTAACGCTTCTGATGTTGATCTAACATTATCTCGCGATTCTTATTCTTCTAAAGAAACGTTACAGGCTCAATTAGTTATAAACATCGAGCTTGTAAATCAAATAAACCAAGAAAACTTTATCTTAGTAGATAAAACAGATAAACCGATTCCAATCTCTTTATTTTTACAAAAAACAGGCGATAAAAATTATTTTATCTACTTTAATCTTCCAGAACTAAAATCAGAAGATTATTTTTTTAAGATATTCGATCTAAGATATCTAGATGAGCAAGGCATATTAAAACAACTATCAGTTAAGAAACCTTTTAAGATTTTAAACGCATCTGTAGACAACTCTTCCATTTCAATAAATCCTGGAATAATTACGCTAAGTCAAAATTTAGAGATAAAAAATAATCTTGATCCTATAAATATTACTATCGAAGCTCCAAGTTATACGAACTTATCGAAGTCATTAAATCTTGAAACTATTTTTTCTTCTTACATAAAAACCTTAGATGAAGATTATAACCTAAAAATTAAATATGGTAACAAGGAATATATAATTCCGGTAATTGGAAAAAAATCAGAGTTTAATGAAACTAAATTAATTACTCCAGATAAAGATTCGATTATTTTTCTAAATTCATCGCTTGGAGAATATTTTCCAAATGAAATAATTATTGACAAATTAACAACCATCTATAATCCAATTTATATAAAAAATAAATGGAATTTTCAAATAAACAATGTTAGTATTAAAATTATTGGAGACTTAAAAGAAATCTTAAAATTAAATAGCGATCATATTGAAAAAATTGATGGTAATGAATGGATTCAAAAAACAGTAATTATCAATGAGAATAAGAATACAGAAAGGGAAAAATATGCCGGAAGTATAATTGTTAGCTCAGATAACACAATAAACTATCTAAATCTAAAAATAAAATTTTTATCAAATGAAAAAAATGAATCAGAAAGAAGCCCAATTTACAACTTTTCAGAGATATTTAAAAATAATAGTCTTATAAACAATTCAAATTCAAACAAATCAAAAAAGAAATCGTCTAGTTTTTCTTCCATTAAAATTCTTTTTATATTTATTTTTTTAGCAGTAATCATATATCTTATCTTTAAGAAAAAAATAAAGAAAAAAGAATCTTTTAAAGAACACTTTTATAAATTTAAGCGTTAATTCCCAATTTTTTCTTCATAACAGAATTTGAAGCCGTTAATTCCTTAACCAGCATGTCATACTTATGTAATCTTCCTAATAAGTCGTTTAATAAATTTCCAAATTCTAGATTACTAAAATTTAAATTTTCCGGTGAAACAATCTCTACAGAGCTAGGCATAAATTCAAAACAAAATACAATAAACTCATCTAAATTATTAAAATTTATTTCAATGTCACAAAAAGTACTCCAAAATCCCTCCATCTTGTCTTTCAAGGCAACAGCTTCATATACCTCTTCCCTAATAACCTTAAAATCTGTTTTCAGTTTCTCAACAACACTAACCATTGCTTGTTCAATGTGTTCTTTTGGAAATCCTGCAACTTCAATTATTGCTTTAACAACTATTTCATTCATAAAAAAAAGTAATCAGTTTAATTTATAAACCTTTTCTAAATATTAAGAATAAAATAATTAAGAATAAAGTTATAACCAAAAAATAAATCATTGAATTTTTTGTTTTTATATCACTTGATTCGTAAACAATTTCTCCACTGATTTTTTCTTTAAATATATTTTCTTCAATAACTCCAGCATCCTCATTTAAATCTAACTGTGTTGATACTTTCTTTTCAACTTCTTTTTCAACTTCTTCTTTATTATTGCATAATTCTTTATTTGAGCCACTAATTTTTATTAACTTTTTATCATTATCATCAAGCCCAGAAACCTTTAAAGAATATTCCCCATCTTCAAATTTTAAATCACAATTAGGATAAATTTGTAAGGGCACATTAATTGTATAATTAACATATTTTCCATAAATATTTAGATTAACCTCATTGCTTACCTTGATATTCTCTTTTTCAATTACAACATCAATCGAATTTTTATTATTATCTCCTTTATAAATATCAAGTTTAATCTCAATTAGCTCTCCAAAGTTTACTTTATTATCATATTTTATTATCTTAACAGAAGATTTATTCAAAATAAATCCTTGTTCATTTTCCAAGTTTGGCGTTGGGTGTGTTAAAATCCAATTATTCTTATATTTACTCCAAGAAAAATCTTCTTTAGAAAAGCTGTAACCTACTTTATCTAAAACTATGTTATTATAAACTAATTTTATTTCATCCTCGTCATTATTTAAAAAACCAAAAAGCCCGTTTGTATAAACGGTTAAATAACTTTTTCCTTTAATTAAAATATTATCTGAATGAGTCTTATCTATTTTTAATCTATGACTTAATTTATCCTCTAAATAAAAATTATCTAAACTTACTTCTTTTTCACCTTCATTATATATCTCAATAAATTCCCCCCTAGGCATTTGTGCATCATCATTTCCAAAAGGATCTGGAAGAAATTCATTTATTTTTAAAGAATTAAAGTTTAAATCAATAAGTCCATTTTCTAAACCCGGACTCCCGTAATTTAATTTACTTTCAATCCAATTTCTTGGGTCGGTTGAAATGTCATTAAAATTAATTCTTTCTAGAGAATGATTATTATTACTTCCACCATAATCTGAAGAGTAATAAAATAAATCTATAATCTTACTGTCGTTTCTTAAAATGATTAAATCTTTATCATTATTTAAATTATTTCCAATTGTTGCCCCAACATTATAGACCGAAGCATTAATGTTCGTGTAATCAAATCCTTCTTCAACAATTAAAAAATAAGAACCGTTAATTTTTTTAACTGTTTTTAAAATGTCTATATTTCCCGATAAATCTTCAATTGTGTAATTTTCAAAATCGTTGGCTTCATCCGAATATAACTCAATAAACTCTTTATTATTATCACTTCCTTCTGGATCATACATAACCTCATTGATTATTGTTTTACTGTCGACATTTATAGCTAGGGAAAATATTAAACTTATTATCAAAAAAGATAATTTCATCCAAAATCGTAATATTATTAAAAAATATAAACCTATTCTTTTATCAAATTTTCAAATGTTAATCCTTTTTCTTTTAAAAATTCTAAAGAAGCAACTAAACTTCCATTTTTTGTTTTTTCTAAATTATGTGGTTGAATAAAAAACCAACCTAAATTATTAAATCTTAATCCAACCCAAGCTTCTGCACCAAATCGTTTACTAAATTCAACTAACTCTTGAATTTGTTCTTCTTCCAAATATTTTGCTTTTGACTTTAATGATTTACATTCTATTGCTAAATATCTTTTTGTATTTCCAACTAATAAATCCGGACTTGGTAAAGGTGTTGAACCGCTACCTGCAACTCGGAACCCGGCATAAGAATTGTTCCAGAACATTGACAACAATTCACGCTCTGCACGACTTCCTTTAGCTTTTTGACCCATATTAAATATCTCTAGCTTGAACAGTTCTTCTGCTATTTTGTTCTGCTCTTTTTACCGCTTGAGAAATAATCTCTTCAACTTTTTTATTTAATTCTTTAGAAAAATCCATGGACATATTTGTTACTTTATCTTTGCCATATTTTAGAACAACCTCTTTAATGCTAGTTCTTACAACCAATGCACCTTTCATAAAAAAATAATTGATAAGGTTGTATATAAATTTATCTTAATTTTTCATCATTGGAAATAAAATAACATCCTTAATAGAAGAATTTCCAGTTAATAACATTGTTAATCTATCGATCCCAATTCCAACTCCACCTGTTGGTGGCATTCCTTGTTCAATTGCCCTCACAAAATCTTCGTCCATTGGATTTGCTTCTTCAAATCCTGCTCTTAGTTCTTTTGCCTGCCCTTCCAATAAACTTCTTTGAATAATGGGATTATTTAATTCAGAATAACCGTTACTCATTTCCATTCCGGCAATAAATAGTTCAAATCTTTCAATTAAATCAGAGTTTTTTCTACTACCTTTACATAAAGGGGTTGTTTCCCTTGGATGTTCTATAATAAAAATGGGCTGTATTAAATGAGGCTCTACAAAATGTTCAAATAACAATTGTATCATCCATCCTCTTGTCAATTCTCCTTTTGGTTCTAATTTATATTTTTCTTTTAATTTGAATAATTCTTTATCAGTTAATTTATCAACATCTAATTTTCCATATTCTTTTATTGTATCTTTCATAGTCATAACTTTAAATGGAGACTTAAGATTTATCTTATTTCCTTGAAATTCAATTTCATTCTTATTTCCAATAGATTTATTTGCATTAACAATTATTTCTTCAGTTAATTTCATCATGTCGTTATAATCTGCATAAGCTTGATAATATTCAATCATTGTGAATTCAGGGTTATGCGTTGAATCAATACTTTCGTTTCTAAAATCTTTACTCATTTCATAGACCCTATCAAAACCACCAACAATTAATCTTTTTAAATAAAGTTCATCTGAAATTCTTAAGAATGCATCTCTCTTTAAATCATTTACATGTGTCTTAAATGGCTTAGCGTTTGCTCCGCCGTAAACTAATTGTACAACGGGGGTATCTACTTCAATATAATCTTTATCATTCAAAGTTTTCCTTATGGAGTTCACGATTTTAAATTTATTTACAAAAGACTCTCGAATTTCAGGATTAACAATTAAATCAACATACCTTCTTCGATACCTTTCTTCGATGTCTTTTAAGCCGTGCCATTTGTCAGGCAATGGCCTTAAAGATTTGGTTAATAATTCTAATTTTTTTACTAAAATGGTTATTTCTCCAGCTTTTGTTTTAAAAATTGTTCCATCTAATCCAATTATATCTCCAAGGTCTAATAAATTAAATAATTCAAATTCTTTTTTATCTAATTCTTTTTCATGAATAAAGAATTGTATTTTTCCTCTGTAATCTTGTAAATGACCAAAAGCTATTTTTCCCATTGGTCTTAATGTCATTATTCTTCCAGCTAGTTTTACTTTATCATTTGTTTTTTCTTCATTTTTTAATTTAGAATATTTCTCTAGAATATCTTTTGAGAAATCTTTTACTTCAAACTTATAAGGGTAAGGATTAAACCCCAAAGCCTTTATTTTTTCTAATTTATTTATTCTTTCTTGTACTAATTTTTCTTCTGGTTGCATATTATTAATCTTTTAAATTGTTATATAAAACTTTTTATTTTCTAAAACTCAAAGCAGTTAGTTCTTGATCACCTTGTTTAATTTTTAGTTCTTCTTTAACTTTAAAATTATATAATTTAGCATATTTTAATAATATCTCGATTTTAGGAGAAATTAATAACATCAACCCTTTTTTATTTAAAACGTTCAGAGCTTGGTTAAATAAATCCCTAATAATGCTCTCAACTTCTTCGATTTTTTTTCTTTTACTCGGATAAGGCGCTTTTGAAATGATTAAATCAACAGAATCTTTTTTAAGCAAAGTAGAAATCCAATCTAACCTTTCAGTATACAAATTCAATTTTACTTTAGCAATCTTAGAGTTTATACTAGCATTTTTAACATCGGTGCTAAATCCA
Source organism: Candidatus Woesearchaeota archaeon (assembly GCA_964419925.1). Classification (GTDB taxonomy): domain Archaea; phylum Nanobdellota; class Nanobdellia; order SCGC-AAA011-G17; family GW2011-AR20; genus JBBSXG01. The sequence goes on from CAYQPR010000024.1 coordinate 8,428, forward strand.
TATATTTTTTTTCCTTTTAATAGTCCTGCCTCAATTAATAAAGTTCCATCTGAACAAAATGGATCTAATAAAACTTTTTTAGGATTAAATTTTGCTAATTTAAGTAATGAATAAGCTAAACAAGCATTTAACGTATCATTATTAATTCTTACTCTATACTTTCTTTTTCCAATAAATTCAGGGTTTAAACCAATTATACAAAAGTCGTCAATAATATCAATATAAACTAATGTTTCTGGATTTTTTAAATTAACTTTATTTCCTTGATTGTGAACAATTTCTCCAACCTTTTCTCTAATGTCTTGAGAACTAAATTTATGGTCACCTATTCTTGAACAATCTACTCTAAAATCTTTTTTAATTTTTAATTTTGAAATTTTATCGTAGATTTCATTTTCATCTTTAAATTTAAAACTCTTAACATAATCATAAACAAGAAGAGAAGCTCCAGAATTCTCTTTATTAAATAGAATCCTTCCAGGATAAACTATTTTCCCTTTAATTTCTTTCTTTAAGATTTCTTCTAATCCAATTAATGTAACTCCTATTTTCATAATATCAAGAAAATTTTATCCTTTTTAAATCTTTTATATAAAAAAAAGAAAAAAAGTTTAATCTCTTGCTAGAGAAAAAACTGACTTCAAAGCAACAATAATTGTTGCTGGAACGACTAATGCCATTATAGCACCTAAAACTGGGCCCAACTTTGGAACGACATTTAAAACTTGTCCACCAAAATAGGAAACAACCACCAAAGATACTGTAGCCATTAAAAAGTCTTTTGATTCAGCTCCACTAACATTTAGGAATCCAACAATTAAACCCAAAACAACCAAGACTCCTAACCACAAAGAAGAACTTAAATCTCCAAACAAACCAACCAGAACGGCCACAATAACGCCTATAATAAAGGCCCAACCACCCATTCCACTAGTTCCTTTTGCCATTAATACACCCCCTTTAATTAATATTTATCTGGAAAATTGATTAATTATCTGATATTTAAAACTTTTCTAAAACCTTAATTAACTTTGAAGTGGTAACAAATAGAAAGCTTTATATATTAGTTAAGTTTACCTTTTTTAGAGGTAATCAAAATGAAACAATCAAAAATAATAAAGTTTAATTCAGACGGAGTAATAATTCCAAGTAATTTTAGATATATGGATGCATCTTTTTTAGATAAAAGGCATCTTTCTTTAATGAAAGAATTTGAAAAATCTGCTAAAGCCGATTTTAAGAATAATCCTGTTTTGGGTGTTATTAAATACAATCAAGAAAAAGAAG